>JAFGWM010000054.1 GCA_016937155.1 Deltaproteobacteria bacterium
AACATACTTACTTCAAGATCCGAAAGTATTGGTTCTCAAATTGCTTTAGAAAACGTCCGGAGGTAAAAATGCCCAGAGTTTTTGCAAATGCTGTTTCAAGAATTCCAGTTCAGATAAGACGTCAACCGGAAGTATTTTTTTCCATTATATATAAAATAATCAGTTACTTTTTGATTTTTTTCATCAGTTTTATTTCATGGGTTTATTTTTTTGTTCTGAACAGAACTGAAATTAAAGGTGGGAAAAATATTACACATAAGAAAAATACTCTTTATCTGTCCAACCACCAGACAATGATAGATTCCTTCCTGATAGGCACAGCAATATCTTTTCCTGCACTTTTTTTGAAACCTTCATTACTGCCCTGGCACCCTGCAGCTGAAGAAAATTTTTTCAGAAATTCATTTCAGAGTTTCTTCAGTAATATGTGGAAATGCATTCCTGTACGCAGAGGGCAGCATGATTTTCATGCACTCGAACTTATGGAAAATGCCTTGAAGAATTCAACTATGTTGATTTATCCGGAAGGCTCCAGAAGTAGAACAGGTGAAATAAGTAAAGGCAGACCGGGTACAGGAAAATTAATTCATGATACAAAATGCACATGCATTCCAGTTAGAATAAGAGGGATGGAAAACATTCTTCCCATAGGTCGTAAATTCCCGGGATTTTTCAAAAAAATAACTGTTTCATTCGGCTCCGAGGTCGATTATTCAGAATATACCAAGCTCCCTTCGAGTAGAAAAACTTCAGAAAAAATCATAGAAAAAGTGATGGAAGATATAAGAAAACTTTAACCCGGGTAATCACCTGACTAAAACTCCGGATATTGCCAAACGCTCCATTAAGTCTCTGATTTTATTATATTACACAAATAGTTAGTTTTCAGGAATGGGTGGAGTAATGTCTATAGTCTTTTCTTTTGCAGAAGCATCCTCCGGTTCCTCCACAAGATCCAATTCCTCTTCAAAATCCAAATCTTCTGCCACCCTAAGATCTTTCAGTTGTACCGTAGTATTTCTGAGTTTTGTAGTCAGTTCTTCAATGAAACTCCAAAGCAGTTTTGTTGCAAGAGCGTGTTCCGTTCTGATGATCTTGTAAAAATCTTTTTTCTTGAGTATAAGCACTTTTGTGGTGGATTCCGCAATAACAGTTGCACTGCGGGGCTCCCTGTCAACCAGGGCCATCTCGCCAAAATGTGTTCGATCACTCAGATGGGTAATCAGTTTACCATCTGACTCAACGCGTACTTTACCACGAACTATAATGAAAAGTTCGTCTCCCATTTCACCCTGAGTGACTATAACCGAGCCAGGAGGATAGGATCTCAGTTCAGTGTAACTATGAACAAGAACAAGTTCCTGATATTGTAAATGTTTAAATATCTTAATGGTATGCAAAACGTCCATGGAAAGACTGATCTCAGCTGCCTTGTTGATAGCATCCTGAACATCACCCTCCATAGGCATTCTAACCAGAACCGCTGTGATATTATCGTGACCGCCACCCCTGTTGGCAGTGTCTATAAACGATTGTGCAACTGATTGCAGATTTTCATCTCTAAAAGTCTCGTCGATTATAATATCATCAAGATAAGCGCTCAAACCATCCGAACAGAGTAGAAAGTTATCACCTGGAAGCACCGGAAAATCAAAAGTATCCGATTCTATGCTTTCATAAACCCCAACAGCTCTGGTTAAAGCATTTTTCTGTTCTGCGTAAGGACTCGCAAGAAATTCCTCCTTTGTGAACTTCCCTCTTTTGACCAGTTCATTCATAAGGCTATGATCGGTTGTAAGCTGGTGAACCTTCCCCTGCCTCAGCATATAGACTCTACTGTCCCCGACATGTACTACATAGCCTCTATCATTAATGATAAGCAATGCATCACATGTCGTTCCCATACCTCTCTTGGCACTGTCATTCTGGGCTTCTCTGAAAATGGCAAGACAGGCACTTTGAACGGCCTGTTCCAAAAGCATCAGGATATCAAATTTACTGACATCCGGATCTCCTGATTCAAATTTCCTGATTTGGTCTTCATTGGAAAGAACGACTTTTTTTATCTCTTCAACAGCCATGGCGCTGGCAACTTCACCGGCAGCATGGCCACCCATTCCATCCGCCACAACAAAAAGATTCAGTTCCGGTATAAGACCATGACTGTCTTCATTGTGGTCACGCTGTTGACCTACATCAGTGAGCGCATAACTTTCAATAACTGCCATTTACTCCTCCTGAAAATCCATAAGGGATTTAAGCATATTAATGGTAAATATTGAATTTTTGCAACTGGAAAATATCAGAGTTGAATATTCCGTACCCAATCAGATTCATCACAATACCATTTATACGTATTTTTCAATCCTTCCTTAAAACCAGTTTCAGGTTTCCACCCCAGTACATTTTTTGCCTTTGATATATCGGCACTTGTTGATGGCACATCTGCCCGAGGAACCGGTAAATAATCAATAAAAGCCTTTTTGCCGCTGAGCTCCTCAATTATTGAAATCATCTGATTCATAGAGTATGGGTTTTCACCGGCACCCAGGTTAAATATTTCAAACCCTTTAGATTTTTCATAAGAGAGCACTGTGCCTTCCGCAATATCTTCCACATAAGTAAAATCTCTTGATTGAGTACCATCACCAGTGAGTTGAACCCGCTGCCCGTTCGATATCCAATGAATAAACCTGAAAATGCTCATATCTGGTCTGGGGGCCGGTCCATAGACGGTGAAATATCTTACAACTGAAATATCAAAATCATAAAGATGATGCCAACTGTAACATAAATCTTCACAACCTTTTTTGCTTGCTGCATATGGAGAAAATGGCGTATCAACCTTCATTTCTTCATTATAGGGCCCCTTTAGCCCTGCATATACACTCGAAGTGGATGCCTGTACAAATCTTTTTACATTAAAATCCTTCATTGTTTTTAAGATGTTTAATGTTCCAACTATGTTAGTGGATAAATATATCCAGGGATTCTCTGTTGAGGCTCTAACACCAGCTCTAGCAGCCAAATTAATTACGCCATCGGGTTTGAATTCATTGAATATATGATTTACTGTATCCAGCCGTTCTATATCTCCATGATAAAATTTAAAATTTTCCATTTTTTTAAGAATATCGAGTCGATGCTTTTTAAGTCTGACATCGTAATAATCATTCATATTGTCAATGCCAACCACAAAATATCCTTTATCAATCAGGTTCTGAACTGTAAAACTGCCGATAAATCCACAGCAACCTGTTAAAAGCACCCTTTTAACCATAAAAACACCTCTAAAGTTCCATTTAAAATAACTTAATCAATAAACATCACAGCCTTTGAGAATTTATAACCTGGGTTGGTTTTTTTGGCCAAATGTTTTTCCGGGTTTATTATTTTCTAATGTAGGATTTATAACCCGGGTGATTTTTTTGAGCTAGGCTTCTTTACCTTTGTTGAGCTCTTCTCCATGTAGGATTTATAACCCGGGTGATTTTTTTGAGCTAGGCTTCTTTACCTTTGTTGAGCTCTTCTCCATGTAGTTCGGAATAAAACTCATCAATGTAAGAGCAGCAAACCAGGGTCGCATGGGGTTAATCAGTCGAAACACTTCCTACACGCCCAGGTTAGTTTTCCCCCTCTACATTGGCAGGCAGGTACACCGCGTAGCAGAAATAAAGGTCAAGAACTTCACTAGTAGTGAGATCCGGAAACAGGCTATTCGGGACGATAAACTATCAGGAAAACATCATAAAGACCGGTAGATATCCGGCCAGGAAATGCTCCGCGAGTATAACCTGTCACGTATACTCTTCCACGTGCATCAACCGCAACACCTGTACCAGCATCGCTTGATGCTGTTCCAGTCTGTCTACCCCATACCTCATTTCCGCTCGAATCAAATTTTGTTACGAAGGAATCATTTTCTCCTAAAGAGATTCCGTAAATAGCTCCAGCGGTATATCCTGTGACATATACATTTCCTGCTGTATCAACTGCAACACTTTCGGCATAATCACTTGATGCGCTTCCCCACTGTTTTCCCCAAATTTCATTTCCGCTCGAATCAAATTTTGTTACGAAGGAATCATAGCTTCCTATTTGTCCGTAAATATTTCCTATAGTATATCCTGTGATATATACATTTCCAGCTGTATCAGCGTTAATGCTTCGTGCTTCATCGTAGTTACCACTTCCCCACTGTTTTCCCCAAACTTCATTACCACTCGAATCAAATTTTGTTACAAAGACGTCATAGTTTCCTATTTGTCCGTAAATATTCCCTGCAGTATTTCCTGTGACGTATACATTTCCTGCAGTATCTACAGCAATACTTTGGGGATAGTCACCAAGTGTAGATCCCCACTGTTTCCCCCATACCTCATTTCCGTTCGAATCAAATTTTGCTACGAAGAGATCACGGTCTCCTGAAGAGATTCCGTATAGATTTCCACCGGTATTTCCTGTGACATATACATTTCCTTCTGAATCAACTGCAACACCCAAACTAACATCATCTGATGCAGTTCCCCATTGTTTACCCCATACCTCATTACCGTTCGAATCAAATTTTGTTACGAAGGCATCATGGCCTCCAGATGAGCTTCCGTAAATACTTCCAAAGGTATATCCTGCGACATATATATTTCCGTCTGAATCAACTGCAACACTTTGGCCATAGTCACTTGAGGCACTTCCTCACTGTTTTCCCCATACTTCAGTTCCGCTCGAATCAAATTTTGTTACGAAGGCATCATAGCTTCCAGATGAGCTTCCATAAAGAACACTACTGGTATATCCTGTGACATATACATTTCCGTCTGAATCAACCGCAACACTTTCGGTATAATCATTTGATGCAGTTCCCCACTGCACCAGTATTTCCGGTGCTCCTTCCGGACAGTTTATAAAGTCTATTGAAGTGATTTCAGACAAGTCAAGTATGCCGTTATCGTTCAGATCGAAACCTGTATTTAGTCTCTGTCCATCAGGGTTCGAACATAATGGTTCATCGGTTACATCAACAAGGACATCGTACACATTTCCATCTTCTCCTTCAACACCGTTACAAACATAAGAGACATCCTGAACCTCGGTATTGTCGAGAATATTATTTCCATCAGCATCCAAACCGGTTTCAATTTTTTTCCCACCTGCTTCGCAGT
>JAFGWM010000008.1 GCA_016937155.1 Deltaproteobacteria bacterium
ATGAGTTCCGGGGTTAGTTTTTTGTGGTTAAGAAATGAGTTCCGGGGTTAGTTTTTTGTGGTTAAGAAATGCGTTCCGGGGTTAGTTATTGGGGGTTAAGAAATGCGTTCCGGGGTTAGTTTTTGGGAGTTAACGAATGAGTGCCGGGGTTAGTTTTTGGGGTTAACGAATGAGTGCTGGGGTTAGTTTTTGGGGTTAAGAAATGAGTGCCGGGGTTAGTTTTTTGTGGTTAAGAAATGTGTTCCGGGGTTAGTTATTGGGGTTAAGAAATGCGTTCCGGGGTTAGTTATTGGGGTTAAGAAATGAGTTCTTGGGTTGTAGGTTTTTTAGTGACTTCAATAGATTTAATCGTACTATGTGTCAGGAGAGAGGTGTGGTATTGAGAAATTTTTTCTTTTTGTTATTTTTTGTTATTTTAAATTCATGTGTTCATAATAGTGAGAAAACAAGTAGTGATCCTGTTTTGCCGGATTCAGCTGAAGAACGGGGGAAAAAAATAAAAAGTGCAGACAGTGGTAGCCCTGTTACCGTATTTACTGTTCAGAAGATTGTAAATGTACAGGATTTTCTTTCAGTTGTGAAGCGGGCTGTACTTTCAAAAAACAGGTCAATAGTCCTTAAACTAATTGATGAAAATTACAAGCGGACGCAGCTTAAAGGTTTTTTTAAGGGTGATGAAAAAAGATTTATTAATGATTTGCTTTGTGGTAATGACACCCACAAGTCATTTAGATGTATAGATTTTGAAGAAGTGACTAAAATTGAGTCAGGAAATCTAAAAAAAGAAACAACCGGTAAGGGGCCTTCAGGATTTTCGGTGCAGTTTTTTATTTCTGACTTGAGAGGAACCATCACATGTGAGTTCAGCATTAAGGTACTAAATGAGGATGGAAAACAATTTTTCTTTCTTGTTGGCGCCGTTGGTTGAAAAAACAAAAGTTTAATGAACGATTTATACTGCTGTTACTGTCATTATGGAATTAGGAGGAAGTATGAAGGATTTAATAAAGAATATATTTAATCTGGCCAACTATATGATAATTGGTACAGCTGTGGTTTTATCTGCCTGGATTGGCTCAAGCGCATGGAAATCTGCAAAGATACGTCCCAAAGAGAGAAGTATAAAAGTCACAGGAAGTGCAAAAAGACGCATTGTTTCTGATTTAATAGGCTGGACTTCATCCATAACTGTTAAAAATCATGACAGAACAACTGCCTATAAGGAACTTAGTGAAAATAGAAAAAAAGTTCTTTCCTGGCTTCAGTCACGTGGTGTTAAGGAGGGTGATATTTCTGTTTCCTCTGTAAGTTTTCGGGAAAAGTTTGAAAAACAGTATGAAGGAACTGGAGATACACGCATTGAGAAAAATGTTTTTATTGGTTATATCACAAGCCAGAATATAACTTTGTATTCCAGAGAAGTTAAGAAAATAGAAAAAATATCGAAAGAAATTACTTCGCTACTTGAGCAGGGTATTACAATTGAATCGTATGCTCCACAATATTACTATACCAAAATTGGCGAGCTTAAACTTGCCATGCTAGCTGAGGCATCATCTGATGCCCGGTTGAGAGCAACCAATATCGTTTCAAAGGCAGATAACACAGAGCTTGGTCGTCTTAAAAAGGCTAATATGGGTGTTATTAATATTAATCCGGCAAACTCTACCAATGTATCATGGGATGGTAACAATGACACCACCTCATATGAAAAGGATATTTTTACAATAGTCCACGCAGAGTATTTTTTGAAATAGGATGATTATCAGATAATCAGAACAATCAATAATTATAGTTTTGTATTATAAAAGTGCAGAATATATTTATATCCATGCTCTTGCCTCAGAGCCGTTGGAACTGAGTTTTATTGAGGCGGGGCAAACATAGACTTCGTATCCTGAACCTTTTTCGTGATGTACCAGTTTTTTTAGGTTTATGTCATCAACATGAATAAAATTGTGGGAATATTTCTTTAATGCAGGGTCTTTTGAGATCAGTCCTGATATTGAGCCGGGGTTTCCCAATTCGTCCAAAATGTCTGTGGAAGAAATCTCAAGAATGACACCTTCACCCTCAAATTCAATCTGGTCAAGAAGTCGTTTTAAAGATGCTCTGTTTGCATTATCAGATACCTGAATAAAGTATTTTGAAATTGCTCCTGTATGGAGATTTGAACTGGTTTTGAACAAGTAATGGACATTATCTCTCGATGGCATGGGTAGTGTAGTTGAAGGTGAAGGGGGAATCCACGTTCTGAAATTACTTAAGAATACAGACATCTCTCCAGTAGTGGCATTTGGCTGAACATGAAAATGGGCAATAACAGGTTCCCCAAGCAGTTTGTAGGCTCTATTTATGAAAGTATGAACCATTTGGCTGAACCTGCTTTCATCACCCCACACCACACACTGACTTTTGTCCAGTGATGAATAGACTTCTGCTGAAGAATTTTCCTCCCCCTTTTTCCTGACAGGCAGATTCATTGTTCCGTGAGTTCTTGCCAGATGACGGCTTATCTCAGTGAGGACACCCTTTCCTGAACGTCCCTCAAGAGCCAGGAGAGTATCCGGTCCTTCACTAATTCCACTTCCCGGAACGAATCTCACAGGAATGGTATCCTTTACTCTTGAAGGTTCCCACCATCCCGGAATTATACATCCCGAATTTGTTTTGCCATCTGTTTTAACCACAGCACTTATATCAGGATAGTAAAATGTGCCCCTTCTTGGAGCGGCAGGTTCAGTTACTACAATACTGACCATCCAGTCTTCAAAAGGCAGTGCAAGGTTTTTATAATACTTTTTTGTATCCTGAAAAAATACTCTGGCCCAGATTGTTTTCAAGCCATCTTCAACTCTCTTTAACCTCTCGGTAAAATCATGTCCGGAGTCCACGATATAAATGGATGGAAAAAGTGAAGAAGGCAAAGTTATACCCATATCCTCCCCCTTAAAGGAAGCATCAATAATGAGGGGACCAACAAGTCGGTTCATTAGGAATTTCTTCAGGTTCGCCCTTATTGATTCCTGAAGTGGATACCTGAGAAATTCATGAAGAATCTGCTGATCGTCTGTAAGATCCTGAATTCGATTGAGTTTGTTATTTTTTATAAATTCCCAGCCACTTTCAGGAGTTATTACGGACACCGGCAACAGTTCAAGGTGCAGATCGAGATCTCCACATAATTCACTACAGTGTTCGCCTATAAATGAGAGAGTTCTTACACGTCCGTAAACATTACTGTTCTTATCATCAAGGAAATTTATAATATCATCCCTCATAATTTGAGACTCCTTCAGTGCCGACCGGAGTGAAAACCGGGGGTCTGTCTATGAATTCAAGGGTCAAATGTTCATATTTTGAGACTGAATATAGTCCAAGGAGATTTTTTGGCAAATAAAACTTCTCACACTTAACCGGGACAGTCCTACTTTTTGACAATGTAGTTGTTTGTAATAAAATGTGTGAGGAGTTGAAATGAAAACAAAATTTACTTTATTGATTATATTCCAGCTACTCGTGCAATCCTGTTCTCAACAGGAGATTGAAAAACTGTATGATTACAAGGTGAATTTTAACTTTCCAATAACTAAAATCAAATCCGGTGATTTCAGCAAAAGCAGATTTCCGGAGACACACAATCTGATAAATGATGGTAAAAAATCAGAGGATTCAATCATTCCTCCTCTTGCATCTGGTAACAGTATAAATATTAAAAAGGTAAGCACTGGAATAAATACTGGAGATATTTCAGGGGGAATATGGACCGGACAACCAAGAAAATACTGGTGGTGGAAAAAAAGACAGCGAAAGTTAATGAAAAGGGTAAAAAACTGCAGTGGAAAGTCCGTTGTCTTTTTGGGTGACAGTATTACCCAACGATGGGAAGTAAACGGTGTTTTTATCAGGAACACTGTTTTGAAGGACTACAAAATTATTAACCTGGGTATGGGGGGCGACAGAGTGGAAAACCTTCAGTACCGGCTTAATTTATATCCCCTCGAAAAGTGCAGCGTTGATGCGGTTATCATCATGATAGGAACCAATAATACTCATTTCAGGGAAAAGCCTGAAAAAATTGCTGAGGAGGTAAAGCAGGTAATTCTTTTAACCAGGAAAAAAATGCCAGACGCTGATATTTTTCTCTACGCAATTTTTCCCCGGGGTCATAAACCAAATCCATACCGTGCGAATAATGCAAATGTAAATTCAATTATCCGAAAATATGAAGATGGACGGAAAATCTTTTATTATGATATTTCCAGGAGTTTTACGGACGAAAAGGGTATTGTTTCAAAAAAAATAATGAAGGACTATCTACATCTTACATCAGAAGGATACCGTATTTGGGCCACTCATCTGAAAAAAATTCTCCAGGGCAGGAATCATATCTGATGTTTATCCCAAGGTTCTATGTGAACAAGGACATCCCAATTGGAATCACTCATTTTTTCGGGAACAGCATTTTCAATTACTTCAGAAATATCATGTCCTCTTTTAACAGTCATTTCCGGATCGACAAGAATATGAAGATCGAGATAATTTACATTACCGGCTTTTCTTGTTCTGATCGCATGAAAATCCTTAATTTCCGGTATGCTTTTTATAATTTCATGAATTATTGCAAGCTTATCTTTTCCAATGCCTTCATCGGAAAGGTGGGATAGTGCCTCCAGGATAATTTTCCAGCTTGTTACCATAATGAACACACAAATGAGCATTGCGCCAATAAGGTCGAGATAAACCAATCCAGGAAAGATCATGGCTGTAGAAATAGCCAGTGCGGCAGGAATGGAAGAAAAACCATCTGCCCGATGATGCCATGCGTTCGCCACTACAGCCATTGAATTTGTGCGCTTTCCAATGTCTGCAGTCCAGTGGTAAAGCAGTTCTTTTGAAATTATAGAAATAAAAGCTGCTGCCAGAGGGAGGAAGGTTGGCTGATTTTTTTGTCCTTCATGAATTTTAATAATGCTGTCATACAGAATTCCCACCCCGGCCACTGCGAGAAACAATCCGATAAAAACAGAAATAATATTTTCTATTTTCTGGTGGCCATATGGGTGATTTTCATCAGGGGGTAATGACCAGTATTTTACACCCGCAATAAGTGCCAGATCTGTAATACAGTCGCTCAGAGAATGCGTAGCATCAGCTATCATTGTGTGTGAATGTCCCAAAAATCCCGCAGTAAATTTAAAAATACTTAGAATTATATTAACAGCCAAACCAACCATTGCACTGAATCTGATTGCATTATGGTTTGAAATTTCGCTAGAGTCCATGTCGTGGAGGGTTTCCTTTCTGAAGGCATTATATAGTGAATTTTGCGTGGTTTAGCAAAGTGTTTTAGTATTCTGCAACCGCCTGCCGGCTTAAGTATTGTATAAAGTCTGTGTATTTAAAAGTGTCTGCTGGGTTATGGTTTATAAAATAATATTTCTTATTCTTTTAATGGTGATTGAGACAGTAGGGTGTACAGGAAAACCATATGATGAATATACTGTCTTTCCTGAATACCCTCAGGTGGAAATCCCTGATCTGGAACACATCTGGTATTCCGGAATTGAAATAGATGAACCTTTTGTCAGGATACTTGAGCCGCTTGATGGGGATGCTGTGGATGAAAATTATCTGCTTCTGTTTTCAGCTCATAATATTACTTACTATGAAATATATGACAATGACACCATTTTACGACAGGCATATCAGATTGCACCTTATTATGATATTACCCTGAATCTGGATAGCTCAGAACCACATCACAACATCACCGTTAAGGGATTTGACGAATTCGGGCAGTACATAGTTTCTGATTCTATTACTGTACTGGTCATGCCTGGAATGGATCTGAGTAAAGGGTATCTGGTCGGAGATATGTGGATTTCATATTACTATCTGACTGAGGAAGCTAAAGTCAGAGGCGATAAAGATATTATGATAGGTGATATGAATTGTGAACCCCTCGCTATGATCAGTTATGACTTTCTTAAGGAATTGTGTATGGAGGGTAGTGGTAAACTTGAGGAAGGCACTATACTCAACTATGGATCCAGATGTAAATGTGGTTTTCCCTGTCCATGGGGAGGGAATATCTGCTATGTTGAACTTGATTCAAACCAATATCCATGGGGTGCAGGGACTCATAAAAGACCACTGGAGCCATTCCGCAGTGTTGCTGTTGATAAAAATTTTATTGCCAGTGGCTCAATTCTCTATATTGAAGAGTTTGACGGGATTTACTTTCCATATATCGATGGTATTGGGAATTTTACTCATGACGGTTGTTTCAGAGCAGATGATGTTGGTGGCTGGATCAAAAACGATCATTTTGATTTCTTTTCCGGTACCAGAGAGTACTGGCTTTATCTTGAAAAGATCATTCCCACCAGAAAACGGCTGACAGTAAGAGTTGATGCAGGAAGATGTTCTTATTTGAAAAACTGATCACTTTCGGTTAAGTTAAATGGATTATTTATTTGTCATCTGATATCATGGCAGGTTATTTCGTACTGAATCTGGAGAACACAATGAAAAAAATCTTACTTTTAGCGATGATTTTGACGGGAGTTGTGGCTATTTCATGCAGTCCTCAACCCATCAGGAGATATAAAAGATATGTAGTGGCCAGAGCTCCCGGTGATTTGAGCTGTGCGGCTAAAACCACAAGTTTTATCAAGCTGTCTGAGGACAAATATGCTGCCCGTGGTTGCGGAGCATATGCGATATATCGTGTTAAATGTGATGAAGTTCAGCAGTGTAAGGCTTATATGGTTCAGGTTCCCCGGCCTGATAATGGTAAAATCGTTGATGATACTGGCCGAAAATCCCGCAAAAAAGTTCGTAGAGAAGTAGCGGTGAAGGAATCTGATAATACCACCACTGAAAATGAAACCCCACCGGAAATGCCGATAGAAAAACCTGTTAAGCCACGGCCGAAACCCACAGTTCAGCCAAAGCCAAAGCCACAGCCCAAAGTTGATCCGATGAAAGAAGTTGTAAAGGATGAGCCTGATCTTACACCGGAAGATGATTAACATTTTGACTTTTTGAGGAAACCTATGATTTCCAGAAATATACCCATTATTGAAACTGCAGTATTTAAATATTTTTTCAGACCCTGGATGAATTACAAAAAAGGGAATATTACTCTCACTGGGTTTGAGAAAATTCCAGAGGGTAATTCAGTAGTTTTTTTGTTTGAAAAATACAATCGGATAGAGTTTATGCATTTTCTTCATGCTATGTATAAAAATGATAAACTCAGATACACAATTCCGGCAGTTCCTTCATCAGAGGATAACACGATTTCTTCATTTCCTTTGAGGTGCTGTCCGGACCTGACTGTTCCTTCTTTGGGAAAATTTATTTCAGAATATTTTGAGAGTATTGTGGCCAGACCCCCAACTCAGTCTGAACTCAATGATCTCAGGCGATTTCTTGAGGGGAGAAGGACTGATGGGCGTAATCAGAGTATGGTCAAGGGACTTAAAGCCAGTTATGAAGCAAATTTCCTCAAAGAGATGGACAGCTTTTGTGGTTTGATGAAAAAATGCGCCATTGATAAGAATTATAATCTGGTTTTACCTCTCAGTGATGACAGATACTTCAGTGCTGATAATCAGGAAAAAGCCATTATTCTGAAAACCCTCTCCCAGGTTAATATTTCCGTGATGGGAGTCAGTGTGGAAACCACAGGAAAACTTCCGGAAGGCTATACGATGACATTCAGAATTCATGATTCTGTCTGTGAACTTTCGCAATTTGATATTGCCATACTTGATTCAAGTCAGGATAGAATAGATACAGTTTACAGCCGTATATTTCCAGAGGTGAGTACAAAATGATGTTTAAGTCTTCAGCTTTCGTTATGCTGCTTATTTTTTCCGGAAATGTTTTTGCTCAGAATGTTATTAGTATTCCGGATAAAACAGAATCTGGCAAAATGTATCCGTGGAAGAGAACAACAGGTGGCTATATTCCTCTCCAGCAGCGATTTAAAGTTCCGGCTAATTTTAAAAGAGTGAAAGTTGACAAAAAATCCTGGGCATACTGGCTCAGGAATATTCCACTTAGAAAAAAGGGAACCAGGGTCTATGATTATGCTGGAGATGAGGTTCCTTCATCAACCGCTGCAGCTGCCGCTGTAGTTGATCTGGATATTGGTAACAGAGATCTTCAGCAGTGTATGGATACTATTATCAGGTTGAGAGGAGAATATCATTGGTGGAGAAACACTAAATCAAAGATAGGTTTTCGCTATTATGGGAATCTCTACTATAAGTGGTCTCACTGGAGTAATGGAATGAGGCCTAAAAAGGTAAACGGTCGGATGAAAATAGTCCCTGGATACAGGGGCGGAACATCACGAAAATCCTTTATAAAGTATATGACATATATTTTTGCAATGACCGGTACAGTGAATAATGCAGGGGAAAAAAAAGTGAAATTCTCTGATATAAAAGCTGGTGATTTTTTTGTTTATCCTGCTCCAAGTTCAAGAGTTTTGGGACATGCCATAGTGATTATGGATATAGCTGAAAATTCCAGTGGTGAAAAAATAGGTATACTTGCTCAGGGTTTCACTCCGGCTCAGGATATGCATATACTTAAGGCTCCAGGGGGAGGTGTATGGTATAAGTTTAAAGAAAAGTTACCAATAAAGACTCCTCTGTGGTCACCGTTTAAGTGGTCTGAACTGAGAAGGTTCAAATACTGATGACCAGTCTGTTAGGCATTTTATTATTTCTCTTGCCATCAGGGTTTCACTGTCCATCTCCTTCCTTTTTAAAATTACCGTTACCTGGAGTGAAAAAGAGTACCGCCGACTTCAGGGGTGTTATAAGTATTCGCAGAAAATGGAATACTCCGGTACTTTTTATTGATGGAATCAAAAAATCTGAGTTCCCCACGCCTGTTTATCCCAAACAGATTAAAATCCGTGGAAATTATGTAATTTTTGCTCTGGGCCATTTTGGTATGCAGGTTTATCGAGTTGAAACTTCCGGAAAGTTGACTTTGATATTGAATTATCGTGATTCCGTTGAGATTGAGACATTTCAGATTCATGGTAATATGTTATATCCTATGCACTCCGGGAATTATATCTGTTCCAAAAAACAGTTGTCATTCAATGATAATGCGATAGGTGATGTTGTAGTATCAAAAAAGCCAGCGTCCAGACCAACATTTTCAGCTGAATTATTTCTTGCAGGAATTGGAGTTGACACTGATGGCGACCTTTGGACTCAGAGTACCAGCTTTATTTTTATGTGGCGTTTTTACAGCAATAACTGGCTGGGATTGAATGTTGGGGTATTTGAATCTGATGTGACCGGAAGTTTGTTTCATGCTTTTTCATACAGATATGATATTGCAAAATTTCTCCATGTAGAGCTAACTCCCGCTATTTATGTGGAAATAGGAGATCTTTTCAATCCTGCTCTTATTGTTGCTCCAGTATTGAAATATTCAGGTGATGATTTTTTCATTGGATTGAAAACAAGTCTGGTAATGATTAATGCTGATAATCTGAAATTGGTTGTAACAGCTGGCATGGTGGTTGGGATGAAATTTTAGACTTAACTGGTGTTGTTTGCAAGTCATTCGTCCTTGATAAGATTATTGATTCTCTCAAGTACTGGAGGGTGGGAATAATGAAGAAAAACATTCAACGGGTGAGGTTTCAGATTTGAAAGATTGTTCACACTCAGTTTTATCAGCCCCATGGCCAGATGTTTTCCAGTTCCAGCAAGTTTTTTCCCTGCATTGTCAGCTTCGTATTCGTGTTTTCTCGAAAAATAATTGAACAGTATCCCTGAAACAGTACTTAATGGAGTAAACAGCGTTGTGAAAAGCAGCATTCCAGCATGAACACTTATATTTTCCATTCTGAAAGCACTGAACAGGCCCGGTTTTGAAAGAAAAATTCCCATAAGATAAAACATGATTGCCATCTGTATAAGGCCTGAAAATATTCCCCTGAGGAGGTGTTTTTTCTGCCAGTGACCGATTTCATGAGCCAGTACGCCAATTATTTCATCGTGGGTGAGGGTTTCAAGTAATGTATCATAGAGAGCAATTCGCCTTGTTTTGCCGAAACCAGTGAAAAAAGCGTTGGCTTTTGTTGATCTTTTTGAACCGTCAACTACGTAAACCCCTGAGTAGGGAAACTCAGCTTTAATACAGAGTTCTTTTATTTTTTCAGTTAGATCTCCATCTTCAAGGGGAGTGAATTTATTGAAAAGCGGCATGATCAGTATTGGTGCTAAAATCTGCAGCAGAATTGAAAGAAAAGAAATTCCTGCAAACGCGGCAATCCATGCTAAATTGCCCAGATAAGTGAAAAACCATATTAAAAAAGCCAAAACAGGAGCTCCAATGACTATGGATAAAATTGTTCCCTTTATCCTGTCTCTGATCCATGTATCTAAAGTGGTTTTATTGAAACCGTATTTTTTTTCGATTACGAAAGTGGAATAGGCGGAAACGGGAATTGAAATTACTGTCTGTGCAACACCAAGTATTCCGAAAAACAGCAGACCTCTGAAAATATAATTTTCACTTAAGGAAATAGCGGTTTTATCAACGAAATTAAACCCTCCTGAAAACCAGAAAGCCAAAAAAATGACAGAGGAGAAAACAGTTGAGAACATCCCGAAATGAATTCTCTCAGTCTGGTATTTAATCCCTTTCCGATAAGTTTCAGGATCGATATGTTCTTTAAATGCATCTGGAATTTTTGGGGACATATTGAATATGTCCAGACTGTCAGATACAATTGACAGGATCAAAAACAGTATATAAAATGTGAAAATTACTGAAAAATAAATGTTAAACATGCTGTTCATATTCAAACCTGAACCATTCTGAACCAAGAAGTTAGATACAATTGATAAAACGTTCTAAAAAGCTGAAATAATCCCTGTAATAGAGTATATTTTATGTGTTGTCCGGTAGATACCGGCCAGGGAGTCAATACCATGCGACACATTTTTATCACCACCTTGATATTCCTTTCTATTTATACTGTCAATATGAGTGTGAAAGCACAGCGTTTGCAGGAAGATGAAGGTTTTGTCAGTATTCATGCCCTGGAACTTGAAAATCACAGGAATATTGAGCCGCCTATCCGGATATATCCTGAGAACACAGGCTTTAAAGGAAAATATAAAAACCTTACAAAGATAGTGTACGGGTATCTTCCTTACTGGATTTCAGATGTTTCACAGTTCAGATGGCAGGATCTTACCCATATCGCTTATTTTTCCGTTGAGGTTCAGACGGATGGTACTTTGGGAGACCGAAGGGGCTGGCCTGATAATGCTCTGGTTAATACAGCCCATTCCAATGGTGTGAAGGTGGAACTGGTTTTCACACTGATGAGTTCAAGTGCCATTGAAAATGTGCTGAGTGTAACCAGTACGAGACATGATCTTGTGATTGATATGGTTGATGAGATGGAGCTTGGTGGGGCAGATGGTATTAACATAGATTTTGAATTTGTTTCATCCACCGCAGGTCCTTATTTTACCACTTTTTTGGAAGATATTCGCTCCGAGCTGGATTCACGGGGGCTTTTTGACAGTACTATTTCTATGGCTGGTCCAGCTGTAGACTGGTCAGGAGGAGTCGATCTCCCTGCCATAATAGATACTCTGGATTTATATTTCATAATGGCTTACGACTATTTTTATTCAGGTTCGTCGATTGCCGGGCCTTCTGGAATTTTCAGAACCACATCTGCATGGTCGGGGGCATCAACAAGGAATGTTTTAAGAAGTGTTGCTGCAGCCACCAGTGAAGTTGGTGAGGCAAACAGGCACAAAATAATTGCTGGGCTGCCATATTATGGACGGGAATGGATTACTTCTTCAGGAACCTGGCCGTCATCAGTTGTGTCTCATGTCGGCACTGTGACTTATGCCAATGCAAGAAGTATGCTCTCATCCGGTAGTACCCGCAGTTTTGATGATGGAATCTGTAACAGTGCTATCATTTGGCAGCAGTCCGGAGCATGGCATCAGGCATGGTATGAGGATGAGTATTCCCTCAGATGTAAGTATGAAATGATCCTGCAGCAGCAGATTGGTGGTGTCGGGTACTGGGCTCTTGGATATGATAACGGTTATAGTGCACTCTGGGATCTTATTGAGGAATATTTTTCAGTTCCGGTTGAAATGGGTGAAGGATATATCTCGGATCCTATTGAAATAACATCTTTCCCTTACAGTGATTCAAAAGATACTTCCAGTGGGGGATTCAGATATTTCAATTATTATTCCTGCAATACGGATCTGGCTGAATATGGCAGGGAGTTTGTGTATGAGTTTGATGTATGTCAGAGTGGTATTTTTTCAGCTCAGGTTAATGATGCTGCGGGGCTTGATCCAGACATACACCTGCTTTCTGAACTGAGTGAAGCCGCATGTATTGATCGCGCTCACACTGATCTTTCCACTTCGATTGTACCTGGAAAATACTATGTTGTAATTGATACTTATGTTGATAATGCTGTAGAACTTGAAGGTGTATATACTTTCAATGCTAATTTCAATCCCGACAACGGAACTTCTCCGTGCCCCGATGGAACAGTCTGCGATAGTGGTTTGTGTGTTTGTGATACAGGAGGTATCCTGTGCAATGGTACATGCACAGACGTTTCCTCAGATAACAACAATTGTGGTTCTTGTGGCGTTGTCTGCACCGGGGATACCATTTGTATTGACTCAGTATGTGAATCTCAGGGAACAAACAATGATGCCGGTGTTGATTCAGAGGTTGATTCCGAAACGGACTCAGAAATTCAGCCTGATGCTGAATCTGATGCTGACTCCGATGTTGAAAACCCGGAGTGTGATTCCTGCTCCACAACCTATAACTGCGCCTGCAGACAGGTTGGTACAGGGAACTCGAATTCCCAATTCCCGTTGATATTTTTACTGGGCTTTACCGCATTTGCACTTCGATTCCGGAAAAAAATTCATCGATAGCACTATTCATGTTTCTCAGTATTTCATCAGCATCAATGCCTATCATACTGCAGCCTTCCAGAAAATCATTCGGGGGAGACATGTAAAATGTCTGTATTTTTTCATCCCAGGGCAATTGAACTGCAATTGCATGAAGCATCTGTCGATTAAAGATGAGGTTTTTCCTTAAATCTTCAGTCATGCCTGTCTCAATAAATTCGAGAAAAATATCGGGATGTTGGCCGTATATTTTATCACCGGCAATAGGAACCCCTTGAGATTCAAGATGAGCTCTAATCTGGTGCTGTCGTCCAGTATGAGGCATACATAGTAAGAGGCTGTGGTTATTTCCATAACCCAGGGAGAAAAACTCTGTTTCCGAAGGAGCACCGCCTTCAGAAACACCCATTTTAATGTGAATTGGGCTCGATGTATCAAAGTCCAGAGGGTCTGAAACTGTGAAATGATTTCTTGCGGTTCCCTTTACCAGAGCCACATATGCTTTTTTAATTTCCCGCCTGAAAAAAAGCCCCTTAAGAACAGAACTCGGCTGTCCTTTTTTAGCGCAGATCACAATCCCCGATGTCTCTCTATCCAGTCGATGGCCAGGTGTATATTCACCCAGATGGTTATTCTTAAGCCATGTGGTAAGAGTCCGTTTATAGGCATTGGCTGTGGGATGAATAGTCAGGTCCCCTCCTTTTCCAACAATAAGTATATCAGCATTATGATGAAGAATTTCAACGTTCACCGGTGAATCATCTTCTTCAGGCAGTGATTTGTAAAAAGAGATTTTATCTTTATAGGAGACCCTGGTTGAGTTTTTAATAACTTTTCTGGAGTTGATAAATACATTTCCATTTTCAATCATAGAGGTGATTCGCCCTCTGGAAATGCGTTTCATTCTGGACGCCATAAAGGAGTCAATCCTTTTTGAGTGATCCAGTTGATCAACAAAAAGAGATACTTCTATACGATCCTCATCAATTGTCATTATTGAAATACATCAGGATATCCTAGTCGTCTGTGTTCTTTGTGGTGCTTTCCTGTCGGAGAAACTCAAGGATTATATCATCCACTTTGGTATCCATATCATCAAGTGACATGAATTCGTCTGGTATCGACCGGGAAGTATCAGGTTTAAAAAGCCCGGGAGGAGCCGTAACTGGCCCTGTCATGCGGTTTGGCCGTTCATCTTCAAGAGGTTTTGTATCATGTGGAATATCGCTTCTCGAGCCCACCTTAAGGATGGACCCGGTGCCTTTTTTTACACTTGAACCGAAATTCCCATAATTGTCATTATCACCGGTAAGAATTATCGCAGGTCTTGAAATAACAACACCACCATTATCGTCTGGTGATGGCATCATTGGCATTACACTGACAACAACGGTCCCTTCCTGTTTAGGAGGTGTAGTAACTGTAACCGCTGGAACATCATTTTCGGAAAAATCGCCAGATGCAAATGGATCTGAATCCAATTTATCTTCAGAAAGCCGCCCACGTGCCCAGTCTTTTTCATCAACAAGGGTATCTGTTTCTCTGTATGCACTGCTGATGATATTTCTTTTGGAAGGGGTGTTTCTGGGTTTTGCACTGGGTTTGGGCTCAGGAGGAGCTGGTATGGATGCAGCACCGGGAACCAGAGGTTTCATCGACTGAGAACCTGCATTACGGTTCATGGAATGCCCTACCGGGTCGAGAGGAGAAGGGGATGATGATGTGTCCTGAGCGTCTTCCTCAGTGGCAAACGCACCGAAATATTTGAGAATTTTTTCATCAAACATTCCCTTTATCAGACTGGACATCATATCCTTGTGTTGAAGCTGCATCATCTTTCGCACTTTTTCATCAGCATCATCAGTTCCAAGCACATCTGAATACTCAGTTTTTTTTGTAGCTATAATGATTCCATTATGAAAAAGATGAGTAAATATATGTGGATTAGTTTCCCCGGAATCTTCTGTCTGGATATGATAAACACGTCCTTTGTAACGAAGATTATGATTGTACCCTAAAAGAGGGGAGCGTGATGACATAAAAAACCTCAACTCAGTTTGAAGAGGAAGATTAGCAGATTTTATACCAATAGCAATAAAAACAAATATTCTGAAAATACAAAAATTCAACATTTATTACGTTTGTCTATGTCGGTTGACATAGGGCAGGAAAATGGTTACTGAAAGTGGAGTCACATCTTTTTAATATGGTGGCTTTACTGCCTGTGGGCAGTCACAGGAAAGATATATTATGGATGCAAATCAACTTCGGGATGGAATAGTACTTTTTATAGGTCTGGTGGTGAGTGTTGGTGTTCATGAGTTTGGGCATGCTTTTGTCGCTCATAAACTTGGGGATCCAACACCGGAATCTGAAGGACGGGTTACACTGAATCCAATTGCTCACTTGGATCTTATCGGTACTGTTATTTTACCTATTTTCTTTATTTTTGTTTTCAGATCCGGGATCTTTTTCGGCTGGGGAAAACCTGTTAGAATAACTCCAAGATATTTCAAAAAATCCATTTCAATGAGTAAGGGTGATATTCTTGTCAGTTTTGCCGGTCCTTTTATGAATATTCTGTTTGCCGCGTTTTTACTGATTCTTATTGGCGGTTTATTTCGTGGCGGTGTTCTTAGTTTGAATGACCCCATGCTTCATGCGCTGACAATGTATGTGATGCTGAATTTCATCCTTGCGGCATTTAACCTCCTTCCACTTCCTCCACTTGACGGAAGTCATATCCTTTTTGCTCTTTCAGGCAGGAAAGAGACCGGGGTAATTAAATTTCTGAATGATTATGGTATGTGGATTCTGGTGATTCTTCTTATCACTGGAGCTCTGGGTCTGATTCTTGGGCCTGTACAGAAATTTGGATTTTCTCTGGTGAAATTTTCTCTTGGAGTTGGATGACAAACTATCTCGAACTGAATCAGGATCTGGATGTTCATATTGAGGAACTGTTTTCCGGACCATTTGATTTACTTTTACATCTTGTGAGAAAACACGAACTCGAACTTCCTGAAATTCCAGTTGGATTTATAACCGAGAAATATCTTGAAGCATTGAGAAAGCTTCAACAACTCAATGTGGAACTCGCCAGTGATTTTCTTGTTATTGCAGCAACACTTGTTGAATTGAAGAGTCGATTTCTTGTTTCAGGAACAGAAGAACCAGAAGACGAGGAGGAACTTTCTGATCCGGTGAGTGTTTTGATGAAGAGGTTGGAACAGTACCGCCGTTTTCGACAAATATCTTTCTGGCTGCGGGATAAACTCACGGTAAACAGAATAGTATGGAGAAGAGAAGTTCCACTGGAACTGGAGGGCAGGGATCTGGAGGGTGTTGAAACCGACACATTGAAGTCAGTTTTTGAGGATTTACTTCCTGCAGTTAGGAAGATGGGCTTCAGCACGAAAAATGTGATTCGCAGGATTTCTCTCAGAGACAGAATTTCTGAGGTTATAGAATTTATGGCTGTATCCGGGAAGGTATCCTTTTTTCAACTGATGAGGATGCATCCTGATCCGGTAACATCTTTTCTGGCGGTGCTGGAAATTGCAAAAACCGGTTTACTTTCTATTGTAGAATCAGAAGATGATTATTACCTGATTTTCAGGGAAGATAAAGGCTCATTATTTGATGGAATTGAATAATATTGAAACACTTTTTAATACATTCGGGTTTGAAAATATTGATGGCGAGCTGGCACAGGGCATACAATCCATTTTATTTGTTTCGGATAAACCTGTGTCAGTAAAGACTCTTAAGGAATATTTTCCTGAGAAAAACTCCGAAGAAATAAAAATCACCCTGACTGCACTTGAAAAAGTGCATAGTTTTATGGGAATCAGACTTTTAAATGCAGGGGGAGGTTATTTCTATACAACATCTCCTGATGTCACCCATATTGTGGAAAAATTTATCAGTGTCAAGCCTCAGAAATTATCCAGAGCATCTCTGGAAACTCTTGCTGTGGTTGCTTATCTCCAACCAGTCACTCAATTGCAGGTGAATGAGATCAGAGGGGTACAGTCCGACAGTTCACTTAAATACCTTATAGAAAAAGGTTTCGTTAAAGTCATTGGAAGACTTGAAGAGCCGGGCAGACCAATTCTTTATGCCACCACAAAGGAATTTCTTCAGTTTTTCAGCTTGAATTCTCTATCAGATCTGCCATCTTTCGAGACCCCTGTTGAGGATGACCCTTCATCAGGAGAGTATGAGCAGCAGAAACTGCAACAGCTCCTTCAGTCAATTGTTCCTGATGTAACTTCTGATAAAGATGAAATTATGGAATCACTGAAGGAAGCTTCTGATAATTTTGATGAAGTCAGGTCCCGTGAGCAGAAACTGATGATTACTCTGGGACTTGCAAAGGAAGATACGGAAAATGTCGAAAAGTGAAAGACTCAATAAATTTATTGCAAGATGTGGGATAGCTTCCAGAAGAAAAGCTGATGAAATGATTCTTGAAGGCAGGGTTAAAATTGGGAATAAAGTAGTCAGGGAACTGGGTACCATTGTTGATCCTCGTGGTGACAAGGTTCGGGTCGACGGGAAAAGAATTTTTCCACCGGATGATTACGTGGTTATTGCATTACACAAGCCTGAGAACGTAATTTCATCAGTGAGTGACCCTGAGGAACGTAAAACGGTTCTAGATCTTCTTCCTGAGCAGTCATACAGAATTTATCCTGTTGGAAGGCTGGACTGGGCAAGTGAAGGTATTTTGCTTCTCACAAATGACGGAGAGTTGACCCAAGGACTTTTACATCCAAAGCAGGGTGTGGAAAAAATATATGAAGTCAAAATCAAGGGTCATGTTCTTGAATCCACACTTGATTCAATCCGTAAGGGTGTTGAACTGGAAGATGGCAAAACCAGACCTTCAACTGTGGAAGTTATCGAAATTATGAAAAAAAATACATGGATAAGGATAAAAGTTCACGAAGGTCGTAATCATCTTATCAGAAAGATATTTGAGCATTTTGGCCATGAGGTGATAAGGCTCATCAGAGTTCAGTTCGGTCCTGTAAAGCTCGGAACTCTTAAAAAAGGTGAATATCGTTATCTGAATAAACCTGAAATTCAGAAACTGAGAAAAGATGCAGGGATTGTAAGACAAAAGTAGTTTTTTTTTCTTGACTAAAAGGTCTGATATATTAAATATCACCACTGCGAGCGCCCGTAGCTCAGTTGGATAGAGCGTCGGACTTCGAATCCGCAGGTCGGGTGTTCGAGTCACCCCGGGCGCGCATTTAAAAAGCGTTTTTTAGCCTGAAACGGGCCCATAGCTCAATTGGTAGAGCAGCGGACTCTTAATCCGGAGGTTGAAGGTTCGATTCCTTCTGGGCTCACAAATCTTTTCAATAAGTTACAAAATGTTTAAATATATATAATAATCGAATGCAATGTTGTTTGTTTATTTGTATTAAGACATTTCTATCTCACAACCAACTCTGCCAATCACCACCTGTTGCACCAGTGTATGAAGCACCATGTTTTCATGTATTATCAGTGGGTTACGATAACGACTTTTAAGTATTTTTCAGACGAAAGTCAGAAGGAATGTTTTAAGCACATCATGTAATTAAAGTATCAAAATATCATCCCGGGTGGGGATTCTTCCTCTCCATAACTTACAACACTGTCCAGTTTTACGGGAGCATTGCTGAGTTCTTGGAAAATCCCGTGAACGATAATCAATTTCTTACGGTTTCTTCTCTTAATGGTTAAAAAAATAATTATCTAACAGGGCTCTATGATATTTATACTGGAATTCCATCAATTTCTTATAACATCCAGGTCGCCTTGTAATTTTGTAATTTGTAACTGGTATATGCAGAGCATAACTTTTCTTATTTATTTTAAACTTGATCGTGAAACCAATATTTTTAAAACCTCCACCATCAGGCATTTCTTTTTCAGGAAACCAGCGTGGAACTCTGTCAATTTTGAAATTAATCCTCAAGTTGTCAGGGGATTTGTTCATTGTATATGTTTCTTCAGGAATATAATCAAATATTCCATCTTTAAATTTTTTATTTTTATACACACTCAACAATTCAGAATCAGAAAGCCTCCCTGTTAGAAAAATCTGTAACACTTCAAACTCATCGACTATTTTATTAAATTTTATGGACAAATTAGCGATTCCATAGGAATAACAGTAAGGTATTAGATGCTTGTAACTACTTGTATTAAAAACAGCTGAAACTGAAGGTGATAATAATTCAACTGTAAATTCTTTGGTTTGAATTTTTGATGGATAAGATACAAGCTCTTTGTAGAGTTTAAAGTTCTTTCCAGGTTTTATTTTTGGAGCTCTATTTAAGAGAGTCAAAAGTGTACCTAGCTTCAGATCCATGAGTTTGAATTCTCTTTTATTTTTTTCGTTGATTGTTCTTAAGAAAGGATCATAACCGGTTTTATTATAAAAAGGATCCCGGCATTCATGCGATCTACATGAAAGAAATGAAAAAAACACAAAAAAAATCATCATAATTATTTTCATTTAGACTCTCCCCTCATGAATTCCGGAAACTGGTACAACTTGCGTAATAGATGGTTGTAATAGACCTCGGGAGCCTTATTATGTGAAATTTTATTTGTAAGAGCATACCGGGTTTTGCCAATTTCAAAAATTACTGTTCCAAAGATCTGCCTATGTTCTCGAGTAATTTTAATATTTCCTGTGTACCATCGAGGGAATGGAGTCAAACTGAAACCGATTCTGCATTCTTTATACTCTTTCCTTACCCATGGCTTTATTTTCATTTGTATTTTTTTCCAGTTTATGTCTGATGGTACCAATCTTTCCATCAGGATCATCGGTTTCGAATTTCATTAGATGGTCCCTGTCAAGCTTTTCTGACAAAATATAATATTCTTGCGGATACTTAGGACATTTTGCACAACCTGACATTAATAAAGCAAAAATCAAAAATTTTTTCACTTTGCACCTTGCATCGAAAGAGGGTAATTTATATTTCCCACTTCATCTCAATTATTCCAGACTCTGGTAAGGGAGATTGTAAATGACAACGTAAAAGTGATCAACAGTCCGCAACTATATTGTATTAAATGTATACTCATGTCAATTTCAGGTGAGGATTATACATCTGAAGAAATGGAAAATACTAATATTTTTTCAAAAACGGGGGAGTTAACTGTGATTCCTTCAATATTTGATTTTTCTTCGGGTGAATAAATTATTTCCATGGAATCAAGGGAGGGATTTTCATCTTCATCCGAACAATCCATAAAAACAATGGTTAATTTGTTGGTTCCGTACTTAAGTCTTGAAAATGCGAGTGGAAAATTATCGGGAGAAGTATTCATCCACATATTTCTGATGGAGCGGGACCAGGTTCCTTTTGAAATAAAACCCTCATCACTGATCCATCTTCCGATTAAATTCCCGTTTAGCCATATTTTTGCCAGGAGATGTGTACCTTTGAGGTGCAAAGATATGGGAATATCTGAGCCGGAATAATTAAATTCAGTCTGAAACCATGATATTGAACCTTTTGATAATACAGGACCATTACAAAATACGCCATTAGGGAGACTCTGATTGTAAAACTCTCCGTTTTCTCCTTCCAGACCATGTGTAATTTTCCAGTCGATGATTTCAGTATCATTAATTCTGACACTTCCGAAAATTCCTTTTACTGAATCAAACCCGAGGGCTGGAAGTTTAGCATTACTTAAAGTAAGTGTACCTCTTGGCCACATGAATGATCCATGTCCCCAGATCGTAGTTCTGAAAGCAACAGTATTTATGCCTGATTTTAAAAATGGTGCTAAATCGGTAAAACGGTAGGCTGGATCAAGATTTTTATTATCAATTTCTGTTCCAACGGGAGCAACGGTGGTTATGTAATTTCCATTTACATATATACCAATGATATCACTAGCATTTTCAACATATAGTGAACCATGTGAAGGGGCCTGCGGAAGATTAAAATGCCCACTGATCCATGTGGTTCCTTTATAAATATTGAAAGATTCAAGTGGGATTGGTTCTCCGGTATAATTAATTGTTCTTGAAGGATAAA
This sequence comes from Deltaproteobacteria bacterium, assembly GCA_016937155.1. Classification (GTDB taxonomy): domain Bacteria; phylum Myxococcota_A; class Polyangia; order HGW-17; family HGW-17; genus JAHJMN01. The sequence goes on from JAFGWM010000008.1 coordinate 21,035, forward strand.
CACCACTTCCGTTATCAATCCAGTCATCTGCACAGGTATTGTTTTCAAATTCAATTTCCGGATCTGAAATATTTACAACGGGAAGTTTGTAGACTGAATTTTCAGTGATTTCATCATATTCAACAAGCGTTTCAAGTGCAGGAATATTAAGTTTTTTCGATGAAAAAACATGAATTTTGTCAATATTTGCAGTGTATTGTATTTTAATGTCAAGGCTTAATGAACTATTATTCTCAAGTTCAAGATATCTCACCGGTGAAATTAAAACATCTTTGTTTTTAAATTTAAAAAACCAGGTTTTCCCTGCATGCTCACGATCTGTTATAATTATTTTAAGTCTTTTACCGTCAGAATCCTCAAGAATGAGGTTTTTAATTTCTTCATGAATATATGTAAAAACAATTTCTCCATTTTCATAATGGGCATCAATATTTTCATCTGAATGAATAATTGAGAAGTCTCCATTAATTTTAAATTCGCCCTCAGATAGATTTTTACCATAAATTATAAGTAGTTTTTCATCATTGAAATCCCTTAATGTAAGAATTTCGCTTGTTGAATAATCCATGATTAAATTTTTGGTGAGGGGAAGCGAAAAAACCATCATGTGACTGTAATGCAATTCTTCCGGTGAGTCTGTGGAGTTGATTTCCGTTGAACCTCCGGGATTTGCACCTGGATATTTTTCAACTCCAATAGTTAAATCAGTATATGCCGGGATAATTTTACCTCTGAAATTAATGGAACCCTGTTTTAAAATAACATTCTGGCCGGTTTCATTGAGAAGTTGAATAACCGGTGAATCAGTATCAAACCAGTAATTTACTCTGGCTTCATCTTCTAAAGCTCCAATCAGAGTGGAATCAATTGTTAAATCAGGGTTTGAATCATCAAAAGCTCCACTGCGCTCAGGATATTCCAATGGAGCGATTATTTCCTGAACGGTTTCCAGAAACATATTTGCCCTCCGGAAATGGAAAAATTTCTCCCTTAAAACACCCATTGCTGATATAGCCCCATAATAATCAACAACATTATGAAAATAACCGATTGTAGGGGAAACAAATAAATCCAGAACATTCTCCGGACTGGTATCGACCACGGATTGTAGACCGGCATTATTCAGTACCAGTGCATTGATATTTCCTTCTTGATGTAACCCTGCAAAATTAAAAGCAAAAAATGCATCCATACCCCCCATTATTGTTCTCAGCATTCTTGTTGCTTTGCGTTCAGACTCCGTTGTTCCCGTGGGATACATGGTATAGGCATTATTAAAATTATCTGGATTATGCATGGAAGAAAGCGTATCAAAAGCATATTTTTCAGTTTGGCCATATTTATACATGTTGGGCATGGGAATTATGCCTGCAGCATTTCCCGTTCCGCTTACTTTAGAATCTCCGGGGCATGTGGTGAGGGGAATATCAATTCCGTCGCTTATTGCATAATCTTTCAATGTTTCCAGATATATCTGTGTGCTTACATCCTGAAAAACATCACGTTCTGCACTGCCTTCATACCAGAATAATTTATCTATTCCGGCAAATGTTTCAAACCAGTTATATTCATTTTCAAGACTGTATAGAATTATGGGACCATTATTTGTAATAAGCCATGGTTTGATGAATTCATTAAGGGAATGATAATAATTTTCAACTTTTAAAAGATAATCAGGGTCGTCGGTTCTGAAATTAATTAAACCGTCAGAATCCTTTGTCTTTTTAGTGCTTTTTGTAACCATCCAAGCTGGAATTCCACCTCCATCCATTTCGTTACAGATATAAGGACCAGGTCTCAAATAAACAAAAAGACCATATTTTTTTACAAGATCAAGAAACCTTCCCATATCGGGATTTGAAAAATTAAACGTTCCTTCCGATGTTTCAATTAAATTCCAGGCGACGTACATATCAATCGTATTAAAACCGGCGGCTCTGAACTTCTTAATACGATCCTCCCATTCTCCCGGGGGAAGGCGTTGCCACTGAAGCGTTCCACCCCTTAAAATTACCGGTTTTCCATTGATGATGAAAGAATTTGGTGTTATTTCAAATGACTCATATATACCGGTTATCTGATTATTTGATGGTTCATCGGTTTGGGTATTGTTATTGGTGTTATTATTTAAGGTATTGTTATTTGAATTTGTATTGTTCGGGTTATTATTTTCTGTTGTTTTATCTGAGCATGATATTAATATAAGCGTAGTTAAAAATAAATATATTTTCATAAAATCCTCCACGAAATTTTTTACCATATTTTCCCCCTGTGTCTAGTTAAAAACCTGTTAAAATTAAGTACTTATGACGCTTTGTGTCATTAAAAATTATATTCAGTTCGAGTACTGAAATTAAATTTTTAAAAGGCAGTTCTAATTCCAGTTTTGAAATAATTCTTTGAAAAGCTTTAATTCTTCAGTGGTTTTAATTCTTTTTTAAAGTATCGATAGTGGTGTTTTGAAAAATTTCTTATATATTCTTTTACTGCATTTAAATAATTCTTTCTTTAATTCCGGATGTTTGTAGAGAAGATAAACCAGAAAATCAGGGCTAAGAAGTTCTCATCCGGAAATTGAAGCAATGAAATAAAAAAGAAAAAAAAGAAGAGGACTCTATTTTCTTGCTTTGCAAAATACACAGAACTATGTATCATTTTATTGAAAAGATTAACAAATAAGGAACTATAAGGTTTTAAGATTAACTGAAAAAAGCAAACTTCAATCAAAATTTACGAAAACAAAAAATATATTTGCTCAGATTTGCCGGAGCATTGAAGAAATCCTGGATAGAAAGCCTGAATTCTAATGCAGGTTGCTGTTGACTTGAGTTCAGGAAAGCAGATGATCCTCACCTGGAATGATATTTTAATACTAAATCCACATGACGGGCTTAAAAATAAACAGCGGACTTTTGTCTGAAAAATCCTTAATCGCTATCGAAAATCACTGAAAATGCAGTAAATACTGGGTGCTTCATACACTATGTACTTTATCAAACAGTTTCTGCTGGTCAATTTTACATGGTCATCTTTGACAGTTACTGAAACTGTTTAGGATGCTGCATTTCTTCAGGCAGTCTTTTTTGAAAACTAGGCATAAGTATCTTTTCATAGCTCGTGGATGATCCTTAGCACCATCTCAAACTATGAGAGATCTCCTTAAATAGAATTATTTGTAAGTTGGAAAGTGG
>JAFGWM010000055.1 GCA_016937155.1 Deltaproteobacteria bacterium
GAACTGGAAGAAAAATTATAATTAATAGATTTTTCGGAGAAAAAGACTGGGTGCCAACCCCAAGGAAAAAAACCTAACCCGGGAGGGGAAAAAAATATGCAACTGTGGGGGGTGATTGCTGTCTTATAAACTATGATTCGGGTGAAACTTTTAAGTTTGCTTTAAGTTATATATTTTTGCTTGAATTTAATAGTAAATGTTGTAGTTTGTTCTGAATCAGATTTTTCAGGAGTGGGTAATTGCTACCGGTTGTTATTCACTTATGGTTTGTCTGATGGAGGCTTTTAAGATGAACACCCTTGGTGGAAAAATATATTTTGCTGGAATTCTTATTATATTTCTTACCCCTGTTGCATTTTCTGTAACCGGGGCAACTGTGCTGAACAAAGGCAGTTTTACAACGCTTCTATCTTCACAGGTAAAGGATAATAAATCAAAAGTTGAGGAGTCTTTATCTCCTGAACAGATGATTTCCACTGCACGTCAACTTAGTTCAACCTGGGCTGAAAAAGAGTCATCAATTGTTGCAATGCAGGCTGAGGCAAAGAAAAAGAAAAATATTATGAGAATGAACTGCCTTGAGCCAAAACTCAAAAGTGCTAAGTTTTGGATTGGTGAAGGAAAAGCATCCATGAAAGATTTATCCGGCGGTGATAAAGAACGGTTGGCTTTGACGTACCAGAAAATTAGAGTGATTCATGGAAATATAGAAGAGCAGGTGTTTGAGGCTTCGAGATGTGTTGGCGATGAAAAGTTTTCTACAGGTGAGGGTTTTAAAATGGAGGTTCAGCGACCTGAATACGATGTATATAATCCCGATGAACCTGGAATTATTGTCAATGATCCTCTTGATAGACCAAATGACTATGTGCCCTTTAATCCTGACTGGTCAATAGAACAGACATGGCCAAACGCCTCTCCATATATGTAGGAATCATTGGAGTTATTATTAAGGTATGAGACTTAAATTAAAAATCTTTTCTTTCTGGCTTGTTATAGCCATGAGCAGTTTGGTCGTTTCTACTGCATCTGCTCAGGGTGCCGGCGTTGCATCTCCGGTTACCCGGGAGAAAGCTATTATTAAAAATAACCCATTTCAGCTTAAAAATGAGGGATTCAGCGGGATGATTGATATCTTTGCCGGGTATGATTCCAACATTAATTACGCTGCTGGGGATTCAACAAGTATTTATGAAGGTACTGTTGGTGGGCTTGCATTTCTATTGAATCCTTCCATCCGCTTTACTACATCAGACCTTTCAAAAAGATTTAACTCTTCTTCGAAACTGGCTTATGGGGTTGAAGCTAGTATTTTATACAGACAGTATTACAATACAGCTACCGTAGACAATATTTTCAATGAACCACGTTTTGGTGCTTCCCTTGGTGGAGAACTGTATTACAAACCGAGTGATAATTTTAAAATCCAACTTTTTGAGAAGGGGACACGTTATAGCGAGCCACATTATCTTTTCAGTGATACCTATACGCAGACCTGGTATCAGAATGCTCTTGGTATCGGAATGCTTGTGGTTCCGGGCGGTGGTCTGCTTGAAATGGTTTTGCGGTATGAATTGAATCTGAATATATTTGAGGATGCTACCCTGAGTGCAGGGAACCGTATGGGTCACAGGTTTGGTTTCCGTGCATCATATAAGTTTTTTCCTTACACAATGGTCTGGTTTTCTACGACCTATGATATCTGGTCCTATTTTGATAACAGTGCCCGTGGTTCAATGCCACTCAGGCTTTACGGTGGGGTAAGTACTCCGATAACCACGAGTCTTGCTCTTACACTTGGTGGTGGATACGGGTGGGGTTTTTATAATTCCGGTAATAGTCCATCAACATGGCTGGCTCTCGGATCACTGACATACACCCTTGTTAACAAGTTGAAATTGGGTTTCAACTACAATCACACTTTTGAGGATAGTGTGATTGGCTCATTTAGCGATGAGCAGAACTTCAGCCTCACCGCATATTACCAGCCATACCGTACCATTCTTTTTCAGAGTTCTTTAGGTTTCAGACTAATGAACTACTATGATATATACTATGAAAATGGCGGAACCGGTGATTCCACAAGGACCGATACTATACTGTATGCCACTTTCTCAGGGCAGTACAGGTTCTCCAATAATCTGACATTTGGTGTTAATTACAGATTTATGATGGATTCAACTCCCTACAGGGTAACAACTTCAGTACAGACAATCTACCCTGATAGTGCAGGCTCAATAGTGAATAATCCCAGTTATATGAAACACGAAATATTTCTCACTGGTACATATTATTTTTAACATGAGAGTTTTAATTTTTTTATCACTGGTTACCCTGCTGCTGAGTTCCTGCTCTGATGTTTTTTCCAAAAAAAAAGTGAGTGTTCCAAAAAACACATATAATGTTACTCCAGCTCCTCTTGTGATAGGAGAAGGAGATATAATTACTATTACTTCTTTTACCGAAAAACTACCAAGTGGTGAATTTACGGTATCAGGTGATGGCCTTATCAGTTATCCTTTTGCAGGACAGGTTAAGGTTCTGGGAAAGAAAACTGATGAAATTCAAAAAATCATTATTTCCCGCCTTAAGGATGGATACTTTCGAAATCCAGTACTTTATGTTGGTTTTAAAAAAAACAACAGCCAGACAGTTACAATCTTCGGACAGGTTAAAACTCCCGGTAATTTTCAGTATGAGCCTAAGGTGACTGTTCTTCAGGCTTTGGCTAAATCAGGTGGATTAACCCAGTCGGCAGATAAGGAAGCCATAACAATTATGAGAACTCAGTCTGGAAGGAAACTCCGGATCAGAGTGAGTATCACTGATATCACAGAAGGCAAGACCCCTAACTTTTCCTTGTTACCCGGGGATATAATAATTATTCCCGAACGATTCATATGAAATGGAACCCCGAAATAATTACCGCTTTTTATTTGTCTGGCTTGCTGTCTGGATAAATACTGCTGCACTTTTAGTGGGAAGTGTACACTATACAACTCAGGTAATAATAGCAATCGGTGGTCTGCTGACGTTTTTTACAACCTCATTTTGTTATATTAAAAATGGTCATCGCAGGACTAAAAAGTTCTATATAACTGGTGCATTATCTGTATATCTTCTGATTACCCTATGGCTTTTCATCCAGATTATTCCTCTGCCCCCCGGGTTAATAAAATCTATTTCACCCTACATGTATGAGGCTATGTCAAGGATTGGGGATATCTCATGGCATCCTATCAGTTATGAGCCTTCCCATACTTTTATAGAGGCTGTTAAATATCTCGGTTACGCGGGTTTTATCTGGGGAATTTATCTCTACTCCCGAAAAGTCAGTGGTGGTTCTAAACGTCTTCTTTATGTGACTGCCTTTTTCGGGGTAACGCTCTCAATCGTAGCATTTTTCCACCTGGCTGCAGGATATAAATCAATTTTTGGCATCTATTTTCCCAAGGATTCTTCTTCCTTTATGGTTCCCTTTGTGAACTCAAATCATGCAAGTGCCTATTACAGCTTTATTTTTTTCATCACGATAGGTCTTGCCATGGAGGAGAGTGCTTTCAGACTGAAAATATTTACTTATACTCTGGCACCACTTCCTCTTATTGCAGTTTTATATACTGGTTCGAGAGGTGGAATTCTTTCTCTGGTGGTTGGTGGAATTCTTTTTTTCTGGTTCTATAAATCAAAAATCACCAAATCAGATTCCTCCAGTGCACCGTATGTTATTGCTCTAGTGGTGATGTTTGCAATGATTCCTCTGCTGGACAGGTTCGTTCTTCCATTTATTGAGAGTCAAACGCCACTGAAAGATGCAAAATTTATCCTTCTAAAGGATGTTTTTTCCATGGCCTCAAGTCACATTACCGCTGGCATTGGGAAAGGCAGCTTTATCACAGTTTTTCCACATTTTCAGCAGTCGGTGACAGGCCTGGACATTCATTATGCTGAAAATTTTATACTGCAAATGATTGTTGATTTCGGTCCCGGGTTTTCTCTTTTTATTCTTTTAGTTTCAGGATATTTTGCATTCAGATGTATCACATTTATGAGATTTAATAATGCAAGGATAGGGCTTATCAGTGCCACAGGAGCATTGCTTTTTCAAAATCTTTTTGATTTTAATCTGGAATTTCCAGGAACAGGAATGCTTCTGGTACTGGCAATGGGAATTTTTTCCTCCATCAGGCTAAATTCCAGACAAAGGAGTTTCAGGCTGGGAATTCCCCTGAAGACATTTATTATAGTAATGGTATTTCTAATGCTTCCAATTACATATGGAGTTTTTTCAGATTTCAATTCAGATGTGATTTCCCACAGGGCAAAGCTCATTGAGACATTCAGAGCCGGGGATAACAAAAAGCTGCTATCTCTTTCCAGAAAGTATTCAAAATTACATATAGTTGACTATTACAGCGCCGCAGTTAGAGGCTATGCTGAAACATATGAAAAAAATGGACAGCCACTGAAATGGCTTGGACTATCCTCATGGTATAATCCAACACATTTTCTGCCTGAACTGATGGCAGCCAGACTTTTATATAACTATGGGAATAAGTCACAGAGTAAACTGCAGTATTCAAGAGCATTTGGTAAGGGATTTTCAATTACAGGTCGCTTTATGAATGAGTTGAGATTGCGTTTTGCCAATCCTGATACATGGCTGGACTTTATTCCTGAGAACCAGTTCGGACGTCTATATTCTCTTTCATCTGAGCCTGAAAGAATGTCCCTTTGCAAAAGACTGATTGCATTGAAAAATTATTCATTTGAACAATGCAACCGTCGAAATGCTATGGAATATTTTAATTCCGGGGACTGGGAATCTCTGCTTAAGCACACTAACAACTGGCAGAAGAATTACAAGGATACCAACAGGGATATTATTTACTACACACTTCGGGCATTGTTTGAAATCCACAATAATTCGGAATTTGAAAACAGACTCAGGATTTCAATTAAGCAGTTTCCTAAAGAAGGTGTTTTTGTTACCACCTGGATTCTCTGTTCTGATTATAAAAAATCCAGACAACAGAAAATCGATCTGATTTCAAAGCTGGTTGAAAAACCGTATTTAAAAGCCTCACACAAATACTACTGTTATTATGCTCTATCCATGCTGGCCAAAGATGATGCTCTCAAAAGTAAATATCTTAATCAGATGAAAAGACGTCGCAGACTGCATAAAAGAGATTCCTCAGTTGAAAAAATTCTTCTGCCTGTATGGGAAGAATGCATCGATTAGCGAATTTGTTTAAAAGAAATTAATACTTACCGATTATCTTTAATAAATAACCTGGGAGGTATTAATGCCCAACAGAGAACATTTATCAGTTAACCTTCTGGATGCCAATATTGAGCGATTTATTGATCAGGGTAGCGAGCTTCCTGATATTCTAAGGAATCATAAACTTTCTGATGCAGTAGAAATTCATAAATCACGTACTGGTGGTTTTGTGGTCAAAAAAGACGGTCTCGCACTCCAGAGCATGTATAATCCTGAAAAAGAGGCTGAGACAAGAATTAATGACGTTGATCTTGAATTTGCTGAATACATTGTGATTTTTGGGATGGGTATGGGTTATACCCTCCGTGAAGTAGTAAAACAGGCGCCAAAAGCAAATATCATGATTCATGAGCCGGATCTGGATATTCTATATTGTGCTCTAAGTCTTAACGATTTCGGAGATTTTAAGGCTGGAGATGTGAAAATTCACCATGATGTGGAAGAGTTCAGGGCAAACTGTTTTTTTGCTTATCGGACGGCAAAACCTATCACCGTCATTACAGACCCCGTATGGATAAAAATGTACGGAGATTTGCTTATAAAGCTTCGAAAGGAACTTGAACAGTTTGTGATTTTTTCCAAAATCAGTGAAAACACTGCCAATTCAAGAATGCGTCAGTGGATAGACTTTCTTATGACAAATTTAGTTAAGGCAGGGGAATTCCCATCACTTGTTCCTCTGAAGGACAGGTTTAAAGGTGTTCCAGCTGTGATATGCAGTGCAGGGCCGTCACTGAATAAAAATGTTGAGCTATTAAAAGAGGTGCAGGATAAATTTCTTATTCTCAGTGTTAATACTTCTTATCGTGCGCTACATAAAAATGGTGTGAGACCACATCTGGTAACTGCAATAGAATCATATAACATAAAAAGCCTGTTTGAGGGGCTTCCCACTGAAGAAACCAACTTCATTACATCTTTAACCACCAATCCTGATTTATTCAAACTTGATTTTAATAAAACCATAAGTTTTGTGGATTCTTATCCTGTATACAGTCTGTGGCTGCAAAAGGAGCTGGGACAGCAGGCATTTCTTGATGTTGGTGGAAGTGTTGCCTGTGCAACATTTTCAATTGCGAAGTACATGGGGGCGGATCCGATAATACTTATTGGTCAGGATCTTGCCTATACCAATGGTGAGTATTATGCCAAAGGCACCAATTTTGAGGACATTACCCTTGATCTGGATGAAAAAACCGGGCGCATAAAGATGGGGAATCTGGGATCCAAGGAGAGAATCTATAGTGATACGGGTACAGGAGAGAAGGTCAGAAATACTCTGGAATTAAGGAAAATTCCCGGCTGGTATGGTGATTTGGTTCCAACAAGTGAGGATTTTAATTTTTTCCGAGTCTGGTTTGAATCAATGTCCCGGGTTATGAAAAAGGAAGAGCGCACAGCCATAAATGCTACTGAGGGTGGCGCCTATATCAATGGATTTGACCACATACCATTAAGTGATGTGATTTCCAGATACGCAGTAAATCTCGAGAACCATCACTTTGATGAGGCAATTTTGGCCCTCACACCTGAGAAAGACTACAATTTAAAACTTTCCGGAGCTGTTAAAAATACTCAACAAGAGCTGGATGAGATAATTGCTCTTTGTGACAGTGTTTTAAACCAGCATAAGATAATTGAGAAATTTGGAATTAAGCCACAGAGCATTCATTTTCAGAAAAAAGTCAGAGAACTGGAAAAACGTGAGAAAAAAATGAATGAAAAAAGTCATGAGATAAGTCTTCTACAGGGTTATGCCCGTGAGAGTATTTCCCGAATAAAGACGGATCCAAAGGCAGTTCTTGAACTCGAACTTATAGACGGATGGAAAATGAACTTTTTGCATTCAAAGCTGGTTACAGAGGCTGTCCGCCAGAGTGCAATAGATCTTCAGAATTCAATGGAAAAAGCGATCTCATCAGGAAGTTGATTCTTATTCAGTTGAAGTTGTGTTCCCGGAAATATCCCTAAGAGCATCACCAAGGAGATTTGCTCCAACAGCGCATATTCCTAAAAAAATACCAGGTATTATAACCATGTGTGGTGCCACAAGAAGATAACTGGTTCCCTGAGCAATGAGATTTCCCCATGATGGTTCCGGTGGTGCAAGTCCTAAAAAAGCCAGACCGGCTTCCACAAGAAGATATGTGGCAAAACTGAAACTGAATTGAACCAGTAAATTCGGTAGGATATTAGGTATTATGTGCCTGAAAATGATTCTGTTTGGTGAAGCACCCATGATTTCCAGAGCTTTTATGAAATCAAGATTTGATACAGCGAGTGCAGTTCCTCTGGACAGTCTGGCGAATGATGCCCAGGAGGTGATACTTAGAGCAAAGATCATGTGCAGATGCGTCGGCTGTTTTACAAGAGAAAGAACATAAAGATTTAATAAAAGACCGGGAAACGAAAAAACTATATCCACTGTTCTCATAAGGATTTGATCGGTTATACCACGTTTATAGCCTGCTACAGCACCAATGATGCCGCCAAAGAATAGACCCCATAGAACTGTTACGGTGCTTACCCAGAATCCTGTTTTTGCTCCAGTAAGCACTAGAGACAGTATATCTCCCCCATTCTCATCAGTTCCAAGTAAATGAGTCGAGTGTGGCGGTTTCAGGGCATTTTCAAGGTTTATTTCACCGGGATCATACGGGGATATATAGGTTCCGAAAACAGCCATCAATGCAAAAACAGTCATAATGATCAGACCTGCTTTCCCGCCATGGCTGAGTTGTTTGACTTTCATGATTGTTTTCTGCCTATTCTGGGATCAATTATCATGTATAGAATATCCGAAATAATATTCACACTCACAACCATCATGGCTATGACAAGTACAGTTCCCTGAATAACCGGATAATCTCTTTGAGTAATTGCTCTTAAAACAAGTGTGCCTATTCCTGGCCTTGCAAAAATTTTTTCAACAATAACCGCCCCGCTCAGTAGAGCTCCGAACTGGAGAAAGATAATAGTTGTTACAGGTATAAGGGCGTTGGGTAGAGCATGTCTTATAATAATTCTCAAAGATGAAAGTCCTCGGGCTCTGGCTGCGGTTATGTACTGCTGTTTTAAAACATTTATCATGCTGCTTCTGGTAATTCTTGCAATCATTGCCATCAGTGCACTGCCCAAGGTTATCGCCGGAAGGATGGTTCCTGAGATACCTGTGCTGCTTCCTGGCGGTGGCAGCCATCCAAGATTTATGCAAAAAAGCAATACCAGTAGCGGACCAAGCCATACATTAGGCATGGATATTCCCAGAACCGCAATTACCATGCTGATTGAATCCGGGAATTTTCCACGGTACATTGCTGCGATTACACCCAGTGGAACAGCAAAGATAATTGCAAGAAACATTGAGACCACCGCAAGAAAAAAGGTATCTGGGAAAACTTCAAAAATCATGGAAGACACTGTTCTCCCAGGATAAACAAAGCTTTTCCCAAGTGAACCATCTAGGATGGAACCAACGAAAATTGTGAACTGCCGGTGAAGAGGAAGATGCAGGTTCATATTTTTACGCATATTTTCCCTGTCAACACCGGATGCCTGTTCACCAAGTAAATTATCTACGGGATCACCTGGAATTGCGTGAATCATGAAAAAAACCAGAATCATTATTCCCAGAACAGCAAATAAACTGGTGGATAATCTGGTGAGTATTTTTCCTGTCATGGTGGTAGATGGTAACTCCAAAGAGTCGATTTTTCAAATTACTGCAGGTTTTTTGAGACCGGTTTATCAGATACCTTCCATTTAGCGTAACGATATCCCTCACTTGTTGGTATAACATTTGAAAATCTTTTATGAATAATAGAAATTTCCACCGGCCTCGTCAGAAAAGTAACTGGAAGGTAACTTTCCAGCATTTCTTCAAGTTTAATACTCAGAGGTTTCATCATGCTGAATGAAGAAGTCAGCCGCATCTGAGCCAGATGCCTGTCAATAAGAATATTGTAGACAACTCCATAATTGTACCGGCCGGCGCTGTGAAAAAGAGGGGAGAAATCTTCATATGGTCTTCCTCTCCAAGTAAGGAAAGCAGCGGCAAATTTTTTCTTCTTGAGATGGGTTTTGAATAACTTCCAGTCAGTTGGAACAATCATCATTTCTATACCGGCCCGCTGATAATCACCCTTTATAACCTCCAGTATACTCTTACCTTTTCTGGCATCCACAGGGAGAAGTACTATAAGTTTCATAGGCCTTCCCTGCTTGTCCAGAATTTTATCACCATCGGTATCCTTCCATCCAACCTGTTCAAGTAGTTTTTTTGCCTTATGAGGGTTGTATTCCCATCGGTGAGAATTCGTCCTTCCCAGGCCACCGGGGCGCCAGAAAGGGCCAAGACATGGTTTCGCTAGACCACGATAAACTTTTTTAATAATTTCATCAGTGTTAATAAGCATGGAAAGTGCTCGTCTGACTCTGAAATCAGCTAGCATAGGATCTGATGTGTTCCATAAAATATAGGAAAACACAGGAGGAATAAAGCTGTACAGATTATAATCCTTTTTGATGTTTTCAGTAATCTGTGCCGGATAATGAACGGGGCTGACTTCAGGAAGCATCCCCAGTTGGTTTCGTCTTATCCCGACGAATGATTTCGCAACATCCGGTGAATTTACAAATACGATGCGCTCTACTTCCGGTACGCTTCCCCAGTAATATTCGTTTTTTACGAGGATTATTTTTTCCTGAGGAATCCACTGATAAAGTCTGTATGGTCCTGAACCCACCGGCGATGTACTGCCACGGCTTTTTTTACTAATGCCTCTAAAAAAAACATGGGATGGGACAACTGGAAGCTCCACCAGATGATCAAGAAAAAAAGCATTGGCTTCATTGAGAACAATTCTAAACTGTCGGGAACCTGTGGAATCGAATCTCTTGAAGGAATAATTTATGTCTGTCAGAAAGGGACCTTTTTTTATTCTTGGTATTGTAAGCAGGGAAAATGTAAATCGTACATCCTCCACAGTGAGAGGTCTTCCATCCTGCCACCTGAGACCTGGACGAAGAGTAAATCTGAAGACTTTACCACCAGGTTCGGCGTACCAGGATTCAGCCAGTGCTCCAACAAGTTTTCCTGTTTTAGGATCTCTGTCTAAAAGACCTTCGTAGATATTATGCATGGAAATTCTGTATCCCCATTCGCTTATGTGAAGGAAGGGGTTAAGATGTTCAGGAAGGTAGGGAACAGCTACAACAAGTTCCCTATTTTTATTAATGGTTTCAGTCTCCCTTTTAACTACCCTTGATGAGACAGGTGCGGTTCTTTTTTCATTTCTAATCTGTTCAAGGGCTGCCTGATGTGGAGTGGGAGGAGGTGATTCACATCCGTCACACCCGGTAAAAAAGAATGAAACTGATAAGAGAAATGCAAAACGTGAATTCATAGCATTTACATATATTGTATTGAATTAATTTTGTCGAGAGTTCTTGGTGTATTTTTAGAGGCAGTAATTTCCAACTCCGGTAACCCCGGTAGCACCGCATGTCTGATTACATGCCTCACAGCTTCTGTAATGTTTCTTTCCGAACCAGCACCAGGTTACACCATACGTTCCACAGACACCGGCATATGGGAGGGCAAGCTCACATTCATCCCTTGGTGATTCACATCTGAAATTACCTGATGAGTTTTCTCCACATCCACCTGTTACATCATCACAGCATTCTGTTCTGAGCTTACCGTTTTCACACCATCGTGCAATGTTTCCATCGCAGAATCCAGCTTCATCGATATCACCACAATAATCATAATCAGGAATATTTGCACTAAGCCAGTCATCATCCCAGTTTGTCATCGCATAATGATCATTATCAACGCAGCTCTGATCGCCCCATGAAACGGTTCCAACAACACTGACAATATTTCCTTCCATATGGTAAAGACTCGGGCCACCACTGTCTCCACTACATACGCTGCTCTCTCCCTGACCATCAACAACCATATCTCCTTCTGAGGACGCAAAGCTGCTTACAAGTTCCGGAGTCCACCATTTCAGGGTATTATCATAATTGTCTTCTGTAATACCAAATCCCACTTGCTGAACATACTTATCCTTGAGGAAGGAGATATCCTCAAAATTAACAGGAATAGGCTCAATATCGAGTGAATCAAGAGGACTCTCACTGAGGGTGAGAACCGCATGATCTGTGCCGGTGGTGGTTCCCCAGTAACTGTAATCAGGATTCACTTTTACTGATGTAACAGTGAATACACCGTCGGGATCCTCCATATCATCTCCGAAGGCAAAACGTAGCTCAGATGGGGAAATAGCACTGCCATTATAGTCAGAAGCACAATGAGCAGCGGTCAAAACATGTATATCAGTGATCAGAGTTCCGCTGCAGACATTTGACCAGCCGGATTCACTGCTTAAAATTGCTCCCACAGCCATTTTCTGCGCATCTGTCATACACATGGAATTCTCGGTAATTCCGTTATAAATTTTGAGGTTTTTGGCCCATGGAAGTTCTTTTGTGTCCATAGGATCCTCACATGTAAGATTTGTGTTGTTGTTATTAACGACATTATTTGTGATGTTATTGGTAGTGTTGTTTGTGGTATTGTTGGTGCTTTGATTTGAATCATCATCACACCCCACGGCCAGTATAAGAATCACAATAAGAAAAAACAGATTATTATGTCGCATAGCTTACCTCTTTTCCGGTCATTAATTTACCCTGAAAAGGCGGAAAGTCACCTTAAAACGATATAAAAAACCTGTAAGTCATTGCAGAGAATAGAAAATATTATTCAAATTTTTGATTTAATAAACAGAAGATAAAATGTGGAATCCTGAAAAATTTATTTTTCTACGGGGTTGATGTACTCAAGATCGAGTCCACCGGGATAGAGATAGCTTGTGAAGTTTGCAAAACCGTATACTTCAATACCGAATTTCACGCTGTCAGGAGCACTGATTTTATGTGAACCGTTATCTCCGGTATCTGTAACATCCATTCTTGCAACCCCATAACCGGTATCACCGATGGGTTCAAAAGTTGCCGGGGGAATAATCACGTCATCAAGAGTGATATTTCCAGTGTTGTCCGAAGGAATAATTGCAATAACATTAACAAAGTTCTTGGTAATGCTTGGGGGAGTGGAGAAAGTGTATTCACTTCTGTACTGCTCTACAGGAACAACCAGTCCGAATGCGGGGTCACCCATTGACTCAGAATCATCTGTCCAGTAATTCTGGCCGACAGTGAATTTACCAACCATGATAGGTCCTGTGGCATCAACCTCAAAATGAGTATTTGTGGGAGCTAAAAATTCTATAAAATCACCGGTTGCATTTAAAGTTACAGGAGAGTTCACTGCAGGTGTGAATGTAACCTGAACACCGGGCTCTCCAGCTACAATTCTGATCATATTTGACTCATCACTTCCCTGTTCGATCTGTTTAGTGATACCCACAAAGAAGTGATTTCCCCAGGTCTCAAGGGGGAGCATCATTTCTTCAAGATGATCACATGCCCAGTAGTTGAAAGGAATGAAATCACAGGAATGCACACCCCACACAGCAATGGGATTATCAGATGAGATGTAACTTCCTGTAAGGTCATAATCATTTCCAGGGTTGCAGTAATCCAGAGAACCATCTGATGAAGTTTCAGATCCTGCACCAGTTGGGCAGCTGGAAATACCGTGATCCTGACTTACAACCAACTGGAGAATATCACCCTGATTAAGAGTATATGTTGCTGTGCCACCTGGGTTAAGAGCTCCAACACTTGGACCTGCAGCAATATATGCTCTGGAATCAACAGTTACATGGGTATTGTCTTTTGATGCAACGATTGTGGTTGCTCCCGGGCTTATTGGATAATCACCATACAGCCAGTCAGAAAGTGCAAGATTCGGTCTGGACATTACGATATAGTTTGTAGAAAGAACACTTGCAGGAAGAAGAAGACTTGCATCATTGGAGTAACTGTTTGTCCCACTGATTTCAAAATCATAGGGATTGAACTGATAAACAGTAACCGGAAGTGTTGAAGTTACATGATATGCACCCTGTCCTGAACTTGCATAATAGATACCTGATTCCATAGAACCGTTTGTATCATATCCCGCGGTTTTGGTGCTCTGATTGTAGGCCATTTTGAAAACTCTCACAGTATTAGCTGCAACAGTTTCAGTGGTGTTTACTCCACCCCCCTGAATTGTAATGGTTGCACTGTTACTGTTTGAATTGTCCACGACAATGGCAAAATTGTCATCAAAAGCTGCATCAAGCTGTCCGTTGAGTGATGATACAGCCCAGTATTCACAACCACGGTAGGATTTGGTGTTTGCAGCTCTGATACAGGGACTGTCACAGGCGGCCACGCCGTTTCCATCCACACATTCTTCTCCAGCGCTGGCATCGCACTGTTCCTGAACAAGACCAATCGTTCCATCAGCTGTGCACATATGAATGGCATTGTCATCATCTGCTCCACATATGGTACCGCCGGGAAGACAATCCACACATCTGGGACTTCCGTTATTTGGATCACAAACCGGTGCGTTTCCCTGGGTTCCACATACAGTTCCATATTCCCAATCGCCATTAACGCATGTAGCAATAGTGTTGAAGGAACATGTCATCTGTCCATCGGTACAGACGCCATTGTTATTGTTAAGTGTTGTGTTATTGGTGGTGTTGTTTTCGTTGTTAAAAGTTTGATTGTTGCTGCTGTCCGGATCACAGCCGGTGAAAGCAAAAAAAGCTAAAACCGTAAGTAAAGCGAGTAGTGTTCTTTTCATGGGAGTTGCTCCTTCGTTTGATAAACCAGTATCCACAATTATGCTTACTTGATTGTTAATATAACATGAGTCAATTCCAATCAAGCTGACTGTTGAAAAAAAGCATTTTAAATTACAAACTATGTGCTACCTTTATGTAAAGTCGCTGCAGTATTCTACCACTATTTCCCTGCAGCGCAGGAGATCTGCATGAAAAAAACTCTAATTCTTTCGATTTTTTTGGCAATGGCTGTTTTTACTTCATCCGCAAACGCGATGTATCCCCTTGAAATTAGAAACGGAACCATGATGCTTGGAGGCGAATTCTCATTTACTAATGACAAATATATTCCTGATGAGGGAGATACAGTCAGCGGAAATATTCTTACTATAAGTCCGTCATTTGGATATTTTCTCAGTAGTAATTTTGGTGTTACCGCAGGTGTGAATTATATGAGACATGATGGTGATGCTTACACCGGATATAGCGATCTCTTTGGGCTTAAACTGGGTGCACTGTTTATGCAGAGACTTCTTGCGGTTTATCTGTATGTGGGTGTTGACGCTGGTTATGTCAGGCTAATGCCTGCGGAAGGTGATGCGGATAACGGACTGATTCTCGGTGGCAATGTGGGACTTATGCTTCCACTTAATCCTCATGTGGCTCTTACCACTTCCATAAAACTGATTTATTCACTTAATGACAGTAACTCGGATCAACTGAGTATTTCTTTCGGATACTTCGGAATTTCCGCATTCTTCTAGAATCTAAGTATTTTCTCCCTCCTGTAAAACTCCGAACTGTTTATATTTATAGTGGGATTCTCTGGTTTTTTATCAGAAATTTAATCGTGATTAAAAAAACTGCCACTGGACTTAACCGTAACAACTGGTATATTTCGTTTTATTATGCAATCAAGAACTTTAATTATTATCCAGTCTGCTTTGATTTTTATGGTTTCATGCGTCGTAACTGAGAGGGAATACAGAAGCAATATCGATGACACCAGATACTGCGAATTTGATACCCAGTGTGAATTGTCAGAAATCTGTTCTGAGAATGGCAAGTGTATTGCCAGCACACAGTGTCTGAGCTGCAGCTCACTTCCACACGCACTGTCGCTGTGCTATCATGGCCTTTGCCTGGTGGGAATGTGTGAAGAAAACTATCATGATATAAATGGGTTATACCATGACGGCTGTGAGTATGAGTGCGCTGTTTCAGAGGATGGAATTGAAATATGCGATGGGTATGATAACGATTGTGATGGCCGGATAGATGAGGACACAAATATTTTAACAGATCCATTAAACTGTGGAGAGTGTGATAACAAATGCCCTGTATATGATAATTCGGAAGCATTGTGTGTTGGTGGAAACTGTTATTTCAGTTGTGTCGAAGGTTATTACGATGTTGACGGCATTCCGGGAAATGGTTGTGAATCAACAGAATGTGTTCCCACTGCAGATGGTGTTGAAATCTGTGATCTGAGGGACAACAATTGTAACGGTGTAACGGATGAGGGGATTATCAAGGATTCCCCTGATAGCTGTGGGCCGCTCTGTACCGAGTGCAATTTCCCCAACTCGGTGACTCAGTGTATTGATGGCGGATGTGAAATTCTCAATTGCCTGGGTAACTGTCAGGATCTTAATGGAAAGAGAGATGATGGCTGTGAATACTGCTGTGAAATTACAGCAGGTGGTGTTGAAATCTGTGATGGAATTGATAATGACTGCAATGGCTATACTGATGAGGGGCTTTTATGCGAGTGTCCTGATGGAATGGCGCTGATAAATGATATTTTCTGTATAGATAAGTATGAAGCCTCCAGACCTGATGCCACCTTTTCAAATCCAGGTACAGACAATTCAATGGCTCAAAGTGTTCCTGATGTTATTCCATGGACAAACACAAGCCTTCAGGATGCCAGTGATGCGTGTCAGAATGCAGGGAAAAGACTTTGCACACCCGAGGAATGGGAACTTGTTTGTCGTGGAACAGAACTTTCTGAGTACAGTTATGGAAATGATTACAATCCAACCACTTGTAATGGAATTGACTCATTTTGTTTTTGTGGCCCGGGCAGCAGTTGCGAAAGTGCAGATGTTTGCCCGTTTGCTCACTGTTATCAGACCTGTGGAGCCAGTTTTCACTATGTTCAGACCGGTCAGTTTCCGGATTGTACCAATTCATTTGGCGTTTTCGACATAAACGGAAACGTCTGGGAAAGAGTACAGGGTGGAGCAGGGAGGGGTGGCGCATATAACTGCAGTGATTCTGAGAGACTCCACAAGTGCTCATATATAGCTGACTGGGGTACATCACCCATAAGTAATTTTGGCTTTAGATGCTGTTTCGACGGAGATTAGAGAACTGATGAAAGTAAAAGATATTTTCATGGAAATGCCTGTAAAAGCTCTGGGGTTAAGTGCCCTTGAGGCTTTGGGTATAACTTTTGTGATTTTTCTCATCGCAATTTTATTTAATCATTTACGTCCCGGATCAATACCCCTTGTGAGAAAAACTCCTTTTGAAGTATATACCCTTTGTCCTGAAGTTTCAGGGAAACTTCCAAGGATTAGTGTAGATAAGCTGCCACCTGGTGAAAAGAGATTATTTTTTGTTGATTCCAGATTGAGTGGACCTTACTGCAAATCTCATATACCGGATGCGGCTTTTATGCCTATGTATCCTCTGGATATTCCGGATTTTTCCAGGTTAAAAAATCTCCCCCCCGGAAGTTGGATAATAGTATACGGTGCAACAGATTTACAAAGTGATGAAAGAATGGTCAGTGAACTGATGAAGTTAAAACTGAGGGGTGTATATCTTCTCGAGGGAGGAATTGCCTCCTGGGTTTCTGCCGGCAGAAGTGTAAACAATGTGGTCACTGAGGAAATAACTCATGATAAACTTAAAGGTAATGAACTGTTCATTGATGCTGATGAAGAACTTTTACCCGACGGAAAACGATATAAAAACGCACTGATAATTCCTCCGGATAATGATATTCCGCCTGAGAAATCCGTTTTAGAAAAAGTTCTGAAATCATCTGCTGACGTTGTTGTTTTCACAAGAGAAAAATCCATGAAAAAGGCACTGGATGTTGGATGTGAACTGAAAGCCAGGGGAGTTAAAGTGGTCCGTGTACTAAAGGGTCTGCCCACTTTGAAGGAGGTGGAAAAATGACAGCGGTTGATTTCTGGAATCACAAATCCCACTGGTATATCTCTTTTATAATCCGCATTATTACAGGGGTTACTTTTATTATTGCTGCCTGGCCGAAAATACTTGGTCCTGATGATTTTGCATGGAGTATCAGCATGTACAAAATGCTGGATTTTAAATATATAAATTTCATGGCTGTCACACTGCCCTGGCTGGAGATGTTCTGTGGTGTGGCGATTATTGCCGGACTCCGGACAAGAGCAGTATCATTTCTGCTGTGCGGTATGCTCATGATGTTTATTATTGCCCTGACATATGCTCTGGTAAATCATATTGAAATGCCGGGTTGTGGTTGTTTCAGTCAGGCGGGAGCAAAAGCAATGGACAGCTACAAGTCTGAAGTGGGGTATTCTCTTCTTGTAAGGGATTGGATAATGTTTTTTGCTATGGGATATGTATGGATTTTCGATAAAGGTGAAATCGGACTGGACGGACTCATTCGGAGGATAAAAAATGTTTAAAAATCTGATAGTTTTTTCAGCAGTTATATCTGTGTTTGCCCTCTTTAACGGAGAGGTGAAAGCTGAAGTGCCATGGAAAAAACTTGTGGGGTGTGATTCATCAAAACTTACGGATAGCAGCAAACGTAGAATCACTGGGCTTTTAGAAAAACTTACAAATTATCACGGCTGTCCATTTTCTGTTGCCAAGTGTCTGTCAAAGGGGAAAAATAAAACTGCTCTTCATGCCGCTGGTATGATTTGTTCTCTGGTTATTGAAGGAAAGTCTGACTCATATATCAACGCTGCTTATAAAAAACGTGCCCGTACCATGCATCCTTTCAGGAAAAATAACTTCAATCACCGTAGAACTCTTTGCACTGGAGACCCTGAAAAAGCAAAAGTGGTAATAGATGTTTTCAGTGATTTTATGTGTCCGTATTGCAGAAAAGTTCTTCCATTGGTTTCAAAACTTCCGGCTTTAAGGAGCAATGTGGTTGTATGCTTCAGACATTATCCCACTCTGGCACATGGTAAAAATTCAATTCTATCCTCTCTGGGAGCTGAGGCTGCTGCCAATCAGGGAAAATTCTGGAAGTTTCATGACAGACTTTACGGAGATCAGAAATCCAGAAGTATAAGTGACCTTGTTGAATTGGCGGAATCCATGGGGCTTGATAAAGGGAAATTCAGTAAGGACATATCATCCAGAATAACCCGAAAAGTTGTGTCCCGTGATAAGAAAGAAGGCCTTGGTGCTCAGGTTAAAGGAACACCCACAATTTTTATAGCAGGGAAAATGTATCTTTTGAGCAATACTCAAAAAATGTTTTTAAGCGTACTGGATGAAGCAATGATGCTTGCAAATGGTGGAAAATGATTTTTCTACCGCTATTTCTGCTTCTTACTTCTCCGGATAGTGCCAGAGCTCAGATAAAACTGGCCAACGGACAACTTGCCTATAACTCCGGTGATTGTGTTAAGGCTCAAAAAATGTTCAGGGATGCAATCAGGCTGGACAGCACCCTTTCCAGTGCACATTATTTTTCCGGACTTTGTTTTTACAGATCAGGGAAATTTAAAAAAGCTGAAACTGAACTTCTGGAAGCATACGATGACTACAGCTCAAATCCGGAATATCTCAAAACCCTTGGTAGTGTTGCGATTGCTCTTCGGAAATATAACTGGGCAATGAACCACCTTAAGCAGGCTTATTCAATTAGCAGTGATGATCCTCAAACTGCCTGGCTACTGGCATTAAGTCTCTATCATCTGGGTGACTGTAAAAATGCGCTTGAGATTTTGGAAAACGGAAAAAAAAGAAAAAAAAATGAAAAAAATATTGTCCTTTTGAAAAGTATGTGTCTGGTGAAAATGAAAAAACTTGTGGATGCCAGAAATCTATTATGGAAATCAAGGAATCTGGGTAGTTCTGTTGAATCCTTTCTGGACAGAATTTTTGTGAAAGAATTGAATCTTTCCCGAACGATGGGTGGCAGCTGGAAGATTAATCAGGGATTCGATTCAAATCCTTCATACGATCCTGATATTCAACCTTCTGAAGACAGCGGATTTTTTACTCTTGCCAGAGGTAATCTATGGTTAAATACAAGGTATTTTCAGTCGGGAGCTTTGCTGGAACGTACCTGGTACTGGTCTAATTCCGGTATAGATGAACATAAAAAGTTGAATTCTTTCAGTTCATGGAGACTTGCATCAGACGCCGGGTTAATATACCGGTATCTTGAAAATGAGCAGCACAGAGCAGTCAGTGGCGGATATTTTTTCAGTCTTCTGTCACTTGATGGCGGTGCTGGAATACCTCTGGAACCCGATCCATTTATATATGCTGAAACCCATGGACTGTACTTCAGGTACTCTCATTATTTTTCCAAGGACTATAGCGTGGAATACTCAGTATTGCCTTCATGGCGAACAATGCGTGATATAGACAGAACTGGTGGTGGAGTAAAATTCAGTGCATCCGGAAGTATATTCTTCAATCGTGGAAAACTAAAGTGGTTTCCAGTTGTGATGGCCTCTTTCAGTGATGCACGCTGGAATGCATGGAAATACTGGTCCGTTTCAACATGGCATGGGGTATCAGCAGTTCTTGGTGCCAAAATCGATGCAGCTATCTGGGCTGGGGTGGAAGGAAGGTATTTTCCGGATTCATCCGAGGAAATGCTTAAAAATGCAAATCCGTGGAATCTTGGTTATGACACTGACAGACTGGATATTATTTCCACTGCTGGATTTTCACTGAGTAGAGTGATAAACACAACTTGGAAGCCCCGTTTGGAAATTTCAGTTACTCACTCATACAACTGGTCTGAATCACCCCTTTTCACTTATTCAAGAACAGCAGTTTTTATAGGTGTAAGTGGGGATTTCAGCATTATCAGGTAGAGGGGATATGACATAT
Source organism: Deltaproteobacteria bacterium (assembly GCA_016937155.1). Taxonomy (GTDB): domain Bacteria; phylum Myxococcota_A; class Polyangia; order HGW-17; family HGW-17; genus JAHJMN01. The sequence goes on from JAFGWM010000055.1 coordinate 20,137, forward strand.
TTATTACTTGTTTTTCTACAGTTTTTTTCAATTCCAAATTTGAAACTGGTGAAGCTGTTTTCCAAAGGGAATGTTAGTATTGTAACTCAGAAGAATGAAGTAGCTGTCAAATTGTCTGATGGCGCAACTTCTAAATTTCTGTTAAATTCCAATACTGTCGTCTATGTGAAGGGTGACGCTTCATTTTCTGTCAAGGACAATAATACAATCCTAATAAAAACTGGATATTTCAATATTTACACAATAAGTCAGCGAAAAGTTACAGCTGTTTTCCACGATGTGAGTTATTTAATTTCAGATAAAGCCTCATTTAAAGCCAGTACTTTGGGAATGTGTATTTTGAAAGGAACCTTGGTTTCTGGAAAATCCTCTTTTTCTCCACCTTATTGCATCGGCAGGAAAAATATAGGACAGTTTTCAGGGATATGGAAGATGATCAGTTTTCTGCCATCTCTTTTTACCGGCAGTCTGAATAAGGGATTTTCAATGAAATCTCTTAATGTTGTCAGTCTGTTCTCTTCCAGTGCCGGAGACTCTGTATCAGGTGGGGGATCTTCAGGGATGTGCCTGAATGATTCATCCTCTTCCAGTGCCGGTGGTGTTGGAATTGACAATCAGACCATAACCAATCCTCTTCCTCAGTCCAGGGTAAGGATTATTATTTCTCCACCGGAGGGAAAATAATGAAAAAATTTATCCCTTTAATTATTTTAAGTTTTTTTATGGGCAGTTGTTTTGTTGAAGAAAGAGATGGCTTTTCATCGGTTTCCTTTAACATTTCCTTCAATGGTAATTTTAAAACAGATGTCGCAGATGAAAATGATCTTATTGCCACTGTATGGATAGATGCAGAGGATCTTCCATCACCAGTCAGTGATACCTGGACTGGAAACACTGAGGATAAGGAAATTACCCTTGATGTATCTCTAACCTCGGGAAGGAAACGAACTGTTACTGTTTTGCTTTTTACAAGAGACGGGGAACTAAAGGGCTGGGGTTTTTACCGGGATAACGTGGATCTTCTTGAAAGAGATATGATTATAGATGTCACTTTGCAGCCACTGGATATGTTTGGTGCAGATTTTTCTTTTGAGGGAGAAACTGGTGGTATCGATTCAGTAAAAATTATTGATGCATATACAGGTATTGTTTTTGAGGAAAAGCTATTTTCTTCTCAGTTAAACTTCAGCTCACTCCCCTGTGGAAGGTTTATTTATCTTGTGATGGTAAGAAATGGAATCGAGGATATTTTATATGATGATGTGATTTACAGTCATTCATCCACAGATATGATGAAGACTATAACACTGAATTAGTACCTTCTTCTATGACGTACTCTGCGAACGGAATGTCTTCTGCCGGTATGTCTTCTGGTATAACCTCTTCTCATATGTCCTGAACGTCTGGCATGATATCTGCGGTTTCTGTAATAGCTGTTATAATATCTGGTTCCGGGACGATATCTTGAATACCATCTATTGTATGCGTAACGGTTGTGTCTGTATCCGTATGTTGCTCTTCCGTAATAGGACCATGTTCTTGGAACATAATATACTGTGCTTCCATTATAGTAGTAGGGTCTTCCATATGTATCGAAATACACAAGATTCCCCGCATAATAATACGGGGTGTAACCGCCATAACTGTAGTTTGCGGATGTTGTTGCAGGATATGTTCCCGCATCCCCGATGTAACAGCCACTTAGAACTGTTGCTGCTGCCACACCGAGCATTAGTGATAGAGTTGCTAGTTTTTTCATTTTGTCTCCTTTCAAAGAGCTTTATATCTCCACGCAAAATTGCTAAAAACTAAAATATCATCAAACCCGGAACAAATTTCTTTGCTCCACCACCCAGTTAATATTTTTTATATCACTCTCGTAATGAGGATAACCACACCTGATCATTTTACGGTGTAAAATATTGAAGTCAAGCAGTGTGAACACATTAAAAAGATGAAAAATTAAAAAATATGTAAAAAAATATTCACATTTGAGCATGTAAATGAATGTTGTTTTGCCAATGACGGATAATTTTCATTAAATTCTCGATATATGCCGGGAAACTTGATAAATTTCTCCACTGAAGGAAGGTGAAGGATGAATGATCAGGAACTGGAGGCAAGACTCAGTGACTTTTTTGATGCTGCAGCAACATATGCTTTTACGCCACTGACTCTGCTAAAATTTTCAAAAGTTTTTCTTGGAATTGAGAGACATGATGATTTTGCAGGAAGGAGACCTGAACGAAGAGATTCTGAGCTTATCACCACTGCGTCAAAACTTTTTTCAAAGTTTTCAAGAAAATGGTTTCATTCTGAGATTCGGGGATTACATAATCTTCCTGAAAAAGGCCCAGGGCTGATCATTGGCAATCACAGTGGTGGAATGTTTCCTGTGGATGCTTTTTTAACAGGTACTTCCATTGCCAGATACTTTGGTTCACAACGTCCGGTGTATGCTCTGGCTCATGATTTTTTATTCAGAGAGCCATCGCTGGCTCATCTTCTCGAACGGCTGGGAGCTTTAAGAGCTGGCTATGATACAGCTGAACTGGCATTTTCACATAATGGTCTCCTGATTGTATACCCGGGGGGGGATCATGAGACTTTCAGGGAATACACTAAGAAGAATCGAATTGATTTTGCCGGGCGAAAAGGATTTGTCAGACTCGCAATAAAAAGTGGAGTTCCGATTTATCCATGTGTGACATGTGGAGGTCACGAAACTCTATATGTTCTTACCAGAGGTGAATGGATAGCTGAGAAATTCAATCTGAAAAAGCACATAAGAACAAGTGTTTTTCCAGTTGTTTTCAGTCTTCCATGGGGAATTACCAGTGGTTTCCTTCCATATTTTCCTGCACCGTCAAAAATTACCATGGAATTTCTGGAGCCCTTAACTTGGCCCCAGTTCAATCCATCGGATGCTGAAAATGATGCAGTAATTAATTTCTGTTTTAATGATGTTATATCAAAAATGCAGCAGAAACTTGATGAGCTTTCATTTGAGAGGACAGAAAATTCCTAAAAGTGGAACAGGAAATAAAGCCGAAGATCAACGATTGTGCTTATATCATCGTCTCTTTCCTCTGATCCTGGGATGAGAGCGACAACTTCCATATTAACACTTCCTGTGAGGTGACCGAAAAATATTGAAAATCTCCACTGTATGCCGCAGCCAAATTCTGTATTTCCTGCGGTTTCCCATCGAATATCCTCTCTTGTCCCCCAGTCATCTTCAATATAAAAGTGGGTGCTTTTATATACAAATCCGCCTCTCATGTATGGACTGAAACCCCGATCTCTAACTCCCTCTCCGGGAAAATAGAGAACACTTGCTCCAAAGAGTAGACGTTCCCGACTTACTCCATCAGAATTTACATCCATGCTTCCATATCCTCTGAAATAAAAATCGAACCCTATTTTCCGGTTAAGCATTGCCTGAATATTGAATCCACCACCACCCATCGGTTTTTCAGAATCAAATCCAAAAGCGTACCCCATGCCGATGCCCCAGTTATCAAATTCTACTGGAGCGGCATTTTTGATATCCAGAGGTGGGGGAATAACGTAAATCTCACTTTGATAAGGATTTTCCTGACAATCGGGAGTGCTACATGTTTGAGCATTTGCATAAGAAGAATAGGTAAGAATAAATAAGGATAAAATAATAAAGTTTTTCATAATGAATCCTCCGGTGCAACAAAAAGCAATTATAGTGCCATACCTTCACGGATCAAAGAAACAAGATAAGAAACAGAAAAAAAATATCCTGAATATCGATAATTCTGAATTTGAAACATGATATCAGTGTGGTGTCTTCGGTAAACTTCTAAAAAGTGGACAGCAAACTACGATAATTCATGGGTATATCCACATGTACTATGTAAAAGGGCATCCACTTTTATGACACAAATGTCAGGGTGTACAGAAAGGAGCTGTTTTCAGATCAGTCTGGTTCCTGACCTCAATCCCGGATATTACGATATTATTCTGAATTTTTTCATTTTCCGGTAGAGTGTGGTTCTGTGTATACCCAGTTCTCTTGATGCATCTTCCCTGTTCCAGTTATTTTCTTTCAGCACTGCTATAATCCGCTCCTTTTCGAGTGAATTGTGAGTTATGACACCTGATTCAACACCAGTTTTGTTCTCATAATGATCTGCCAAAAGCTCTGAGGGTATATCATCAGCAGTTATAGTATTTTCCCCTGAAAGTACTGCTGCATACTCAAGAACATTTATAAGCTCTCGGACGTTTCCGGGCCAGGAATAGTTACGGAAAATTTTCATTACTTCACTGTTGACTTTTTTAACAGGAATATTTCTCTTTTTGCAAATTTTTTCAAGAAGATGAATTGTCAGTAAAACGATATCTTCACCTCGATTCTTCAGTGGAGGAAGCTCAATAGGTATTACGTGAATTCTATAATAAAGATCCTCACGGAAACTGTGTTTTTCCACCTCTTTCAAAAGATCTCGATTGGTTGCGGTAATAATTCTTACATCTCCTTTTCTCACGATACTTTCCCCGACTCGCTGATACTCCTGTTCCTGTAGAAATCTGAGAAGTTTACTCTGAAGTGCGGCTCCCATTTCTCCAATTTCGTCAAGAAAAAGGCTTCCTCCCATTGCAGCCTCAATAATCCCTGTTCTGTCTTTATGAGCTCCGGTAAATGCACCCTTAACATGTCCGAAAAGTTCACTTTCCAATATGTTTTCAGGAAGAGCGGCACAGTTGATTGCATAAAAGGGGCTGTTTTTCCGATTTGAAAGTCTGTGAATTGAACGTGCAATAAGTTCTTTTCCTGTTCCACTTTCTCCTGTGATAAACACAGTTGAATCATATGGCGCTATTTTGCTTATTATCTCAAACAGCTTTTGCATGGATCTGCTTTTTCCGATTATCCCGAAAAAACTCTCCATTGTATGTGGCTTATCTGAAATATTTTCACCTTCCAGAAGTATCAGTGCGCCTATTTCCTCTCCGGAGTCATTTTTCAGTGGAACTGAACTCTCAATTATATGACACAGTCTTCCGCCGGAGCATGTGATCACAGTATTTCTGGATTCAAAATTACTCTGTTTCTCCAGACAATTCAATACAGGACATGATGTGGAGCATAATGAACTTCCAAATATTTCACTGCATTGTTTTCCCGTTGCTGACGAAGCACTGGTGCCGGTAATTGATTCCGCCCTGGGACTGAAATAAGTAATTTTCCAGTTCTTATCAATAGTCACCACACCTTCTCTCATGCTGGAAATTATTGCACTGTAGAGAAGTGTCTGTTTTTTTAGATCGTCACAAAGTGGATTATCCAGATATATCATGTTGCGTCCTCTATATTAGTCTGCATCAAAAAGCAACATGTTGCAACTATTCCTGCATCATATTGCAACTTAAAAGGAATTAAAATTGATAACTGAGTGTAACATCAAGTAATAACAGAGAAAATTTATCGACAAATTGTGGCACAGTACTTGCGATTACATCAGAACAGGAGTTTCTGTGATGAGTGAGATGCTTGGCAATAAATATCTTATGGACAAAAAGCATGAGAAAGCTGTGGATGAGTTCCGGAATTCCTTAAGGAATGGAAATGGTGAATTCAGCACAAGATGTCATCTGCTTCTGGCACTCATGTCAAGTGGTAATGAGGAGCAGGCACTTAGAGAATGTATTTCAATTCTTGAAACAGAAGAAGTCAGAACTCTTGAAGATATCAGGAAAAACTGTGAAGTGTTTCTTCCTGTTTTAAATGCAGATGTGAATCAGGGGCTTTACCACATGGTGAAGGGAAATATGGAAAAAACCCTGGAAATATTTTCAATAAGGGAAGATGAATTATCAATAAAAATTTTCAACCACCTTAAAACTATGCAGATAAAAGGAGAATAAAATGGCATTTTTAAAGGGAAAAGACAAAGAAGCTGTAACCAAGGAACTTTCAAAAATAACAAGGAATATCAAACTTCTGTATTTTACAACTGAAAAAACCTGTATGCTCTGCAAAGAGACCGGCGAACTGCTGGAAGAAGTTGCAGGTCTCCATGAGAAGATTTCCGTTGAAGTACACGGTGATGGGGATCTGAAAAAAGCTAAAAAATTTGGAATCGATAAATTTCCGGCATTCGTAATTACTGAGCAGAATGAAAAAACAACCGGAGTCAGGTTTTTCGGTATTCCTGCCGGGTACGAATTTGTAAGTCTTCTTGGAGCTCTTGTGGAGATGGGGACAGGAAACACTGAACTTACAACTGACACTAAAAAGAAAATAGCTGAAATAAAAAAACCTGTGCACATTCAGGTGTTTGTGACACCAACCTGTCCTTATTGCCCTGGAGCAGTGAGAACCGGTCATCAAATGGCAATGCTCAACCCAAATATTATATCTGATATGATTGAAGCTCAGGAGTTTCCAGAACTGGGTATGAAATATCATGTTATGGGGGTGCCCCGAACTGTTGTTAATGAGAATGGATATTTTGAAGGCGCATTACCTGAAGCACTTTATGTGGAAAGAGTTATCAGAGCCGTAAATGGCGAGAGCGGAAACCTTGCTGCTGATCTCCACTGAGCATTTTTCTACAGATTCAGTTTTTTTTCATACCGAATTTATATATCGAACCATCAGAAATAATAAATACATTGATATATCTGATCTTTCTTATTAATGGAATTTAAAGTATTTGCTAAAATGGCCAAATATGTATATTTAAATTATGCCAGTATTTGCTAAAGAGCGAAATCAAATAACCGATATTAGAACGAAATTAGAAAATTTTGGAGGAATGACATCAACATGGTGAATTCTGTATCTGAGAAAATATATGCAACTTTTGTAGTCAATAACAGTTATTACGCTATGGATATCAATGATGTAAAAGAAACAATAAATCATCCTGAAAGGATTTTTTCGATTCCTGCAAGTGATCCGGTTGTGGAGGGAATCTTCAACCTTAGAGGTAATGTTATCCCGGTTATTAATCTTCGCAGGAAATTTAAAATGGGCAGCACCGCTGAGGAAATATGCGGTAAGGTTGCAATCATATCACATTTCAGGACAAATATCGGACTGGTGTTTGATGATATAGATGAAGTTCTCAGGTTGAGCACCGAAGATGTCGATGAATTTATTACCGACGATCAGGAAAATAAACTTCTTATCTCGGGAGTTATCAGAAATGGAGACAAACTGATTCACATAATTGATCCGGATCTCCTTTTCAGAGAATATTCTCTTCCTTTAAAATTAAAAACAGAGTCAGACCGGGAGGAAAAAAATCGTAATATTTCGCAGATGGCTCAGTTGGTTTCATTTACCTGTGGCGGACAGGAATTTGGTATAAGTATAGAGAATGTTCTGGAAATGGTGAAAACTGATTCTCTGGAAAACAGAGTTGATGCTGAGGATTACATTCCAGGTGTTCTGAACCTCAGGGGAAAGTTGATTAGCATTCTGGACTTTGGAAAATATCTGAGAGTAAATGATGGTACCGAACTGAAAACGGGAAATATCATTATATTGAAGGGGAATGGTTTTGAGTATGGTTTGCTGGTGGAATCCATAAGACAGGTCATAAGGTATGAAAAGGATTCTCTGCTGGCGGTCCCTGAACTTGGTGGGCTGGTCAGAGTTGGAAAAGCTCTGTCAGGTGTACTTTCACTGGATGAACGAAATATACTGGCAATAGAACCAGAAAAAATGTTGTCCAAGCATTGTATTGAACAGCTATCCAGAATTTCCCTTCTGCACACTGATACGGAAATACTAAATAAAAACAGTGATGAAGATGAAAACGATGAGCTTGAAGCAGTTAGTGAAGAGCGTGTTCTGATTACTTTCAGGCTTGATTACACCATGGGAATACCAATCGAAGATCTTGTGGAGATCCTTAAGAATAATGTTGAATTGCTGAAAATTCCCGGTGACACAGGAATTATTGATGGTCTGCTTAATCTGAGAGGGAAAGTTATTCCTGTTATAAATATGAGAAGATACTATAAACTTGATGAAATCCCGTCAGATGAAAACACCAGAATACTTATAATTAAAAAGGATAAATTTATCATTGGCTTAAAAGTTGATAGCGTGGAGGAAATTCTTAAAACTGCCGGGGAAAAAATGTACAAAATAAGTTCAAGTTTACTGTCCGAGGTCAGAAAGTGTTTCGGAAATGATCTTGACAGCGCTATCCATATAAAATCCGACAGTGGTGATGAAAAGAACATCCTTATTTTTAATACTGAACAATTTATAAAAAAAATAAATAAACAGAATATTAATAAAATCATAGGAGAATAAAATGCCTCAGACAACTCGAAACTCTTCCAGAACAGGAAACAGGGATATTTTTGAAAAAGCAGCATTTCCATGGTTTATGATCAAGGAAGACCTGACTGTCGAAAATGCAAGTGATGCCTTTCTTAAAATGTTTAATGTATCAAGAAAGCACATAACAGATGGAATAAGCTGTGAAGAAGTTTGTGGTAACCAGTACTGCGGGACAAAAGACTGTCCTGCTGTGAAAGCGTGGCGAATTAAAAAGGAAGTTCATTCTGATGCTTTTCATAAGACTGAAAGCAGAATAATGAATCTCAGATACAGTGTGACACCTATAATATCAGGAGGGACAAAAAGTGCTCTGATAAGTGTCAATGATATGAATGAACTGTATGAATTTAAAAGCAGAGCCAACCAGCTTGAAAATAATCTTGGTGTAATTCCCACTCCTATTATGGAGATAGATACTCTTTACAATATAACATACATAAATCCTGCAGGAGCAGCCATTGCAGGTTTTATGCCAGATGAGGCAGTTGGTAAAAAGTGCTATGATCTGTTTAAAACACCCCACTGCCGGACAGAAAAATGTGCCTGCTCCCGAGCGATGAAAACCGATAGTGTTATAACGGAAAACACCATTTCAAGGCCGAGGGATGGAGTTATTGTACCCATTAAATACACCGGAGCGGCACTAAAGGATGCCAAAGGAAATATCAGGGGGGCTGTTGAATATATTCTGGATGTCAGCCAGGAAGCTAAACAGAAGCAGATGGCCGAGGAGAAGATAAATAATCTGAACACCATTCCCACGCCGATAATGGCAATAGATACAGATTAC
>JAFGWM010000056.1 GCA_016937155.1 Deltaproteobacteria bacterium
AAAACTAACCTGGGAGAGAGTGCTTGAAGTCTTTATGATATTGAAAAAAAAGGTAAAAACTAACCTGGGAGATTGTGTTTGAAGTCTCCATGTGAAGGGTTAAAAAGTAACCTGGGAGAGAGTGCTTGAAGTCTTTATGTTATTGAAAAGACAGAATTATGGATGAGTCTGAATGTTTACAGTTGTAACGCTGGAGGATACAGTAAAAGATCTTAATAAAGTACCCGGTGTATAGGTTGCATTTTCAGGGTAAAGACCATCAGTGGATTCCTCGGTACTTGTTCCTCCTGTATATATTGCGTAGTTTCCATTGACCAGTTCAGGTGACGAATAAACTATTGATTCTGCATTTTTTTCCGGTGTAAATGTCAGCAGACCAAGACCATCTGAAGTCTGGATATGTATTAGTGTTCCTGGTGTCAGTGCGTTATTGAAACCGGCAATGACGGAATTCTGGCTGGAGGTTTGTGAAGGCGCCTGTGCCATTCCCTTTGAACCTACAGCAACCAGCAGTCCTCCTGATATATTGAAAGTATTATCATAATCAAGAGGTCCATTATCGAAACCTGTGGGTCCATGAACCAGAACTGTCCCTCCTGACATTGTGATTGAACCATTAACATCAATACCATCACCCTGAGCATTAACTACAACATATCCACCTGTAATATCAAGGAAGTTAGTTGTCGAACCAGCTCCATTCAGCCCGTCATCACTTGAGACAACGTGAATTGTTCCGCCATTGATAGTTATATCGCTTGCTTCAATACCCTCATATGATTTTGACACAGTGATATCTCCATCATTTATTTCAAGTGTGAGTTCAGCATGTACTCCATCATCACCTGTGGAAATATTGAATGTACCTCCTTCGATTACCATGTCAGCATCAGAATGTAATCCATCATCAGCACTGTTGATTTCAAAATCACCACCGGAAATCTCCAGTAGAGTTCCTGCCTTCAGAGCTTTTGCAGATTCTGAATCATCAATTGAGGCATTTGATCCGCCGGCACATGTTATATTGAAATCACCACCGGATACATAGAGTGTCGTCTCAGCCTGAAAGCCATCGCTTCCGGAATTAATGTCAAAACTGCCGGTATATACACAGATATATCCCAGAGTTGCGTTATCTTCATTATCCGAATGAAATGCATCACCTGTTTCAGTCTGTGTGGTGATGGTTCCACCTTTTATTGTTATATAGTCCTTGCCGCGAATTGCATCATCAACTGCATTTACAGTAATATTTCCATTTCGAATAACAAGTCCATCTTTGGAAGAAATTCCGTCATTAAAGTTACCGGAAACATTAAGATTTCCTGAACCGGAAATGGTTAAATCACTCTTGCAGTGAATTGCTGCATTAGCCTCCTCTTCAGAAGGATACTCTGAAGAATCCTCCACTTGGTTTGTACTTCCATCTGCTATATGTAAAATTGTCTTTTCTGCATTGAGAATATTTATTGCGGGACCAGCTGAATAGGAAAGATCGACTCCATCAAGTACCAAAACAACATTTACTGAATCAGAGCTGTCCACCACTATTTGTGCATCAGAGGATGTACCGCTTAGGCGATAAATTCCACCGGCAGTTATTGTAGCTATGTTACCAGCACAGGTTACATTATCAGAATCTGATGAAACACCTGATGCAATAATTATATCTTCAACTTCGTCCAGTGACCATGTATGATCACTGTCAGAATCGTGATCATCACAAACCTCGTGATTGGTATTATTGGTCGAGTTATTTGTGGTGTTGTTGGTGGTATTGTTGGTCGAGTTATTTGTGGTGTTGTTGGTGGTATTGTTGGTCGAGTTATTTGTGGTGTTATTGGTAGTATTATTATCATTGTTATCCGATGTGGTATCATCATCACATCCCAGGGTAAATATCGCCAGTATTGCTAATAAAAACAGTGGCTTCTTCATGGTTTTTTCCTTTACCCGGGTTAAAAATCCGTAGAAAATTTTCCGGTGGTTTCTCACCCGGGTTAAAATTGAGTTAAATAAATTTATTTAGTTCCAGATATCTGGCATTGATTTGCTGAACCTGGAGTTGGAATATCTCCATCTTCGTCGATTGTGCATGTACCACCTGATTCATTTCCGTCAGAGAAGAGGGCTTCAGATGTAGTAAGAGAATTAATAACGGTTGTTCCATCTGCATCCAGAAGTTCAATCAGATGATCATTTCCGGCATCAAAGAGAGCATCATTATTATCAATGAGGAAATATCCTCCTGCCTCAACAACAACATTTTCGTATCCGGATACACTTGCAAACTGAACGGTCATTTCCACAGTGTCGCCATCAGAAATTCTTATATAACATCCCGCTAAAGAGGCTTCAGAACTGGATGTATTATAAATTTCCATCCAGTCGCCTGTGGTGACGCCTTCAACCCCACAATCACTATTTTTATGGCAGACTTCATTCAGTCTCAGGGATGCAGCATCACAAACGGCTTCACTTGTACATTCTGATACATTATATGTGCAATCAGAAAGACAGGTAAGGTTTCCACCACTATAGCTGCTGTTGTACTCAACGCATGTCATCTGCTCCGTTGCTGCATAGTCGCATTCCTCTTCATCGTCCACAACTCCGTTGCCACAGCTGTCTTCCTCATTCTCATAACCGAAAGTACGATTGCATAATCCCCAGGTGTCAGAGCCATCCGGGAGTCTGCACCATGATTTTACTGCTTCATCCACACCAAATGTAACCTCATCCATCAGGTTTAGATTACCATCAAAGAGGGAGAGTGTTTCGCCATCAGAACTGATTCCAAAGGGATGCTGAAGTTCCTCGGTTCCTTTGATTATTGTAAGGTATTCACCAGCGGCAAGAACAGTATCAGACGGAAAAACAAGTTTCTCATCATCAAGCTGGGGATCATAGTCTTCTGAGGAATCATCAGTAAGGATCCAGCCTGAAAGATCCGCACTCACGGTTCCTGCATTATAGAGTTCTACGGTATCATCATCAGCGCTGGTGAACTCATTAATGACAATTTTGAAATCACCGTTGTTGGTAGTGTTATTTGTCGTATTGTTTGTCGTATTGTTTGTAGTGTTGTTCGTGGTATTGTTTGTCGTATTGTTGGTTGTGTTGTTCGTAGTGTTGTTTATCGTGTTATTGGTTGTGTTATTGGTTGAATTATTTGAAGAATCATCATCATCACAACCGCCAAAAACAGAAAGGACAAGGATAAGAATAAGGGATTTCATGTGTTTCATTGTTTCACTCCTTGGTAAAAGAAAACAGGTTAAATGCAGATTACCCAAACCAATAACTTAGATTTTACGTCCCCTGAAACGTTTACACGATTTCAAAAGTTTTTAAAAAATATTAATCCTAAAACCCCTCTACTTATAATTCTTTAAAAAAATACAGAGTTTACTCAGACTGGATTTCTGACACAAGTATCTGATTTATGCTCTTTTTAAGCCAGAAAAAGGTCAGTATTCCTGAAATAACCGAGGAAAGCATTATACCCGTAAAGATTCCGTTTAAACCATAAGTCCATGAACCAAGTAAAACAAGGGGAATAAGAAGTACAATCAGCCGCATGGCATTTATTCCTGCAGAGTTTAATGGTTTATGCAGAGCGTTAAATACAGCCGCTCCGATACCTGAAACCCCCTGAAACCCATAACCTATTGAGACAATAATCATATAATAAACCACTGATTTTATAACGTCAGGGTTACTGGTAAAAATACCTGCGATATTTTTTGCAAAAATCAGAAATACTAAAAATGTCAGAAGACCGAGAATCATGGAAAACTGTGAACTGAATCGAATACCCTGACTTATTCTGTCAATTTTCATTGCTCCTCTATTTTGTCCAGTGAATGGAATTATTACACTGTATAAAGCCATTAAGGGAGCCATTGCGAAGAACTCGATTCGGTTTGCAACGCCTAATGCTGCAACCGCTTCCTCACCGTAACTGGATACAATTCTTGTTACAAAACTCATGGTTACAGGAAGCAGCATCTGTGTCAGAGCAGCCGGAAATCCAAGATAGAAAATTTTCTTACTGGAAATCAGCATATTTTCCAGAGTAAGAATCTTTAATGATATCATTTTAAATCGATGGTGAAGAAAATAAAGTGCGGCAACAAGGCTGATGGCCCTCGAAAAAACAGTAGCCAATGCGGCGCCTTTGAGTCCAAGGGCACTTATGGGACCTGCGCCGAAAATAAAAAGTGGATCAAGTACGACATTCACCCCGACACTTATAAGCATAATGATACTTGGAATGGCTGTATTTCCTGCAGCTCTGATTGCATGATTGCCAACCATAGGAATAACCACAAAGGGCACTCCAATGTACCAGATAATCATATACTCTCTTATAAGTTCCAACTGATTTTCATCGGCACCGAGAAGTCTGAAAACTGGATTTATAGTTAAAAGTCCAAGTATGCACATGAAAACAGCAATTATCACGGCTAAAATCAGTGCAAATGTAGTGAATCTGAGGACATCATTGTTGTTTTTCCTGCCAATTGCCTGGGATATGAGAGATGACGCTCCTATTCCCATGCCAAGGGAAATTGCACCCTGGAACATAATAACCGGAAGTGTGAAACCGATTGAGGCAAGTGGAGTTGTTCCCAGTTTGCCGATGAAATAGGTATCCACCAGATTAAAAAGTACCATTCCAAGCATTCCGATGATCATGTTGAATGTCATCACCGAGATAGTTTTAGGGACACTGCTTTTTGTAAGATCCAGTCTATGTTTCATATGTTGTGTTCACTATATTTTTTGAATTAATCATCAGTTTGTCCATGAGTCTCATCAGGTTTTCAGTTTCATCTGTGGTGAATTCTGCAAGCATTTTCTGGGTATAATTTTTCAAAATTTCAATCACCTTCAATCTCACCTCACAACCCTTTTCCGTAAGTTCAATATCATATGAACGTGCATCGGATTTGCTTGGTATACGCTTGATATAATTTAAGGATTCAAGTTTTAAAATTGTTCTGGCAATGGAGGTTTTATCAACGTGAACTCTTTGTGCCAGCTGCTGCTGCTGCAACGTCTCACCCGGGTTCATTTCAACAATGATTTGAAACTGCCCATATCCCAGATTAAATCGGCTGACTTCTTTGTGCAGAAATCTTTCACCATTACGAAAAAGTCTTGCTATTGTTTTTCCGATGCTCTCTCCCATTTTGGTCCTCCGGTATGGGTTGTTCAAAGAGAATATAACCTTGATAGTTGTATATGCAACTATTATTTTACAAAGTTCACTCCTCCCAGGTTAATAAATTCCATATAATAAAGTGGTCATCATTTTTTCGAGATAGGTATTGAAAATAGTTATCTAATCATTTAAATTCGTGACTATGAAAAATATATTTTATATCTTATTGTTTTTAAATGTTATTTTAACGTCATGTGGCAAATCATCTACTGAAGATTCTTCAAAAAAAACATCAGATAGGGCCGTGGAAAAGGAAAACTCCAGAAAAGGCGAGGAACTTTATATCAGAGCATCGGAACTTTTGAAAACCGGTCATACCCCGGAAAATCTCAGACAGTCAAACAGGATGCTCATTAAAAGCTGCAGTTTTGGAAACGGTGAGGCCTGTCTGATGCTTGGAGTTCACTACAATTTCGGAAAAGGTTTTACTCTGGATAAATCCAAAGCCCTTGAGGCCTGGATGACTGGATGTACCGAAGGAAAATCCCACAAGTGCTGTGGTCTCATTGCGAACAGTTATCTTGAGGGAAAAGGCTATAAGAAGGATCGTAAAAAAGCCCTGGAATACTACAAAAAAGCCTGTGAGTATTCAAAGACCTACGATTGCAAGGCCAAATCGAAAAATCCAAGACAGCAAAAAGGCTGCGAACTGATGAAAAACAGTTCATGCAACTGGGTTGTCCAGCTCTCAAAAAAAACGTCCAGATAAAAACTACCCCTGAATGCTAATCATTGAATTATCATAAAAAATAAAGCCCCATAATTCAGTTTTTTCTGTTCAGATTTAGTCCGTTGGCCGGACTGATCATCCGGATTTTTAAAACTTCCCATGGTTCGATCTTTTTCAGCGTCAAAACTGGCACTCAGAATGCCTTTATACTCAGAGATTGCTTTTAAGGGACAGGGATTTGGGGTCCTGACGGTTATCATAGGAAGAGGGGAGGCTGCCATGAATATTCTTGATGTAAACAGTTATCGCAGCATGACGGTAATTCAGTTTTCCACTGAAAATAACTTTGAAATACTTCTAAGAGAACACAGTAATTTTCCCCGCAATGAAAAATATTTTAAAAACTCCGGTTTTGAAAGCTACCTTGAATTAAGAGAACTGTCCATTCCTCAGGAATGCAGTATTCTGGCAGAAAACTGTGCACAAACTCCGGCATTTATTTCCGCTGGGGAACTTATTGAAGGTGGATATATGGAAAGAGCAGTTGTGAATTCAACTGTTATTCCGCCATTTACTGCTGTAATTTTAGAAGTGGTGCCAGCATCCACCTCTTTTACAAGTCAAAACAGGCCATTTCACAGAACAGGTGTACTGCTTCCTTTTGCACCACTGAAAAAGATTCATGAGAATATGGCCAACTACAGGTATATGAGGAAACAGAATCTCAAGGAAGGCATGAATCTTCTTGATTCAGAATTTCCCCGATGGGAGGAACGGCAAATATCAGGTAATTTAGAATGTCTGGTACCATTTAGTGAGTATGATGGTCAGCAACAAATTTTTCCTTTTGATTATACCATTCCTGAAGCTCTTGAAATTCCAAACAACTATTTTCAGTGTCCCACAGTCCCAGCTGAAATTCACTTTGATTATACCATTCCTGAAGCTCTTGAAATTCCAAACAACTATTTTCAGTGTCCCACAGTCCCAGGTGAAATTAACGCTTATTATGGATTCCCCGATTTTCCTTATAGCGAGGATATGCCATCCTATAGAGATGGATTCGAAAGTTCCATCAAGGAATATATGAAAAGAATCAAGCGGCCCCTGCCAAAAGAAACCAGGGATAACCGTCATATTACATGTTACAACCAGCCTGAAGCAATAATGCCACGAGTGGAGGAGTATCTCAGTGATTCCATGGGACAGTACGCCCCTGAAAGTCTGAAACAGTCATTTTTCATTGTTGATACTGCTTTAAGAACCGGCAGATGGAATTATTTAAAGAATTTCGAGGTTCATCCCGAGGCAAATGGAATGGCAGTTTTCAACCATGGTCTTTTAGTTTCAGTAAGAATACTGGGAAGCAAGGCTCTTTATTCCAGATTTTTTAGCTCCGAAATGGCAAGTGTTGTCGATGTAATTGACAAAATGGTAAATGAGCTTCCATCTGATGACTCAATGATAGAAAAGTTATCAGACACACTGGAATCATTGAAAAAATATGTAAGTGACAAATCCAGTTACAAAGAAGGAACATATGAAGTCAGATATCTCCATGAAAATTTCGCAGGGACAAGATTGGAATATCAGGGGGAATTTGTATGTTTTCATCTCCTGGTACAGGAATGGAGTGAGTTTATCAAATTACTGGATGCCTATATTGAAACCACTGAAAAAGCCGGAAAGAAAAATGAAGGCGAATGGTTTGAATGAAAAACAGCTTTTCAGTTATGCTCATCTGGGATTTTGGTTTTCTGTGGTTTTTTTCGGGCAGTGAGAGATAGCCAGACGATACCTTCGCGGTCTAATCCATCTCCTGATTATTTTGCCATAACAATTTCAAATCCGGTAATGCTGATATCGTTTGCAGACATTAATGCGGCATCTCTTCTACACCCGCATCCAAGTTTCCTAAGATTGTGAAAAGAGCCAGTAAAAACCTTAAGTAAATCCGATGTAATTCTTATACACCAGCACTTTCAGTTGAGCTAGTACTGATGCATTTTCCTAATAATACTGAACTGTTGTATTTTCATGGGATTGATATTACCACCGTGAAATGATAAATCAATATTTGCCTGATACCAGGTAAAAGCCAGTATATCAATGAGTTGAGACCATTTCTGTCAAACCGGATATGGAAAATAAGGCATCCATAACCAGGGAAGAGTTAAACTCAGAATTTTCAAAACGGTAAACCAGGGTTAAAGTTTTATCTTAATGTTTCACGAACCGGGCCGATGTAACTGCATGTCTTTTTAAACAGGAGGTTTGTCTATGTATAATGTTAAAGTGGACACTGCAAAAAAATGTCTTTTCATCACTCTTGAAGGATTCATGCAGGAGGATGAAGTAAAAAAAGCAGCTGATCTCGTTGTCAGCAGTCTTCCTAAGCTTCCCAAGGGTTTTACTGTTGTCAATGATATTTCTCAGTTCAAACCTGCTTCCCGTGAAGCCGGTGAATATATTAAACTTGCTCAGGCAGCTATTTTTCAGAAAGGTGTCAGCAAAGTTATTCGTGTTACAGGAAAATCATTCGTCGGCAAACTGCAGTTTGAAAGAACAAAAAAAGAAGTAAATGCCACCTATGAAACGGTGGAAGTTGCCACCATGGAAGACGCACTGAAGCTCCTCTAAACTTATACCGGATCTAATTCATCTCAAACAGCTCACGGGAAATTCGTCTTACCCCAATGTTATGTTCCATTAGTTATAATATTTTGAATTTTGATACAATTTTAACAACCGCTGGAAGTAATATTTAAAGTTGCTGTCTACTGATTTTATATTACTTAATTACTTGAATATTTATTTCGTATAAAATAAATTTGTTAGTGAACATAATTTTTATTAATAAGATTAAATCACTAATATTTTAGGTGAATTGGACTGGATATAAGGAGTTACAATGGAAAAAAGTAATATTGCTGTATTTATTGATTTTGAAAATATTGGAAATCAGGATATTTTTGATGCGAAATCATTGATTGAGAAGCTTAGGGAAAAAGGTGGGCTGGTTATAAAGAAAGCATATGCTGACTGGGGCAGGTATGCAAGCTACAAAAGACAGATGCTTGAGAATTCAATAGAGCTTACGGAACTGCCATCACATGGAAACAGAGGCAAAAACTCAGCTGATATAAAACTCGTGACCGATGCACTGGAAACTGCGATTACAAGAGACTATATAGATACATTTGTTATTGTTTCTGGTGATAGTGATTATATTCCTTTAATATCAAAGATTAGAGAATATAATAAAAGTGTAATCGTGATTGGGGTTAGAGATAAAACAAGTAAATTATTAAAAGGTTATTGTGATGAACTTATTTATTATTCAACTCTTGTAGGCAATCAGGAATATCTGGAAACTGATATTCCTAATACGTATAGTCTTCTCATTCGTGCGGTTCAACTTCTTGAGCGTAATGGAAGCACGCCCAGGGGGTCTACGATTAAAGCGATGATGAGACAATTGGATTCTTCTTTTGACGAATCTGATTATGGATTTTCTCAATTTAAAAAATATCTTCAATCATTCCAGAGTGCTGGCCTCATTAAACTTGCAGAGAGTGAAACGGGAGGGGATCTGGTAGTGACTGATTACAATGAAAAGAACTTTGAAACGCCAACTGTCATTAACTCAATAGGGGATATAAGTAATTTTAACAAGCTTTTAGCAATGTTAAGGAAAAAAGGAATGCAATTTATTGGCTCAGAACTACAGAATGTAGTAATTAAAGAAATCCATTCTGAGCTTGTGGAGAATTCCCATGTGTATAAAACAAAGGGTGAACTCATAAACAGTATAATGGATAATAAACTTTGCAGTTATATTGAAAGTGGTGAACTCAGTAAATGTAAAATAGGGAGTATTTTTAAGATTTTTCAAATTTCACATATCTTCGAATCCAAAAAAGATGATGAAGATAGTCCGACCCTTTTAAAGATAAACAGTGATTATTTGAGTTTTGAAAAATTCAGGGAAGCTCATGATGCTGTTTTTATTTATTTTTCTAAATCATGTGGGGTATCAATGAGTGTTTTAAATAAGAACCTGCATAATAATGAAATTCCTGTTGAAAATCTTGAAAAAATTTCAGTGGCTCATCTTGAAAAGAAAATTGATGTTTAATTTTATTTTTTCCCGATGGCTGCTTCTTTAATGTTCATGCTGATTTCCTGAAATTCTTCGGTGCTGTAGGGTTTGGGGGATAGTCTTTCTAATCAGTTTTTATTTTCCGGTTTGGGGTTAATGATATTTCTTCCTCATGTTATATGTCTTTTTCTTAAAATATTTATGAAACTGATATGAAACTGAAACGCCGAAAAACGCACCCGGTTAATCTCCGAAAATCCATCCCGTTGTCAGATCAAGGGATACCGCATGATCTGAACCCATAATTCCCTTGAAGATTCCCACCGTCCCCTGAATTGTGAAGGCATTGTCATAAAAGGATTGCTTTCTCATTCCTGAGCTTAAGTTAACCCTGAATCCATCTGGTCTGAACGACTTTTGTTCCTGGTTTATATTAATATACTCCACACCTCCCATATAGCTGCCGATAAAAGTGCCTTTTTTATCATCTGCACCGGTCCTGTTATAATTGGAGCTACAACCTGCGGAAACAGTCACAGTATAAAGCAGTGTGTCGGACAAACCCATATTTCGATTATCATCACCCAGCCCCATGGTAAGTGACAGTTCCTCACCTTTTTCTCCGGAAGATTCTACATAAGTTCCTGAAACTCCAAGCCTCTGCGTAACAAGACATCCCTGCCAGGTCACAGTTGACATTACAAGAAGGAATAAATATCTCATTTTTTCACCCCTAATGGTAAACTGCTGCGTTCGATACCACAGATTACACTATGCTGTAGTCTTGATAAATACCACCTTATAATATATGAAACAAAAATAATTTTGGCACACTGGAAAATTTATATCACCTGCATATCGATTTTCCATATGCACAGTAGCGGGTTTGTACCGCCCCTGATTTTTCGTTTAAAAAAACGACGGGTTTTTGTTCATACAGGTTGACCATAAAAAAATGTTGAATAGTATTTATTTTCAGTGGATATATAAAATTTATTGAAAGGCACTATATCCGAAGGGAAATTCCATGGGCCTTTTTACTGAATCAGAGTGCCTGATTTATTAACTGGTTAATTAACCAAAAGGAGTTTGATTATGAAGTTTTTAGTTATTCCATTTTTTTTACTGGCATTTTTGGCACTGGGCTGTGATGACGATAAGGAAGAACCTGTAACAGCTGATTTCACAGTTACTGTGGTTGGTGAGGCTCCAGATGCAACACTGCAGATTGAAAATCTTTCAATCAACGCTTCAGACTACTCTTGGAGTTTTGGAGAGGGAGCAAGTACTGCAGTTTCAACGGATGAAACACCTACAGGGATCACAGTTGACAAGGCTGGAGAGCTTTCCATTACGCTGACATGTACAAACGGAAGTAAAACTCAGGAAGTTACCAAAACAGTAACAGTGGAAGGATACAGCGCTATCTTAGAGTATACTGATATTGAATTTTCCAGTAAGGAAGAGCCCCCTGCAGATGCTCCACGGTATTTTTCCTTTGATACAGGTGAATCATATTCAGATGACGATGTGGATTCCATTGATACATCAATACTGCATCTGATGCTTTCTTCCCTTGGAACAATATGGTTTTTTGAAAGTCCCAGTTATTACTTTGATGATGCCGGAATGACAAAATTCGTAAATTATTCAGATCCGGTGGTAATCACAACAACCCAGTTTGATGAAATGACAGATGACCGTCTAATATCGGATCTTGAAATCAATAACACTGACGAAAGTTTCCCAGGCAGCATAATACCTCATGTAATCCTATTTGAAATTTCAAGTGGAAGAAAGGGCGTTATCAAAACAACAGCGGTTAATGCAGAGCGACTTTTAGTGGATATAAAAATACAGAAATACTAATTCTTTGTGTTCACCTTGATTTTTCTGCATTTTAACAGTTTTTTGTCCTTATAGATACACTCCCGGGTCATTTTATTGTCTGTACCATAGTAACTTGATTTTCCATGTGGATGACCATTCTTAAAGTACCTTATACTCTTCAGATTACCGTTTTCATGAAAAAACCGGGATTTACCCGTTTGAACACCGTTGGAAAATGACTCCTCGGAAGCAGCCATACCGCTTTTATACCAGTGATAGTAAACCCCCTCGTATTTATTCCGGTGATTGAGACACATGAGGGAAAGACTGCCATCATTGATGCTGAAAAGGATTCTGCTTTTACCAGGGCATTTATGCATTTTTTTTATCTGTGCCATTGAGTGGCACCCTTTTTTGTATTGCCATGTATCGGGCTTCGAGCATTTGGAACTCTTGCGCCATTTCTTTTGTTTTGCTTTTAGAACGATGGGAATGAGTTTTTTTACCTCAGTCAGTCTGGATATTTCATCCATGTACCTTACATAAATTCTGGTTTTTGAATTTTCCTCACTGATACTGAACTCTGATTGTAAGTAAACAATTATGATATCACCGGTTTTTGCTCTGCCAAGACTGTATCCGTCATTGTAATGATCCCTCACAATAATCCATTTGCCTGGCATTATTTTTGAAGATTCACTGAGCCAGATGTTTTTCTTTTTTAAAATACCCGATAAGTGTTCATTTCCCGCCAGAATCTTAAGTATGCTAATTCCTGCCCTGAAATTGCTGATGTACTTATTGTTGCGTCCATAAGCCTTTCGGCTGGAATATTCATGTTTTACTTTTGTTATTTTAGCAGTGAAGATAATTTTCGATTTTTCAATTACCTGACTTCTGGAAATATTCCCATGGATAGACACTCCGTCAGCTTTTACATTTGGGGAAGCAAGCATAACTGCTGATAAAACTGATACGATTAAGATATTTTTTTTATTCATTGGGATCTCCCATTGGATGGTCTGGAAGATTTATACTTTAAATTCGCAAAAATTCCATCATTGGAATCGAAATTAATGCTGGATTTTCAGATTGTTTTACCATTGGAAGTAAATGAAAACTTAAAATTGAGCATCTGTGCTGATTGAAATTTGACTATGCTTCATTTAAATAAACAATAAAATTGTTCCTGAGGTAATCGGAAATGAAAATAATCAGTTGGCTGTGCTGAAAAGCCGGGAAGGAAACATTAATAGTTTAAAAGCTCTCTATGTTAATCATAATGGAATTGCGTAACTGGTGAAACCTTAAGGGACAAAATTATGTTCTTACTTAAGGAAAACTGAAAAACGCGGTTTAAAACTCGTACGTTTATATAGTGTTACAGCCACGGGGCGGAAAGACAGGGGCAGAGTTATACTCAATGGTGCTTCAACAGCAGCCGTTCTGACTATGGGGACTTCTGACGAACCATGAGCAGATGGGGAGATCACCTTTTTATTATTTATTTTCAGTAAGTATTCAGAATTAAGAAAATACAATATACTCTTTTATTTAAGTGTTAATGCTAAAAGTCAGAATGAGTTATTTTAGGACACTGACTAAATAAGTCTTTAGTATGACCGATAATATTTTTTAAAGAGTAAATAAGGATGGTGCTGCATGCAGATATTGGGAATAATCGGAGGTGGTGTAGGGGGGTGTAAGTTACTAAATATACTCAGTAAAATTGCAAAAATAAAGTGGATCTCAGACACAAATGACAATGCTCCGGGAATTATACTGGCAAAATCTCTGGGAATTGAAATTGTAAAGGATTTTGTTCCTTATATTTCAAATCCGGCTATTGATCTGGTTATCGAATGTACTGGCAACAAAAAAGTACTTGGTTTAATTGATGAGAAAAAAAGTAAAAATCTAAGCATAATTTCATCTGAAGGTGCACTTCTGCTTGTTACCATGACAGAGGAAATTCAAAAAGCTCTTGAAATCCAGAAAATGAATGCAAAAAGTCTAGTTGAACAGAGCTTGAATCTTGAATCAACTGTTAAAAAACTGAACGAAGCAGGTCATGAAATAAAAACACGAGCGACTCTGGTCAGTTCTGAAACAGAACAGGTTGAAAATGCAGTTGTTAATCTTGACAGCTCTATTTCCATAATAGGCAACAGTGTTAGAGCAATTAAAAGTAATTTTTCATCAATTACAGATGCAGCGGAGGAAATGTCATCAACAGCAACTGAAATTTCCAATAATACTTCTTTTATCTCAACTCTCACTCAAAAAGCTGTGAATAACTCACTTCAGGCTGATTACTGGGTTAAAAACTTACAAAAGGCAGCAGGTGGAATTGACAAAATAATTGAGTTTATCATTGATGTTGCAGAACAGACTGATTTACTGGCGCTTAATGCGTCAATTCAAGCTGCCAGAGCCGGGGATTCCGGAAAGGGATTTGGAGTTGTTGCAGGGGAAGTTAAAGATCTTGCCAGACAGACCCAATCTGCTTCGGCAAATGCAAAGAGCGAAATTGAGCAAATGTTCGATGCCGTTTACGGAACAATGAAGGAAATAAGTCATATAACTGAAATGATAAATGAAATTAACTCTTCAATGTTAGCAATTGCTTCTGCAATTGAAGAGCAGAGTGCAACCACAAGAGAGGTTTCTGAGAGTATTAACGTGGGATTTACAGATCTTTCTGCGCTTTCCAGTGAAATCACAATGGTTGCCGATTCATCAAAAATTGTTTCACAATCCATTATTTCAATTGATAAAGAAATTAAATCACTGGTAATTATTGCAGATGATTTTTAAAAAATGCACATAGACCTTACACATATAGGATCAATATCAAATCTGCAAACCCGGGTTCCAGATTCCCTGATTTTCTTGATGTCATTGCGGGCACGGCAAGCCGTTCCCCTACGAAATATCGGTTCATTTAAAATCAGTCTACAAAGAGTAAAAACAGATCAAAGTATCCAATATGAGATTCACCGTTAAAATTTCCGTAGCTATGACCGAAGATCATTAAGTGGTCAAAATAGTAACTAATTGCAGAGGGGGCATCATCAGCATTTGAACCCCACTGATTGCTTTGTCCCTGAGTTCCATCGGGAAGAAATCTGGTTATAAATACATCCTGAAGACCACTATGGGGCAGACCATCAAGTGAATTTGATACGGTACCTGCAACTGTTATTTCACTAGAGTTTGATGCAACAGCATATCCCGTATCAAAATGTGTTGTTCCCCATTGTTTGGTCCAGATTCTGTTTCCGTTTGTATCGTACTTTATCAGGAAAATATCATTATCTCCCTGGTTTATTTGACTATCCAGTGAGCCTTGAGTCGTTCCAGTAATATAAACATCTCCTGCAGGCGACACTGAAATTGCTCTTCCCAACTCATCAAGTGCTGTTCCAAATTGTCTATTCCAGAGTAAATTTCCGTTAGAATCATACTTAGCACAAAAAATGTCTTTGCCGCCATAGTGAGTTTGGCCGGCCATTTGTCTGTCGGTTGAGCCTGTAATAAATATATTTCCGGTAGAGTCAAGTGCAATAGCTTTTCCTGAATCAATTCCCGATGTTCCTAGCAATCGTGTCCAGATAATATTTCTGCTAGTATCGAATTTAATAAGTAAGATATCTGCACCTCCAGACCACGTTTCTCCATTTATTGATTGACCTGCATCGCCTGTAACATAAATATTATTATTGCTGTCAACGCTGATTGCATTTCCGACATCAGTATTGGATGTACCAACAAGCAGTGTTCCCAGTTTGGCTCCATTTGAATCATATTGTACAATAAATATATCTGAGTCACCTGAGTTTGTATTGCCATCTAGGTGACCATAGGTTGGACCGGTTACAGTAATTTTACCATTTGAGTCAATTGCAATTCCGTTTACACCATCTGTGGAGCTTGTCCCAAGCAGTTTAGTCCATAACAAATTTCCAACTGGTGACAATTTAGAGATAAATCCATCATTTCCTCCAAATGGAACCTGACCATCAAGATTACCAGTTGTAATTCCTGCAATATACATATTTCCATAAGGATCAATTGTCATCATCGTAGAATAGTCAGATCCAGATGAACCCCATAAAAAAGTATCATTACATGTCCCCTCAATTTCGCATTCATCGTTACAGGTTAAAGAACCAAAAAAACCGTTTAATTCCATGCATGTAGATGAACCCATATTTGTGCCATCGCAAGTTTCGTCAGGTTGCACGATACCATCACCACAGATGCCTGTACCAAGGCATTCACTGACATTGACAGTGCAGTTTGAATTGCAGGATAATAAGCCACCACCCAGGTAGCCAAGAGATTCACAGGAGTTATTGTTAAAATTATTTCCGTCGCACTCTTCATCATTATCAATGGTGCCATTTCCACACAAATCAGCTGAAAGGCATTGTTCCGTGTTAAAACTGCAATCATTGTTGCACGAAAGCACTCCTCCGAGTTCAAACCCTAAGGATTCACATGTCTGATCTGAAAGCTCTTCCAAATCACATTCTTCAGAAGCCTGTTTGATCCCATCCCCACAAAAGGTGTTACTGCAGTTACTGGTATCAAACACACATGAATCAGAACATGACAAAGTTCCTGATATAAATCCGAAAAAAGAACAGGTTTTCCCTGCAAGATTGTTGCTATCACAGTCCTCATTTCCCTGAATAATACCGTCTCCACAATATGCATCACCGGTACATTCTGAAATATCAAACCTGCAGGAGGAATTGCATTTAAGTGTACCAGGACCATAACCAAGTGACTCACATGTCTGCTCCGAAAGGTCACCGGTGTCACATTGTTCAGAACTCTGGGCTGTTCCATCCCCACAAAATTCTTTGAAACATAGTGAAAAATCATATCTGCAGTCGCTGCCACATTTCAATGTTCCCCCAGTAAAGTCATCAAAATCTTCACAGGATAAATTATTTATATTTTCTCCATCGCATTGTTCAGGGTCCTGAATGGAACCATCACCACATAGTTCACCACCTGTGCAGCCTGAAACTAAATATCTGCAGTCGTTACCACATGAAAGGGTACCACCTGAGTACCCCAAAGAATTACATGATTCGCTCTGAAGGTTATTTCCTTCACAGTTCTCATAAAGGGGCTGAATTAGGGTATCTCCACAGAATCCGAAACTTTCACAATCCGATGTATCAAATTTGCATTTGTCGGTGCATGATAATTTGCCGCCGTAAAATCCCAGAGTCTGACAGAAATTATTATTCAGTTCTTCGCTGTCGCATTCTTCACCTACATCAATAACTGAATTACCACATGAGTTTATCTCATCATTTTTACATTGAAATAAAAATAAGGAATTTATTACAATTGCAGTGACTAATAAAAAGTGACTATTTTTCCATCTTTTAATATTGTAATAATTCTTATCCATAAATAAAATCTCCTGTCGGGAATAAATTCAGAAAATTCAAAAAAATAACAATCTGTATTATATTTTAAAATTCAAAGAAATATCAAAAATTTCAATAGTTAAGTAGTTGTATTTAAATATTGATAATGCTTAAAATTGTACTAAGTGCAGATCAGTATACTAAATAAAAATATAATTTCAATCACCCGAACGGGTGGAAATTTGAAAAAAAAATATAACGGTTATTGGATAGAATTGAGCCTTATTTGAATAGTTACTAATTTCCGAAAATATATTTGAATTTCCAAATTTTAATACGTTTCTGGGTTGAATGCGTATTTATTATTTTGGGGTTTGGGTGATTATAATTACATTGCGGATGTATGTATTCTGATCAGACCGTTTCTATTTTTCATGATCCAGTTTGTGGTTACTGTATTTCTGAGGAATACCAGAGCATGACTTACCAGAATCAGTGAGCAGTTAACGAATTTGAGTGCTTTTCCAGAAGCATTACATAATTCAGATCCAGTTGATTCGTTGGTTCATCCATAATTATGATAAACGGATGCTTTATTATTCCCATTCCAAACAGAATTTCCCTTATTTCATCCGGACCGGCAGTTGAAGCATTTACCAGGTGTTCCGGGTTGTTTCCACGGTTTTTTGTTTCCACGGTTTTTTACTACTGTCGACTGTTGGATGTTGTGACAGGGGGCGTTTTGCTCTGAATTACACAGGACATTTTTCGCC
>JAFGWM010000057.1 GCA_016937155.1 Deltaproteobacteria bacterium
GTAAATCACTTTCCCCTCCAGTTTTTAACCCGGGAAGATCACTTCCCCCACTTATTTTCAAACCCGGTAAATCACTTTCCCCTCCAGCTTTTAACCCGGGAAGGTCATTGTTTTTTTCTGATTCAGATATTTCGCTGAATTCTTTAAGCTCACTGATTTTAATCCATATATTTTTATCCTGAGAAATCATTTCGTCTTTTGTTATTTTACCAAGTTTAACAAGAGACAATATTTTCTCCGCCGGAAATGGACCAAATTCTTTTCCAGTAGTTCTTCTTACATATAGTAAAACAATTCCTTCAAGAGACATTTTTGAGCTCATCGAAAATAATACCTTTCCTCCGGAAAATATTCAGGCGGATATCCTTTTATTTTCAGAATTGTCTGTATATCATAACTCTGATGATGTTTTCCTCCTGTCGATAACTAAGAAGTTTTCAGAACAACATTTATCTTCATTACCAGTTTATCGACAGACAAATGACAAGCAGTATAAACTATTTTTCAATAATATTCAAAAAGTTAAACATACTTATCGACATTCCGACAGCACTGATCATGATAATTATATAATTATAATAATATAGAGAAATATAAAAAGAAGTTAACTTCCTATCCCATCTGATTACAAACTCTGGTTCAAAAAAAATTCTTTTCAGATGAAATTATAATAATTTTATGTAATAAGTTACACGTTAAAGACTGCAGTAAGACTTTTTACCAGCAGGAGGATTTATGAAATTCAATGTTGAAAAAGATTCACTATATTCCGGATTGGCACTACCACAGAAAGTTACAGAAGGTACCTCCAGTATTAATCCAATACTGGAACATGTTCTGATACATGCGGATTCAAATGGCACAGTTACAATCAGTGCAACTGATACATCCACAAGTGTAATCAGCAGTTTCAATGCTGAAGTGGAAAGCGAAGGCAGTGTCACTGTTAATGGAAAAACACTGTTCAAACTGGTTTCCACTTTAAGTGGAAATGAAGTATCTCTTGAGAAAAAAGACAACCAACTGCATCTAAAGTGTCGTCGCAGTGAATTTGAACTAAATACTGCAAGAGATGATGATTTTCCTGAAATTTCCTTTCCTGATGATTCCACCTTCAAATCGTTTGAGCCTGTAGTCATGAGTGAGTTGATAGATAAAACTCTTTACAGTGTTTCAACCGATGATACTAAACCTCATCTCATGGGTGTTTTTTTCGTATGCAGTGATAAGATTGCCCGTTGTGTCAGCACCGATGGTCACCGCCTGAGTCTTTGTGAATACGCCTATGATGGCGATTTCTCTGTTCCTCAGGGTATTATTCTTCCCAAAAAGGGCGCTGCAGAAATAAAGCAATTGGCTGACAGTGGACTTCAGACCATGGAGCTGTCATACATTCCTGAAAAGAAAATTCTAGGAGCAAGGATGGGAGGAACAACGTTGACGGTTAAAATAGTCGACAGTAAATATCCTCCATACGAAGCAGTTATTCCTAAATATGACAGCAATCAGATGGTCATTCCGAGAGAGTCCTTCCTGCAGGCAGTAAAGAGAATTAGTGTTCTCAGTGAACAAAAAAATGAGTCCGGTGTGATATTCAGTGTGTCAAGTGACAGACTTGAAATGTTTGGTACGGATACTCTGAAGGGCAAAAGCCATGAAGAAATGGAAATAGGATACCAGGGTGAGGATATTACCATTGCCTTTAATCTGAAATTCATGGAGCAGACTCTCTCTCGGATAGATGGAAGTGAGTTTTCAATATTTCTTGGCGGACCGAAGGCTGCGGCTCTTTTAAAACCTGTGGATAATACCTCTTTTCTTGGGGTTCTTATGCCTCTGAGAATTACTGACAGTTAGAATATATCGGGAAATACTCGCTGATTCTCAGTCATTTAATAACTGCATAAATGAAAATACAGCATCTCGGTCTTGTATCATTCAGAAATATCTCCGGTCTAAGGTGGGAACCGTCTCCGGGAAGAAATATCATATTAGGAGACAATGGGCAGGGGAAGACAAATCTTCTTGAATCCATATACGTGATTTTAAATCTTAAGTCCATGAGAACACAGAGTGATTTTAAACCACTAATAAGCCGTGGGAGTAAGTTTTTTAATATTCATGGTGTTCTTAGTGATGATTCTGAAGAAAAAACCGATATTCTTCTGGC
Organism: Deltaproteobacteria bacterium; assembly: GCA_016937155.1. Lineage (GTDB taxonomy): Bacteria > Myxococcota_A > Polyangia > HGW-17 > HGW-17 > JAHJMN01. Next base: position 2,171 of record JAFGWM010000057.1, read on the forward strand.
ATATGATGGTGTTTCAAGAAAATTAACAGTAAATGGAAATGTTTCAAGTTCCAGAGATTTTCTGAGACATCGTGCAATGGTATATTTTTCACCGGATCAGGCAACAATGCTCGCGGACAGTCCTGATATGAGGCGAAGAATAACAGACAGATATATATTTACACTGTATCCTGAATATTTTGATATATTGAATAAATTCAAGAGTATGATGAAAAAACGCAACACTGTTCTTAAGCATTCGGGAGATACCAATCTTCTTAATGCTATAGATATTTCATTTGCACCTGTTGCATTCAGGATTAGTCAATTGAGAAAAGAAATAATTTCCAGAATTACGGATGATTTTAAAAATTACTGGAGTGAGATCAAACCGGAAATGCCTCCTATGGGATGCTCCTACGGGGGAACTCACCACTTTCCTGAATCATCATCAGCATATTTTGAGATTCTGCGAAAAAATACAGTTAATGATATTCGTCTGGGAAGAACTTCTCATGGTCCTCATGTTGAAGATATACACTTTTCAATTGATGGGGAATTATCAAAAAATTTCCTAAGCCATGGTGAAAGGAAAATCGCTTCATTTTGCTTCAATCTTGCCTTTGCAAAGCTTCTGGGTAATCAAAAAAAACTGGAGCCTGTAGTTCTGATTGATGATATCAGTTCTGAGCTTGATGAAATTTCCCTTGAAGGAGCTGTCAACAGTATTTTTGATCTTGGATTTCAGACAATAGTAACAACCCTCGATAGGGAATTCATTGAAAAATGGGGAAATAATACGCAGAACTTCAGGATAGAACAGGGGAATGTTACGGAAATAGGAATTTAATCTTTTAGAAAAATTAATCCTTATCACCTAAAAAGGTTATATTGAACTTTCTCCTTCTGGGTCCATCATATTCACAGAAAAAAATACCCTGCCAGGTGCCAAGAACGAGTTTTCCATTTACCACTGGTAATTGAACACTGGTTCCTATCATGGCGGTTTTTATGTGAGCATCACTGTTGCCTTCCATGTGTGTAAAATTTCTGTCAACCGGGACAATTTCACGAAGTTTTTCGTTCATATCTGCGCATACACTTGGATCAGCTGCTTCGTTCACCGTTATTCCCGCCGTTGTATGTGGCGAGGATACAAGCAGAATTCCACTGTAATTATTTAATTTTGATAGAAGTATCTGATTGACTTCAGAAGTAATATTAAGCATCTCCTGTCTTCGGGCTGTATTACACGGAAGTGTTTCATGCAGAATCATTATTTTTTAGTTCCTTTGTCTGGAGCAGTTTTTAGTTTAACGGTTGATGCGGGAAGTCCTTTTTCAGGGAATTCAATAAGCAGGAGATAATATCCGTTGAAATCAGAGTGGGATATAGACGGCTTTACTACTCCCGTTTTGTACTCAAGATCAATAATTAGATCGGTTTTTTTGTCATTTGTAAAAAAAGACACTTTTTCAACAGGAGTTTTAAAGAAATGAGTAATCAGGTCCCTCCATGCATTTTTAGACCAGGCCTGACAATTCGGTACAGTAAGTCTGAGATAATTAATCTTTTTATCCTTCATGTACTGTGATGTAAGATTTATCCTTGTGGTAAAAAGAAAGAAAAACCTGCTTACCTTTTTCTTTCCGGGCCTGACCTGAAATCCCGGCCACACCAAGGTGCATGTTCCTCCTGGTTTGGGAAGAATTTTTGGAAGTAGTGGTGAAGGTGGGGCAACACCTTGATATTTAGCTATATTTACAACATTCGGTTTGGTCTGTGTTGTCGCGGCCAGAAACAGCATTATCAAAAAAGACATTACTAATGCCTCCCTTCAGGTGGTGATATTACATTTAATTAGTTATTTAACAAAAAAATCAGTGTTTTTTTCTGTGCAGGGCACATCTGTGACAACGGATACATGTTGTATCTGATGCGGATTTTACTCCATAATCACATGATGGAATTTTTCTGACTGGAAGTTTGCGAGCAGCGAGAGCTATATGATTGAACAGACTGAAAAAAGCTCCCACCGGGCAAATGAATCTGCAGTGTGGCCGGAAAATAAACAGGGATGCTCCGATTATCATCACCAGAGATATGATCCTGGGAATAGTGTTGTAGTCGAAAGAGAAGAACCAGGATAAAGGATCCCATTCCGTAAATTTCTGGTTACCCGTAAAGACAAAGAGACCAATTCCAGCAGATAATATAATGTATTTAATGAAAGAAGCATACCTGAGAGCCTTCCAGTTAAGATCATCTTTCTTATCTGCTGAAAAAATATCGGTACGTTTTCCTGAAAGTACTCTTTTTATAGAAATGACACTGATGCGCAGTATTTCCTGTAGGGCTCCCATAGGGCATAAATAGCCACACCAGAGTGGTCCAGCTGCCAAAGCAAGGATAAGTGCCCCAGACACCATTAGAAGCCTTGGAAATGGCGCAGGGAGTGTATTCATAAAGAAAAGTCCCATATCAACCATCGATATCATCCAGTTTAGCCATACCCCAAGGATAAACAGTGAAAGAAACAAAAAAAGAATTCTGGGGAGAATCAGTCCTGTAAATGCAATGAAACCTGATATGAACAGCATTGAAACTATTATCAGGCCACGCCGGTGTGGTGTTTTATGCTTTGGTCGTGAACTGCCGGTATAATTCAATTTTAAATGATTAAGAACATGTTTACGCGATATTTCAACGGTTTCCCTTATGGTGGAAGTGGACATAGTGGCTCCGCTGATGGTATCTATTTTTGATTTACCAGAGAAAAGATCATCCGAAGGACCCTTCCCGATAAAGTTATCAACCCATGGGGTAATTCTTCTAATAAATGAAGGTGTTTCCTTATTTTCACCTATTTTGATTTTTACAATAACCCCTTTTTCATTGAAGGAAAGAAGCATTCTGATGGGGCCGGCATATCCTCTGAGTTTCATTGTTTCAGGAAACACTCCTGAGTCAATTTGTAATATTTTTTTATTTTCTCTCATGCTAAGGCAGTGTTTAAATGGTTTTTCCAGACAGTTTTCACCATTTACAAGTGTGGTTTCAGTGTGTTTTTTCTGTCCAGTTGTTGAGAAAAATACAAATAAGAGTGTAATTATAAAAAGCGATAAAGCCGTGAGAGGCCAGGGCCATGACCTTGCCCGAATGGATTTATAGTTTTTAGGTTTTCCAATCGCAGTAAGTGAGAGTGCTCCACAAATTCCTGATAAAAGAGATGCATGTGTACATGTTGAAGAAATTCCACCAGTATGAAAAAAATATAAAATCGATAGAATATATCCTGTAAATAGTCCGGCAGATGGAAAAATGAATCTGTTCAGGGAATGTAAGCCTTTTTGGTTGAATGAATTGAACAGCATTCCGGCAATTATTCCGGTTACCAGCAGTGCTGATACTGTTAAAGAAATATTTTCAGCGAAATTTTTTATAGAACCTGCCAGAATAATTCCCCAACCGCTTAAAGCAAGTAACCAGACAGAAATACTTTTCAACCTGTCTGGAATTTTCCTTAACGTTAATACTGCTGCAATGAGGGGTACAAAAAAGATTATTTTAAAAATAAGACCCGTGGAATTTATACCCCATGGACTGTTTCGCAACTTGAAGGTCAGGGCAGCTAGAATGACTGCTATGGTTACACCAGCGATAAATCCGTATAGTCCATATTCGAAATTATCTGATGAATTTTTATTCAAAGCATTTTTTCTTCCAAGAAAGATATAAAATCCTAGCAGCACTAATGATACAGCCGGAAACCAGTCAGAGCTGTACCATAAAAAAGAAGTTCCCCTGCTTTTCAGTGAATTACGAAAAAAATTAGAGTATGGATTTTTTCCGTTGAGGATTTTATTTCTGATATTTTCCAGTGGCGTTTTATCTGTATCAGTTTTTGTTAATCGTTCTGATGCAGTAGCTGATTTCACAAAGTTCCAATGCATAACGGTTTGAATGTCTGAGGCATTCATAAGCATGAATATCAGTAAACCAGTTGCCAACTGTTTCAGTATATTCTTCAAAATCATGTGTCCATCGTTCTCCCTAACAGGTAAGTCCAGATAAATCAGACAGAGTTTTCCCTATATCATGATTTGAATCAAGTACACACTAATATGGTGAAAAATGCAGTTAATCAATTGTAAAGATACAAGAATCGTTTGTAACATGTTGAAAATATAGTAATTAGTAGGAAATGCGAAAAAAAATTAAAAAAAAATTCACAGGAATTAAAGTTTCATGAGGTACAGGCGATAACTATGCTTGTGGGACAGGATGTTCTACAAAGTGAAGAAAACAATTTAATATCGTAGCCGATAACCAAAGGGCAAGTACGCCCACAGTTCGAAAGAACTGACTTTCAAGGAGGAAAGATCATGGCTATATCAATCAGGACCAATCTACCATCTTTAAACGCCCAGAGAACACTTGGCAAAACCCAGAAATCCCTTGAGAACTCTCTTTCGAAGTTGTCATCAGGGCTTAGAGTCAGAAGTGCAGCAGATGATGCCGCCGGTCTGGCAATATCTGAGAAAATGAAAGCTCAGATCCGCTCCCTGAATCAGGCAAAAAGAAATGCTAATGATGGGATATCTCTTATTCAGACTGCAGAAGGTGCACTCAACGAATGCCACAGTATTATGGACAGGCTCCGCGAACTTGCCATCCAGAGTGCCAACGGTACCCTTGTGGATTCCGATAGAAGACATCTCAATGATGAGTTTCAGCAGCTTATTACTGAAATCGACAGAGTTGCTCAGGTTACTGAGTTTAATTCGACCAATCTTCTTGATGGAAGTGTAAGTGCAGGACTTGGATTTCAGGTTGGAATAAATAATGATCCTAATGACAGGATAGTTGTATCTATTGCAGGAGTAAGGGCTTCCTCTCTTGGTACAGGTACAAGCTTCCTGAATGTGGCTAGTGTTTCAACTATAACAAAAGCACTTAATTCTCTTGATGTAATTGATGCATCAATTGATGATATTTCTAAAATCCGCTCCAAACTTGGTGCAACACAGAACAGACTCCAGGTCACAATTAACAATCTGGCAAGTTACGCTGAAAATCTGTCCAGTGCAAATTCTCAGATTCGCGACGTTGATGTTGCTGAAGAGAGTGCTGAAATGGCCAGATATCAGATTCTGCAACAGGCTGGTATCAGCGTGTTGAGCCAGGCAAACCAGATGCCACAGGTAGCACTTAATCTCCTCCAGGGATAGTTCACTGACAGGTATTTTATTATGAAATACATGTTTTGAACAGTACCTCAGGTGAGGTGTATCTGAAAAAGACTGTGACACTGCTTCAGTTACGAAGCAGGGAGTAATAAAAAGGGTTTCCGGTGAATATGGATTTGGTTCCTCTGTATGGATGAATTTATCTGTCTGGAGAACAGCACCGGAAGCGGAAAGTGAACCAGTGATGTGTAATTGTATTACTGAATCCGGACAGTTTACCCTGAGCATGGAAATACCTGTGTGTATTCCTGCAACGAGTCCCTTGCCGGAGAAGGTATTAAAATCATCACTTTACACCATTGAGAGCGAGGATGCGCCATGTCCAGGAAGGACGATACAGGATATATGGAAGCAGGCGAATCTCCTCATGTTGCTGACGGCAAAGGGAAAAAACGTATTTATATGTCCGGAGCCAGTCCGCAGGAGAACCCGGTATGGAGAACTATACCGGATGTTCAATCCAGGAAGAGGAGTATGCTTGAAAAAATAACAGTTAATGAACTCATCTGGAAGATGAAAGCAGATGATGAAGAAGATGACTGTGATGAGCCGGAAAGTTGGGATTTTGAAGGAAACGATTTATCAGAAACTGCGGAATCAAAAACAGATTCTGAGAATCGGAGAGATGGACCTGAATAAATTCAGGTTCAGGTAAAAAATTCTGAACAGCGTTCAGTTTAAGGAAAAGATAATAAGGTTTTTTATGAATATAGATATCAGGCTGGAAAAGCCGCAGGTTAACAACCTGATTTCATGGAGGAATTGTTATGGCTCTCTCAATTAGGACCAATTTAAGTTCCATTAATGCTCAGAGGACTCTGGCAAAAACACAGATGAATCTGAAGGATAATTTATCGAAACTGGCTTCTGGATATCGAGTAAGAAGTGCTGCCGATGATGCCGCCGGTTTGGCGATATCTGAAAAAATGAAAGCACAGATCCGTTCACTTGTTCAGGCAGAACGAAATGCAAATGACGGAATATCATTAATACAGACAACTGATGGAGCGCTTAATGAACTCCATGGAATGATGGACAGACTGAGAGAACTGGCAATTCAGAGTGCTAACGGTACCTATACTGACAATGACAGACTGTTTATTAATGATGAAGTTTCAGAAATGATTAGTGAAGTCAACAGGATCGTCGATGTTACTGAATTTAACAGTCATAAACTGTTAAATGGTAGTCGCAACTCCGGTATTGATTTTCAGGTGGGTATTAATAACAGCGCACTTGATATTATCACTGTTTCGATAATGGATATGCATGCGAGTCAACTTGGAGATGCGGCTAGTACTTATCTTGACAGTATAAGTGTAAGTACAGTCAGTGGAGCATTACAGGCTATAGATGTTGTTGATGCTGCAATAACAGGAATTTCAGAGCAAAGAAGTAAACTGGGGGCATCTCAGAATAGACTGCAGGTCACTGTTTCAAACCTTGCCAGTTATAGGGAAAATCTCAGTGCCGCAAATTCTCAGATAAGGGATATTGATGTAGCTGAAGAAACAGCTGAAATGTCCAGAAATAATATTCTGATGCAGGCAGGAACGAGTGTATTAGCCCAGGCAAATCAGATTCAGCAGGTTGCTCTTAATCTGGTTGGTTAAATAACGGAGCGGATATTAAATAACGGTATCCGAACCATATAAATGCATGAATTAGTATGAATCACAATAAGGACTCATATTTAAGATTCAGGCAAGTTTTATAAGTTGTTAAGTTATAAGATATCATTACCAAAGTGCTGGTCACGATATCAAGAAGAAACACGAAAGGATTATTGCATTATCTGGATGAATTGTACTTAAAATTTTGAAAAATTGTCAGTAGTTGAATATATGCTGACACATAAGAAAAGCGAGTAATTTGTGGTCGGTTCATATTGATAATGCATTTGAAAACAGAGTTTTGCTTAAACAAAATGAATCAGGATATTAAATGAAAAATCATTAAGGTCCTGTATTGGAAAAAGGTATGTAAAATTAGATGGTTATTAGATTTTACGATTGATGGTTCATCAGTTCGGATCTGTAAGATTCGGGTGAGTGAATTATAATAAATATGGAGTTTTATTAGATGAAAAAATAAATGGTTTTAACAATTTAATGGTTTGATTTTCAAGCAGGAAAGGATGGGACAAGATGTCCATTTCAATCAGAACCAACGTAAGTGCAATTAATGCTCAGAGAACACTTTCAAAGACACAGCTGTCTTTGAAAGACAACATGTCAAAGCTGTCCAGTGGTTTCAGAGTCAGGAGTGCAGCAGATGATGCTGCAGGTCTTGCAATTTCAGAGAAAATGAAAGCTCAGATTCGATCTCTGGATCAGGCAGAACGAAATGCAAATGATGGTATTTCTCTGATTCAGACAGCTGATGGTGCTCTGAACGAACTACATGGAATTATGGATAGATTAAGAGAACTATCCATTCAGAGTGCAAACGGTACATATACCGATGATGACAGGACTTTTTTACAGGATGAATTTTCCTCTCTAGTCTCAGAAGTGGATAGAATAGTTGATGTAACTGAGTTCAATGGGCATAAGCTTGTTGATGGAAGCGAAACAAATATAAATTTCCAGGTGGGTATAAATAATACTGTTGATGATCGTATTTCAGTAAGTCTTCAGAATATGGGAGCTAGTGCTATTGGGGGAACAACTGCATTGAGCGGATTGAGTGTAAGTACTGTAACCAATGCTTTAAGTGCGATTTCTAATATCGATGCTGCAATAACTGATATCTCAACACAAAGAAGTAAACTGGGCAGTGTTCAGAACAGACTTCAGATAAGTGTTACAAATCTTGCCAGTTATAAGGAAAATCTCTCAAGTGCAAACAGTCAGATTAGAGATATCGACGTAGCCAGTGAAACAGCTGATATGGCACGAAATAATATACTGATGCAGGCAGGGGTAAGCGTACTTGCTCAGGCAAATCAGTTACCACAGGTGGCGTTAAACCTGATTGGATAATTGAAGGAGAAAAATAAATAGAGTTTCCAAATATATTGTAAACATAAGGAGAAAATCTTCTTGGCAGATAAAAATTGAAATGAATAAGTGACGGAACAAAAGATGTAAATGAGAAGGTATTGATAAAGTGAAAGTTTTTTAACAGGAATTAAAGCAATCTAAAAATGCCGCCAGGTATGGCTGCAGAAAGGGAAGGACCAGGATGTCTATTTCAATCAGAACCAATGTAAGTTCAGTTAATGCTCAGAGAACTCTTGCAAAAACACAGAGCGCATTAAAGGATAACATGTCTAAACTTTCTAGTGGGTTCAGAGTCAGAAGTGCAGCAGATGATGCTGCAGGCCTTGCGATATCTGAAAAAATGAAAGCACAGATTCGATCCCTCTCACAGGCTGAGAGAAATGCTAATGATGGCATATCACTGATTCAGACAGCCGATGGAGCCATGAATGAACTTCATGGAATTATGGACAGAATGAGGGAACTTGGTGTTCAAAGTGCAAACGGAACATATACCGATGCAGATAGAAAATTTCTAAATGATGAATTTGGAGCGCTTAAATCAGAGATAGATAGAATTGTAAAAGTTACCGAATTCAACGGACACAAACTTGCGGATGGGACAAATACTAATATTACATTCCAGGTTGGCATAAATTCAACCGCGAATGATAAAATTACTGTAAGTCTCGCAAGTATGGGTACTTCAAATCTTGGTGATGCCACAAAAGTCAGTGCTTTGAGTGTAAGCAGTGTAACTAAAGCTCTCAATGCAATTTCACAGATTGATGACGCAATTAGTGATATATCAACACAAAGAAGTAAACTTGGGGCAGTTCAGAATAGACTTCAGATAAGTGTGAGCAATCTTGCAAGTTACAGTGAGAACCTGTCAAGTGCAAACAGTCAAATCAGGGATGTGGATGTTGCAAATGAAACTGCAGATATGGCACGAAACAATATTCTGATGCAGGCAGGAGTAAGTGTTCTGGCACAATCAAATCAGATGCCACAGATAGCGCTGAATTTGATTGGGTAATGATGAGATACGAGCCCAGGTAACTGGCCTTTAATTGTGACTACCCGATCCTTTAAAGAGGATCGGGTACAGGGAGTTGATAATAAAAAGAAGTTAAAACACTATAATATATAGTGACAAATAAAGATGTTTAGTGAAATAAAACATTAAACGTCTTCAAAGGAGGTGTTTGTCTCTGGAGATTTGTTTCCAGGATGTTAAAATATAAGTTGCTGTAATAGTTGATGAAAATAAAGTAGTATATATTGCAGTACATTCTGGAAAATTTTAATTTTAAGGGAGATAGCCATGAAAATGATATAAGGAAAATATATAAAATATGAAAAGATAATTTATGAAGATTAAAATTTTATCAACCGATTTAATTCGATGAAGAAAGGAAGGACTTAAGGATGTCCATATCAATCAGAACCAATGTAAGCTCAGTTAATGCTCAGAGAACTCTTTCAAAGACACAGGGAGCGTTGAAGAACAATATGTCAAAATTATCATCTGGTTTTCGTGTAAGAAGTGCAGCAGATGATGCAGCCGGGCTGGCAATTTCAGAGAAAATGAAGGCCCAGATTCGATCTTTGACACAAGCCGAGAGAAATGCCAATGATGGTGTATCTTTAATCCAGACAGCTGATGGAGCGCTAAATGAACTTCACGGCATCATGGATAGAATGAGAGAACTTGGTGTTCAAAGTGCAAACGGAACATATACAAACGATGATCGTAAATTTTTAAATGATGAATTTGGAGCGCTCAAATCTGAAATTGATAGAATTGTAAAAGTCACTGAATTTAATGGACATAAGCTAGCTGATGGTACCAATACAAACATTAATTTCCAGGTAGGTATTAATTCCACAACAAATGATCAGATAACAGTAAGTCTTGCAAGTATGGGTACTTCTAATCTAGGTGGAGCCACAAAAGTAAGCGCTCTTAGTGTTAGTACAGCCACAAAAGCTCTTAGTGCAATATCCATGATAGATGATGCAATTAGTGATATATCAACACAGAGAAGTAAACTTGGAGCAGTTCAGAACAGACTTCAAATTAGTGTAAGTAATCTTGCAAGCTACAGGGAAAATCTGTCAAGTGCTAACAGCCAGATAAGGGATGTTGATATTGCACAGGAAACAGCTGACATGGCACGAAATAATATTTTAATGCAGGCCGGGGTAAGTGTTCTGGCTCAATCTAATCAGATGCCACAGATAGCACTGAATCTGATCGGATAAAAAAAAACGAAAATTACAAGAGATGTATAAGTTATAGATTTGTTTAAAAAAAAGGATTGGAGTTTTTATGAAAATTAAAACATGAAAGGAAAAGGAAAGAAAAATGAAAAATAGTTTTTTGATGAAAGGTGTAGAAAAAAAGCAAAATGAATCTACAGGTCCGCCAATGGATAATGGGAAATCAAATGATATCTTTGGTGGAACCATTTACTCGGATGGAGATAAACACTGGGAAGATGATGCTATCTACTGGTGGAAACCAAAAGGGTTTAACTGGATTCATCAATTCTTAGGCGAATTATCCCGGGAAACCGCGGATGATACATGGGAAGGTTGGTATAAACCACCTTCGTGGAGGGCTGTTAAGACTGAATGAAAACTTTATAGAGGTTTTAATGAAAAGAAAAAAGTATTTCGATTTTGGCTGATTAGAAATTAACTGATTTAACACGAGGCCTAAGGTTTAGGGCCTTCAGAAAGGTAAGAACGAAGATGTCTATTTCATTACGTACAAATATCAGTTCATTAGGAGCACAAAGAACTCTTAACTCCACACAGAAATCATTGAAGGATAATATGTCTAAGCTTTCATCAGGTATGAGAGTCAGAAGTGCAGCAGATGATGCCGCCGGTCTTGCGATATCTGAGAAAATGAAAGCACAGGTAAGATCACTCAATCAGGCAGAACGAAATGCGAATGATGGTATCTCACTAATTCAAACTGCAGATGGAGCAATGAATGAACTTCATGGAATCATGGACCGCATGAGAGAACTCAGTGTACAAAGCGCCAACGGCACCTACACAAATGATGATAGAAAATTTCTGAATGATGAATTTGGAGCTCTGAAATCAGAAATAGATAGA
>JAFGWM010000001.1 GCA_016937155.1 Deltaproteobacteria bacterium
ACTGTTAAGGTCCGATTCAAGGAAGGTTTTAGCTGAATCCCTGAGTTCTCTGCATATCAGCCCTTTCGCAAACCAGTCAGGAGCCTCAGCTGAAGAGGATGTTACACGGCCTTTGCCATCAAGTATCCCAAATGCTCCGCTCTCCGGAAGATGCCACGGATTTATTTTTATTGTTTCTGTAAATATCCTTACAAAATCATCTTCATATTTTTTAGCAGCTGCAAGATCCTTTTTAGAAAAACTCTTTTCATCAAACGTCCGGTACACCCCGAACCACCCCGCCAACTCATCGTCAATAAACAGATAACTTCCTAAAATTGATTTAATATTGTTTTTGAGAAAAGTTGTTTTATAGCCTTTGAATGCTTTAAAGCCTGATGTTTCTCCAATTGAGAACCCGGTACCAAAATATGGATTATCAATCAGTGTATCACCTGTTTCCCCATCTTCTGCAGGTTCAAATAATTCAGCCATATTAATTCCTTCAAACATCTGCATTGCAGAATTGAATTCTTCAGGCCCGAATACTGTTATATCTGTTGAATATGGCACATCATTTTTCATAACAATACTATATACTATGCCTCGATCAGAATTTACAATATTTCCAAGCAGTTCCAATAGGTTAACTCTGCCCTTAACAGGATTTTTATTTATACACTTATCAATTTGCCTGAATTTTGTTTCAATTTCTTTTTTGGTCATTATTGAGATTTCCTTAAATATGCATAATTATGCTTATCACAAAGTAATTTAATTTATATTTTTTCAAGAAACATATCAATTTTTTTTCACCCGTTAGGTGTATAGTAATCATAATCCGATATATGTAATATTCTTTCAACACTTCCAGGAGCAGATTTTGAAATACTTACTCAAAACAAAATTAACAGAAGGAGACAAAATGAGTAAAGCAATTGCGGGAATATTTATTTTTCTTACTTTTTTTTATTGTTCTCTTGTGACGATGATTCGACATCCAACAATAACAACAGCAATAATACAAACAGTACAAACAACACAAATGTGGTACAAAGCATAAAGTTCACAACTGTCCCGAATTCAATCGCATCAGAAGGTTCACTATATTTATATGACGCAATCTGCGAAAGTACAGTAGATGCAACATTAACCATCAGTTTAACTGGTTCAAACACTTGTAATGGAATTTTCACTGATAATGGTGACGGAAGTGCCTTTTTCGATATGACACCCGATGAAACCATGGGCGGCACCTCCTGTATTTTATCAATTTCCTGTTCCGATGGAACCATAGTTGAAAATCAGGAAAAAACAATTTCAATAATTGAAGTTAATAGTCCCCCTGAGTTCTCAAATCTTCCTTCTCTTGTATCAATGAAAGAGGGAGATGAAAAAGATTTCCAGATTTCTGCTACAGACGCTGATATTCCTGCTGATAATCTCACATATACCATGCTGAATTCAGTTTGCAACGGGATTTCAGGTGATGTTAACTCATCAGGAAATGCTACTTTCAACTGTACACAACCTGCAAACTGTCAGTTTGATATAGAAGTTGCCGATTCAGGCTCACCTTCTTTGAAAGCAAAAAGCAGTATCTTTGTAATCTGTTCACCTACGGAAATTAATCCAGATTCCTACACTTTTGAAGGCAGTGTTCAGAAAGGGCCTTTTGTCCTTGGATCCACAATTTCCGTAAATATTCTTGATGCATCACTTAACCCAACTGGTCAGGTGTTCAACACATTTACAGTTAATAACCGTGGCGAATTCAATATCAATTATTCTGCTGCCGGACCAGTTGCTGTTGAAGGTGAAGGATATTTCTACAATGAGCTTACTGGAACACTTTCAAATGGTCGTTTAACACTGAGGGCTCTTTATATTCCCACAGCCCCAGGACTTCAAACCGTTTATGTAAATCTTGTAACCCACCTCACTGCAGGTCGTATTAAGAATCTTGTTGAAAGCGGCAACAGCTTTGAAGATGCTGTAACACAGGCAGAGCAGGAACTTCACACTCAGTTGAACATTACTCATCCTGGCTTTACACTGGGTTCTAATGCAATTCAGATGAATATTCTTGGTGGAGATACCGATGATAATGCATACCTTCTTGCAGTTTCATCCGTTTTACTACAAGTTGCTTCTAACCGAGGAGCATCCGATGCATTTTTCCAGGAACTTGTAAATCAGGTAGCTGTTGATTTTCAGGATGGAACCCTCGAAAATGATATTAAAGATGAAATTTCTGCTGCCCTTTTAAGTCTCAAAGTAAGCTATATAAGTCATCTTCTTTCCCTTCGCATGGAAGAAATTCAGGCAACTGATGCTATTCCTGATATGAACCGAATTATCGATCAGGATCGAGACGGTTATGAGAACATTGCGGATAATTGTCCAATAGTACCCAATGCTGATCAGGCTGATGATGATGGCGATGGTCATGGTAATGCCTGTGATTCATGCCCCCTTACTGCTTGTCCCGGGCAGGAATGCCTTGCTAAAGTAGATTACCCTGACTGGTTGGATGCAGACTATTGCTACACATCCTGTGAAAACTCATGGGAACTTTGCCCAACAAATCAGTCATGTTTCAGTATTCACGATAAAAGTGGGGTGGATGGTGTTCCAGGTGTTGGAATGTGTCTGGAAGATACTGGATGTGAACCAGGTACCTGCAGTGAAGGGCAATCATGCAAAATGGTTTATCCAGGAGTATATAATAAGGATAATCCCGATTATTATCTGAGATGTGTTGACAACAGCTTTCTTGCATCTACAGGAGAAAGTTGCATAAAAAGATCCTGCGAAGAAAACTCAACTTGTCTTTTTTATAGAGAATGGGACCCTGTTCAATCAAAAGATGTAGAGAAAGCTCAATGTCTTGCATCGGGCGAAAAAGGGCAGTTATGTAATACTATTGAGCCCGTTGATATTAATGCTTTTCAAATGGGCATAGGTTATCTGGACTTTAACAATAACTGTAACGGAACTCTATCGTGTGCGGGGCGACTTTGCAGAGAAAGTTTTGGTCCCTGCGTAACTGCTGACGATTGTGCCATAGATGAAATCTGTATAGATTCATTCATGTTTAATAGTGCTAATGATTCTAATTACTACAAAGAAAGCGGTAAAGTATGCATCCGCACAGGCGGCGAAAATGAACGCTGCTACTACGACTGTGATCCTGGTTATGAGTGTTCAACTAACTATCGGAATTTTTTTAGTTATGATGATGGGATGGAAGTTTACGGGAGTATGTTCGCAATGAGCTGTTTGACCGTAACATGCGGCGATGGCGTTCGTATGGGTTCAGAGCAATGCGATGGTCTTGATGCCCCGTCATGCTATGAAGTTAATAATACTCTATACAAATCTAGTCAATCAGTTACATGTAATATTGACTGTACGGCTGATATATCTGCTTGCCCCGTCTGTGGTGACGGCACTGTAAATGGCGATATGGAAGAATGTGATGGCAACGATTTCGGTGGCAAATCATGCACTGACTATATCTATCGAAGCTCAAACGGCGTTTCAGTGAATTATATTGGTGGTAATTTATCATGCAATAGTGGTTGTGAAGCAGTCACAAATCAATGTATTCCTCCACAGACTTGTGGAAATGGCATTATTGAACCATGGGAAGAATGTGATGGTACTTCTTTCCCGCCTGATGTTACATCCTGTGCTGAATGGGGCGGAGATTCATCTCGTATGCCTGAATGCACCAGTGACTGCTTGTTAAATGTAGACGCTTGTTGGGTTTATTGCGGGAATAATATGGCAGAAGATTATAATGGCGAATGGTGTGATGGTACTGACCTTGGCAGATATAATTGGGAATATGGTATATATTCATGTGCAGATATCCCTGGTTACTCAAGTGGAAATTTGAGTTGCACTGCTGATTGCCGCAGTCTTGATTTCTCACATTGCGGTATTTGCGGTGATGGGGTTCTTACACCGGGTGAAGAATGTGATGGTACTGAGTTTGATTCAGGTGCAACCCCGGTTTGTACGGATTACGGTTTTTACACTGATGAAGGGTCAATAACTTGCGGCTCAAATTGCCAAGTTGATATTTCGGGATGTACTTCAGGATTCTGTGGTGATGGTCAGGTCCAGACTGTTCATGGCGAGGATTGTGATGACTGGAATTTAAATGGTGAGTCCTGTGAAAGCCTTGGCTTCCCTGGAGGTGGTAGCCTCAGTTGCAATGAGTGCGGATTTGACACCAGCAGTTGCCTTGCAGATCTCCCAGTTTGCGGTGACGGAATCATTAATTCCCCTGAAGAACAGTGTGATGGCAATGATTTCAATGGAAAAACAACCTGTGGAGAATGGGGATATCATCTCAACCATTCGGACATTAGCTGTAACTCAGACTGCACAGTAAATCTCGATATCTGCGAAGGTCCACGTTGTGGTGATGGAAATTGGGAGGATAGATTCGGGGAGCAGTGTGACAGCTATGATCTTGGTTATTATGGTGGATGGGATTGCAATATGTTTGGCTTTGATGGCGGGACACTGAAGTGTGACTCTGAATGTAATGATATTGATTTCTCTGAATGTACCGTATGTGGTGATGGAACTCTCGATCCCGGAGAGGAATGCGACGGTTCTGAATTCATAGATGGAAAAGACACATGTGCTGATTGGGGTTTTTATGAAGATTCAAGTCCGGTAAACTGTGAATTCTGTAATGCTGATTACACCATGTGCTCAGGTCCAAGCTGTGGGGATGGCGTTATTGATTCAACTTACGGTGAAACTTGCGATGGTGCAAATCTTGGTGGTTCAACGGATACATGTGAAAGTGTTCTTGGTCCCGGATGGGTTGGAACTCTCCGCTGCAATGAAAGCTGCGATATCGCTGATCCATATGATACGAGCGGATGTATACAAATTGGAGATCAATGTACTGAACCTGACATGATTACTATTGCAGAATCTGACAGTCATTTTACAAAATCATATAATCTTTGCGATTTTAATGATGATGCAACAGTAACAACCAACTCATATCCTGATGAAGGGCGTGAGTATTATCTGCACATCGATAATCTAGGATATTATTGTATATTAGATATAGAGGCTTGGGATATGGGAATTGAATTATACAATGGCGATGATGATCTGTGTTCACTAAACACTCCCTATTACAGTGAACTAGATCATTTACCCGCTGAGATTTATGAGTCCGCCATAGTTGTCATTCATGAATCATACAGTATGACCTGCAATACTTTTAATCTTGAATTAAGTTGCTGGTAAAAAAGTTCTCATCCTGAGACCTAAGTAATAGAAATGAAAAAGATAAAAAAGAAAGGGGTTTATTGAACCCCATTTAGGCGCAAGAAATAATCTCGTTGTTCCTTGTTGTTTTCTGTGTGTTTCGTGGTTAAAAAATATCAGTTTTAATCCGTGTCCATCTGTGATTACAAACCGTTCTGTGTCTTCTGTGTTCCGGGGTTAAAAACTGATACAGTTTCAGAAGGATCATCACAGCAAAATGCCATTACAGCAACAATTAGAAATAAATACTTGTAGGTTCTCATTGATACCCTATTTAATATTTAAGTAAAAATGAATCCCTCTGTCCTATATTTGTAAATCCTGAAAAACTACCCGCTGTCATACCTGCAATGTAAAAATCATCTTGAGATGAATCATAGGCAAGACCAAAAGCCCAGTCATCACTGTCGGTTCCCCATTGGTACATCCACTGTGCTGTTCCTGATGAATTAAGCTTTATCAAAAATACATCATTCAGACCTGCAGAAGTGTTTCCAGGTAATGCACCATCAGTAAAACCTGTAAAATAAACACTTCCATCTGATGTAGTTACAATTTGACGTGCTTCATCAATACCAGTTGTGCCAAATTGTTTTGTCCAGATGTGATTTCCATCAAAATCAAATTTGGCCACATAAACATCCTGTAGACCCGCTGATGAATTAAGAGGCATAGTGCCATTTGTGTAGCCTGTTACATACACATGATTATCTAAACTCAGGGTCAAACCAAGGGCAACATCAGTTGAAGTTGTACCCCACTGCCTTGTCCATATGTGAGCGCCAGTTGAATCAAGCTTCATAAGAAATGCATCAATTCCTCCTGCTGAGGAATTTCCGTTAAAAGTATCAAAAGTCCAGCCGGAGATATAAATGTTACCGTTTGAATCAACTGTCCCATAATAAGAAAATTCACTATCTACTCCTCCATATTGAACACTCCACTGGTAATTACCAGCAGAATCAAATTTAGTTATCAGAATATCATAGCCACCATTATTTATGCACAGAGGCATAGCGCCTCCTGTGTACGAGCTGATTATTGGATTTCCGGTGGAGTCTAATATAATGCCATGGGAATAATCTTCAGAAGTTGTACCCCACTGTTTTGTCCACAATCTGTTACCAGTTGAATCAAACTTTGTAAGGTAAATATCTTCATAACCCAGATTAGAAAATGTTGGAAAACTACCAAATGTATGACCGGAAACATAAATATTTCCAGAGTTATCTGTTATTACAGCATAAGCAATGTCTTCTTCTGCAGTACCCCATTGCCGGCTCCAGCCAATTGTACCATCGGGCAGAATTTTAGTGAGAAAAGCATCACTTCCTCCGTAATTAGTTGTTCCATCAATTATCCCATAAGTTTGCCCGGCTACATATGCATTACCTGAATTATCGACATAAACATCATAAACATTCTCAGAACTTGATGTACCCCACTGAATCACATCTTCGAGAATGGAACCCTGTTCGCATAATGCCGTATCAAATTCACAAGAATTGTTACAGGACAATGAACCACTTTCAAATCCTAGAGACTGACAATCATTTCCCCCTAGAGATGTACTGTCACACTGTTCATTTCCTGATTGCAAAATACCATCACCACAGTATCCACCAGCGCATAAAGATTTATCAAATGTGCAATCTGAAGAACACGAAAGGTTTCCTCCTCCATAATATCCCAGCAATTCACATGTGTTTATTCCCAATTCATCTCCATCGCAGTCCTCAAAACCCGAATCCAGATTACCATCACCACAGTATCCACCACTGCACGCCGAAGTATTAAACGAACAATCATCACAGGAAAGACTTCCTCCTACATAAAAACCAAGAGACGTGCATGTTTCACCATCAAAATTTGTTCCATCACATTCCTCATAGGATGAATCTACTGCACCATCCCCGCATCTTCCCGTATCTTCGCAGCTCTGGGTATCGTAAGAACAATCTGATTTACAAAATAGAGTACCGCCATTAAATCCAAGACCTTCACAGGTTTCGCCCCCCAGCTCATCACCATCACATTGTTCTGTGCCATCTATAATATCATTTCCGCATTCACCGTATCCGGAACACTGGCTGCGATCTAATCTGCAATCATCACCGCATGTTAATGTGCCGCCCTGAGGATATCCAACATCAACGCATTCTTTTCCATCAAGGTTTGATGAATCACATTCTTCTTCGCCTTCGATGATTCCATTTCCGCATTTTCCTGATTCTTCACATTCAGACCAGTCAATACTGCAATCACTACGGCATATTACATTACCACTGTTATATCCATGATCAGTGCACAGGCTTCCTCCAGGAATACCACCACTATCACATTCTTCTCCAATATCAACCACACCATCACCACATGTTTCAGGATCTGGATCATCACACGCAGTTAAAATACTCATTGAAAAAATGGCGACAGTAATTATTTTTAGCATTGCAAATTCCCTTTCCAAAGCGGAGTTAAATTAATTTTGCTTAAAATAATACTTTCAATAATTGTTAATGTATATCCCCCGAACGGGTGAATTTTTTTCCATTGTTTTGTATTTGTAAAAGATTAGTTCATATAATGCAGATGATTGAAAAATCCACAAGCTGTCTGGATAAAGTAGGAGAATGTATGAAAATTATAGCAGTACCCATTTTATTATCATTAATAACAGTTTCATGTTCCGGAAAAACTAAAAAAAACGAAGGTCCGGCATACTGCAAATGTCTTAAAAATCAGGTCTGTAAAAAAGGAAAATGTTCAGGTATTGGCTATATAAGTGCTTTTGAGTTGAAAAAGAGTCTGGAAAAAAAGGATTTTGTTCTAATAAATGTTCTGGATTTCGATGTTGGAACGATTCCGCAAACTGATGCAAAAATTTCTTTCAATGACAGAACGGGTTTTCTTAAATTTCTCGGACAGGATAAGGAGCGTAAAATAATTGTGTACTGCAGGACAGTTCCAAAAGCGACCAGGGCTGCAAAACTTCTGGTTCAGGAAGAGTATTCAAATGTGATTATCCTCGAAGGTGGAATCACCGCCTGGAAAAAACTCAACTCAGGGCACTGAAATATTAATTAATACGTTGTTTTCTACATTCGGAAATCTCCGGACCACTGGTTATACCCGATTCGTTTTCATGGGCAAAACGGACTGTAATATTTTTATCAATAACGTACTCCATACAAATCTCCTCGTAAATTGAAGATATAACATAAAATAAAAATTGGTTTACATAAGTGGTTAATGCGTTGTAATACCAACTGTTTCCATATACCAGGTATCAGTTTGACGGAATTAAAGCAGAACGGATCACAATGGAAGTTTATTCGACGATGTAGGGAGCGCAGGTTGAAACACCGGCACCGGTTATTGTGTATCCAGTGTCTTCAAGAACACGAGTAAATGAGTGGTCAGAGAGATCAAACTCATAAACATCAGTTGTACTTCCAAGCCCATATTCTCTAATAAAAACCCATAATGAACCGCCCCAGTGAGCAAATGCGAATGTATCGATGTTCATAACATCAGGGAAGTTATCTAGGGTATAAGATTCAAGTTCATCAGCGTTGTTTTTGTCAATCCGGACAATGCGTGTTTCAAGGGGAAGAATTGCCCACAGTTGTCCTTCACCTGTACCTGTAACTTCGGCCTGAGATGACATGCTCCCGATATCGGTTATTGTCCAGTTAGCGGTATCAAGAATGCCAAGTTTTGTGGCATTTGCGACATAGAGGGTTTCATCTTCAGAACCTTCACTGTCAGAAGAAAATCCCATCCCGAAGGCTCCAAAATCCGTTGTCACGTCAGAATAAGTCGTAGAATTGCATGTCACAAGTTCAGTGTCTATTTCAAAAAGACTTTCATCAGAAAATACCACATAACCAAGACCATCTCTGGTAATTCCCATGGAACCTGGAGTATTTGTACCTCCACATGATAAAAAACCAAGTGAAGAGAAGGTAAGGGTTTCGGGATCAAAAGTTAATAATTCCTTGGTATCACGGTCCACAATGTAAATAAGTTTGAGTTCGTCGGGGCAGAGATCGGTATTTCCGCCAATGCACCCCTCTTCATCTATTTGTTCATCACAGTTATTATCCACACCATCATTACAGATTTCTTCAACACCAGGATTTACAAAGTAATTATTGTCGTTACAATCATACTCGGCACCGAAACCATCTCCATCGTAGTCATCATCAATGAAACCGTCACAGTTATTGTCGATACCGTCTTCAATTTCAATTGCAGCAGGATTAACAAGTTCATTGTTATCATCGCAATCCCCCTGCGCAACTGTATATTTATCTCCATCAGCATCTTCAGTTGCATTATTTGTCGGATTATTAGTTGAGTTATTTGTGTCTGAATCTGACTCAGCACAGGAAACAACTGTCCATATGGAAAGCATCACCATAAAAAAAAATCTTTTCATATCCATATCTCCTTTCGTACTAGTATTTTAGTTTTATTGGTGAAATGATGTCTGTCAATACATTTTTTGTAATATAAATTGCTTTTTATAAGCAAAATTTTACTTTTTTCAACTCCCATTATGAAATATTTTTGTGGATTTTTAAAATAAGAATATGAAACCAACCGGGGTTAATATTTTTGAAGAAGTTATTTGGAGTTCAGATTGATCCCGATTTTATGGATAAAATTGTGTGGGAAGTATAGATTAGCAATGATTAAATACCTAAAGTAGAAAAGTGGAAGTGCTCAAATCGAAGGGGATAAGTGTATCTAAGCCCCATATTTCACAAGAAAACTTCATGTTCTGATGGAATGTAATTTGGTCAACTTAGTGTTATAATTTAGAAAACAAGCAGAGAGTTGTGAAAATTCCGAAAAATCAGAGTATGTGGACTTTCATGGATTTGTAAAAAAAAATAAACCCGGTCGGGTTTGATGTATGCTTTCTGTAGACCCTGAGTGCCTTCTCGAACCATGAATTTGAGTGGTGGAGAGAATATTTATACGAATGATATAAAAGTGAGGCTATGGTGTTTTGGTAATAGATGGGAGACGATTGAGTTGTTTATTAATTCCATAAGAACAGCCTGGACTTCAGATGAAGTTGGGGGTGCCTCCGGGGTATGTTGATGTCTGTAGATATGAAAAAACTATTTATTGACGTTTTCGCATTTCATAAGGAATTTTGTATCGTGATAGTTTGGGTAGGGTGCCTCTTTAATTAATCCGTTAGGTGCCTTTTTTAATCTTTTTAAATACTTGTAACATCTGTCTTTGTCCTTGACGGCATATTCAATATTCAGGTATTTCCATACGATATCATTACTTTTTGTGTACCAGTCTCGAGTTATTACAATTCTTAATATTGTACCGGGGTAATAGAAGTTATTACGTGCCAGCTTGTCATACTTTTTACCTTATGCAGGTAATGCAGGTTCAGTTTTTTTCTCCAGAGTATCAAATTTATCTTCTGTGACTCTGTAAACGATCCACTCATCCATTGCTTTTGCTCCAAGTTTCAGATAAAAATCAATTGCCTTTTTATTCCAGTTGAGACACCACCACTCTATTCTTCCACAATTTCGTTCTCTGGCGATTTTTGATAATACGTTGAAGAATGACATGCCTATTCCTCTGGATCGGAATTCAGGTTTGACATAGAGATCCTCCAGATAAAGCCCGGGTTTTGCCAGAAAAGTTGAATAATTATGAAAAAATAAAGCAAATCCGACTATTTCATGTTTGTATTCACAAAATAAAACTTCAGCTCTTTTATTTATGAAAATTGATTTGTGTATCAGTTCCTGCGTGGCAGTGACATGATCCGGCAGTTTTTCAAATTCAGCTAGTTCTTTTATAAACTGCAGAATTATACCCGATTCATTTTCATGGGCAAAACGGACTGTAATATTTTTATCAATAACGTACTCCATACAAATCTCCTCGTAAATTGAGGATATAACATAAAATATAAATTGGTTCCCATCCGGAAATTTAAGTAAGTGAAAATAAAGCAAAAACAAATAAAGGGGCATCAACTTTTTTTCTCGGCAAAACACACAGGATTATGTACTATGTCAATGATATTACAAAAGAAAGTAGAGCCTTATGGTTTCAAGAATAACGAAAAAAAACAAACGACAATAAAAATTTATGAAAGTAAAAAATATATTTCTCAAATATGCAGGAGCATAGAGGAATTGATGATAATCCAGAAATTCTACGAATGGTTTCCGAAGATTTGAGTATTGCCGGGAAGAAAGGCAGCAATCCTTGAAGGCATGGTTTACCAGCCAAAAGCGTTCTGATTCTGATGATATACAAATATTTCAGGGGATTAATCTATGAGGGACTGGAAAACGAGATAAAGGAGATAAAAGTGCCGAAAAATATATAATTGCAGGAATCATGTCCTATAATTTTATAAAACTCGCTAACATATTGATAAATAATAGAAAATTGAACTGATTATTTATTTTAAAAAATAGGAAAACCAAATATAATCAGGCTAGCTGTATCTATAACATCTCGTTTTTACATAAATATTACGATTTTAGTGCTCAATTTTTAAATATTTGATTGATTTAAATGAAAACTTTTTTATTCAAG
>JAFGWM010000058.1 GCA_016937155.1 Deltaproteobacteria bacterium
AAAGCCAAATATGTGTTTTTCAGATTTTTAACCAGGGAGCACTGAAATGTTTTGGGATTGGAAAATTCCTACCATGGTGAGTAAAATCATTTAAACAAAACTATTCGCTGAACGAAATTAATGAAATTCTTTTTGGATTTTTCACAGGCTGCCTTCATTGCTGTATTATCAATATTCTTTGAGGTGGTATCACATACAAACATAAAAATATACGCAAATTTACTATTGATAAAATTAATAGAAGTAAGATTTTTTTTCTTATAATTATAGTTAGTTACTGTGGCATTAATAGTCCCGGTAAGTTTAATTGAAGTTTTAGATATTTTTCTAAATTTTCTTTTAATAATATTTTTATTTAATTTGTTTTGCCAAACGGAATAATTGAAATCTGATTTTTTTTCATCGACTGTAAGTGTCGCTACTGCACCAACCCCGTTTCGAATGGTAAGAGCTGTTCTGGAGAATTTATTTGGGGTAGATTTCAGCCAGTTTCCAGGAATCATGAAACGAATTCCATATTTTCTTGAAACATACCAGTCAACTCTGTAGGCACTGGCCACTTTAGGAAAACAAAATATAAGTGGAAAAGAAATCAGAATTACTGAATAAATTTTAACCATGGTGGGATATTAACAAAGAAAAGAAAGTGAATCCAGTTGTAAATCAGGCGATATGAGTTTTAATGATAACAGGGGAGAGACCGGAAATATTTGCAGGCATTTCACCTCTAGCTTTAAAAAGAACAAATCTGAGTGTATCAAGAAAACTCGTTAGAATCTCTTCATTGAGAGCACCCATGTTCGAAATCTGAAAATACTTATCCTCCAGTTCATCCTTAGCCCCATAAAGAATGTATCCATATGACTTCATAGTATTGTACAAATCCTGATACTTAATGTAGTCGGGAACCTCAACTACAGTTATTGTATGACTTTCATTGCCTGTTTCAGTTAAAAATCTCAGGCCCATTTCCTTAAGTCTGGTTCGTATAAACTGGTTTCTTTCCTGATATATATCCCAGCGTCTCTCTACGCCATCTTCCAGAAGTTCATCAATAGCCGCATCCAGAGCAAAGAAACTGGAAACAGCTGGAGTAAACGGGGTTTGCTCAATGTCAACTGCGTATTTTCTGTATCGTTTAAGATCAAGATAGTAAACTCTTGGCCTGATGTCCCGCATCGTATTCCAAGCCTTATCAGAAATACACACGAATGCAACACCGGCGATAGCATGAATAGCCTTGTTGGCACTTGAAAGACATATATCAATATTGTCCTCAACAACATCAATCTTTTCTGCACCCAGGGAACTTACAGCATCAACAATAAAAAGTTTGTTGTGTTTTCTGCAGAGCTCACCAACTTCATTCACCGGATTTAAAATACCAGTGGAAGTCTCGTGATGGGCCATCATTACCACTGCAATGTCCTCGTCTTCAACTAGATGGCGTTCGATTTCCTTTGTGTCAACCTCATTTCTCCATCCGAAATTGACTTCAACCAGCCCCAGTCTGTGAACTTTGGACACTTCAACATATCTTTCTCCAAATGCACCGTTGACGACAACCAGTATTTTCTTGTCCTCAGGAACACTTGATGATATCGCAGCCTCAATACCACTCGTCCCGCTACCGGTAATCATCACTACTTCATGATCATCACCGCCTTTGAAGACCTTTTTCAGTTTTTTTCGCAGATTCTGAACCAGAGCACTGAAATCATCATCCCTGTGGCACATATCATGATGTACAAGTGCGGCTTTAACTTTTGGAGTAGTAAGTACTGGACCAGGATTCAGAAGAACATAACTGGGGGTATTTTTATAATTCAAAATTCCTTCAATATAACCAAGAACTCTTGTGGATTCCTCATGTAGTCTCTGCATATTTTATCTCCCGACGGTGTGCATGCAATGTATCTATCCGAACACATTTTGAACCTTAAGGCTCGCAAGAAACGATCCCAGATACCTAAAAATTAGTTTTTTGTTAAGAAAAAAATAAAGAAATGTGAAAAATAGTTTTGATTCCAATTAGTTCGCTTGATATAAAAAAAATGTCGGATATTATTTTTTCCCTGCAATTCTGACGCGTTGCTCCATTTTGAACACTTATGTGTTAGTTTTTAAACACTTCTGACGGAGCCGCCTTATTATTTTAACACTTAGCCACCTGCCACCATCAATAATGCCTGGAGCCATACCAAGTCTTATCATCCAGGACCATCTCTGGGTAGTTTCTATGTCCCTTTCAATGAATCTCGAAATAATTCGGGCGAAAAAAATCTGGCGAACACTATAGCCTTTTTGAAATTCCGGAAAACCCTCAATATATCTGGAGCACAGGAAAATCCCAGTCTTAACTATATCTCCCATTCCATATTTATCGCCCAATTCTGCCAGAAAGTCACTTGTCATCCCAGCCTTATTCATAACCAGCAAAAGGTCGTACATCCATGAGACATCCAGAAGAAAACTATGATTGAAAGCATGAAGCACAATGTACAATGCATGCATTTCCATTGGTGGAACGCAAAAATGAATCTTACCATATTGCATTAGCAATACATTTTTTAGCATATCTTTGTAGAGTTTTTCTCCATACCAGTGTTCTCTGGACAGGTGGTGATGCAACTCAACCGTCAATCCCGATGGCATTCTGAAAACCCCGTGAATATCTTTCTCACGGTTTTTTTGATCAACACCACCAACTGCTTCAAGTAAATCTGCTGCTTTGGAATAATTATCTTCTGCTACAAAGATATCCAAATCAGAAAAAGGCCTCCTGAAAACATCATCGTAAGCGGTAACACCAAGGGAAAAACCTTTTGCCGTAAACCACACGATTTTGCTTTTCATGAATATTTCAAATACCCTGGAAAGGTCGTCACTTCTCTCAATTAACCGCAGTTTCCATTGATTTCTTTTTTCATGATTTTCAGGAGATAAAAATTCCGCACTGTATCCAGTTTTATCATCATAAAGAAATGGCCTGATTCTGGAGTTATTTCCAATTTCCCTTTTAAAAACTGAAAAGTTCATGAGTGTCACTGAAACCTGTTATAAGGAGGATATGATTTTTATTTATAATTTCCCCATGAGGATACTTTCGTACAGGGCAAGAAATCTCGCTGCAACATTTGATACCCCATATTTTTCCTCAATGGACTTTCGTATGACGTCATGATCACGAATTATTTCAAACTCACTGACGATTGCGTTTCTCAGAGCATCAGGATCCCCAAAGACACTCATTGAACCATATTTACCGTTTTCAAGAAGATCCGGGATACCACCAACTATTGTACCTACAACTCTACATCCTGCAGCTAATGCCTGAATCATCGCTCCAGGTGTACCTTCAGACTTGCTGCCCATAAGAAAAAGATCCGTTGAAGACAGTATGTCAGGTATATCATTTCTGAATCCAAGAAGATGAACCCTATTGCCAAGTTTCATTTCTTTAATATTTTCTTCTATCAGCCCTCTCAGTGGCCCCTCGCCCACCAGAACCAGATGAGCATCTTCAAAACCCTTTTCCTTCAGCACAAGATTGAAGGATTTTAAAATTGTCACATGCTCTTTCGGCGGTTGAAAATTTGCAACCACGGTTATAATTCTGGCTCCATCCCTTATATTAAGTTCTTTGTTTAAAAAGGATGATTTGTTGAGTTTTATAAAGTTATCCAGTTTGTAATAATTTGGGATAACGGTAATCTTCGTTCGGGGACATAATGCGAATTCATCAACGATTTCATCGGTGAGAGAATCTGAAAGAGAGATAACCCTGTCAGTCAAAATATTCAAAACTTTTTCAATCCCGATAATAGCAGGCTTTACCACACTGGTTTTTTTCCCGAAATAGTTATCGTAATAAACCAGACCATGATAGCTTCTTAAAACCACCGGAACTCTGCATAGTTTAGCCGCTACCCTTGCAAGGGTCCCGTCCTTTGACTCATGAGTATGAACAACGTCCGGCCTCTCCTTCAGAAAAACTCTAACAATTTCAATTAGTGCCCGGGTGTCCTTTTTTAATGAAATGTTCCTCTTCATGGCAGGAATAAAAAAGGATTTCAAATCCATGGATTTTTTATGGTCACTTCTTCCTGAAGGATCATAAATGTCTGACGAACCATAAAGCAACGAAACATCATGACCCAGTCTGGACATTTCTTCCACCAGAACCGGTGTTGTAACTCCGGGACCACCTTCCAGTCGTGTTATTGTATGTATAATTTTCATTATTTTTCTCCAGAAACCGGATCAGCATCCTTGTGTACATCAAGTTGAGGGAATGGAATTGTAATATCAAGTTCATCAAACTTCTTTTTTATCGCTTCCCTTATTTCAAGATCAGCTTTCCAGTAGTTATTCCATGAGACCCAGGGTCTGACAGCAAAATCCACACTTGAGTTTGATAGAGCAAGAACCCCCACCATCGCCTCTGGCTCGTTTAGTATATAATCAAAACTGTTTAATACTTCAAAAATTGCGGATTTGACTCTGTCTATGTCATCCCCATAACTCACTCCGAAAACCATATCAAGCCTTCTCTTACCAAGAGAACTGTGATTTACAATATTTCCGGACATGATTTTCCCGTTAGGAATCAGAACCTCCCTGGAATCCAATGTTCGCAGATGAGTCATGAATATGTTCACATGCTCAACAAATCCTTCAGCTCCACCGGCTTCAATAAAGTCCCCCACTCTTACAGGTCTAAGAAGAATCATCATAAATCCGGCGGCAAAATTTGAAAGAGCCCCCTGAAGAGCAAGTCCCACAGCGAGTGAAGCGGCACCCAAAATAGCAACAAAACTGGTTGTCTGAATACCAAGTTGACTCATGGAAGCAAGAATAACCACCAAAACAAGAGCAGCATAAACCAGTGATCCTGTAAACTTAACAACTGTCAGATCCATCTTTCTTCTTGCAAGTATTTTTTCGATGACTTTTGCCAAATATCTTGCGATCAGTCTTCCGATAAAAAATATCAGAACAGCTGAGAGTATTCTGATTCCAAATGTGACAATATAGGGCTGCAGCTTGAAATAAATTTCCTTCATATATTTCTCCGGGTTTTAATGATAATGTTCATGCCGTTATACGCAACCTGTTTTTGGTTGAAAAAAATCCTGAACAAAACAATATGTTCACCGCGAAAGCAGGAGGAAATATGTCAGAACAAACTATGGATAATATTCAGGGAAAAGGACATGGTTTTGGAACTATGCCTGTTTTCCTTGCCGCAATAAGCACTATTTTAGGTGCAATCATGTTTCTCCGTTTTGGCTGGGCTGTAGGAAATCAGGGAGTATGGGGTGCTTTAATAATTGTGCTAGTTGGACACGCTATAACAATTCCGACTGCACTGGCAATCAGTGAAATCGCAACAAACAGAAAAGTAGAAGGTGGCGGTGAATACTTTATAATATCCCGTTCCTTTGGCACTAACATCGGTGCTTCAATTGGTATTGCCCTTTATCTATCACAGGCAATCAGCGTGGCATTTTATCTGATAGCCTTTGCCCAGGCCTTCGCCCCACTGTTTGCCCCAATAAAATCGACTTTCGGCTTTACACCTGATCCCAGAATGTTCTCACTCCCCATGGGCATTTTACTCCTTTGGCTGGTTCTAAAAAAGGGGGCAAGCATTGGTGTTATAATGCTTTACAGTGTGGTTGCCATCCTTGTCCTCTCACTAATTCTTTTCTTCGTGGGAGGTCACTGGGATTTTTCCAATTTAAAACAGTCTTCGTCAGGTATCAAAGGTGGCCATTCCTGGGCCTTCGTCTTTTCAGTGTGTTTCCCTGCCTTTACAGGTATGACTGCCGGAGTGGGGCTAAGCGGAGATTTAAAAAATCCAAGACGCTCCATCCCTTTGGGAACAATGCTGGCAACAATCACCGGAGCAATTGTATATGTTCTTATCATTCTTAAACTTGCTTCCAACTCATCCAGTGCTGATCTTGCTTCCAACGAACTGATTATGGGTGAAATTGCTCTCTGGGGACCAATTATTCCCATCGGTCTGGCTGCAGCAACACTTTCCTCAGCTATTGGCTCTTTACTTATTGCACCAAGAACACTACAGGCACTGACTATAGACAGAGTATTTCCCGGTGACAGGGTTAATAATTACTTAAGCAAGGGGGAAGGGAAAGAAAACGAACCGAAAAATGCCACATATATCACGGCCATAATCACAGTAATAATTATTATGCTCGGGGATGTAAACCTCGTTGCAGGTATAGTCTCCCAGTTTTTCATGGTAACTTACGGAGCAATATGTCTTATAAGCGTTCTTGAACATTTTGCGGCAAGTCCATCCTATCGTCCTTCGTTCAGGAGCAGATGGTGGATCAGTCTGATTGGCGCTATCGGTTGTGCGATACTTATGGTTATGATGGAAATTATTACCGCCATTGTGGCAATAACCATGATGATACTTATTTATCTGAGTGTAAGACGCACCAATCGTGAAGCTCGTGGCATAGCAGTGATTTTCAAGGGAGCTCTTTATCAGGCCATAAGAAGACTGCAGGTATGGCTTCAGAAAAACCGCAGTAAAATAAGCGGGACCGACTGGAGACCTTCATTTATTGCCATAAGTGGTGATACTTTTTCAAGAATTGCTGCCTTCGATATGCTGAAATGGATAGCGCACAGATACGGATTTGGAACTTACTTCCATTATGTTAAGGGACATCTTGACAGAGATCTTTATGACCAGAGTGTAAAAGAACTCGAAAAAGTTATTAAACTTTCCGATGCATCTCACGCCGGAGTATATGGGGGTACCATTATTTCCCCGTCTTTTATTACAGCAGTGGCTCAGATAATTCAGGTTCCGGGTGTAGCCGGAATGGAGAATAACGGCCTGATTCTTGAGTTCCCAAAAGAAAAAATTGATGATCAGGAAGTACTTAAAAATATTCAGGCAGGTGTAAATCTTGCCTTAAGTGCCCATTTCAATGTTTGTGTATTGAGATCAAGCGAATACAGATGCGGCTACAAAACCAGTATACACCTCTGGATAACTCGAAATCAGATTACAAATGCTAATCTTATGATTCTTATGGCATACATTATTATGGGACATCCCGACTGGGAAAACAGTGAAATTTTCGTTTTTGCACTTATGCCAAAGGAAGAACTTGATGCTCAGCAGAAATTTCTTGGGGAACTTGTAAACAGGGGAAGAATCCCTATTTCTATTCAAAACATAAAAGTTCTTCCGTACACCGTAGGAAAATCATTTGAAGACATTGTCTATAAATACAGCAGTGAAGCTGATCTTGTTATTCTGGGATTCACTCCCTCTCAGATTGAAAAGTATCAGTATGCAACATTCACAAGACTTCCGGAGTTGAAGGATGTTGTGTTTGTAAGAGCTGAGGCTGATGACATAGCCCTTTTGGATGCTGAAAATCAGGAAGAGATTGAGGAACATAAAGTTGCCTTTGAAGATCAGTGCATGAACAGAGAATGCAGTGAAGAAATCAGTGCAATAAGTTCTATAAATCCAGATGACGGGAAAAAACCTTAGTTTTAATCTGGATAAGCATGACATTAAACTGTTCAACTGCACTTCGTTATTATCAACCATATTCATGATACAGGGGAATTAATTTCACACAGTTTGAAATATTCCATATATGTGGTATTTTCATTCAGTGATCTTGCATCATCGTTTCTGTATCATCCGGAGGATTAAAAATGAAAAAAATACTACTTTTTTTAGCCATATTGCAGATGACTTTGTACTCCTGTTCATTTGACACCTCAGGTACCGGAGATCCCTCTGTTCCCCATTGCGCTGATAACGGGCTTTCCGGAGATGAATCCGATGTGGATTGCGGTGGTTCAGATTGCGAACCATGCGCTGCCGATATGAACTGCAACGTGAATTCCGACTGCTTATCAGGATACTGCAATGATGACGGAAAGTGTTCATCAAGCCCAACATGTGATGATAATATCCTAAACAGTGATGAAACTGACGTGGACTGTGGTGGTTCAAACTGTGAGCCATGTGGAGCAGGTCTA
Source organism: Deltaproteobacteria bacterium (assembly GCA_016937155.1). Classification (GTDB taxonomy): domain Bacteria; phylum Myxococcota_A; class Polyangia; order HGW-17; family HGW-17; genus JAHJMN01. The sequence continues at coordinate 8,050 of JAFGWM010000058.1, forward strand.
CACTGTATTACTAATGAAGATTGCATAACATCCAACTGTGGAGATGGAGGAATCTGTATATTTGATCCTCAGTGTACTGATCATGAGAAAAACGGTGACGAAACTGATGTGGACTGTGGTGGTTCACTTTGCTCACCATGTGAAGATACAAAAAACTGTCTGGAGGCATCTGACTGTTTAAGCGGTGTTTGTGGCACTGATGGAACCTGCGCTGCACCAAGCTGCAATGACACCGTAACAAATGGTAATGAAACCGATACTGACTGTGGGGGAGATGACTGTCCCAAATGTGAACCAGGTTATGACTGTATCGAAAATTCTGATTGCACCAGTGATGTTTGCGATGACAATGTTTGTGCTGAGCCCAGTTGCAATGACACCGTAACAAATGGTAATGAAACTGATATTGACTGTGGGGGAAATGACTGCCCCAAATGTGAACCAGGTTATGATTGCATCGAAAATTCAGACTGCACCAGTGATGTTTGCGATGACAATGTTTGTGCCGAACCCAGTTGCACTGACACCGTTTTAAATGGTACTGAAACCGATATAGATTGCGGTGGAAATGACTGCCCCAAATGTGCTGTGGGTGATATTTGTATCTCAGGAAATGACTGTGAAGAAGGTGTTTGCGATGACACCTTACTCACATGCAGTGAGCCTTTATGTACTGATTCAGTGGAAAATGGAATTGAAACTGATGAGGACTGTGGTGGAACTGAGTGCCCTCAGTGTGCCGTAGGGAAAAAATGTCTGGTAGATTCCGATTGTATCTCTCTTGTATGTGATCCTTCATCACATCTCTGTCTTAACAGCACCTGCACTGATTCAGTCATGAACGGCTATGAATCAGATATCGACTGTGGTGGTATTTACTGCGAAGGCTGCCTGGAAGGTCAGAACTGTAATCTGGATATTGACTGTGCAAGTGGATACTGCAATTCAAATGTCTGTGAGAACACAACAAGCTGCAAGGAACTGAAATCTCTTGTCCCTGCAACTACCAGTGGATTTTACCACATTCTCACCGAATCCGGCAGTCTGTTGAATGTATACTGCCATATTGAAACTTCCGGCACATACACGCTTTATTACATAACAAGTGGAGCCACCACTTATAAAACATCAGATACAAACAGCTGCAATGCCATAGGACTTGAGCTTTTTACCCCTACACAGCGATTCCACTATAGCGCTGGTAGAGACTTCGCTCTTTCCCAGGGAATTTCAACCAGCGGTGATTTCATGGGTCCCCTTGGTATTTATAATCCAAATAATGGAGACGACCTTGGTATAAATCAGTGGTGTGAAGGCTCAAATAAATGCTGTCATAAAAAAATGATGGGTGGACTGGATGATGATACTGTAAGTGATGATGTATGCGGGTTTACTTCTCTGGCTGGAAACGAATTCTGGGCAAGTGATCTAACTTCTATTTCTGAGCCTAATGGTGATTACGATGCCAACTGCTGGTTGAATTTCGACTGGGACAGCTCAGGAAATCTGAATCACTGGAATGATCAGGACTGTGATTATGGATATTCCAGTTATCTTTGTATGGCATATGATGATATTCCTTAAAATTGTTTAAACTCAGTAGGGCTTCTGATACATATAATTTCCAGGGGGATCATAATTACATACAACTATCATTTTCCCTTTGCAGATAGACTTCGCGCATCCTACTTTTGTTGTTTTTCTCCATACAACCTGGGTATAATGTCCTGATTTATACCAGTTTTTTGGAGTTAACTTTCCCCCTGTATAATATTTTTTTTCGCGTTCCCAGCTTTGAACAGCATCCTTGACAGTATACGCTCTTGCTGTTCCTGAAAATAAATTTTCACCATATGGAGATTTCTTGCGATGCTGCAGTCGGCAAATCCCTTTAAGATTATCAGCCCACTTTTGAGCGTAGGCACTTAGTTTTGTTGACCATTTCATGGGAGGGATTTTAAGGGATTTCCTGATTCTATTATGTTCTGCAAGGATTGATGTGGCCTCAAGTGATGAGAGGCTTGAACCTGATTTAATAACAGCCTGAGGTTTCATCACCTTTTTTTCGGCTGTTCCCCTGGCATCAAAATCTCCCGAAGAAATAATGATCGGGTCAAATTGTTTCTTAATAACCGTATCACCGTGTTCAGATGCGCATGCACCAAGAGTGATAAAGGACAAAATAATTATTTTTTTCATAGCTGCCTCCATTTCTGAATCGATAAAATATTCAGTCGTAATAGATCATACGAAATCCAGTTGCCAGGATTCAAAATGTACACCCCCTTTTTTCAAATTTGAATTATAAATCAGTTCCTGTTGAGATCCATGATATATTTTGTAGCACTTAATGCGGCAACGGTTCCATCACTTACAGCTGTTGTAATCTGCCTGTAGCGCTTTGCCCGGCAATCACCCGCTGCATAGACACCATCAACACTTGTTTTCAGGCTCTCATCAGTGACAATTTCACCGTAATCATTTAATTCCACAATGTTTTTCAGGAATTCCGTATTGGGGACATACCCGATAAAAAGAAAAACTCCACTCACATCAAGTACAGTTTCCTCTCCGGTTCGTTTATTTGAACTTACAACTGAATTTAGTGATTCATCTCCCCTGAATTCCCTAATGGTCTGTTCCATAAGAAATGAAATCCGTGGATTTTTCTTTGCTTCTTCAACAGCCCAGGGAAAAGCCTGAAAATGATCAAACTCGTGAATAACAGTAACTTTTGATGCATATCTGGTTAATTCTACAGCTTCCTCAAGAGCGCTGTTTCCTCCACCGATCACTGCGATTTCTTTATCGGTGAAGAAATCGCCATCACATGTTGCGCAGTATGAGATCCCCAGGCCCTTGAATCTTGTTTCAGATTCAAGACCCAGAGTACGTGGTTTCCCACCGGTGGCTATAATCACAGCATCGGATGTAAATGTTCCTTCGTCATCAACTTCAAAGGTTTTAAGGGATGAATCAATATCCATGGAATGAATGTCAGCTTGTGTAATTATGTCACAACCGAAACTTTTCGCCTGGTTCCTCATTGCCATTCCAAGATCATGACCGGAGATTTCAGGGAAACCTGGATAATTCGCAATCATATGGCTGAGATTCATCTGACCTCCTGAAGTCCCATTATCCAGAATCAGTGTCTTTACCCGCGATCTAGCCAGATAAATTCCTGCTGTTAAACCTGCAGGTCCTGCACCGAGTATTATCACATCATATTTATTTTCCATGGAGATTCGCCTTTCAGTTTAAACTTTATTCAGTAAGTTCAGGCAAGTTTACTGTTAAGTATTTCCTTGATTTGTGCCTTTGTCTGAATACTTGTGGTGGCGGCAACAACTTTTCCTTCATTGAAGTAAACGGTGAACGGGAGGCCGTTGAAACTTCTAACCTCAGGAAGGCTTCGGATGGTTTTCATAGCAGTTGGTGTATCGAAATCCATATCCATGAATTTAACATCACTGTATTTTGATGACAGATTATCCATGGCATCATAAACCGGAATACACATAGGACCCATTCTTCCGCAGGCCACAACAAATTTACCCTTTTCATCAATCAGTTTATTATATTCGTCCAATGATTCCAGATGAGGAAGATTCGTATTTAACATTTTATTTCTCCTAAGTTTTTTGTTTATTGTTTATAAATTTTTTTGCTGTTACATATTATTTCAATCAGGAATCGCATCTGTTTCAACAATTTTCCCCAGTATCTCACTCCAGGAAATAAGTCTCACTTTTTCACCTTCGACTTCAAATTCATTTCCTGCATATTTTTTTACAATCACCAGATCTCCAACAGCAATTCCTCTATCCTTCAGTTCATCGCTCACAGCAGTCACTATTCCCTGCTCAGGTTTTTCCTGCATGTTCTCGGGTAGATAAATTCCAGCTTCGTTTTTCGGTGATACTTCCACAGATTTTAAAACAACATAGTCATTTAAAGGTGTGATTGTCATAAAATTTCCCTTTCCTTCAGTTACCTGAAATTCCTAATAATGCGTTAATTTTTGGTTTATCAAATCCCACAACCCATGCACCGTTTATACTTATCTGAGGAACCCCTCTCTGTCCAGTTTTCCTCACCATAAGTTGTGCTGCATCAGGATTGTTCTCTACATTTATTTCTTTGAATCTTACGCCCTGTTTATTGAAATAATCCTTTACCCTGACGCACCAGGAACATGAAGAAGTTGTATAAACATCAACCTGTTTTGGCTTTTCTTTTTTCCCGTCCTTCGGTTCTGATGCAGATTCAGGATGATTAATCATACCCTGGTAGGCACTGACTGTCTGAAGACCCGGAAGCATGTGACGAACGTTGTTATCTTCAACACTGATAACCATAGGAACATCATAAACTCCATATTTTTTATGAATATCTTTTGTCTGGGCCACATCAACCTGAAAAACTCTAACTTCAGGATTCTTATCACAGAATGATTCAAACACGGGAAGTGCTTCTCTGGAAATTCTGGAAAACTCACCAAAAAAACCAATCAGAAACAATCCTTTAAACCCATCAGTCAGTAATTCCAGTTGTTCAAGACTTTCTACTGTAGAAACCATACTCATCTCCTTGATTTTTTATCATCTTCCGGGCAGATTCCTTCGGAAGAATTCATAGAAAGATTATTTAAACTATCCAAAACCATTTTAACCAGACCGGGATTCGCAAGAGAGTATTCCCTGCAGCGCCCACTACTGGAACATTTAAGTAGACCGTGCTTTTTAATTATCGACAGTTGTTTTGAGACAACTGCTTGAGCACCACCCAGTTCAGACACAAGATCACTGACTATGGAACTTTTATTTAGCAACTGAACTATAATACCCAGTCTCTGACTGTTTGATAAAACAAATGCCATCTCAGATATTTGTTCCAGATTATAACTACAGGATTCCATATCACAGACCTCTCACATACCGAAATTGATATATATACGATTCGATATATGTCAATACATCGCATGCTCTTTTTATCTATTTTTTTTAATTTTCAGAATTGTCAGATTTAAGGTGTTTTTTATCGCCATTTAAGGAAGAAGCTGGTTCCGGCTTTTGAACTGTATTTCCATTTAGGAACTTTGACGCCTCTGACCCAGATATATTTTTCAATCCAGGGGTATATATATTCAACCTGAACTCTCGCCCATTTTCCAGGATATGTAAATTTCGTCGCACTGGCCTTTTTCCTGATTGCATTTCCAAGATCTGAGGCATTCCATTTCCAATGAGCCAGAGAGTTTCCATATGGACGTGAAATTTCATAGGTTCTTATGGTTTCCCACCTTCCGTACCACATTAATGAAACCTTCCAATAGGGTTTTTTTGCGTATTTTTTCCATTTTTTAGGAGCCTTCAGAAATTCACAACGAATAGTTACCTTATCCTTGTGATTAAAAAGAAATTTCAGAAGAGAATTATTGAGTCTGGAACCACTGGTTTTTTTAACTGGAACACACTTTACTTCATCCTCTGATTTTGCAAATTTCTTCAATCCACCTTTTTTAGTCAGGAAATTTTTCCAGTAAATTGTTTTTTCCTTTGCGAGCTGTGGTACCCATTTATCAAGTTTAACGTGTGAAGAATATAGTTTTTCTCTTTCTCCCCCGATAACGACATCCTGGAGTGCGTCAAATTCCACCCCTGGTGTGTTCATTCCATGGTTCCATGCCTTTACAACCATGGATACGGCCCCTTTCTGTATAGATAAAGCTGCCGCACATGTTTTGTCAGTTTTCCCGGTACAGTAAGTTTTAATATGATAGCTCGCATCTCCTTCAAGACGTCTCCACTGCAATTCATATTTCTTAAACGCAGATGTTTCAGAAGGCAGAGAAAGACGACTGACAGATGCAAGTTTTGCCTGGAGTTCTTTCAGATGCTTCATTGAAGGCGTATCCTCCCATCCGAGAATTTTATCCCAGGTTCCCTTGTATCCCATATACATACCCCTTGCAGCTTTAGGATGTGTTTTAAGATATTTAATAATACGCCCGGCATTAAACACATGAACGTTTTTGCCTTTTTCCTTGAGGGCTTTCATATATTTCAATGTATTTACTCTGATTTCTTCATCAGTCATACCACCCTGGGCAAATAAATTTCCCTGATAAGAAAAAAAGAGAGCCAAGCCAAAGAACAATGTAATTAACGTTCTGTACATATTTACTCCTCCTGCTATAAATGCGACGTTCACGATTGTGCACAAAAGCACTAACGATTTTGATATTTCAGATTCAAAGTGTCAAGTATTTTCTATAAAGCGCAAAAAATTTTTAAGAAGAGAGATTTACTTAAATAACAAAGAAACGAAGGATATATCTTCTTTTTGGAGCCATGGAGGAAGTGATACCGGAAGTGTAACCAAGGAAGAATGGGACTGAGTAATACCAAACACTTTTTCGTGGAAAATTTCTTTTCCTCTACTGTCTGTTAAAGTAAGAGTACATTCAGTTCCATTTTTTAACAATGGTGATGAATTTTTAGCCCATTTGTAACTCATGTCCTTGAGATTCACCAGTAGAACATTTTCAGTCTTTTGAGACAGACTTTTTCCAAGACTCCGCACTGCAATTACTCTTGTAAATATTGCATCATAATTATAATCACTTACCCACTGGTCATCACAATATCCCATATAATCATTTGTTACATTTGGATCCAGGAAAGTATCATCGTTAATGTTATATCCCCACACACCAGTTTTTCCACCACTGTATGGATATGACCAGTCAACACCTATTAAAGTACCGCAGTTTGTATGCCCACGACCATGCATGTGCCCCATTTCATGGAGTAAAGTCCACACCCACCTTTCACCACTGAATCCCACTCCTGTGCCAACACGATATGAACCATTTTCAGGACTTGTCACTTTGTAGCTTTGACCTGTTGTACATGTACCTGAACAGTAATCCTCAAAAGTTTCATCAGGGTTCACCATTGCATAGTAGTAAACATCCTGTGCTGCATTATCCTCTTCTTTAAGAATCCGGAGATATTCATTCATATCACCAAAATCAAAGGATGAAGGGTTCTCACCTGGCAGGGGCCAGGAAATATAGTCACGAACAGTGAGATTAAGATTTGCAACAGGATAAAGCATAAGAAACATTTCTTCAATTAACTGAAGCTGCTCGGCACTTACATCCGGCATTCTACCACTGCCGTCTATATTGTATTCCACCGGAACAATTACAAGATTAACTCCACCGCCATCATAGAGTGCCCCAAGTTCGAATGGAACACCATCTGAAGGGAAACGCCCTTCATGAGAGACCCCGGGATCAATTTCAGGCATTTCAGGTGAGGTAAATCTGAGATACCAGGTTGTATCAGGAGTTATGTTAGTTCCATCAACTGAAAAACTGAATGACGGATCATCAGTTTCAGAAGGTGTCTCGGTGCTTAAAAACTTTGAAACCGTATAATTCTTTTCAATCCCTGATGACCTTAATGTGAGAACTGCAGTAACTGTCTGTGGCTGCCACTGCTCATCAAGACTCACATTTACAGTAAAAAGTGCATCCCTCTCGGTTATAATCGGAGCATTCAATTCAGAAACTTCTAATCCTTCAAGTATCAGAGGAATCTCAACAGCCTGAAATACACTCACACCATCAACTTTTATACCACTCAAAAGCCTGTTATAACTTTCAGTGGTGTTGTTGGTTTGTACATCCTCCTCAACATCACCATCTGATATAAGAGTATCACCTGAAGAATCCATAAAGTCTGTGGCAGCATCATTTTCATTATTGTTTGTAGTGGTGTTATTGGTTTGTGATGAAGAATCATCACTGCAACCGAATAAGACTAAAACAGCTGCAAATATGATTAGAGATTTTTTCATTTTCAACACCTGTGGTTTCATTATCTTTATCTTTCAGGTTGATTAACCGTCCTGAATTTATCCTTATAACACAAATTTTGATACTCAGCAAGTTGAGCATAAATGACCGGTAACCCACAGGAAACTGATTTGTTTTCAAAATATTTATCTTAATATATCAGCTGGAATTGTGAAATATTACTGAACTTCTCTGGGTTCGTAAGCAGCAGAGGTTGTGCCTATTCCCAGCTGTCCGAAATCATTATTTCCCCAGCACCATGCACCGTTGTTCTCAGATATTCCACAGACATGATAACCGCCTACGGTAATTGCAGTAAACAGAACAGAATCAGGCATTGCAACACCGACAGGACTGTTTACTTCCGTTGTCCCGTGAAGTTCGCCTACACCCATCTGGTCAAAGTAATTATAACCCCAGCACCAACCGAAACCAGTCGTATCTACAGCACAACTTGTATCCTTATCAGCAGAAAGGGATTCTATAAGTGCTCCATCAAATTCAACAAAAGCAGGAGTTGAGTGATCCACTGAGTCTCCTGTTCCGGTCTGTCCTGAGCTGTTGGAACCCCAGCAGTAAACCTCTGATGATGCATTTATTCCACAGACATGGGAATCACCGGCAGCAAGATTTGTAAGTTTACCGGACTCACTGGTATCCACAAGAACAGGAGTTCGGCTGTCGTTTACAGTTCCATTTCCCATTTCACCATTAGATCCATGTCCCCAGCAGTAATTTCCTGAAGTGGAAACCGCACATGTAAAATATCCTCCTACTACGATCTCTGTTACTTCGGTTATTGACTGAACTTCAACAGGAGTATCACTGTCCATAGTTGAGTCGTTACCCAACTGCCCATCAGCGTTGTTTCCCCAGCACCATACACCTGATGCTGTTGCCATACAGGCATGAGCAGCACCAACATCCCAGGAAACAATAGCTGATTCATCCGGCGAAGTGATCTCAAATGGAATCTCATCATCGCCCCAACAAACAATTGAATTTGATGAAGCTGATCCGCAATTTCTCACACCACCGGATTTAACATCATAAAGATCATAAATAAGGTTTGTTGCAACAATAGGCTCTTTGCTTTCAGATATATCACTGGTTGTTGCCAGTTCTTCATCCATGTTGCTCCCCCAGCACATAACCTCTTCAGTGGAAGTCGTCCCGCAGGTATGATTTTCACCGGCTGCGATAGTGGTAAACCCTGGAACACACGAGTCAGTGTTATATGACTGACAATCAAAACCACAGACGAGCTCTCCTCCCCTGAACCCCAAACTCTCACAGGTTACCTCACCAGTATCAAACCCATCGCAGAGTTCCCCTTCTTCAAGGGTGAAATTTCCACAGTCTGAATTATTTGTAGTATTGTTTAATGTAGTATTGTTATATACATTATTTATGGTGTTGGTTGAATTGTTACTGTTTGAGCTGTCGTCATCACAACTTACAACTAAAAATGACAATGACATAAGAAAAATAATAATAACACGCATTTACATACCTCCAGTAATATTTATGCAGTTGACTTTTATAGCACAGACATTTTTTTTGTCCAATGTTGACGAATGCCTGTTAATCTACTTACTGTATACCCCGGTGAAATCAAATATCACATTCCACGCATTGTCTCCTGTGGAAACTGTTTTTATCTCAGGAGTGAATGTGAATATTCCATCCTCACTGTACCGGTTTATTTCAACCTCATTTATTCCGATAAGTGGAAGACTGCCAAAAACATCATCTATAATCCCGGGAATCGCACTTCGCATGATTTTACGAACCTTATCATGATCAACCAGAGTTGACATTTTGTTAAACCCTGCATCATGAATTATATACTCTCTGGAATCATCAACATTCATAATGTATCCCCCATCAGATTCCTCAAGCTTTACAGGAATTTCCGCTGCTGTCCAAGCTGTTGCGTTGTCTGTTCCAGAAACCCTCAGATAGATTTCAATTCCGCCGACCATCAGGTAGGGCCCATCAGACTTCCATTCGAGAAGAGGCGGTAGAAGAAGCGATATATCAACACCGTCGAGGTTAGAATACGGGAAATCCAATTCAGACATACCCATATTTTCAAGTTGTCCCTGAGAATAACTTCGGTCAAGGTTGTTTCCAGCCCAGGCTGCAAATGAAATCTGGTTGAAAAATCTGCTTCCAATTGCTGTACTTATGTTGGTGCTGCCTTCAGGAGAAACGGCTGCTCTTTCCAGTATTCCACTCCCAGCTATATATTCCACAGCTGTTTCAGGTCTAAAAACAGTTCCATATGTAATCGAAATACCATCTGCTGTTACAGCAACATTTTCAGTGGTACTGGTCTGTACAACAGGATTGTTTTCAAATTCCAGAGCCAGTTCAGGGGAAACACTTGAAATCAGTGTGTTAAATATTGATTCAGTTGCATTTGCAGCGGCATCAGCAATCGCAGTTGGAACCTCATCATCGAATAACCCTCCAAGAGTTGCAAGATATGAATCCAGTGGTCCGGAATCTTCAAGAACAACTTCAGAAGTTTCAACTTCTGTGTTTACAAGCTCTATTTCCATCTGTGAGTTAATCTGTAAATCACCGGTTATATTTATATAATCGTAGTGGAAAGTTCCTGTAGAGTTAATGGTGGCTGCAGTCCCTGTATATGTACCTTCAACATTGAGAAGACTTGCAGTCATTTGCAGAGCCCCCTGATCATTGGTAATGGAAACAGTAACATCATCACTGATCGCTTCATTTATGTTGATATCAACAGTAACAGTGGTCATCATAACCTGAACATCCATCTGAAGTGGATTATTAATCCATGGTTCAAGATTTTCGTTTTCAAGCAACCACTTAACCAGATAAGCAACCGTATTGCCCTCACCACCATCAATTGTGTCGTTTCCAAGTGTTATAGTTATGGAATCCTGAATTTGTGTTTCCGGTTCAATAATTGAACCCTGAATGAATGAACGGAAGGCAAACAGTGAATCCCCAGGAATTTCAGCTTTAATCGTGCCAAGGCCATCAGCAGTACCAACATTTACCTCTATGTTTTTACCACCATCAACTTCATTTCCATTCACAATGATTGTTTTGGATGGGGAATTAATGATTGCCACAACATCCTGAGTATTGTTAATAAAAGTTCCGCTTTCAGGTGAAATTATTTTAATCTCCGATTTATCGGTCAGTTCACAACCTGAAAAAGCCATGAACATTAATGCAAAAACTGATGTCATCAAAATAAAACGCTTCATCATAATACCCTTTCGATTATGAATCTAATATCATAAAATCTGATTTTTGCCAGGGGGGTTATTTCTTAGGCTTACCAGTAGTGAATACAAGTTTATATGGAGGAAGAACTTTTCCAGTCTTACTTTTAAAATTCTTGAACTTGTCACTATTGATCCATATAGTGTACTTTTTGGAAGGTTTAATTTTTACTGGAAGAGTTATTGTTTTAAAAGATTTATCGAATGACGGTGTTCCTATTTCATGAGGGAAATTATCATCACTTTCCTTTACAAAAGACCAGCTTTTGTCCATCATTGGAACAGAAAATGAGACCATCACTGAAGTAATCGCAGGATTGACACTAATCGCCCCATTTGCTGGAAATGTACTTACAACCACAGGATTATCATTCATTTTTTCGGGAGATTTGTCTTTACCGACGTCTGCTTCTGATTTTCCACAGGAACCCAGAAGTAATAACGAGGAAATCACCAGAGCAAATTTTTTAGCAGATACCTTCATTTCTTTCCATTCCTTTCAGATATAAAATAGTCAATACTGCGGTTCCAGGTTGCCTCCTGCTCTTTACTGAAATAACAGGCGGGCAACTGATCCTTTTTCATGTGATAGGTGATACATTCACAACATACACCATGTCTGGGACAACCAGGATAAGTGCAGTTGCAGTGTCTCTCGTTGACTGCTTTTCCTGTACAGTTCATGACACCCTCCTCCCTCTCATATATTTTTCAACTCATCAGTTTTTATCTGTAGAGTAACTCTGTTTCTTCCGGATGTTTTGCTTCTGTACATAAGAGAATCAACCCTTTTTACAATTGATTCAACAGTATCTTCAACAATAACAGAAGTCACACCAACTGAGACGGTTACTTTAATCTCTTCACCATCCAGTTTCATAATATTTGATCCCACCAGTTTTCTGCCCCTCTCAGCTATAACACCAAGTTCGCTATCGTCAACATTGCAGATTACAGCCAGAAACTCCTCACCACCCCATCTGGCAATAGTATCAAAACTTCGCAGGGAATACTTCAGGAGAGTGGAAACCGTCTTCAGGACTTTATCACCAAAAACATGACCATATCTGTCGTTTATATCCTTAAAATGATCAATGTCAAAAAACAGCAGCCCAAAATTCCACCCATATCTGCGGTATTTCTCCATAGCTGATGTGAGGTTCATTTCAGCATACCGCCTGTTTCCCAGACCGGTGAGTGGATCTGCCAGTGCCATTGATTCAAGATTCTCAATGTCACTTCTCATCTCAATCATTCTGGTATTATCCCACAGTACAGTTATAAAACCCTCCAGAGAGTTACTATCACTGTAGACCGGTGTGCAGTTACTCACCACTGGGATTAAAGTGCCACTCTTTTTCCGTATGAAAAACTCTTCCTTAAAAGCCTCGCCTGATCTCAAAGCATTTACAAGAGGACAGGCATCAGTCTCACATAAAAGTTCGACAGTACCAACACTGTGATGACATAAAATGCGGTTTGCACAGGTAGTGTTCTCCACTTCAGAGAAAGTGTACCCTGTAAGTCTTTCAGCAGCAGCATTCCAGAAAACAATTTTTCTGTCTTTATCCCTGCAGTAGATTGCTGTAGTGACAGCTTCAAGAGCTGTTTTAAAAGGAAAACTGTCTTTCAACCGATTCACATCCTGTCAAAGTTGCGACCAGTGTCCCATTTTCCTGAAAGCTCTTCAATGAAAAGTTTTTCTTTTTTTGAAATTTCCAGAATATCCGAATGGACACCGGGCCTGCCAACCATGATTCTGCCACTGAAAGCATCAAATTTTTCACCATTAACATCAGTAACTATAGCTCCCGCAGCTTCTGCCAATAATGCTCCTGCTGCCAGATCCCACGGAAACAGATTAACCTCAACATAAGCATCAGCCTTTCCCCAGGCAACAAGACAGCAATCAAGACTGGCACTGCCGGTTCTTCTAATTCCCTGACTTGCAACCATATATGTTTCCATCATCCTTATGTATCGCTCGGGATTAAGTCTTCTGTCATATCCGCAACCATAAAGAACCAGAGCCCTTTCCAGAGTTCCATTTTCCAGTTTCCCAAGGACACTGCCGTTGAGTGTACCGCGTACTCCTTTTTCCACCGAAAACATCCAGTCGAATACCGGATTATATACAACACCTGAGTGCGGTACCGAATCAATAAGCAATGCAATACTCACAGTAAAAAATGGCAGGCCATGAGCAAAATTCGTGGTTCCGTCAAGGGGATCAATACACCATACTCTTCCGGTTCTATCCCCGTGCAGACCGGACTCCTCAGCTAAAATACTGTCATTGGGATAAAGTTCCTGCAGTTTTGATACAATATACTGCTCACTTTTCCTGTCAAAATCAGTTACCAGATTAATTGCACCCTTGTACTCAATATTAAGAGATGATGTCACACTCTCATAGCCAGCCATCAGAATTTTTCCTGCGTGACGGGCAATCATTTCAGCATTCTTCAAGTCATTGCATTCACTCATTTAAATTTCCTTTCCAGACTGGCCAGCACACCTTCCCTGAGCCCACCAAATGATCCGGAACTGAAAAATATTATCCAGTCTCCAGGCTCAGCCCAGTTTGCTATTGCCTTTTTGAGTTCTTCCGGATCAGATGAATAAAATGTGGTTACACCGCTGTTTTTGAGATCCGAAGTCAGGAGTTCACTACTAAACCTTTCCTTTTCATCAATTCTACTCTGATCATAGGGTGAACTTAAGAAAACAGCATCCGAGACCTTAAGCGAATCTGCATAATCCTTTTGAAAAACACTTCTTCGTGAGGTGGCACTTCTTGGCTCGAAAACACTTGCAATTCTACCACTGATATTTTTTTTAAGTCCCTCCAGAGTAAGTCTTACTGCAGTGGGATGATGTCCAAAGTCATCTACCACAGTAACATTTCCCGGATTACCCAGAACTTCCTGACGTCGTCTTACGCCATTAAATTCAGAAATTGCCTCAAGTGCTACTTCCGGATTTACACCAAGACAAAGTGCCATGGCAACAGCCCCCGTTGCGTTCCTGAGATTATGTTCACCTGAAAGCTTCAACTGATATTCTCCAAGCTTTTTCATTCCGGAATAAAAATTACATTTCCTGAAAGTCCCTTCTGAAAAAACTTCAGAGTAAAAGTCAGATTCCTCACCCTTGAGACCATATGAATTACCTCCTTCGTCCTCAATAAGTTTCATTGCAGCCCTGTTATCTGCGCTGACCAGAAAATCACCATTAGGAGGGGTTATTGCTCTCAGTCTTCTGAACTGATCATTAACGTGTTTAAAATCCCTGTATATATCCGCATGATCAAATTCAATACCTGTTAGAATCACACATTTTGGCCGATAGTGGATAAATTTAGGATTTTTATCAAAGAATGCAGTATCATACTCGTCACCTTCTATAACAAATTCCTTACCTTCACCGAGATGATAACTCCCAGGTAAATCATGAGGTACTCCACCTATAAGATATCCCGGATCCCTCCCTGCAAAATTGAGAATGTGGGCAACCATGGATGAGGTGGTGGTTTTTCCATGTGTTCCAGCAACAACTACGGTTTTTCTGGAATTCAGTATTGTGTTTCCTATAAGGGCCGGAAAACTTGTAAGTTTAAGATTACAGTTCGTTCCCTTAAGCACCTCCACATGATTATATCGGCAGATATTTCCCACCACTAAAAGACCACTGTCTGAATTAATATTATCCCCGGAGAAAGGAGTTTTTACTTCAACTTCCATTTTATCAAGTACTTCAGACATTGGAGGATAAACAGCTTCATCACTTCCCGTCACCATCCACCCCTTTTCCTTCATGAGACCAGCTGCATTGCCCATACCAGTCCCAGCTATACCAATGAAATGACACTTCATTTCCTTCCTCCATTATTTTTTGGCAGTTTTGTTATTTTGCTTTTTAGAAAAACTGGTTCGTCGATAAAAATACCCTGCCGGATTTTCAGCATATCTGCTTTCACCGTCGATATGACCCAGTTGAACCCAGAATCCCGGGTTCTTCCGTATATCAACATGAATGTGGTAACCATTGGGATAATATCCAATCCCAAGTTTATAGGATTTTTTCACATCACGTCTCTTTAGAAAATATCTGGCAAGAGTTTTTCTGTTAACACCATCAAATGTAAAATCAAGGGCATCACCTAAAACATGTCTTGAAGTTCTTGAAGCATGAGGTGGCTGTCTGCAACCGGAGAAAATACTTACCTGGGGCATTCCAAAATGTATCCATGCTTCGTACACTTCAACCAGTAGCCTGTAATTGAGAGACATGGTTTTTCCGGTGCGGAAACATCTGGCAACATGATTGAATTCCTTAAGAGCCTTTTTCCTGAGCACACCTCTGGAATCGTACAGACGTATTTTCACCAGTTCGCCAGTATGCAGATGATATACAGGCATTGAGGGATACTTTGACAGCCTTTTTGAACGACTTACCTTTATCTTCCTTTTATCATTTTTTTTAAGAACAATTTTTTGTTCCTTGTGACTTCTTTTTGCCATAAGTCTGATTCCACTTACTGATTTACTCTGACTTATTTTAAGATGTCTGACATGTAATCGCTTTCCTGAAACCTGGTTTTTACCGGTAGCCACTTTGTTGTGGTTCTGTCTTTGACTTTTTCTATTTTTACTCAGATAAGCAGTATTTCTCTTTCTGTATTTCCTCAATCTCGAGTTTTTAGAAAGTTTCTTTCCATGCGCCACAGATCTGTTGAATTTTGGTGTGCGAACTGTCTTTCTACTTACAACTTTTTTCAGGCCTTTATTCAAATCTGACCTTTTACTTTTCCGTTTTAAAATTCTGCGTTTTCTGGATTTCATCCCTGTTTTTTTTGCAAAACTCTTTTTACCTCTCGTTTTATTGGATACTTTTGCTTTTACTTTAAGGGGTGATTTTCTAATTCGGTTTCTTTGGACAGTTTTTCTTCGACTTTTTCTCAAACGAAGATTCCTCTTAGCTCTTAAACTTCGTTTGGTTTTTACAGCGGATGTCAAAACATTTCCGTTTGTTACAGGAAAACTGATACTTAAAAATATTGATATAATCAAAGTGGCGAACATGTCGTTATGCCTCCTACATGTCATACATTAAACCACTCTGACTACAAGTCAAAATTTTGAGCAAAATTTCAAACTTGATATTTTCCGGTATAAGTAGTATTGCTTCAATGTGTATTTTTTGAATAATATTTAACGGTATAGGTTTACAAATGAGAATCAGCCGCACTTTAATTCTGTTTTTATTTTTTAGTTTGTTTTCATTCAGCAGCTCAGCTAACGACAATGTTCTCAAACGCAGCAGCACTATGACTTTTACTGAGGGTTACATTGACAGTCATTTTGCAGTAAGCCCGGCAGGCACTCACCTTGCATATATTGCTGTATCCAGTAACGGGAAAGCCGCTTTGAAAATACATCCTCTGGCAGGAGGAAAAACAGTTTCGGTTGATATAACAAAATTTACCAACGAACCAATGGAGATACGTTTTTCTTCCGATTCCAGACTCCTTTTTGTTTCAAGGATTGCCAAATCCTCAAAAGACTGGGCTGTTTTTACAACTGCCGGTATCGAAAAAGGACAGATTAAGGGTTCCGACGACACTGTCTCCTCTTCATTTGGTGGTAAGCCAACAATTACTGCTTATTCGCTCAGAAAGTCCACATCCAGCCAGGTTCATACTGTTGATATTTATGATGTGGATAAAATGAAAAAACCAGTAAAGACTTTCAAAATATCAGCTGATGTCCGTGGGCGTATGAAAAAACCCGAACTCATGGATATTGCATATTTTTCCCCTGATTACATGAAAGTCTACGTTAAAATCATCGGTAAATATGATAAAAAATCCGACTCCAAACTTCCTGATGTAAACGGGATATTTGATGTTGAAACATCAAAACTTACCCGTGGTAAATCCATATCAAATAATTCACTCTGGGATAAGGATTCCATTACGTTTTCAAAATATCAGGGACTTACTCACATTCTAAATCTCACTGGAGTACCAAAAACAAGCGGAACCAGTGGTTCCTTCAAATACGGACTGGGAATCAGAAACTGGAAACCGGTGAAGCCCTCCTATAAGCTGGGAAGATACGAATTCAGCACTCTCAAAGCCCAGAGGACACATTCCCTCAAGGGAGATCTGATATATTCCATGTTTATAGATCCTCAGAACCCCATTGTTCTGAAACAGATGAAGTCTGAAGAGCGTTTTATCCACTTTTTCACCCTGAATATCAAAAGTGGTGACTCTAAACGAATTGGTGCAGTAAAAGCAAAGGATGGCCTCATCAGATGGAGTCTGGGTGGAAAATACGTTGCAGTTATGAGACTTCACAAGAACTGGATAATCGGAAATACTTCTCTTGAAATTTATCGAATCGACTGACGAGCCTTTTCCCCAAAATAAATATTCAATGATAAACAATCATAACAGAAGGATTTCTCGTAATGAATGTGACCATTAACGGTGAAAAAAAGATTATTAATCAGGGCACAAAAATCAGAGACCTTGTGATTGATCTTCTGGATGCCAGACGGGCACTGGTGATTGAAATCAATGGAATGATTACTTCCGATTTTGATACTGCACTTTCAGATGGAGACACCGTTGAAATTGTAACCTTTGTGGGAGGCGGATGATGAAAGTCATAATTTCTTATTTTCTGTTTTTTTCAACTATTCTCCTTTTTTCCTGCCAGACACCGTCACAGGGGCCTAAAGAAACAGCTGTTGCTTTCGCTTCGTATATTTTAAGTGACCTTACTCAGGAAGCATGGAAACTTCTTGACAGTGAAACACAGAATAAAATCCTTCTGAAGTTGAATAAATCCACTGTACCAGGACTCAAACCGCACAGACTTCTGGTAACCGTTCCCCAATCAAGAGATAAGTGGTCAGGGGAGAAAAAAATCGAACTTATAGAAGAAAATGACAATACCGCCAGAGTCAGAATTTCCGTCGGGAAAAAAATGTCTGTTATTCTGAATCTCCTGAAGGAAAAAGGGGAATGGAAGGTATCTCTCAACATTGGATGAATTCTAAAATGTTAAAATAACTAATTTATAACCGAGGAGTATTCTGGTTATGAGAATCAAAGAAATACTGGGAAAAAAATTAATCACTGATTCCATTACTGTATCAGGATGGGTAAGAACCAAAAGAACCAGCAAAAGTGTAACATTCATTGAATTGAATGATGGAAGCTGCTTTTCCAATCTTCAGGCTACTGTTGACAATACTGAATTTGAAGAAACTGTTTCAGGTATTTCCACTGGAACAAGTGTTGAGATGAGTGGTGCACTTATCCCCTCCCCTGCATCCGGACAGGACATTGAACTTCAGGTGAAAAACATAAAAATTCTTGGGGGAGTATCTCCTGATTATCCGCTGCAGAAAAAGCGTCACAGCTTTGAATTCCTCAGGGACATAGCCCATCTCAGACCCAGAGCAAATACTTTTGGTGCAGTTTTCAGAATCCGTAATATCCTGGCATATTCGGTTCATGAGTTTTTTCAGGAAAGAGGTTATGTTTACCTTAACTCCCCCATCGTTACCACCAGTGATTGTGAAGGTGCCGGAGAAATGTTCAATGTAAGTACATTCAACATGGAAAATCCACCCCGCACAGATAAAAACGAGATTGACTGGACTAAAGATTTCTTTGGGAAAAAAGCATCACTTACCGTCAGCGGTCAACTTGAAGCTGAAATTTTCGCCACAAGCATCGGTAACTGCTATACATTTGGTCCAACCTTCAGAGCTGAAAATTCAAATACCTCCAGACATCTAGCTGAGTTTTGGATGATTGAGCCCGAAATCGCTTTTGCAAACCTGAAGGAAGACATGGACGTAGCTGAGGCCTTTGTAAGACACCTTTTCAAAAAGGTAATTGAAAAGGGTGGGGATGATCTTGATTTCATAAACAAAAGAATAAGCCAGGGAATTACCGACCTTCTGGAAAAACTCTCCAAAGCTGATTTTACCAGAATCACATATACTGAGGCTATTGAAATTTTAGAGAAATCCGGGGAGAAATTCGAGTATCCACCATCATGGGGTATTGATCTTCAGTCAGAGCATGAACGTTATCTGACTGAAAAAGCCTTCGATGGACCAGTGTTCGTAACTGATTACCCCAAGGACATCAAAGCATTTTATATGAGAATGAACGATGATGGGAAAACAGTGGCAGCAATGGATCTTCTTCTTCCCCGTGTTGGAGAAATAATCGGGGGCAGTCAAAGAGAGGAACGATATGATATTCTCCTTGACAGAATTAAACAACTGGGACTGAATCCTGAAGATTATTGGTGGTATATGGATCTCCGCAAATATGGAACCGTAGAACACAGCGGATTCGGACTGGGATTTGAGCGGATTGTTCAGTTTGTTACCGGAATGTCCAACATCAGAGATGTAATCCCATTCCCGAGGGCTCCAGGCTTAGCTGAGTTTTAGTGGAAAATCCATAATGAAAAAAATCGCTCTGGTCGTAAAATGGCATGACGAAAACGCTCATGAATTTGCAACAGTACTGGCTTCATGGCTCAGTACCATGGGCTATATGGTACTTTGTGAATCTCCAAGCTCAATTCCTTACGCTCAGGGTGTCGATTCAGATGAACTTGTATCAACATCAGAGGTTATGATCGTTCTTGGGGGAGATGGAACTTTACTGCATGCAGCCTCCCTGATGCAGAAAACCGTTATTCCGGTGATTGGCATCAACATGGGTTCACTTGGATTCCTGACACCATTTACCAGCAGAAACTGCAGAACAGGAATTGAAGCTGCTCTTCAGGGAAAGCTGAAAAAAGCTCCCAGAGCGCGTCTGGACACTCGTCTTCTAAGAAACAACAACGAAATATTCCGTACACTTGCATCCAATGATGTTGTTATCAATCATGATAAAATGGCCCGCCTGATGGAAATACACTGTCATGTTGATGATGCTTTTGTTGCATCCTATAAAAGCGATGGTCTGATTGTATCAACACCGATGGGCTCAACAGCGTATGCACTTGCAGCCGGTGGCCCGGTACTTTCTCCTGAAATGGATGCCGTCAGCATTGTTCCCATCTGTCCACATCAACTTACTCAAAGGCCAATGGTTATTCCATCCAGCTCATGCCTTAGCGTAAAAGTCCATCAGAAAGCATTCCTGACAGTTGATGGACAAAGGGGATGCGTGGTACAGCCGGATGACCTGATACTTATATCCGAAAGTCTCAAACCTCTGATGGTATTTTTACCTGATGATTATTCCATATTCAATGTTCTCCGGCATAAACTCAGCTGGGGAGTTCGGGAATCTTCCGATGCTTGAATTTCTGACGATTAAAAATCTTGCTGTAATAAGTGATGCTGAAATCGAGTTTTTTCCAGGTCTTAATGTGATTACCGGAGAGACCGGAGCAGGAAAATCAATGGTTGTGCAGGCTCTTGGAATGCTGAGAGGTGACAGAGCTGATTCAGGATGGATTCGAGCAGGAGAAGAAAATGCAGTGGTGGGAGCCACAATTGACTGCGGTGAAAGTATTTCAGTTGAACTTTCACAGTATCTGCCTGAAGAATCCTTTGATGATGATCCTCAACTTGTCCTGGAAAGAATAATCTCAAATCAGGGAAAAAACAGAGTCCGAATTAATGGTTCACTTTCAAAACTCAGAACTCTTTCTCTGTTAAGCAGTGAAATTATTGAACTTACAAGTCAGCATGATCAGGTAAAACTTCTATCTCCTTCAAATTACAGCGCCATTGTTGATACTTATCTCGATGATAAGGATCTTCCGGCCAAACTCAGGAATAAACTAGCTGAACTGGACACCATTGACAGCCGCCTGAATGAATTAAAGACCGGAAGTATAGAAAATCAAAGACGTATGGAAATACTGGAGTTTCATATAAAGGAACTTAAAAACGCTGATATTGAAGAGGGAGAGTATGCTTCTCTTTTGCAGTTGTCGAAAAAAATCTCCTCTCTGTCTGAGATTGTATCCTCTGCACAATGGGCTGAATTTTCCATCTCCGGTGACGAGAGCAGCATCCTTAATATGCTCGGTGAAATTATACGAAAAATTTCACTTTATCATGATATTGAGCCCGAATTTGCTGAGGCAATAGAGAATCTGGAAAAAGCCAGAGAATTATTGCTGGATGCATCATCCATTTTCAGACACAGCGGTGACAGAGAACTCCCTGATTTTAATCCTGATGACATTCAGAACAAGCTTCATATTATGGAGAAACTTTCAAAAAAACACGGAGTTGGAAGCCCTGATGAACTCATCGCTGTACTTGAGAATCTGGAGTCTGAATTTAATTCATTTTCCAATGACGAAAGCTCTATTCCAGAGCTTGAAAATACTTTAAACACTTTAAGAACTGAAGCACTGAAGCTTGCAGGGGTACTTACTGCTGAAAGAAAAAAATGTGCACGAAAGCTGTCTAACCAGGTAAAAACAGAACTCATGGATCTGGGCTTTACAAACGCTGATTTCATTGTAGAAATTGAGCCCAGAACACCTTCAAAAAACTCAAAAACATGTCGTATTTATGATGACTTATACATCTCTGATGAAGGAGCTGATAAAGTTTCGTTTCTGTTTTCAGCTAACCCCGGTCTTCCACCAAAACCACTTTCAGAAACTGCAAGCGGTGGTGAAATAAGCCGCATCCATCTGGCCATGAAATGCGCTGCCAGCGGGTTTCAGAATACTCTAACAACTATCTATGATGAAGTTGATACAGGCATCGGGGGTGAAACTGCAAATATGGTGGGGAAAAAACTGAAAAAGATATCGTTGAACCGTCAGGTGATATGTATTACCCATCTGCCTCAGATAGCAGCTTTTGCGGATCACCATTATACAGTGCATAAGGAAATAAAAGATAACCAGACTTGGACAAAGGTAAAAAAACTGAGTAATGATGAACGAATAACAGAAGTAGCCAGAATGATGGGAACCATTTCTGACGATGCCGTCAAATTGAGCAAAGCCCTCATAGAAAATGGGAAATCTACTGATTTGTAATTTAGCTCTGAAGAACAGCCAATATCCGGTTTCCTGCCTATTTACCGCATGAAATTGTCACATACTGAGATACATACTCTTCACATAACATACCATTGTCAGTCGTGGGCACAATACATCCTCCACTGACAGATGAATAACCCATTTCACGCATACATTCAGTTAATGTAGACAAAGAAGAAGAATCCAGTGTTGATGAAACATCCACAAGTTCATCATAGCATTCAGGTACAGCATCACATATCAGTGAGTCAGTATCCGCACAGTGATACTCAACAAAGTATGAATCAACATAGTTACAGTATTTCGTTGCACAGTCGGAAGGACAGGAATCTAGACTTTCCTCAGTAAAGAACTCAGTTGAATAAAGTGGACACAAACCATCCCCACAATAGTAATTGCATTCAACTCCCATTGATTCATTCAATTTTTCCAGATACAAATCTCCGAGACCGGTAACAGGACATGTATTGTCCTCCCTAAGTAAAACTACACCATATAATTGCCAGAAATCCACTTCATCGGGATCTTCAAGCGCATTGAATTTCTCAACACAGTTATCAATCTTGCATTGTCCTCCGCACTGTTCCAGCCATCTGTTGAGCCTTGAACAGGTGTTTTCAGCACTCCAGTATGATTCATTTTCACACCCAACAAGAAAAACAAGACCCATCAATATTATGATTTTTTTCATATATATTCTCCATAAAGCTTAAAACCGGTTACAGAATAATCATTGCATCACTTCGATTAAATAATTCTAAGGAGAGCATAAACTCTCAGTATTTTCTTTCCTTGTCAATGATGATTTTTAGCCTGACCATGGTCCATAAAATATATGGAAAAAATAATTAAAAAACCGGTTACAGAATTAGAAAGACAATCGAAGACAATCGATACCAGAGTTTTAAAAAAAGACCTGATAAACGTCAATCCATTTACTCAATGGCCTGGACGAGATCGTATCTCGTCTGAATATCCTGCTTAAGCGCCTCCACAGCTGAGTAAAAATCACTGTCTGTCTGAGTAAAACTATATGGCAACTGTTCCATTACTGCATATTCTTCAATTAGAGTTTGATATTGCTCATATTTTTCAGTCATAATCAAAGGATTATATAAGTTCTGAGAAAATTCGTCCATATAACTGAAGTACAAACTCGAATATACACCATCGTCAAGCAGATACCTGATAAGTGGCCACCGAGAATCAACTTCATCCAAACCCAGTGTTAAAACCCCATCCTGCTTCCCACTGGTAAACGCCTCATTGTGATCCCATGGTATCCAGGTGAGTTTTTCCGTTTCAGGATCATTATACAAATAATAATTATGAGGAGCCAGTCCATAGCTGTCCCAGTTTCTGATTACAGTATTTGCCGCAAGCCACATTAGAAAAACATCAATGTCAAATATACTTTCCATTTGACTACGCCAGGATTCCTGATCACTAGTACGCAATTCACTGTTCACAATATTGTAAAGAGCCTCTACATCAGAATAATCTGCCTCATCTTCGTTGGTTTTCTTTTCAAAATTAGCAATATTGAATGTACCGTCCCCAAATGTTGCACCGGCATCCTCAGGCTTATAAAGATTCCCACCATCTACAAATTTTGTTTCAATAACTGTATCATCCACTTCTTCAATAAGTGTGTAAAGTCCAAAATAGACCGGTCCCTCTCCATAATCCACATACACAGCAGCAAATGCAGTTGATGCCATTCTGATGCCAAAGAGCGAGAACAGATCAGCAGCAGCTTTCTCGTGCATCATACTTTTGTCCTCGAAACCGTTTCCCAGATTCAATTGTTTGAATCCATAAAATCTCTGATTTTTAATCACGGGATAGTCATCCTCAAATTCATCAAAGTCCAGCTTGAAGGAAAGCTTTTTAATACCCATGTTATACGACATAACCAGACTTGAATTTCCCTTGAAACGGATACCAACTTTATACCAGTCTTTATCCTCATAAGTCAGAGTACATGGAACCCATACCGGCTCATAGTCACCTAGATCTATTCCCGGACCAGGATTAAACTCTCCAATGTTTTCTTCAAGATCATCCTCCATTACCTGCCAGAATTCAGGCTCAATGGAAATATTAAACACATGAACCTTATTTTGCGGAAAAACAACTGAATAGTTCGGTTCCACATCGTTGGAATGGGTTTCTTCAGTCCAGTCAGGAATCTCAAGCGCGGTGGAAGTATTGTTGTTTGTATTATTATTAGTATAACTTGTATTATTCGAATTACTGGTATTATTCTGGCTGGATGTATTATTCGTTGTATTATTCGTGTTGCTGGAATTTCTAATGTCATCATCACAGGAAGTTAAAACTATAAAAATAAAAAATGAATAATAAAATAAGTATCTGCTCACACTACACCTCCGTAAAAAATATAATCAACATATTTTCCATGAGTAATCACAGCAACAAAACGTTAGAAGTTTTTCTGATAATTTATTTCAGAGAAAAAACAACTCATAGTCAACTTCACAACATACCGTATTTTCCAGATTTCTCCTAGTTTGTCCTCATGCCCGCTTTTTAAAATCCAAAATTATAAACAGCGACAACTATCCTGACACAGAAAATACTATGTTAAACCCGGTGAAAGCAGGCCTTGTCCACCTTCCATCTTTGTGGCCGGAGCAAAACTCCTTCCATCAGATATCGGAAAAGAGATTAAGATTAAACGTCCAAAGAAGTTTTTCAGATCCATGGGTAACAATCTGCTTCCCGCTGAAGTTACCATCAAACTTCATATACCCAGAGAATACGACCAGACTGAAGAAGGAAAACAGCTGTACTTGCAGCACCTCAATCAACTGCTTCAGGATGAGCTAGCTGATATCATGGCAAAACATAAACCCACTGATAAGTGGCTTGGAGTAGAGAGTATCAAACGAGTTGATCCTTTCACCGCTCCAAAAACAGAAAGCCCGCTGTGGATACTCAAACCCAACTTCATTTCTGCGGACAGAGACAAGAGATACTCCATGTGGTTACAGTGGAAATCGTTTCAAATCGCATACAAACTTGCCTGGAATAAATGCATCGATGGAGACCATGAAGTTGAATTCCCTCTTGGAACCTACAAGATGCGTCTCCACCATAATGTAAAAATCCTGGCAGAATACGTTATCTTCGAAATGCCCTCACCATACGAGTAGAGAATTCTACAAGTAAACCACACAATCAACCACGATAATTACCCACCGTTGTACCAGTGTATCTATCACTCGGTTATTCAGGTATTTTTCAGTGATTTTCGATAACGATTTTTAAGGAATTTTCAGATAAAAGTTTGATGTGATGTTTTAAGTTAATTATGTGATTAAAGTATTAAAATATCATCCCGGGAGGGGATTCTCAAAATCCTTCCTTGAAATGCCTTATCATTTCTCATTCTATAATTTTAACTCTCTATTGGGCGCAATTCATTGGATCGGCTGATTTTTTTATGGAATAACGCCCGCATAACCTGTTTTCCGTACATGGCGGAAATCCTGCCTGCGAAGCAGAAAAGCAGGATTTGTGCCATAGGAAAATCTGGTTCATTTGATTGTTATATTGTTTTGTCTCCATTTCTTGAAGTATTATGATTCTGTTTCCAATTTGATAATACAACCCGATACGCTTCTTCTGTTGTAAAAACAATTTCTTTTAATCTTTGAACATTCTCGTCATCGTTTAATTTCACATTACAATTTTCATTTGCAATTGCAAGGAATCCATTATATGAAATAGGTGATTTGGAAAGTAAACCATAGGATTTGTAGATTTTTAATTCCTCAGAAAAATAATTTACTAGGCTACTATAGAGAATCTTAGAATAACTCTTACATAATAATCTATTTGCAATCATTCTTAAATAATCGACCTCAATTATTTCATATTTTTCAAATGGTAGTCTTTTGATTATGCGTAGAATTTCATTTTTATTTATTTCATTTTTAAATATATACTTAGGGGAACAGAAAGCCTTTTCTTTAAACTGTATTATTTTTCTATCTTCTATTAATTCGGTCAAATAATGATATGCATGTCCATATGATTTTGATCTTATCTTGAATACAATATCATCAACGAATGTTAATCCAATATTTTGTTCTATAAGATTTAGAACTGACTGTTTTTGATTATACTTATTATTCGAGTCTATTTCATTAAGGCTGATAATATCAGAGCCTGACTTACCATTAAAATAAATCCCATAATTAATACCTTTTTCTCTAACCCAATGTCTGAAATCATAATAGGTTATACCTTGTTTTAAAATATCATCTGTCTCAATAAATTCTCCAAAAGTATATTCACTTCTATTATTCAAGTCTAAAAACATTCTAAGCCTTTTCAGACCTTCATTATACAGATCTTTATCACCAGGAAGAAATTTTGTATGTCGATACTCACTTATTTTTGATCTATTCGAGAAGTAAACATATCCAGACTGGAGAAAACGGTCCCCGATCAATCTACTAAGATCAAAATCGTTATCCCTTAATTTTCTATTATTAGATATTTCTAAAACGGTATTCCATTTCAAACCATTTGGCCAATTTGTTAATACATGTGTTATAGCATAATGTTGACTTAATTTTTTTGGGGTATATCCATCATCATCAATTGTAAATATTTTAATGACCTCATTATTAAAAACTCTTTTTAATTGGAATCCTTCATAGCCATAATAATTTTTAATTGTCTCTGATATAGTCTCATAACTATATGGTGAAGGATATGTTAGAATTAAATCATCAAATATTTCTTTATCAAAGATTGGAAAAAATTGATCTTTCCAAAAGCCATCATCATTATTGCTTAAGGCATCCAAATATAAACAAAAAGAATTTTCATCAGAAAAATATTGTGCGAACTCATCAATTCTATCTTCATCGTCTTCAAGCGCTTTTAAAAGTAATAAAGATAAATCTTGAGGGGATACGGGTAAGCAATTTTGTATCCTTATAAATATCTTAACCTGGATTTGTCTGATTCTTTCTCTTTCAACACCGAATATTGATCCAACTTCACCTAATGTTTTTACTTCTTCTGTGAAACCAGTTCTATATTTAAAAATCTCAAATGAACGATTATCCATTATTTCAGAAAAAGTATAATGTAAAGAAATTAAATCTTCGATTATATCAAAATCTTGATTAAGATATTCTTCATAAGACCAATAAAAACTGGAATCATGGCCTGAGATTTTACCTTCTCTAAATAATATACTTTCATTAAATATTTTATCTCTGAATTGTACTACTTTATTAAGATCGGTTCTCTTTATTTTTCCAATAATAGTCTTAAAATCAATTAATAGTATTTTTTTTAAAATAGAATCATCTCTATCATTTGCATATTCACTTAAGTACCTTTTTAAAACAATCGAAAGGCAATCTTCTTTTATCGATAGTGAATCTATATCGTTAATAAGTAATTTTTTTCTCTTATACTCTTCATTCTTTTCGACTAAACTATATAGGAAATTATTAATGTTATTGACATTAGAAGTTCCGAGCCCTTGGATAGTATTAAAATCTAATGAATTTATATATTCAAAATTGCAGAATTGATCCTGAAATAATACAAATAACTTCTCTAGGACAGGTACATCACTAATTTTGATCCATATTTGG
>JAFGWM010000059.1 GCA_016937155.1 Deltaproteobacteria bacterium
GGTGAAGAAATCCAAGAGTCTGGCAAGGAAAAAATTAACCTGGGAGAGAACAAAGTCAGTGGTCTGACAAGTATAGAAGGTGAAGAATTACCAGAGGCTGGTGAGAGTAAACTTAACCTGGGAGATGAGTTAATTTCTGATTTAGACTCAAACAATGATTACTCAGGTGATATTGAAGCCAAAAGCACGATATCCAGATTTGAAAGTTTCCTCGATTCAGAGTTTGGAGTGAGTGCTTCTTTTTTAGATGTTCACAAATCAAAATCAGATACCCGCCTTGTAGAAAATCAATCGCAGGAAAAAATGGAAAAAAGTATTGTGTCATCTGAAATGGGAAATGAAAACAACGACAATGATAGTAAGGATTTATTGGGTGATACAGAAAATGTCACTGCTTTGAAAAATGAGTCGGTGGTGGGATTGATAAATGATAATTTTCCTGAAACAGGTCTCTGGGGAGTCTCAAATGATGATTTAAAAAAACTGAATAATTCATCTGAAAATAAAATAAAAATAGAAACGTTAGGCCGAAATGGGATTTTTAGTAAAAATGATATGATAACCCCCAGAAACAGCTCAGGAGCCTGGATTCCTCTGGATCATTTCAATGAAGGGTTTAATGACAGTTTATCCGAGGATATTAAAACACAAAATATCAATACGGTAGAAAACTATCATAACAAGTTGGATGCAAATTTAAAGTTTAACAATAATGCAGCCCCGACTTTGGACGTATCTGAACTAAAGCAATTTACAGATAATGAAAGATCGCCCGAGGGTAGTAATGAAATTTTTAAACCTGAAATAATGCTTGTTGCCTCCCTTGAAACTCAGGAAAATTATAGAAACGATAAAGTTACATTCACAGATGAATCATTATTTAAAGATTCCATTACATCTCTAAAATCAACTATTATTGACCAACAGATTGATTATACAACTGACATAGAAAGTAAATTTAAACCACAGGATCTACAAACAGACATCTCAGGAGTTAATGAATCAGATTTTTTTGAAAGCGACAAAAAGTCCTCTGAAACCGTCAAAATTCGGACACAAGAAAAGTTGGCCGACAGCAAATCCTCTGAGACCTTATTGAATAAGGAAATTTATGAAACTTACTACGAAAAATCAATTCCGGATAACAATATATCTTCAAGTGAATTGAATTCTGGTCTTTATGACCTGTATTCTGAAAAACGTGGCAACGAATACAAAAATATAGAAATGGAACAAAAAATTAGTAATTATAGGCATTTAGTAGATGAAATAGATGTCGTGTCATATGAAGATAATACCATGATTAAAAGGGAGAATTCCGGTATTGACTCAATTAGTGAATCCGACAAATCATCTTTTCTAAATCACGAAATGAGCAGTTCAAGGAGAAACGAGCTTATTGGAAAAATAATAAAAAGAGCTAGGGCAAGTAGGGATGGCAGTTTAATAAAGGTTAAATTCAAAGGAACTGAAATTACAGTAAAAGAAAGCGAAGAAGGAATAAGGGTGCTCGTGTCAGGTGAGGATTCATCTTTCCTTAATTCAATAAAAAATGATTTGGTTGAAATCGAAAAATCCCTTGAAGAACAAGGATATAATCTTCTTTCATTTGATTTTGAGGAAAAAGACAAAGACTCATCCAGTGAGGGAAAAAAGCCTGAAGATAAAGATGGCATAAAGAATTTAGAAAAAAAGCAGTCAGATGACCATAAAAATTCAAAACCAGAGGGAAGTGGCACAAAGACTGCAAAAGGAATACTCGATTATATGGCCTGATGGAGGTGTGACCATGTCAAGCATAGTACCAACAAGTTCAAGCGGTGCATATCTGGGAACAGATTCATCAGCAAGTTCAACTGCAAACAGTAATATAGATCAGCAACAATTTCTTAATTTGCTGATTACACAGTTAAAGAATCAGGATCCGTTGTCCCCTATGGATAATTATCAGTTTGTTAGCCAGATGGCTCAGTTTTCATCTCTGGAACAGCAGATAAAAGTAAATTCAAATATTGAGCTTCTTCAGGTAGCTCAACTCAGTCAGACCAACGCTCAGGCAGCAAATCTGGTTGGGAAAGAAGTTACAGCCAAAGGCGATACATTTGATTATTCGGGAGGAACCGAAAACCTTCAGTTCAGATTGGGGTCTGAGAGTTCCAGTGTAAAAGTAACCATCAAGGACAAAAGTGGAACTATTCTTAGAACCATTGATCTCAAAGATTATCCTGAAGGAACTTCCTCATTCACATGGGACGGGAAAGATAATGATGGGGTGCAACTCTCACCTGGAGAATACAAGTTCTCTGTTGAAGCATATGACGCAAACGGCAATCAGGTTAGTGCTGAAAGCTATGTTGTGGGCACCGTGACTGAAGTCAGATATGATAATGGTTATCCAGAAATGATGGTAAATGGAAGGAAAGTTAAGCTCGGGGAAATTATTTCTATCGGGCAGACTGCTGTAGGAGTATCAACAAGTGGTTGAAATATATTCATAAACGAAATATCCGGAACGTTCTCGGCGACACGGATGTGGTCATTGGAATGTATTCCAGAAGGCAAACCCTGGGAGAGGGGGTTTGAATTCATTGAAAGGAGAAAACTATGTCTCTCATAACCAGTATGTACTCAGGTACATCAGGACTGTCTACAAACTCTCAGGGGTTAAGTGTCACCGGTGATAACATTGCGAATGTTAACACTGTTGGATTTAAAGAAGGAAGAGCAAACTTTCAGGATATGCTAGCTGAAACTGTTCACGGGGGTAGTGGACTAAGCCAGATTGGCCGAGGCAGTATGCTTGGAGATGTCCAGCAGATTTTCAGCCAAGGTGCGTTAATCAACACAGGTAGTGTCACTGATTTGGCAATTACAGGACATGGCTTTTTCGTTGTAAACGGCACAGTTAATGGAGTTAGTGGTGATTTTTACACTAGAGCCGGACAATTTACTGTGGATTCTGAGGGTTATCTTGTTAATCCCAATGATTTAAAAATCCAGGGATACGGTGTAGATGATGCCGGCCAAATTGCGGGTGGTGTCGGGGATATTCAGTTACCAACCTCGCCCCTGCCAGCAAATCCAACGACCCTCGTTGAGATGAGTATTAATCTGGATTCCAGAGAAGCTGTAACAACATGGGATCCTACAGACCCTGTGAATAGCTCCAATTTCTCCACAAGTGCAACCGTTTATGATACTTTGGGAAATTCTCACAGAGTTGATATTTATTTCTCCAAGACAGCGGACAACACATGGGATTATCATGCAATGGTAGATGGTGGGGAGCTTGCTGGCGGTACTCCAGGCGTGCTTCAGGAGATTGATACCGGAACTCTCACTTTTGGCACAGATGGTTCTATGACTTCATCTACATCCACTCCCACTGCAATAACATTTGCAGATGGCGCAGGTAGCCAGACTATAGGTATGGATTTTGGTGTGGGAACTGCCCTTGGGGGTACTGGATTTGATGGCGCAACGCAGTTTGCAGATGAGAGTGCAGTAGTAACTCTTTCACAGGATGGATACAGTACTGGAAATCTTCAGGATATTTCAATAGATTCTGACGGGGAGATTACCGGTCTGTTTTCAAATGGAGAGCACCGTCTGTTAGGCCAAGTGGCTCTGGCAAGTTTCCAGAATGAAAATGGTCTTCAGAGAGCAGGTAATTCACTCTGGCTTTCCACTGATGACTCAGGAGACCCGGCAGTGGGTGCTGCAAATACAGGTGGTCGTGGTTCTATCAGTTCAAATTCTCTTGAACAGTCAAACGTAGATCTGGCAAAAGAATTCGTAAACATGATTGCATACCAGCGAGGTTTCCAGGCTAATTCAAGAACCGTTACAACGGCATCAGATATGCTTAATGAAGTTGTAAATATCAAACGGTAAATATATTGTCTCTCCCATAAACTTCAGAATATAATGCTTTAAATTATTGGATAAATTGATTTTTTTTGATTGTATTAGATTGTTCCGGAACAAATAATGGGAGTTCTACCACATGGTGAAATTAATTCCGAGATCAACCTTCCATCCGCTAAGTCTTTCATAATCACCAACAGCAAAAGTATACCCACCTGTCAGAGTTACGAAAATATTTCTGTCTGTCCACAGATGGACTCCAAAAGTAGGAGTCATATGAAAAATTCCACCAATTTCTTCATATCCATCCTCTGCAGTCTCCGAAGGAACAAGCCTGTTGGAATAGCTGCCACCAATTTCCAGTCCGAAAAAGGGAACCAGAAAAGGACGCTTGGGATTTCTTTCAAATGAAAGGTCTACTCCAAATGCCCAGTATAAAAGACCTTCCTGATCTTTTTCAGTGGAATCCATAATATCAAGCTTAAAATAAAGTCTTCCATGGCTGGGGCCTCTTTTTTCATTTCTGTGAATCCATGAAAGGAAGACATATTTAAGCGAAATGCCGTGTAATATCCCTAATTCACTTTGTTTTTTAGGAAATAACGCAGTATAGGAAATTCCTGGAAGAAAGAAAGTCTCCCACTCCTCCCTGATTTTGAGCATTATTGATTTTGATGCTTTTGTTTTTCCATCAGAAACAGTGAACGTCATGTAATGTCTGCCAACATCCCAGCTTTTAGGTTTCCATATGAATGTAAGGCTGTCTTCGTCAAAAGTTGCTCCCCGGGGAAGTCCGGATACTTTCCATGTGTAATCAGTTCCGTGGGTTTGAATTGAAAACCGTATTTCAGCACCAACTTTAGCCCACGTGTAATTTCTGATGGAATAATTTCGATTCAGTAGTGTTTGCGGAGACATGGTGTTGGACGAAGCACATAAGCTTTGTGAGTAGCACCACTGTTTCATTCTTTGAAAATCTCTTCTTGTATCCCAGCAGTAATAGGGACAGGAGGAGTAGGATGAACGGTAATAGTTGTTGTACCCACTGTAGGAGTTAGAATATTGTTTACACCAGTATTGGCTTTTACACCAGGAGGATAGTCTGGCATAATCATTTGTGGGATGATAACAATATGTGGGACAGTATAAGCTTGATGGGACCTGACGATTGCTGGCAGCCTTTTTTACTGCAGACTGAATGAGAACCATACTTTTGGGAGGAAAGGATGCATTAACAGAGCTAACAGAAAGAGTAAACATCACTGTAATTACAAAAAAATGAGTCAGATATTTCATTTTTATTCTCCGTCCTGAGCAATTTATTGGCTTTTCAACATACGTTAGAGATTTTTTTTTATTTCCTGAAAACTATAAAAAAATATCACAGTTAGTCAAAAGAATCCTTCATCCCTTATACGTACATTCAGTGGATTGACCAAGAAAGATCATCACAAAAAAAAAAAAAATGCTATAGAATAGTGAGGTTGGGGTGTTTTAGAGGGTTCTGACATCTTCGAATGAACAGGAGTTTTGCCTCATGAAAACAATAAGTGTAATAACTATTATAATCTCATTGTCTTTTTTCTCGTGTGCAGGAGGAGGAAGCTCAAATGAGATAGTCTGTGGTGATAATGAGCAGCAGGAACTTGAAGAATGTGATCTTGACGATCTTGCAGGGGCCAGTTGTAAAAGTCTTGGCTTCTCTGGTGGTATTTTATCATGCTCCGATAGCTGTACATACGATGTGAGTGGTTGTTATAATTCACTATGCGGTAATGGTGTTCTGGATGATGGTGAAAATTGTGACAGCAATTTGCTTGCCGGGCAGACATGTGTCAGCAGGGGATTTGATGATGGTACACTTTCATGTACTGACAGCTGCACGTTTGATGAGAGTTTTTGCCGGATGGATACCTGTGGAAATGGCCAGGTTGAACAGGGTGAAGAGTGTGATGGTATGAATCTTGTGAACAAGGAATGTGAAGACCTGGATTTTGCGGGTGGAACACTGGTCTGCAATGATTCCTGTCATTTCGATACCAGCGGATGTGAACAGACAAATTGTGGAAATCTTATTATTAACGAGGGTGAGGACTGTGACGGAGGAAATCTGAATAATTCGAGTTGTTCAACCCTCGGTTTTTATACAGGATCTCTTGCCTGTAATTCTAACTGTACTTTCAACACATCGGGATGTACAAGCTGTGGAAATGGTACAGTTGAAAGTGGCGAAGAATGCGATGGTCAGGATTTTAACAGTCAGTCATGCAGCTCACTGGGGTTTGATGGCGGAAGTCTTTCCTGTAACTCAAACTGTACAATAAATGATTCACAGTGTTACAATAATGATTGTGGTAACAGTGTTCTGGATTATGGCGAAGAATGCGAAGGAACAAATTTTGGGGGAGTCAGTTGCACTAATTTGGGTTATACCGGTGGTTCCCTGACTTGTCTGTCCAATTGCACTATTGATGATAGCGGCTGTACAACTGGTACTACATGCGGTAACGGCTCCATTGACACAGGAGAAGAATGCGACGGTTCAAATCTTGGGGGTGAAACATGTATCTCTCTTGGCTACTGGGCTGGAACCCTTTCATGTTCAAGCTGTGAACTTAACACTTCAAGTTGTTACAGTAGCTGCTTCAGTGACTGGGCTGAACCAAATGGTGGATCTGATTCAGCACAGGTTCTGACAGTTGGAACTCTTTATGAAAATCTGGCTGCATGCAGCTGTGATGCAGACTGGTTTTCTTTCTATAGAAATGTCTCCACCAATTACAGATTGACAGTTTATTTTTCAGGGTCCACAGGGGATCTCGATGTGGAGTTTTTCGCTCCCAATTATGTTGGTGGTGCTTACGCAGAAAATGACGGAACCATACCTGTTGACAATGAAATTTATGATATCACTTCTTCCAGCTTTTCAGGTACTTCTTTTTATGGTGTTTCCGGAACACTTTATTTCAGAGTGTATGGGGAAGGGATAACCGACTGTCCTTCAACGACTGACAGTGCTCCCTATTCAATTCAGATAACAACATTCTAGCTTTCCGGGAAAACAATCGAATAAAAGGGGTGAAAAAGGGGGAATAGTTGCATATAATGGTGGGCGTACAAAGGAGCAAAGAAATGGA
>JAFGWM010000060.1 GCA_016937155.1 Deltaproteobacteria bacterium
GGAGCCACACCAGCGGAAGCAGGAACCGCTGCGGGAGGTGGAGCCATAGGAGCGGAAGCAGGAACCGCTGCGGGAGGTGGAGCCATAGGAGCGGATGCAGGAATTGCTGCGGGGGGTGGAGCCACAGGAGCGGATGCAGGAACTCCTGGGAATCCGCCCCCATCACCTGGAGACCAGAACAGGGTTTTTTTCACAGGTTTTGGTATTGCGACAGGCTCTCCACATCCGGGACAAAATTTCTGTTTTTGGTCCACTTCATTTCCGCATTTTGAGCACTTCATTTTAACCTCCGAAGAACGATTGTTTTTACCCCTATATTGTATTACTTGTCAAGAGTGGTGAAATTAGAATTATTGTATGTTATCCATGTACGTTTATTGTTTCAACACTGGATTCATTTCTAAGAAATACCATCTTGAACTTCTCACCATCAACAAAATTCATTTCGATAGTTTTTCCAGCCTCTGGAGATAACACTTCAGACAATATATTGTTTCTAAATATCTTAGCAGTTTCGGGCAGGTTTTTCTCCCAGTCGATAGAGATATTCCAATTGTTATCCAGACCCTTGACAACTCGTATATGGGTCCCATCAGAAGTAATTCCCTCTCTACCATAATAATTATCATCTTGATTTCTAACGGAAGCAAAAGCCATCTGTTCCATTTGAAATGTAGACAGAACGTTATTGACTGCTGTTTTGGCCACAGTAAAAATATGGTGTATTGTTGAACTGGATTTATCCTTGGTTGAATTGTTATAGTTTCTGATAATTTCGATAAATTCTTTTACCCCTGATTCCAGATTGTCAGGAACCGGGTCTTTCGAATCAGCCAGTAGAAGTATTTCCTCATGTGTCATAGGAAGTCTGGATGATTGCCTCTTACTCATTACATCTTTCAATAAGCTATCTGTTACAATGAATTCTTTAGATATATTCATTCCCGGATCCTCCTCCAGAAAATAGGTTCTTTACTATTTACGTAGAAATGAACAGTTTCTATCTCTCCGTATCCTAATTTTCCATCAATTCTTTGACAATAGCTGTCAACTTTACCTTAATTTTGTTTTTCTTACTGTAAACTGTATTGAGACTTAAACCCATTTGAAAAGCAATTTCCTCGGGAGAAAGGTCATGCTCATATGAAAGCTCAAGAAATCGTTTCTCCTGATCAGAAAGCTGTTCCACAGCAACAAGAAGAAAGTTAATCCTTTCCTTGTGAAGCATTTCTTCAGGAGGAGTCATCTCAGAGCTTCGAGGTTCCGGAATATATTTATTATCATCATTCAGAGATGAAGTATCAGCCTTTCTCTTCCGAAGGATGTCATATGCCGTATTCGTACTGATAAGACCGATCCAGCTGGAAAATTTATAGCCACGATCATTGTCGTACAACCTTAATTTTCGATAGTCATCTTTCACAAGATTTAAAAAAACGTGACCCGTTGTATCATCAACTTCTTCTTCTGAAAAATCTACAAAGTGTTTTACAAAAACTTTTCTGACGCAGCTAATTACCAGTTTGAAATATCTGGAATAAAATTCAGGAAAAACACTTTCATCACCAGAAAGCAATCTGGAAATCAATTCGCTTTCCTGTAAATACCTGTGTTCATTCATAATTAGTTAACCTCTCAAAAACAACTTTCGAAATGCTACTCTAATAAAAAAATTTTTGAAGATATTATTTTGTTAATGATTTTTTCAGTTGTGTTAAAAATAAAATGTGAATGTTATAAATTTATTTAGTAATCTGTAAATAATCAGGAGGATTTAAAAATGAAGTTTTATTTTTTATCAACTTTTCTTGTCTTCTCTTACCTTGGTGTTTCCTTATCAGGAGCTGCTCAGGAACCGCCTTATTATGAAGCATTTTCTAAAGCACTAAAGAAAAAGATTCATGACATAAAAAGGGAACAAAAATTTTCAAATAATAGCACGAGGAATAATTTTCGAAAAAAACGTAAAAATCTTTTTAAAGTCTCTCTGAGTAAAAAAACAGTTAATTTCAACAAAATAAACCTTATGGTATTACCCGTAAACCCTGTCAAACTGAATTGCAATCATCCTAACATTTCAAAAGGAATGCCAACTGATCCCACTTACAGACAGCGCACTGTCAGATCATCCGTTATGTGGGGAAAAGACTATGTCTGGCCTAA
Organism: Deltaproteobacteria bacterium; assembly: GCA_016937155.1. Taxonomy (GTDB): domain Bacteria; phylum Myxococcota_A; class Polyangia; order HGW-17; family HGW-17; genus JAHJMN01. Next base: position 2,164 of record JAFGWM010000060.1, read on the forward strand.
GGATGGAAGATCATATCGGGGGCCTGTGAGCGGATGTATAAAAGGAGTCTGGAATCTTATGAGGGCACACTGTGTTGCGCCAACGGATCCAGAAGTTACCAAACTTTTCAAACGTGCACAGAGGAAATGTCATAACGTTTTTAAAAGATACTGGATTGAAGAGACCTATCGTGCAATGGGAAAACCACTGCCAATGTGGGCTAAGTCCCCAAAAGATCTCAAGGCTGAAGCAGCAAAAAGAATTCAATGGGCGGAGATGTATCTGAAAGACCCCTCAAAATGGTACCAATACATGATTGAGTATCTGGAAATTTTGAGTATTTATCCAAATAACAAGGACGCACAAAGAGGCTTTGATTTTATGTATTCAAATTACTTTAATGTTACACAGAATCAGGCAAGGCTGGCCAGAGAGTCAGGAACTCTTGGGGGTCCACTCTCAAAACTCAGTGAATCTGCACTATATGAAAAAGCAATAGATGAACTTCTGGGAAAACATCACTCCGTTACAGGAAATACTCCCCAGCTTGGATTAACTTATCGGGATGTCAATTACCTTCTTACCATGGTCTATCTCCCCAATATCAGGAAAAATCAGAGTGAATTTGCAAGGTTAAAATGCAGTTCAAATCTAAGGCGCAGGATGAGAGCTTACGACAGTTCTTCAGTTGAAAAAGAAATGTCTTCTGGAAGACTATGCACACCATCCCAGGTTAAAATTAAACCCACAGATGTCATGACTGATAGCCGAATAAGGCTGAAGCTTATCGAGATTTTATCCAAGAAAACGTCCGACCCTACCGGAATTTTCCAGAAGGCTGCTGTACATGTTGCAAGACAAATTGGCGCATCAAAGATGAAAGTATGCTGGCTGTATGAAAATCCGTACCCTGAATCCATTAAACCAACAGCTGGTCCCAGTGCTCACTGCTACAGTTATGGATTCAGTGGATATCATAATGTCAGACCTGGATATTACAATTATGTATACACTCCAATCAAAATGAAAAAATACACAAAACTCCAGATTATTGAAGCACGTGAAATGCTTAAAGGACTGGGTGGGGATGCTGCAAGCCTGGATAAAAAACTGGCAAAGAATTTTAGACGTGCTAAAGGCGAAAAATGTCTGGCATGGGATGTAACAATTGCTTGGGATTATCTCGGCCGCGGAAGATACGGAAAACCTTATAGATATTCCAACGGCGGGCCAAGAGAAGTCAGTTGTTCAAAGTTCAGGAGAAATCGTACATTCTCTAAAATGTTCAAAACATGGAATAACTTCTTTGACTCTGTTTTTGGCGGAAAATACAATGGGCAGACCAGAATAGTAAGGAACAGATTTGGTGTTTTGTTACGAAAAACCAAATCAGGACTCGTGTTTGTAAAACGCAAAATCTGACCTTTGAAACTTCATTTCTGATTTATATTTCTCAAAACCCGGCAGTTTTTCATTTCTAAAGCAATCACTCATGTCTTATGCTATACTGCGTATTTGTATATAAAGGTGCTTTATGAAAATTTTTATAAAATGGTTAAAAAAAACTGGTGTTTTTGTGCTTGCCTCCCTCAGTTTTTTATCAGGCTGTGATGAAGATAAGCCAAAAGATAATATTCTTATCACCTACTCCTATTTTGATGGTCCCTGGATAACGCTTAATTCTGCAGGAAATGACGGCTGTTCTATAACGATAAACTATACAACTCCTGAGGATTTAACAGGAAAAGTGTTCTGGGGAATAACAGAGGGACTGGAGAATACATCCTCAGATACTGTCATTTCAAGAGTTCACCATGTTATCCTGAACGATTTAATACCCGGACAAAAATATTTTTATGCAGTTGACGGGGATCCTTCGGGAGAAACATATTCTTTTACCGCTCCATTTTCAGGACTTGAATCAAACAGTATCAGGTTTGCTGTGGTCGGCGATATCCAACCTGAAAATCAGGATATGATCGATAACGCCCTAATGGTATCTGATACAATAGTCGGTGAACAGATAGATTTTTGGGTACAACTGGGGGATCTTGTCTATAGAGGGTCCAGTGAGCCACTTTTCCACAACTCTCTTCAGGTTTTAAGGAATTCTTCTTCTTCAATACCCATGACTGCTGTAATGGGCAATCATGATAAGCAGTATGATGCAGGCAGAAACTGGTCCAATGCAATGCCATTTTCATTTAACGAAACCGGTTTGCAGCAACAATGTTACTATTATAGTAATTCCATCGGTGGCGTATTAATGATTTATCTCGATTCAAACTGTCTATCTGACTCATCCGGGGAGCGTCAACTTCTGTGGCTTGATGAATTACTACAAAATAGGACCGAACTTTGGACTTTTGTATTTCTCCATGATTCAATTATATCATCCGGAATGGAAAATATTCCATGGGAGAATACTTCCAGACTGCTTCCTGTTTTTGATAGATATGCAGTGGATGCTGTATTCTACGGACATGACCATATGTACGAACATTATTTTTATCAGTATGGTGAAAATGGGTACTTATTTTCAGACGATCATAACTGGGAACATAACAGAGTTCATTATTTTTTAAGTGGGGGTGGTGGAGCAAATCTTGAGAGTGAATACGGTATTACGGGTCGGTTCCCATTTTCTACTTCCCGTGTGCACTATAATACTGTCTCAAATGACTGGGAGACTCTTACATTTGGAACCACGTCATGGAATGCTTCTAGATATATCTCATGGGCCGATGACTCATTCAGTCCCGGGTCACACCTGTATTATCATGATCCTGACATTGAAATATATCAGCAGGAAAGTGTTTTTTTCGGTCTTGATTATGGGGAAAATACTCTCCATTACATCATTGTTGATGTAAATGGAAACTCATGCACAATCACTGTAATGTATCCAGACTCACAGGTGCTGTCAGGGCCTGAAAAACTGAAGCCTCAGTCTTTTACCATTTCCAAGTAATTATCAGATATGTATAAATTCCAAAAAATCACTTTTTAATAATTGATTTACTACCGGATATTTACTATATTCCCAAAATACAAATGTCATTTAAAGAGGTTTTTTGCTGTTGGGCATGAGGAGACTATTTTTCTGTGTCAGATAGATTTGAATTCGGTCCGGAAGACAATGCTTTATTTCATGAGGAGTTTATTCCTTCCATGGAAGTATTTATTAAAAAATTTAATGGTATTTCTCCGGTACAGTTCAGGATTGATTATAAAAAATCCGGTAATGAAGCTATTGAACCTCTATTTCATGAAAAATGCCTGTATTGTAAGGAACAGGAAATAAAAACTCAGATATTCAGTTGGGGAACGCTTATCTCCTGCTCAGATTCCATTCATTACTGTGAGATACCAGTTGCTGTTTTCAAAAACAGTAGTTTTTCTCTTGTTTCTGAATCATTTAAATTGAATTCGAATTTGTATCCCCCTGATTGTCTTGACAAAAAGTGCTCTGAGTTTTTTATGAAAATTCCGGTGATATCACCGAAAAAATTGGAAACCGTTTGCGAACTTATTTTTGAGCATATCAGAATCTCAACTAGAAATATTATATTTGAGCATGATACTTTACTTGGGGACCTGACATCCTCAAAAAATCTTCCATTAATTATGCGAGAGGAATTCGAGGAATTCGAAATTCTTAAATGGACCAGAGCTATTTTTGATAATCCTCTTTTAGGGGTTTATCTTCTGGACATTAACGAGTCGGGAAAACTGATCTTTTCTGGGGCTAACAAAACTGCTGACAGCCTTCTTAACTTTTCTCATAGAAACAAAATTGGTACTGAATTTAAGGAACTATTCCCTCAAATGGCACAGAGTGGGCTGGAGGAAGAGTATATTAACTGCGCCCTGAATGCTTCCAGTTATTACTGTGATTCAATTCCTCATGAAACAAAGGAGGGTGTTACCTCATTTTTTACAATTTATGCATTTCAAATAAGCGAAAATCAGGTTGCTGTCCTTTTTAATGATGTTTCGGAAAAGATAGAAGCAATTGAACAACTAAGAAAAAGTGAAGAGAAATTTAAAAGTTATATAAAAAATGCCCCTCTTGGTATTTTCATTTCTGATGTTGGAGGAAAATATCTTGAAGTAAACCAGGCAGCATGCGATATGACAGGGTATTCCATGGATGAGCTTTTGGAAATGTCAATACCGGATGTTGTACCATCAGATGCAATGGATGGCGCAGTCAGGCATTTTGAAAAACTTGTGACTGAAGGATTCTCCACTGGAGAATTGAAATACAGGAAAAAATCCGGGGAAACAGGTTACTGGTATGTGGATGCATCAAGACTGTCCGAAGACAGATATATCGGTTACACTAAGGACAGTACTGAACGTCATTTCTACGAAAAACAAATTGAAGAGGAGCAAAATCGTTCCAAGGCTTATCTTGATATCGCAGGCGTTATTATTGTTGTTCTTGATATAAATGGCTGTATTTCAATGCTAAACAGGAAGGGTTGTAAAATTCTTAAAGTTGAAGAGGCTGAGGTCATTGGAAAAAGCTGGTTTGACTTTATCCCTGAGGCAGAGAAAGAAAAAGTCTCAGAAACTTTCCACCTTTTAATAAAAGGTGAAATAGAGCCTGTTGAGTATTTTGAAAATGAAATATTATGCACTGACGGAAAAATTGTTCCTGCTGCATGGTACAATGCAATTCTGACAGATGAGAATGGAGTCATCACTGGTACGATTTCCAGTGGAGAAGATATTTCCAGTAGACAGTTTTATGAATCCGAACGCAGGGCTCTTGAAGAGCAGCTAAATCAGGCAGTAAAAATGGAGTCCATAGGCAGGCTGGCTGGTGGTGTTGCTCATGATTTCAATAATATGCTGGCTCCAATAATTGGGTATACACAGTTACTTCGTGATGAACTGCCAATGGAGTCACCTGTTAGGGATGACCTTGACCAAATACTTCTGGCAGGAGGGAAGGCCAGAGATCTTAACAACTTCTTACATTCGCAAAAAAACAGGACCTTGAACTTAAGTTCCATGATTTGAATACTGTTATCAGAGATTTTCTTAGTATCTTAAGACGTACTGTCAGGGAAAACATCGTCATAGTGGATCATTTATGTGTTGGAACAGCTCCCATACTTTGTGATCAGGTTCAGATTGAACAGGTGCTTCTTAATCTGGTAGTAAATGCACAGGATGTTATGGAAAATGGGGGCGTAATTAAAGTAATTACTTCATCAGTAATTATACCTGTGGGGGGTGGAGCCTATGAGAATGTTCGCCTTAAAACCGGCAAATGGGTAAGCCTAACCATTAGAGATACAGGCCCTGGAATACCGGAAAGTATTAAGACTCGGATATTTGAGCCATTTTTTACAACCAAGGATTCTGGAAAAGGTACAGGGCTGGGACTATCTACAGTTTATGGAATTGTTCATCAACATGGTGGTGAGATTGTTGTAGGTAATGCAAAAAAAGGTGGTACTGAGTTTGTAATATTTTTCCCAAGTTCTTCTCCAGCAATTACTCAGGAGATAAAAACTGTCAATATTCAAAAAAACACCGGCGGTACTGAGACAATATTAATAGTGGAGGATCAACCTCAGGTAAGAAATCTTGCAAAATCAATTCTCAAGAAATTCGGCTATAATATAATTGCTTGTGAAAGCTCCGATGAAGCTGTTGAGTTAGTAGAAACATTTGGAAGCAAAATTCATCTTCTGCTTACTGATGTTGTTATGCCCGGAGCGGATGGCAAACAATTATTTGAAAAAATCAAATCAGATCAAAAAGGACTTAAAGTGCTATATATGTCGGGATATTCCAGCGATATTTTGACGGAATCTGATACTGATAATGGAAGACTTTTCATATCCAAACCATTCACAATAGATGGTCTTTTACTGAAGGTCAGAGAAATTCTGAATGATGACTAGGTATTTCGAATATTTTGTAAACTAAGTGGACTTTTGTCAGTAAACAAATCAGAAGGGAACGCTGGCCATGAAATGTACGAGGTTGGCTTTTCCGTCATCAGCATCTTTATAACTTGTTGTTAAGTTTGCAAAGCTTGCACCAAGGATAAGCACAGGTTTTTTGCCGCTCATAAAAGAGTAAGTTGCCCCACCATAAATCATGCGATTCTTGGAACGTGTATCGGAAGAAATATCATCTTCATTGACAATATCCATTCCAAACCCGGCAAAAACACCAAAGTTTGCTGGTAGTGAAACTTTTAGATCACCGAAAAAGCCCTGAGAACGGACCATTGTAGCTGTACCATTACCACTACCTCCTGTTGTATCAAGAATTGCGGGCCCAATGAGAATTGCTCCCCAATACATTGAAGTCCCCTGCCCTTTATAATATTCCCCAGAAAGCTTAATATTTACAGTTTTGTTTATCTTCATATTGAAAACAGTATCAGCGGAAATGAAATATACATTCTGTTCGTCATCCGGACTGCCGGCGAAAGCATCTTGGATAGACACATCTCCGGATTCGCTGAATTTAATTTTCTGCCACGAGCCACTTACACCGGCATCAAGGGATACATCTTCAAATTTAAGTCCAAAACCTAATCTGGCTTGAAAAACCGGCAACCCACTGTTTTCACCAATACCACCCTGAAGGAGCGGTTCACTTTTAGGAGCATCACCACCCATATTGTGGCCTACACTGGCAGCAATTTGCACATTCGCATTTTTATGTGCCTGAAATTTTGTACGTATATTCAATTGTGGATATCGCATCCAGATATTTCCCTGTCCCCAGAGGTTAAAAGGCTCAAGAGCACTCGCAAATAAAGGTGCCGCAACCATCCAGTCATTACCAAAATGTATATCCATCTGATCATTTTTTATCGCAGCGTATGCAAGTCTCATCCTGAACTGTGCCTGCCGAATTGATGTGCCACTTGCAGGAAGATTACCAAAAAAATCACCTTCAATAACACCATATGGCTGCCAGTTATCACCGATTTTGGGAGCATTCCCTGTAAGTCGAATCCTCGATAGACGTCCTGTGAAGCTCATTCCTGTTTCACGAAAATCAGAATCATTATGTGCAAAAAGAGGACTATCAAGACTGAAAATATGTCCGGAATTAAAAGAAAAATCACCTCTTACGAAGCCACTTATAACTAATTTCCATTCACTGGGTGACTCATTCTTTTTCACAACATCCTTTGAAACCGGTGTCTCAGATTTATTATGAATTTCTTTTTTTGCTGTTTCAGATGTCGTTGAAACACTCTTTATATCATTATTAGCGGTTGAAGGAGTTTTAACTTCTTCTTTGTCAGCACTAACAGCAGGTTTATTTACTGCATCTTTTAGAACATCCGGGGCAACCACCCCTGAATTTTCCTTTTCCTGACCATAAGTGGACAGAGGAAGTGTTAAAATCCCAATACCCAAAATTAATTTAGCAATTTTTTTCATTATATTTCCTCCAGTTAAAAATCAGAAACAATCTGATCATCGAACTTTTTTAAGCCAATTCACAATCTGTTAGAAATTCACGGTTCCTTATCTATTGAAAAAATCTGACATGCAATATTCTTTTTCAACATATTATAAATACACGCGAATTCTTCGTCATAACTATCGACTTCAATTAATTCCTCTCCAAGGTTAAATCAAAACATCAAAAGTTTTTCTTAACAAATCCATTTATTTTATTTATTTGAGGGCTAATCAAAGGGAAATTTGCACCATATTTTTTGAATATTTGAATAAATAATAATTTTTTTCAGATTGGCATACTAAACTAAAATTTTAATAAACACCTGTACGTCGTCCCCCTTAGTAATTTTCTTTCTCTTTTTAAGGTTTTCAGATTTAGTCAGTCTGAAAAACCAAGGGCGGCAAA
>JAFGWM010000061.1 GCA_016937155.1 Deltaproteobacteria bacterium
TCTCTGGTTTTAATTTCTGTTTCTGGCTGCGATGACAGCACCAGTGCATTGCCACTGGGCTCGGCATGCGATGAAACTTCCAATTGTCAGGGAGTATGCAATCTTGCTCTTCCTGATGGAATGTGCGTGGAAGCATGCAGTAACGAGCTCCCCTGTGGGGAAGGCATTTGCGTTCAGTACTCTGATACATTATCTTACTGTATGCCGGAATGCGCTGCGAATGAAGAATGCAGAGAAGGTTACACTTGTCTTGGCGGATTCTGCAGACCACCAACAGAAATGGGATCTCCCTGTGAAGAAGTCGAAGATTGTGAAGCATCAGAGAATGTTGACTGTAAAGAAGGAATTTGTTCCATTCCCTGTACCTCCGGTGATGAATGCGGTGATGCTGTGTGTGCTCTCACAGATGATGGTGAGTACTGGTGTCTTCCAGTAGATTTTCCAGTTGGTGATGGCACTTTCGGCTATCCATGCGCCGTCGTGGACTGTGCAGAAGATTTTACCTGTCTGGGCGCAGGCAGTGATGATGCACAGAGCTACTGTACAAAAGAATGCACTGTTCAAAGAGACTGTCCCCCGGACTTCATATGTCGTGATGCCGGTGAAGGCGACTCATACTGCATTAAGAGAGCAACATGTGAAGAATGCGATCTGGATTACCAGTGTGGTTTCCAGACTGATAAATGTGTTTTAAGCGATCCATCTGTCAGCGAAGGTTCAAAATACTGCTCAGTTGAGTGTGATCCCGACAGGGTTTCATGTCCTCTGGACTTCACCTGTATGGATGCATATTTCTGCCCTGGAATGAACGCATGGGTTCCTGACTGCACATGGTGTACAACCGGTGACTGTGAAGAAACACCATCAACTAACCAGTGCTTCCATGATTACGGTGCATGTACAGGCACAGGTGAACTCTGTACCCCATGCCGCATTGATGATGATTGTACCGAAGGTCTATGTCTTGAATTCAGAGAGTTTGATAATAAAGTATGCTCTCGGGACTGCTCAGATACCGGAAGCTGCCCTGATGGTTTTGCCTGTTACGACTTCGGAAGTGTTGGAGCCTACTGTATGCCCAGAACTGAAAGCTGCACAGACCCAAGTGGCGATCAGGAAATGTGTGAGGGATGCGGTGACTACAGCGATTGCCTGAGAGGTGACTGTATTCCACTTACAGGAAGTACAGACGATCCCACTTTCTGTCTGAATAACTGCTCCACCAATGAAGACTGCCCTGACTACAGCGTATGTGATACCATATCCTATTACGGTTATACTTTCCATGTATGCGTACCGGAAACAGGTATAGATACATGTGAGGATTTCATTAACTGTTCCACAGCATGTCCAAATGGTCCAACAGACTGCCCCGACGGTCCTGCTTACTGTGTAGACTAATAGTTCAATTCCTATGTCCCGCAGGAAAAACAGGTCAAAAGACTCCAGACAAAAAGAATCAAATCCCTTTGCATCTCTGAAATCTCTCGTTGACGAGGAAGAAACGATCAGACAGAGATGGGGATATGTTGAAAAAAAGGAAATCATACAGGTTGAGGAAAAAAAAGAGGCCCCCAGCAGTATGGAAGAACTTTTTCCCGGTGTAAAACCAGTGGAAAACGAAAACTATGTACCTGTAAAACCAGGAAGAAATAACCCTCCACAGATAAAACATGTATATTTTGAGGAACTTATTTCTGAAAACCTGTATTTTGACATCGAATTTCTTGATGAATATGTAAGTGCATCCACTCGTGAACTTGATCCTGTAATTATGCGCAGACTGAAAAATGGTGAATACAGTTTTCAGGGGCATCTTGATCTCCATGGATATGGATGGGAAGATTCCCGTAACATGGTGATTGAATACATTGAAAATGCATTTAACAGCAGTATCAGATGCGTTCTAATAGTGCATGGAAGGGGACTTCACAGTGAAGGTGATGAACCTGTTATCAAAAAGAATCTGATTTCACTTCTGACCAGAGGACCACTGAAAAGAAAAATTCTTGCTTTTACAAGTGCTTTACCTGTAGACGGAGGCGTAGGGGCAATGTATATTCTTCTGAGAAGGCACCGATGAAGTTATGAAAAAAAGTGAAGTTATTCAGCAGGCTTTTTGCGCTAAATGTGGAACAGACGTGGTTTCCGAAACGGAGTACCGTAATATCCCCATGATGTGTCCGGTATGTACCAGCGGTTTGGATGACAAAGCAATTGAGAGTGGTATGTATGGTCCCAAAAAGGATGTCATCGGATGCTCATGGAAAAATGGGAAACTTTATGTCGTAACTTACGCCGGGGATCTTGGTCCCCCTCACCGACCAGGAGTTATTGACCGATGGCCGGAAAAAGTATTTTCAATACTCAGTGAGAATTTAACAGTGTGTTTTCCTGCTACCCGGTGGGTTTTCGATGTTGCTTTTTTCCCCGCAATTGAAAAAATCATCAATTCCCTAGGGAAAAAAATGGTTCTTTATCAGAGGTAAACAAATGCCGTCTTTTCTGCACGTGACTCCAAGAGAATTCCTTCTCACAAGTTTTAGACTTGGCAAAATTCTGTACTCAAGAAACATCCGTCCCAAGCATGCAATAAGTGTATGGCGTGGGGGAACTCCTGTTGGACTTGGTGTTGATGCATATTACAGAATGCAGGGCATATCAATGAACCACACCACAATTGCAACTGAGAGTTACCATGGTGTCGGTATTCAAAAAGAGGTGGTTGTCAAAGGTCTGGATCATGTAATAAATGTTATCTGTCGTGAGGATGATCTCCTGATTCTTGATGATGTTTATGAAAGTGGAAACACAATCAGAGAGATAATTGAAACAATTAAGCGGGAAGCACGGGCAAATGCTCCCAGAAATATCTACATTGGGACTCTTCATTCCAAACCTGAGAATCATCAGTTCAGTGAGTATCCGGTCATTTCAGTAGAGGAACTACCTGGAAATATCTGGATTGACTATCCCCATGAACTTGCAGACCTTGTTAATGAATCTCCGGATGATCCTCTGATCAAACAGAAGGATCCTCATGTATGGAATATTCTTCACAACAAGGATGACGATTTTCCTTCGGGTCCACTTGCGTTTAACTATCTTACACCGGAAAAACTTTATTACGATTCCATCAGACTGGGACTGAAACTTGCGCTGGAAGAAAAATTTCTTCCGGATTTCCTGATTGCACTGTGGCCAGGAGGAATTAATGCAGGTCTTCCAATCCATGAAGTCTATAAATATCTCCATTCAAAAAAAATCATTTCAAAGGTCCCGGATCACATCAGCATCAACACCACTAAAACTCACCTGACATATCGTTCAAACATAATTGGAATGAAGTATCTCACCGAACGGATAGAGAAACATCATAAAATTCTGCTTATTGAAGTGGCATTCAAATCCGGAAGGTTGATGAGCGACGTGGTTGGGAAACTCAAGGAAAGTCTACGCAGAAATCTTTCTCTGGACAATGTGAGTATTGCAACGGTCTATTACAACCCCTGTGATGACAGCACATGGACTGTCAAACCATTCAAGGATTCTCCTGATTTTTATCTGAGAGAAGTGGATACCACTCTGGTTTATCCTACTAACCTTTATAGGCTGTCATCACCATATGAAAACATAAGAAGTATTGATGAAGAATTGTTCAGTATTCTCTATACCTAGTTTCTTGTTTCTTCTTATTGTTTCAGTATCATGTTCCAACCCTGATACTGAGGCCGTAAAAAAGAAAAAATGTCCATTCTGGGGATGTAGTGGAAATAATATCTGTTTGAAAAATATGAATATATGTGTAAGGCAGTGCAAAACTGACAGTGACTGCCCCGGAGATTTACTTTGTAAAAAATATTTCAGGGATGACTTTTCATTTTCTGGAAGAAAAGAAAAATTCTGCTTCACTGCTGATGCTGTTGAAGGAGACAGTTGCGGGCGTTTTGACAGTGCTTGCGGAAAAGGACTCTCCTGTGTTGATGGAAAATGTCGAAAAATCTGTCAGGAAAACAATGAATGTTCTGATGGATATGGATGCCTGATGGAAGTTCTTTCCTCTGATTCTCTTGATCCCGATACAACCTATAAAGTCTGTGCAAAAGCGTCCCTCTTGGAATCCGATAAATGCCACCCGTCAAAAGAGCCAATGTGTAAAGTGGATCATATCTGTCTTGAAAATACATGCCGCAGAATATGTGTCAGCGATGAAGACTGCCCTGATTCAAAAAAGTGTTCAGGCCGGGGAACATCCGGGTGGAAGGGAAGACTCCGTTATTTCAAGGGTCAGAAAGCTGATTTCAGGTATTGCCAATGAAATATCTCCTGTTTTTTATATTACTCATATCATCATGCAGAACAAATCCTGTAAAAAAATATCAGCCTCCGCCATCACATTGTGGAAGTACAATAAAATGGCCTGAATGGAGAAAATTATTCACTTCATTCGTAAAAAACCCCCAACTTATGCATAATTATTTACATAACGGCGACATACTCTGGCCAAAATCAGCAAACTTATGTGCTCTCGGGCGAAATGCTTTTGTTGATCTGGCTCTGGGCGCGGGAACAAGTCTGGAAATGGGATTATGGGGTAGTGCCTGGGAAAGCCAGATTCGATCTGTTGCATTCACTAATTCATTGAAGCACGGTAGTTTTTCCGGAGGGACAAGTTGGTTTTATGTATGGCCGGTTATTTCGACTTCCCACATTTATCATGTCAGGCAGCTCATAGCATTTCTCAATAAAAAATCCCGTCACCTTCCAGATGAACTGAAAATTCCCTCAGCTATGAGATGGCAGGCGAAATACTCCTGGGAAAAAAACGCGTTGGCTGATGTAGAAAAAACATGGGCAGAAAAAATGCTTCTCGCATATATCCTGAGATTTTCAATTTTTCTTAAGGAAACCCGTGAAAAGTCCAGAAAGGAATTTTTGCCTGACCGTATTTTTTTTATCTACGAAAAATACACTCCTGAAAAAAGAAATAATTTTGTTAAGAACTTTGTAGACTTTGTGAAAAAAACAGCTGAAAAAAAAGACCTTCTTTTCCCATCACTGTTTTTCAGACAGGAACTTGAAAACCTTACTTTCACCTCTGTAAAAGGCTACAAAAAAAAACTCAGTCAAGCAGAACTTAAGGCTCTTTCCTCCAGCTCACCTGATATTGAAGAAAAATTCAGGAAAAGACTGGAAACACTTGAATACATTACTACAGGAAAATTTACTCTGAAACCTGATGAAACCCTTAAAAAGCTCAGAGAACGATACGTCTCCATGAAGAAACTTGGAGTCGAGTGGAATCTGAAGTTGAAAACGCTGGCATCATCACCTGAAATATCCGAGAAAGTACATAAAGCACTGCTGAGATCAACCATAAGTTCCACAGGCAACTTTTTTCATGCCACCACACATCTGGAAGAAAGCTCCAGTGGGTATACTCATGCCGGGTTTGTTGTGCGGCTTCCAGCTTACAACAAACCAATACTGTTTGAAAGAGTTCTGGGATTTTACTATGTAAATCCCGCTGTGGGACTTAAAAACAGCAGCGTGGTTGAAGTTCTGAATATTCCAGAAAACAAGGATGAAAAAATCTACAGTATAATTCCATTCAAGGTAAACCCTCCTTTTAGATTTAAAAGAGGAATTTCAGATGTAATAACAATGAAAAATGTGTATTACTCATTCAAAAAAACTCTCTCTAGGAATTTTCGTCTGGGACCTGGTTTTTTGTATGGAACAATGCATCTGCTTCCTCATCTGAGACAGAATCGTATACTTTTCCGTGATGCATGGGGAATTAAGAAACTAGGAAAGTACAGTTATCTGGATCTCACTAAAGCTGGTCTCTTCAAAGGAAAAGAAATCCATCTTATAGCAAGATGCATCAAATAACCTAAAACCCCATTTGTTTATTAAATCAGATTTCCGAGAAAAGAATTAAAAGGAGATTCTTACAGCAGAGAAATAATCAGTCACAAAGCCAGTTCTGTGTTTCATTTGCAGTCCCGGGATCACATGCATCGTAGTCACATACACTGCTGTCTTGGGCACTGCAGTCTGGATCAAAAATCCCACATCCACAGTCACAGTAGGAACCATCTCCATAATAGGATTCATCGCATGTCCAGCCTGTATAGTTACAACTTGAAGTATCATATGTACAACTACTGCTACATGACAAATTACCCCCTATAAAACCACCGGTAACTGTGGTGCAATCATTTCCACCAAGTTCACTTCCATCACATTCCTCCAGACCGTCAATAACACCGTTACCGCAATCTGCACTCACCACACATGCATCAGTGTCAAATTTGCATTCAGAATTACAGGTCAACTCACCTGATTCAAAGCCTCCTGGGATTGAAAGACAGTCGTAACCACCAAGTTCAGTCCCGTCACAGTCTTCGCCTGCATCTATAATTCCATTACCACAAGGGTCAACGATACACAGGTTGTTTTCATCAGGATCCACGATAAAGCCGGAATCACAGTATTCATATTCGCATACAACTGATGTTGAGTTCAGACAGTCAGGATCAACTATTCCACATCCACAGTCACATCCATCATCTGTTCCATAATAAGCGCTGTTGCATGTCCATGTATTTCCTGTGCACCCACCGGTAACAATTGTACAGTTCGAATCGCATATCAGGTCCCCTCCGGTATAATCTCCAGGGATAGTGGTACAGTCTTCCCCACCGAAATCTGTTCCGTCACACTCTTCCATTCCGTCAATAACACCATTACCACAGTCAGCACCAACTATACACGCAGTGTTATTGAAGGTGCAGTTTTCGGTACATGATAATTCACCTGATTCAAATCCCCCGGGCACTGTTGTACAGTCATTTTCACCCAGATCGGTTCCATCACAACTTTCGCCTGCATCTATAATTCCATTACCACATAGATCTTCCACACAAAGCCAGTTTGAAGAAGAATCCGGTACATAACCTTCAGTGCATTCATTGTAATTACATGAGTTAATTGTCGAATCAGCACAGTCAGGATCTATGATTCCACAACCACAGTCACAGCCATCGCCTGTCCCGTAATAGGATGAATCACAAGTCCAGATACTTTCAGTGCATGCAGTAGTGTTAAATGTACAGTCAGCATTGCAGCTAAGGGTTCCGACATCGAAGCTTTCACCAGGAACTGTTGTACAGTCATTTTCACCAAGGTCTGATCCATCACAGCTTTCACCTGCGTCAATAACCCCATTTCCACAAAGTTCGGATACAGTACATGCGGTTACATTGAATGTGCAGTCTTCATTACATGAGAGCGTTCCACCAACATAACTAGCGGAAACATCAGTACAGTCATCTCCGCCCAGATCAGTTCCGTCACAATCCTCTCCAGCCTGAGCTATGCCATCTCCGCAGTATTCTTCCATGACACAGAGCCAATTACTGGTTTCGTCAGGAATCTCAGGGTCAGTGCAGTTATTGTACATACAGTATTCAATACCGGCACCATCACAGTCGGAATCTATTACTCCACAACCGCAATCACATTCACCATCACCATAATAGGTGGAATCACAGGTCCACTCAGTTTCATTTGAGCAGCCGGTGGTGTTTATTGTACAGTCTGCATTACAGGAAAGTGTACCTGCGGTATATCCCTCGGAAATGCAGTCAGCTCCATCAAATTCATCAAGATCACATTCTTCGCCATCGTCTAATATCCCGTTACCACAATCTGATGTATTATTGCACCCTGCTGTATCGAACATGCAACTACTGGTACATCCCAAAACACCCCCTGAGAAACCTTCGCCGATAGTTGTACAGTCATTTCCACCAATATTTGTTCCGTCACATTCCTCACCTTCACCAATACTTCCATCACCACATCCAACAGGCACAGTACATTCACCTGTATTAAACGTACAGGAAGCTGTGCATGCAAGATTTCCACCTGAGAAGCCAAGATCTGTACAGGTATTACCATCAAAGTTCATATCATCACATTCTTCACCCTCATCCACAACCCCGTTTCCACAGTTATCATTTCCACCAGTGCATTGCGAAACATTATATGTGCAGTTTGCATAGCATCCCAGTGTGCCACCGGTATAGCCGCCTGCAATAGTAGTGCAGCTGGCACCCTTGAGATCAGCTCCATCGCAGTATTCACTAGCTTCAGCTATTTCATTTCCGCAAAGATCGTTATTATTGTTGGTATTGTTGCTTGAATCGTCATCACATCCGATGAATAAAGCCCCCGCGCAGATAATTCCGGTCAGAAAAAGTTTCTTCATTTTTTCTCCTCTTTTGAAGCCCCTTAAGTGGGCTGGTTTCAGGTCAATACGTATGGTAGTATTTCAGAGAAGTATTTTCAAACCAAAAGTTTTCATCAAAGTCGTAATTTTTCAATGAAAGAAATTATTTATTCTACAAGAGGCAACCCGTGAGTTATACCCGGTACTTCGAGGCTTTCCTGCCAGACCTGTTTCAGACGGACCTGACTGGTGGGTTTCAGAGTGCTGAATAGTTCAGAATCAAATAAAAAACGGCCAACGGGAATCACCCTGTATTCTCTTTTTCCGCCGACTTCGCCATCCCTGTCAACCCATGTGGGAACCCATGAAAGTTTTCCAATGGAAACCTTCCCGGTTTTCAAATTTTTCCGGATATCTATATAGAGTATCATACCTGTGTCAGCATACTGTGCTCTCATACCTGAAATAAAATTTCCCATTGACCAGGCTGTGACAACTTTTTTGGTACTGTTGTTGCCGGTTTTCACATTCTGAACTCTGAAAGGCTGCACAAAATGTGGATGACTCCCTATAATGATGTCTGCACCAGCCTTGATATACCTTTTTTCCAGATTTTTCACCATGGTCATGGGATATCTCATATATTCATTTCCCCAGTGTATGCTGAACACAACTTTATCAGCCCCGGCACTGCGGCATTTCTGCACATCTTTTTTCTGATTGGAGTTTCTGATGTATTTGACTCCATAATGCTTCATTTTTCCCTTAAAAACCTTTTCAAGACCGTTCGCATGATAGGTTTCAGCTATAAAACACAGTTTTATACCTTTAATATCCACAACCAGCGGTTTATTGTAATCCTCCTCTGAGAGAAATGTACCGGTGTGATAAAATCCATAACTTTTAAGAAACCTGATTGTAGAAATTACTCCCTGCCAGCCTCTATCAAGTGCGTGATTATTAGCAGTGGTAAGAAGATCAAATCCGATTGCCTTAAGTGGTGCAAGAATTGACTCAGGGCAGTTAAA
>JAFGWM010000062.1 GCA_016937155.1 Deltaproteobacteria bacterium
GAATAAGTGGTGCTTATACTTTTAAAGGTAAGTCTGCTTGAGAGGGCAGGCCTTGAATGATAAGTTCGTGTGCCCGAGTAAGTAGTTGTGTTTTTCCTGTAATAAGTAGGAGTTGTTGTTTTCTCACGGGGTGGGATTTTATTTTCAGGTCTGGCTTCAAGGCCCTTATCAACTACTGGAGGTGGAGGTGGAGTTCTGGTATTATTTTGTGTGGATGAACTATTATCTTCAGGATTTGTATCCTCATCCTGATAATTCTGATTACGTGTGTTGGAGGATGATGCTGCCTGATAACCCAGTGTCATCTGACCGGTTGCTGGATCATAACATCCAGAAATTAAAAGAAAAAAAACAAAACTTAAGCCGAAAATAGAAGCTTTCATTATATTCTCCTGAGTAAAAAAGAAATCCTTGATTACATCGTCAAAAGATTCGGTAACTATAGCATAATTGAGTTTATTGTGAATTGACAAAGGAAACGAAAATAGATTAAGTTTTCCCTGTAAAGGGGTACAGAATATATGCAGATAAGTATTCAAAAACGCTCAGTTGAAGATCTTAAAACAAAACCTGAATTTAATTCAAATCTTGGATTTGGAAAGTTTTTTACGGATCATATGTTTATTATGGATTACCGTAATAATAAATGGATAAATCCCAGAATAGTTCCGCATGGTGTTCTTTCTCTGGATCCCAGTGCCATGTGTTTTCATTACGGGCAGGAAATTTTTGAGGGGATGAAAGTATTCAGAGGAACTGATGAGTCTGTAATCTTTTTCAGAAGCATGGATAATTTCAGGAGAATGAATAACAGTGCCGCAAGGATGGAAATGCCTGAAGTTGACATTGATGTTGTCACTGAAGGTCTGAGGGAACTGGTTAAGCTGGATAAAAGCTGGATTCCGAATCAGAAGGGTTACAGCCTTTATATCAGACCCACTATGATTGCTACAGAGGGTGTTTTAGGTGTCAGGCCAAGTGATGAATACATGTTTTTTATAATTGCATGTCCCGTGGCTTCATTTTTTCCTGAGCAGCAGGGAAAATTAAAACCTGTAAAAATATTTGTCAGTACCCAGTATGTAAGAGCAGCTCCCGGGGGAACAGGAAGTGCAAAAGTTGCAGGTAATTATGCAGCAAGTCTAAAGGCACAGGTGCAGGCAAGGAAGTTTAACTGTCAGCAGGTGATGTGGCTTGATGGAATTGAACACAGATATGTTGAAGAAGTAGGAACCATGAATATTTTTGCTGTATTCAACGATACACTAGTTACCTCTCCACTTACCGGAACAATTCTTCCGGGAATTACAAGAGACAGTGTAATGGTTTTGGCCAAGCATCTTGGTATTGAAGTGGTTGAAAGAAGATTCACTATTGAGGAACTGTTATCCGGAATGAAGGATAAAACTGTTAGCGAAGTATTCGGATCCGGAACTGCAGCAATTATAAGTCCTGTGAGCAGTATGATTTACAAAGAGCAGTCCCATGTTGTCGGCAATGGTGAAACCGGCCCTGTTGCAGAGAAAATATACAATGCACTTTTAGATATTCAGTATGGTCAGGCTGAAGATCCCTTTGGTTGGACAACTGTTTTGAAATAAAATTAAAAAAATTTATATTCCGGGGAATTATATATCAGGGGAAAAAGTTGAATAAACAAGTTTCATATTTTCTCCAGGTGCGGGCCCCGGAAATCCGGGGCTTTTTTTTATCAGAAAACTCATCGTAATAATCTAAATCTTCTGAGGTAGCGTTGAAATTTCTAATATATGCAGATAATTTACCGAAGATCCATAGAAATTAATGACTGGAAAATAATGCAGCAGTATTCGGAAATTGAAATAGATGATGAAACTCTTTCCTCCTGGCAGGATATTGTCGAGCTTCTCTGTTCACTGATTGGTATTCCCAGTGCTCTTGTAATGAGGCTTGTGGATGATGAAATTCAGGTTTTTGTTTCGAGTGATACAGAAGGTAATCCCTACCATGTGGGAGACAGTGAAGTTTTTGAGAATTCCGGGTTATACTGCGAGACAGTAATAAACACCCGAAGAAAACTTCTGGTGGGTGATGCGCTTAGTGATCCTGAGTGGATGCAAAACCCGGATATAAAACTGGGAATGATCTCTTATCTGGGTTTTCCTATATTTTATCCTGATAAAAAACCCTTTGGCACAATTTGTGTTCTCAATAACAAACCTGATTATTATTCAAAAAATGCAGAAGTTCTTATTGAGAAATTCCGGGATATAATTGAGAGTAACATCAGTATTTTATACTTAAATAAAGAACTTGGAGATGAAAACAAAAAGATTATTGATTACATCACAGAGATAAAAACCCTTAGGGGAATAATTCCTTTCTGCAGTTCCTGTCAACGTGTCAGGGATGCAGATGATTGCTGGGTTACCATCAATGATTATGTTGTTAAAAATTCTGAAATTGAATTTTTCAGAGGATTATGTCCCACCTGTAGAGAAAAGTCTGAAGGAAAATACTGAGGGCTGTTTGTGAAGTACAGACTTTTTCTTTAATGTTTACTGCATGAACAGAAAATAAATGCTATTCTCCCCACAATATCACCCGGTTCTACCGGAAAATTTACCAAGGTGAGCTATGTTCAGAGCCAAATCATATTTTATAGTTGTAGCATTTTTTGCGGTAATTCTGACTTCAGGCGGTTGTACTCTACTGAGTGTGTCTTCTATGCTGAAAAGTGATTTCGGGCCGGCAATGATGACGGGGGATATCGAAGAGATAAGGAACAATACAACTCCTTCATTTGGCGCACTTTTTAAGAATCTATCAAAATCTGAAATAAAATTCATAAATAATTTGGGTTCAAAACCTGGAAAGTCTTCCTCGAAAAAAGTAAAACAAAAGTATGACAGTTTCAAACTGAAGGGCTCTAGAGGTGTTTTCACAGTTAAAAGTGGAAAATCAAAGATTCTTTTCCATGTCCAGAAAATCCAGGGGGACTGGAAAGTGGATGATATGGTGATATTTCTTGGAAAAATGAGGATTTCCTACAGAGATATCATAGGTATGTATGTTTCAATGAAATCAGTTTACGGGAACATAAGGAACGGAAAAAACGATGCTGATCACCTTGGTAAAAAGCTTTTTGAGGCGGTTGAACTGATTGTTCATGATCTGTCATTTCTGAAAAATAAAATTTCTGAAGGAAACTCCGGCAAATCCTCTTTCAGTTTCAAACCTGACTCTTTTTTTGTCAAAACTGATAAAAAGTCAGGAACGCTCAGTGTAAAAATAAATAACATGCTTATCAGTGCCGGGTTTTCAAGATCTTATGATGATTGGAAACTTTTGGATGTAAAACTTGAAAGCAGTAATTCACAACCACTGATATTGTCAGAATTAATCCCATATTTCAGATATATTCCCTCTTTTATTGGTGTTTATAATTCAGGACATTTTGATGAGAAAATTGCTGGAACGGTTATAAAAAGGATTTGGCCTTCCATCGGGATTTCAGGTGAAAAAATTATTTATGCTATAAATTATCTGAAGTCATTTCTGCCGGATTCGACCTCCGAAATACATATTCCAAAGATCAAAAAATATGATTATTTTGATTTAACGGAAGGTGGAATTAAATGGAAGATATTCCCGGAAAGATTAAATATTGTAGCTTCTCTGAGAGGGGTTAAATTCAGAGTATCCCTCAATAAATTGGGATTTATTGAAAAATTCAGTGTCATTAAAGGAAAAAATGCAGTTACTTCAACTGATATTGAGAGCCTCATAAAAGTTATAAATGTATTTTCTGACCTTTCTCTTAAAAATCCACAAAGTCGAAGCTACTTTCTTAAACAGACTGTTATGCTTTTTACAAGGAGATGGTCTGGAAAAATATCAGGGAATCTTCCGGAAAAAATTTCGTTTCCCCTTGATGCTATGGGCAGTGTATTAAGAAATGTCATTCATCAGAGATTACTGGCCGGACGAAAAACAACAACTGCAGACAATAAAACCGCCGGTGATAAAAATTTCAGTTCACTGATGGTCAGCAGGGAAGGTGACCGTGTTGTTTTCAGTTTTCTCTGGCAGAATTCTCCGGTGATAATACAGTTTCTCAAAGAGGATATGATCTGGAAAATTGATAGTGTAAATATTAATTCCACTGAACTAATGGAAATGTCAATCCTGGTTCCAGGTCTTGTCAGGTTTGCTGAAGGGCTTTACTCAATGGATGCAAATCTATTGGCTTCATCATTTGATGATTTGCTGGGTGAGAGACTTGAGAAAGGTCTGGATGTTCTGTTCAGAGTCCATGGCAGGAAATTAAAAAAATTGAGTCAGGGTATTGTGACGGAATTTTTCAGGAGGCTGAATACGTCCGGGAAAGAATTTTCAGGAAAATCTGGATCAAAAAATGATATAAATATCAAAAGTGTTATGGGTAACTTTGATTTCAGGAAAACAGGTAATGTTTATGTGCTTAAAATTTCAGATCAGGTTCTGAAATTCAGGATGAAAAAAGATAAGAGTGTGGGTCTTGCTCTTTCCGATGAAGTCTATATTGCTTTGGAAAAATACAACACGTCAAAAAGCAAAAAACCCTTTATTATGAGGAATTCCATACAGTTTATTGAAATGATTCCTCTTGCCACCGGTATGTATTATTCCCTTCTTAACGGAGATATTCGTTCTCTTGGAAAATTTACTGATGGAAATTTCAGAAAAAAAGTTCTGAGAGGAGTTACCAGTGCTCAACTGGAAAATTTAATGAAGAAATTAAAAATTCAACTGCCGGTTATAAAACCTGAAATGATAGTTGATTCATTTTTTGGAGCTGCATCATCAGATGGAAGTTCAGGAAATAAATCCACCACCTCGGGAGTAAGACTTCTGGGACAGATTTTCCGATGGAGAAGCAGATTCCCCTGGGCTGAAATCTGGCTTGATAAGGATGGTAAAAGAATTGATATTTCCTTTGGATGGGAATATGAAAGGAAAAAACCCGATTCAGGCAGGTGGGTTTTATCTGAAATTCATGTGAAGGTGCCAATTTTAGGAAAAGTAAAATTTACTGATTATGCGAAGGGCATTATAAGCGGAAAAATACCTCTTCCATTTTAATTTTTTCACCAGCAGATTGGAGTGATAAATGACTACAGGTGAATTTGAAAAACTGGGGGAAACAGAGAATACTCTTTATGGCCCCAGATTTATAATAAGTTGTGGTTTCACCGGGGAACAGAAACAGTTTTTTATGAATCTTAATGAAAACACCGGGGTGGAATTTGCGCCGGTTGTTTTTCCGGGGCCGGACAATATTGATGAACCCATGGAAAATTTACTGAAACTTCCCCATGGTGATGGAATAGAAAAGAGTATTGAATATCCTCCTGTGGTTATTTTAAGTGGCCTGAAAGAATCAGAGCTTCATCAGTTTATGAAAAGATACAGGGAAGCTGCAATGCCTTCTCCTCTTTTTGCTGTGTTGACTCAGTTCAGCGAAAAATGGCCATTTTCCTATCTGGTAAAACATCTTGTTTCTGAATACAAAGAGATGCATGAGAAACGCAACCGGAAAGAATAATTACTGAGCTGTAACGGTGACATTATCGATCATCCAGTACCACTCCCATGAAGCTTCATAACGGAATCTGATCTGAACCTGACTCTGATTTGCAGTAAGTGATGAAATATTCAGAGTTTCGTGAACATTGTAGGTATCACTGGTCCATGTGGTGAATTCAGTCCATGTACTTCCACCGTTTACTGAAATATCAACAGCTGCTGTGGAACCTTCATAAATATGGAAGTAATGATCAAACTCAAGAGTAACAGTGGTATATCCCAAAGTGCTTACTAAAGGAGTTATAAGGTATTCAAGACAATCCTCATACATTCCTGCAACATCACTGTTGACGTATGCCACCTGATCTGTGGAAATGGTAAAATTGGAGACTACATCACAACCATCACACTGCTGCCATGTATCTGCTGTGGTTCCTCCATCGTAAATACTCCATCCTGCAGGTACCCATGATGAAAAATCTTCTGAAATTAGTGTTACTGGGCCTGATGGGTCTTCACAACTGGCTGAAGTTCCGCTTGTTGTGCAGATCTGTGAAGTCAGGGAGCAGTTAGTTCCGGTAGTCCAGAAATAACATCCCCAGCTGTCAGCGGTGCAGTTTTCGATAACATTACTCTGACACTGCTGAGTGGAAGAAACACATTCACTCTGGCACTCGCAAATGGCAGTTCCTGATGTGTCATTACATAATCTGCCGCCATCAGAGCAGTTTTCCATATCAGTAAATGAGTAGCAGCCACTACTTTGAAGTACGCAATCCTGAGCAGTATTTCCATTGCAGCGTTCCTCGCCGATGGTGCACTCACTTGTGCAATCCAACTCACATACCGCCTCTCCATCACTGACAGTGCAGATCATACCGGAAAGATTGCAGTCAGTTCCCGATTCCAGATGGAAGCATCCATAGGAATCCTGCACGCAATTTTCAATGTTTGTCCCATTGCATGAATCAGAGGAACATTCTCCGGAGCAATCACACATAGCGGTCTGTGCGGTTTCAGAGCATACCCTCTGAGTATCTGAACAGTCTTCTGCATCAACAAAGGAATAGCATCCATTGCTCTGAAGTATACAGTTCTGTATGGTATCGCTGTTACAACGCTGCTGAGTTGCTGTACATTCACTTGTACAGTTTAGAGCACATTCAGCTACCCCGTCAGTGAGGTTGCAGATCATTCCGGAAAGGCTGCAGTCATCACCTGTTTCCAGATGGAAACACCCGTATTCATCTTCTGTACATATTTCCACAACTGTTTCGTTGCATGAATCACTTGTGCATTCACCTGAACATTCGCACTGAGCGCTACCATCTGTATCAGAACATGTTCTGGATGAATCTGAGCAGTCAGTTCCTGCGGTGTAATTAAGGCATCCGTTTGCCTGAGTTTCACACGTAAGTATAGTATTTTCATCGCAGAGGGTTTGCCCGTCAGTACACTGGTCGGTGCAATGTTCAGCACATAATGCAGTACCATCCACAATATCACAGATTAAACTATCTGTTTCACAGTTTCTGGAAACAGCCCATTCCATACAACCGGAAGTACTTGTCTCACAAACCATAACCTGATTTCCTTCACAGTAACTCTGATCAGCAGTACAGTTATCATTACAGTTGTTTGTTGAGTTGTTGGTAGTATTATTGGATGAGTTGTTTGTTGAGTTGTTTGTGGAATTATTATCTGAATTGTTACCTTCAGCGCATCCGGTACCCATCAGTAAAACAACAGCAGTAAAAAGAAGTTTTTTCATTTTTTCCCTCATACAGGTAACAGTCTACCACATCAGTCCGTTATTTCCATAAGTTGAAAAATAATATGGCGATATACTTACATATTTATGTACTGATTTCCACAGGAATAGTCAGAGTATGCAAAAAAACGTAAAATAACATACATAATATTTGGCGTTTCAGAAAATCATTTTTATCTGAAAAGTTCCCCCATTTTTTTTCCCAGTATGCTGTTTGCCAGCATCAGAGATATCCCAAGGAAAACCATCGACCAGACTCCCAAAGCACAGGCTGTAGCCAGTCCATCATCAACTCTTCCCATGAGGACATATATAGCTTTGGTTATAGGAAATGAATTTGTTTTTAATGCAAGGATCAAGCTGTCACTCACTTCAAGCATTGCAAAGCAGAAAACCAGAATACCACCTGCCACAAGGTTTGAAGTGATCAGTGGAAGTGTGATGGTTCTTAGAGCTTTCGTCTGGGAGGAACCAAGATTAACAGCGGCTTCTTCAAGAGAATCATTTACCTGTGAAAATCCTGCATGGGCACTTCTGAGGATGTAGGGCAGTCTGCGGACACTGTATGCGAAAATCAGTATCCACATGGCATCCTTTCTTGGATCAAGAAATGAGCCATTGAAGGATGCAAGGTATCCGAAAGCAATAACAATTCCGGGTAGAGCAAGGGGAAGCATTGCCAGAATATCAAGATATCTGGCTGAAGCTTTTTTACTTCTTGAAACCAGCCATGCCAGCCCTATACCAAGAATAAGATCAAGAACTGTTGCAATTGTGGCATAGATAATTGAGTTTGTGATAGAGGGTACAGTAAGTTCATGACTCAATGCTGTACTGTAATGCGATGTGGTCAGTGTTTCAGGAAGTGGAGTCATAAACCATTTTCCACTGAAACTGGTAAGGATAACTGCAAGATGAGGCAAAATACTTATAACAATGACAATAATAAAAAGTGTTCTTATAAACAGAGCAGCAATAAAGGGTGGTTTCCACTCTCTGGCACTGGAACGGTTTTTACTCAACATGGAGGTATCATGTTTTTTAAGGAAAATTCTTGAAATACTGTAACTGGCCAGAGAAATAAGCATTACCATGACCACCAAGGCAAATCCCTCAGGATTGTCTCCCATGTCGCTTATCCGATCGAAAATCAGGAGGGGAACTACTTCTCTGTACTCAAAAACAAGGGGTGTTCCCAGATCAGTAAAAGCCCATATAAAAACTATTATTGAGCCGGCAAAAACTCCGGGAGCACTTAGTGGCATAAGGATTTTACGGAATATTCCAAGAGGAGGGGTTCCCATATTCCTTGCGGCATCTTCTAGGTTGGGATCTACGTTTGCCAGTGCGCTCACCACGTTCAGATACATAATTGGAAACAGATGCAGAGACTGTAGTATTGCAACACCCCAGAATTTATTCTGTCCAAGAAAATCTATGGGAGACGAGATGATTCCGATATTCATAAGAAACAGATTAACTGTTCCGAATCTTGCGAGAAGCTGCCTCGCACCGATTGCTCCAACGAATGGTGGCAGTATGAGAGGAAGAAGTATAAGACCCGCTAAAAAAGCCTTTCCTGAAAAACTGCTCTTAACAGTGAAGTATGCCAGCGGCACCGAAATAATGAATGAAATAATCACTGTTATTATTGCAAGAGTAAACGATGTGCCAATGGCATTTCTGGTTAGAGGGTTTTCAAAAATGGAAAACAGAAAGCTCAGTGTGAAGTGTCCCTGATCAAAGAATCCTTCCCGTAGAATGAAAATAATCGGATAAAAAAGAAAAACAGCAAGAAAGACGAGAATGCTATCTCTGATAAGACTGAAAATATTTTTTTCTGCTATGAATCCCAGAAAAAAGAAGACACCCAGAGTTAATAATCTGATATACAAGCCGAAACCCGGGATGAGAGCTGTCAGATAGATAAAAAACCTGAGTATGTGTATTGCCACTGACCTGTTTTTCATTAAGAATCGGCAAATCATTTTGAAAAAACCATAATTCTTTCTTTTTCCACATAAAAATCATCAGAAGTAATATTTTCTTCAGAGAGCACATGTAAAACAGTATCTCCGGACTCAACCAGATGTTCCGTTTGTCCTCCATAAAAGAAACTGCTCATGCATTTTGCACTGAAGCAATTGAAATCCTTAACTCCTGAATTAATATCTCCCGGTCTTATACAGATTTCCACTTCCTGACTTTGTTTGAAATCACCCTTGAAATCTGCTGTAAAATCACCAAGAGTGGTTGATACAGTAACATATTTTTCATCCACGGATTTGATGATTCCCGGAATTGAATTGATTTTACCCATGAAAGCTGCGGCAAATTTTGAAACCGGTTTTCTGAATAATTCCACTGGGGAGCCAATCTGCTCAATATTTCCCCTATTCATCAGGGCAATGCGATCTGCCATTGAGAGTGCTTCCTCCTGATCGTGGGTTACGTAAAGCATGGTAAGGCCTGACTGATCATGGATTTTCCTAAGTTCATATCTCATTTCAACCCGAAGTGATGCATCCAGATTTG
Source organism: Deltaproteobacteria bacterium (assembly GCA_016937155.1). GTDB lineage: Bacteria > Myxococcota_A > Polyangia > HGW-17 > HGW-17 > JAHJMN01. The sequence goes on from JAFGWM010000062.1 coordinate 9,854, forward strand.
ACAATGGTTCATCAAGAAGGATTAACTTTGGCTCAATAACCAGTGCTCTTGCTAAAGCAACTCTCTGCTGCTGGCCTCCACTCAGTTCAGAAGGTCTCCTGAGTGCATATTCATCCATTTTGACTTTCTTTAGGACCTCATATGCTCTTTCATGACTTTCCTTTTCAGGAACTTTTCGTTCCTTCAGTCCGTACATGACATTTTTTAGTACAGTCATATGCGGCCACAAGGCATAACTCTGAAAAACCATAGGAGCGGTTCGTTTCCAAGCCGGAAGAGTGGTGACATCTTCTTCACCGATGAATATTTTACCATCTGAAGGGGATTGACCAAGTCCTGCTATACTCCTCAGAAGAGTGGTTTTTCCACATCCCGAGGGCCCTAGCAGGAAGAAAAATTCACCTGAATTGATTTCAAGGCTGATATTTTCCAGAACACTGGTTTTACCGTAGGAAATAGACAGATTTTCAATTTTTACTGAAGCCATTTTTATCCAGCCGCTGATTTATAAAGATTATAATAATATTTAAACCATTTCAGTCTGATTTCAGTTCTGAATGCTTTACCCTTTTCATGAAGTTTCCTCGATAGACTGTCGAGTTCCTCCTCAGAGATTACAGGAGTGCATATCTTTTTCCACTGGTCGTCAGAAATATTACCTGAAAGCCTTTTTTCCCATACTTTTACCAGTAACTGGTGATTATCCAGAAAAGCTGCTCCCAGGAGATCATTTAGTAGATGCCATCTCACTGTACCCTTTTTGCTGTTGTATCTGAAAGAAGTATTAAACTCATACGGATTTGTATTTATGGTTTTTGGGCCGTTCTCGTAATAAATACTTCGTGCGATTGGCATTACAGGGGTGGATTTTTTAACAGGACCTTTAGGGTGACCCACTGGCCGTATTCTGAGGTATTGACCCTCTGAAAGAACATAGTCTATGAATTTTCCAGCAAGAAATTTATGTGGAGCATCTTTGAGCATGGAAACCGGATCAGGATTAATGACTGTTGCATCCCTCGGCAGAATAAAGGTGAGGTAGTCAGGAGCTGTCTTTATTACACTGAGGGCATAGTAATCAATGGTTATGCCGCAGGCAATTTCACCTAGTGCTGTGTCAGAACTGACCATAGCACCGTGGCGTGAAAAATATCTGGTGTTTCCGGCCATTTCGGTGAGAACCCGCCATCCGTCGGACCAGTTCATGCTCTGAAGTATAATTTCAAAAAGCATATGTGTTGAACCACTCTGTCTGGGATCTCCGCTTCCGATCCAGGATAAAAGTGAAGGATGAGCAAGATCTCGCCATGTGTTTGGGGCTGGAAGATTCATACGGTTCAGTACTTTTTTATTACAGATAATTCCAAAGCCGCTTAGAGCACTTCCATACCATTGTCCTTTTTTCCATAACTTGATCCCATTAAGACTTTCCGGAATATTTTTTAGAATCTGCTCATCGGGAATATAATGTTCCATGCAACTGGAAGATAAATGACCACTTTTTGCACATGTATTTCCTGCAAGATGTTCATGTGCCTGATCCCCCCCACCAAAAAAAATGTCATAACTTGTGTTCTTTCTTCCTTTTTTCAGAAGCTCAGAAAATTCACTTCGAATAAATCTGAGGGATGAACTTGTACCACCAAGATCAATCCATTCAATTCCGACATTTTTCCCACAACATTTTTTCATGTATCTCGAAAAACCTTTGGAAAATTCATACTTTATATCTTCAGGATGAACACTTATCACAACAATTTTCTCATCAAAACTTTCGTAATCCCTTGATGGTCTGAAAATGTAAGGCAGGGAAAGTACAATAATAAAAAGTGTAAGAAGAAATGTTTTTGAAATGTTCATTATGATTCAGCTTTCAAAGGCGCATTGTATTCAAAAGAAAAAAAATCTCCAGATGTATTGCAGTTTCTCAGATTTATCATAAAACACGAGACCGAATTCTGTATTCCTGCTTCATTTATTGGAGTGTGAAAAAATAGTTATGTGTTTGGAAATGCATGTAATGAAAAATAAAAAACAGGGAAAAAGAATTACAAAATAAATCAAATGTATGCTATATTACTAAACGGTTTGTTCTAAAATCTTTCCTCCGGAGCTGGTTGTCATGAAAAAAATGTTTCTCTTTACTGCACTGATGCTGCTTTTCCCCATTAATCTTTATGCCCAGAGTGAGTTGAATCCTGCAATATATGTTATGCTGGATACTTCCGGAAGTATGCTGGAAACTCCACTTGGTATTGCAACATATGGTGATGGCAGTGTTGAACACCCATCCATCACAGGAGAAGTCAGCCGGCTTTATATGGCAAAAAATGCAATATCCACTGTTGTTAATGGTTACGGGGAAGTCAGATGGGGATTTTCAAGATTCAGGCAATCCTACGGTCCAAATTATTTCTGTATGTGTTCTGATGAAGAAGATGACAATACCTCCTGTGCTGGTGGAGAAGGATTATACGATGGTGCCGATGATTGCAGAATGTGTGATCTGAGTGATCCTGAGTATCCGGACTATGATCTTCCCGGTGAGCATGATGCAGTCTGTATTAACTATGTTGGTGGTATTTATCCCGGAAATGACGGCCACTTGTGCTGTGACCCGTTTGACCCTGATCTTCCCCTAGAAGGCGCAGATATATTAGTTGAGCTTGCGGACAACAACGAATCTGACATTCTTAAATGGCTCAATCATACTGAAAATGATCCTGGGGATCCCGTGGGAAGTGGAAGTGATCCCGAAATCAGAGCAGCTGGTGGTACACCCCTTGGTGGTGCACTCCATGATATATATGACAGGCTTTCCACAACAGATCTTGCTTCGGATACCAGAAAAGGCTGCAGACCATACAGTATAGTTCTACTTACTGATGGTGATGAGGAATGCGGTACAGATCCCGAATACTGGGCACAGGAACTTCTTTCAACTCCTGATTTGAGTTCCAGCTGTAGTGATGGAAGTGAATGTCCTTCAGGTAGATGCGATGGTCAGTATTGTCTCTATGAAGTAAAAACATATGTTATTGGCTTTGGACTTAATCCCAGCCAATGGCTCAGTGTTCGTGCCATAGCAATAGCAGGTGGGACGGATAATCCTATCAGTGCAAATAATCAGGATGAAATCAGTGCTGCGATGGCTTCCATCATTGCAGATTCCATTAAAATGGAACTCTGTAACGGTCTGGATGATGACTGTGACGGTGAAGTTGATGAGGATTTTCCAAAAGGGGATGAATGCGACAACGGTCTGTTAGGTGAGTGTTTCAGAGCAGGTTATTACCAGTGTAGTGATGATGAGACGGGTGTGGAATGTGATGCTCCTGAAATAGCCGGCACGCAGGAGGTTTGTAACGGTCTGGATGATGACTGCAACGGGGTTATTGATGACACAGAAGAAGGATGTCCGGAACCGGGACCTGAAATGTGCAATAATCTTGATGATGATCTTGATGATGATTTTACGGATGATGGGGAAGATGACCCTGGTGTTGGCCTGGTTTGTAGTGCTACGGTGGGCATATGCACTGAGGGAATCACCAAATGCAGTGAGGGTACCATAAAGTGCTGTGTGGATGATGGCCTGGATGGGTGTGTGGAGGTACAGACCCCTCAGACTGAAATATGCGACAACCTGGATAATGACTGTGACGGAAGTACTGATGAGGGTGTATCACAAAAATGCTGGCCCGGAGGTACCGGATGTGTTTTTACCACTCACTGGGAATGTACCGGTATATGTGCTGCTGGTATTCAACTTTGCAGTGCCGGGGAATGGCTGGAATGTCAGGGGGCTGTAACTCCGGGAACAGAAGTTTGTGATGGTGTTGATAATGACTGTGATGGTTCAATTGATGAGGAGCTTGGCAGTACATGGTGTGGTCTGGGAAAATGTTATCACGAAGTTCAGAACTGTTCTGAGGGACATCCTCAAACATGTGATCCGATGGAAGGTTCAATTACTGAAATCTGTAATGATGCTGACGATGATTGTGATGGTCAGGTGGATGAAGGCTTGTCAAAAACTTGTTATACAGGTGCTGAAGGAACCAGTGGCAAGGGTGTCTGTAAGGATGGTGTTCAGATCTGCAATGCCGGAGACTGGGGAAATTGTCTGAACGAAGTTGTTCCAACTACTGAAACCTGCAACAATCTTGATGATGATTGCGATGATGAAGTTGACGAAAATCTTGTTAAATCATGTTACAGCGGCGCAGCGGGAACTGAAGGAAAAGGTCTTTGTCATGCGGGATCACAGACATGTAGCGCAGGAGCCTGGGGCAACTGCATCGGTGAGGTGACTCCTGTATCTGAAATATGCAATGGTATTGATGATGACTGTGATGGTGATGTGGACAATATGGGGAGCACATCATGTGGTGTGGGAAAATGTTATCATACAGTACTGAACTGTGAGAACGGAACACCAAACATTTGCGATCCCAATGAGGGTAAAGCCGAAGAAACCTGTAATGGTATTGATGATGACTGTGATGGGCAGGTGGATGGAATAACCATGCAGTGTTATCCTTCGGCACCCGGTTGTGTGGCATCAGGTGACACATATGTGTGCAAGGGCGAATGTAGTGCAGGTGTGTCGATCTGTACAGATAATTCATGGAGTGCTTGCAGTGGTTTTTCAATTCCTCAGGGTGAAGTATGTGATGGAAAAGACAATGACTGTGATGATGAAATTGATGAGGGTTTAGGAACAACGTCCTGTGGTGTTGGTGTTTGTGCTAAAACAGTTGATAACTGCAAGGATGGTGCTGTACAACTTTGTGATCCTATGGATGGTGCGTCTACTGAAATCTGTGACGGTCTGGATAACGACTGTGATGGTCTTGTGGATGAAGGGCTGTCTCAGGTTTGTTACTCCGGTCCTGAAGGTACAGCAGGAAAGGGTGTCTGCCGTCAGGGTGTAAAAATTTGCCAGGAAGGTGAATTTGGTGATTTGTGTCCGGGAGAGGTTGTTCCTGGTGTTGAAACCTGTAACGGTCAGGATGATGACTGTGATGGTCTTACTGACGAAGATCTTGTAAGGAACTGCTACACCGGTGGTGAGTTAACCGAGGATGTCGGGTTGTGCCACGGTGGAACTCAGACATGCAGTTCAGGTGGTTGGGGAAGCTGTGATGGAGAGGTTGTTCCCGCTGTTGAAATCTGTGATGGATACGATAATGACTGTAACGGATTCATCGATGATATGGGAACAATCACCTGTGGACTTGGTGAATGTAATCACACGATAAATGTCTGCAGCGAAGGAACCATACAGACATGTAATCCACTGCAGGATGCCTCAGATGAGATTTGTGATGGTCTTGATAACGATTGTGACGGTCAGGTGGATGGCCTCTATCGTGAGTGTTTCCCGACCGAAGAGACTGGTTGCGTCTTCAATGAAACAACACTGCTTTGGGTTTGTGAAGGTACGTGTAGTCCGGGACAGGAAATGTGTCCTGTTGATGGAAGTGGTGACTGGGGGAGTTGCGAAGGAAGTGTTGTGCCACAACAAGAGATCTGTGATGGTCTTGATAACGACTGTGATGGCGATACTGACGAGGATCTTATAGAATACTGCTATCCTCCAGGCAGTGGCGAAAACACCGGCTGTATTGAGCAGGGTGATGGTACATGGCTTTGTGACGGGGAATGTACTGTGGGAACAAGAACCTGCAATGGTGGATCATGGACGGGATGTGATGGAGTTGTCACTCCCACAAGTGAAATCTGCGATGGTCTTGATAATGATTGTGATGGCGAAATAGATGAGGATATTCCGGGGATGGGAGAACCATGCGGTGGTGTAGGTGTCTGTGCTCCAGGAACAAGAATTTGTGACAATGGTGTAGTTGTCTGTGATGGTGGTGGTGAACCACAACCCGGTCTTTGTGATGGTCTTGACAACAACTGCAACGGTCTTGTTGATGAACCGGATGAAATAGCTGAAGATCCACAGGTTGGAGCTGAATGTGGTGATAGTGAGGGTGTGTGTGAGCCTGGCCTTGTGGAATGTATTAATGGTGGTCTGATATGTGTCGGTGGAGTGGTTTCCTCCGGTGAAATCTGTAATGGTCTTGATGATGACTGCGATGGTCTCACTGACAACGGTGATTTGTGCAGTGTTAATGAAATCTGCTACGATGCTGACTGCAGGATTAAATGTGATCCTTCAAGTGAAACTCCCTGTCCCGCTGGTTATACGTGCATAGATGTAACCGTGGATGATATTGCAGAGAACATCTGTTATCCCCAGCTTGCCCCCTGTGGTGGAATCTACTGTGGAATGGAAGAAGTATGCCGTGATGGCATTTGTGTTGACCCTTGTGAGACTGAGCCCTGTGAATCATGGGAAAGCTGTTATGTGAACAGATATGCAGGACAGGTCGGGCATGAGGGCGAAGATGAATACAGATGTGTTGATGTGAGCTGCAGCGGTCCTGGAAGAAGCTGTCCTGATGGCAAAAACTGTGTTGAACATCAGTGTATAGCTGATCCATGTGCATCAGATCCCTGTGAATATGGCGAGGAATACTGTGTAAGAGATGAATGTGAAGGTACTGACTGCAGTTATCACTGTGAGAAGATTCCATACTGTAACTCAGGTGAAATATGGTCCGTTGAAAATCAGGCATGCGAGCCAGATCCATGCAGTGAAGTCAATTGTCAGGATGGGAAAATCTGTGTTGATGGAAGCTGTGAAGACGATGCATGCATATTTGTCGGATGTGAAATCGGCAGCATATGTATTCAGGGAACATGTGTGGAAAACCCCTGTGACAGTGTTAAATGTCCCTATTATACCGAGTGTTCCATAAATTATCTTGATGGCAGTGCCTGGTGTGATCCTCTTGAAGGTGTTTGGACACCTCCGGAGGAAGGGGATACAATGACCTCTACAGGAAATACCTTGTTCGGTTGCAGTTCTTCACCCGATGGGAAAAACTCAACTGTTTTATGGCCTTTTATTTTGCTTTTTGCAGCAGTATTTTTCTCCCTGTCCAGAAAAATAAGATACCGGAAGGTTTTACTCCCTTTGTTTGCACTCGTGTTTGTTTTTACGGGCTGTAATTTTGAGGAGTACAAAATAGAACAACAAGGAAAACTGGTCATTCCTGATGCTCAGGTGACTGATGATGCAGATGCTGATGGCAGTGTTGATGATGATGCAGATGCGTGTATTCCTTCGGAAGAAATCTGTGATGGTGTGGACAACGACTGTAACGGAATCGTAGATGATTTCTGGGCCAGTGAAGATGAGGGAGGACAGAATCATTTTCAGGATGATATTTTCAACTGTGGCAGTTGCGGAAATATCTGTGCTTTCAATCATGCTCAGGCCAGTTGTGTTGACGGTGAGTGTGTAATGGGGGATTGTGATACCAACTGGTACAATTTTGACAATGAGGATTCCACCGGATGTGAGGCCAGTTGTGTTATGTCAAGTGGCGGGCAGGAAATCTGTGATGGTGTGGACAATGACTGTAATGGAGTCGTTGATGATTACTGGACACCTATTGAGGATGGTGGGGAAAATCATTTTATGGATGATCCTCTTAACTGTGGAAGCTGTTCACGAGTTTGTGCTTTTCCAAACGGAGAGGGTAGTTGTGTTGAAGGTAACTGCACTCTGAGTGGCTGCAGTGAAGGGTATGCCGATGCTGACGGGACAGCCTCAAACGGATGCGAATGCATTATTACCGGTGAAGATGATTCAACCTGTGATGGTGTGGATAATGACTGCAATGGCCAGACAGATGAGGATTTTCCCGGAGGGGAATGCTACACGGGACCGGGATGCACTGAAAATCCTGATGGAACTTTCACATGCGAAGGTGAATGTCAGCAGGGAACCAGCGTCTGCAGTGGTGGACAGGAATTGTGTCAGGGTCAGGTAGGACCGGCTCTTGAAATATGCGACTACAAGGATAATGATTGCGATGGCGTTGTGGATGAAGGATTTGATCTTATGAATGATTCTTCAAACTGCGGTCTTTGTGGTCACAGATGTACTCTGGATAATGCACTTTCAATGTGTTCAAATGGTGTTTGCGTAGTAAGTGTCTGCACGGCAAACCACTGGAATCTCGACGGTCAGGATCACAACGGATGTGAATATGAATGTCAGTTGACAAATGGTGGTATTGAAAGATGCGACGATGCACTTGATAATGACTGCGATGGTCAACTGAATGAATTCAACAGTGAGACTGATGTCAACAACTGTGGAAGCTGTGGAAATTCATGCAGTGCCACTGCTCCTCCTCATATGAATGTTACAGGGTGTGACGGTGGTATCTGTAAATATGAGTGTGCAAACGGTTACCACGATTTTGATGCCGGTATTGCCGGCTGTGAAACTTTCTGCGTTCCTTCAGGTCCTGAAATCTGTGATGGAATTGACAATGACTGCAATGGCGCTACAGATGAGATATTCGATAAAACTACCGATATTGAAAACTGCGGGGACTGTGGAAATTCATGCACTGTGAATGCTCCGTTAAATATGGATGTTTCCATGTGTGACGGTGGTATCTGTAAATATGAGTGTAAAACAGGATTTATCAATCTTGACGGTCTGCTTTCCACCGGATGTGAATATGAGTGTACAGTATCAAACAGCGGAAATGAAATCTGTGATGGAAAAGATAATGACTGCAATGGACTCAAGGATGAGGATTCAAGTGGTCTCCCACTGACTGAAAGCTGTTACACTGGGGATCCTTTGACAAGAGGAGTTGGAGAATGCAGGGATGGAACCAGGACATGTACAAACGGAAGTTATGGCAGCTGTCTTGGTGAGATTATCCCTGTAACAGATATCTGTGATGGAAAAGATAATGACTGTGATGGAAGCAGTGATGAGGATTTCAGCACCGATTCGGATATTTTCAACTGTGGAGGATGTAATATCAGTTGTTTCGGTCTTGCTCCGGATAATGCAACTGTGGTGAACTGCAGCAGCGGAAATTGTGTTTTTCAGTGTAAACCTGATTATTATGACAGGGATGTATCACTGAATACTCCAACTGACCCAAATGGATGTGAATCCTTCTGTCAGATAACAAATAATGGTGTTGAGGATTGCAGTGATGGAGTAGATAATGACTGTGATGGAATTACTGATGAGTATAACGGTTCTACTGATGTGAATAACTGTGGAAGTTGTGGAAATGTATGTGCTGACTCTGCTCCACCTCATATGGTGGTCACCTCATGTTCCAGTGGAGTTTGCAATTATGAATGTGCTAATAATTATCATGATTTTGATGCCGGTGAGGCCGGATGCGAAACTTATTGCAATCCCACCGGTCCTGAAATATGCGATGGTATCGATAACGACTGTAATAATCAGATTGATGAAACCTTTGATAAAAACACCGATGTAAATAATTGTGGGTTGTGTGGTCACGTATGTGATGACCATAAACCGCTTAACATGGTTATAACTGTGTGCAGCAGCGGTGTTTGCGAGTATGAGTGTTCACCAGGTTTTATAGATCTCGACGGAAATCCCACCACGGGTTGTGAATACGAGTGTACACCCTCGGGAGCAGAAGTTTGTGACGGGGTTGATAATGACTGTGATGGAACGATCGATAAAGATGCTGGAGGACTTCCTCTAAAAAGAACTTGCTACACAGGAGATATATCCACTAGAAATGTTGGTGAATGCAGTGATGGAGAAGAGACCTGTACATCGGGAAGTTATGGTGTCTGTCTTGGAGAATTTCTTCCTGTTGCCGAAATTTGTGATGGTCTGGATAACAACTGCAATAATGATGTTGATGAAACCTTTGATCTCAATACTGATATTTTAAATTGCGGGGACTGTGGAACTTCATGTTTTTCAAATATTCCGGATAATGCATCTGTAGCCGGATGTGAGCTTGGGGTTTGTGTTTATACATGTCAGGAAGGATTTGTGGATCTCGATACTTCTCTTGAAACACCTGGTGGTGGAGACGGATGTGAGTATGAGTGTACACCAACTTTATCACCTGGTCATGAAGAATGTAACGATCTTGATGATGACTGTAATGGAACGATAGACGATCTTGAGCATCTTCAGGCACCACCTCCTGGATACTGTAAAACTGGAGGAGGATGTGGAACATCTGTTGATGCTGTATGTGAAGATTTTGAAGGGGATAAACGCTGGGTATGCCAGTATCCTGAAAAAGTTGAACGAATTGAAGGATCTCCAAATCTTGTTCAGTACAGGGAATATGTCTGTGATGGATTCGACGGGGACTGTGACGAAGATGAAGATGATGACTTTATACCCCTGAAGGGATCAGTTTGTACAGATGATGATTATGGTCTTTGTAAGGGAGAAGGCGTCTATGAATGTAACGGCGCAGGAGACGGTGTTGAATGTGTTATAGATCTTGGAAGTAAGGGTACTCCACAGCCTGAGCTTTGTGATGGGATTGACAATGACTGTGACGGTCTTGTTGATGAACCTGCATGGAATCCTGGTTCCAATGCGGAATACTATGTTGAGGATGAAGTTGTGGAAGTTCCAATGGGTATAAGCTCTGTGTTTGTATACAAATACGAAGCATCAAGGCCAGGTGCCACCGCAGAAAACTCAGGAGAAGGCACTAATGTCAGGGCCTGTAGTCAACCAGGTGTGAAACCATGGGCGAGGGTGACTTATGCTCAGGCGAAAGCGGCGTGTGAAAGAGCTGGAATGAGACTCTGTAACGCAGATGAATGGCTTGAAGCTTGTGATGGCGATGGAAGTTCAAACATATACCCGTATGGAAATGTATTTGACGAGGATATCTGTAACGGTATAGGTAATTCCACTGCTACAGATGATTCAACACCCACAGGAGCTTTGGCACAGTGTGCAAGTGGATCCTATGATATTATGGATATGAGTGGAAATCTCAAAGAGTGGACGAACGATCTCGTGACATATTCCAGTTCCGGAAAGAGCGTATACAGAGTCAGGGGTGGAAGTTATAATGAGGGTGAAATCGGTCTCAGGTGTGATTTTGAAGATTCAAGTTACATAGAAGATGTAATCACGCCATATCTCGGATTCAGATGCTGCAGCACATGCGGAAACGGTCATTTGGATGAAGGTGAGCAGTGTGATGATGGAAACCTTGAAAACGGTGATGGCTGTGATGCTCTTTGTGCATGGGATGATTCCACAAATCTTTGTGGAGATGGAATTGTTCAGGATGACGAGGACTGTGATGACGGAAACCGTATGAGTGGAGATGGATGCAGCAGTGTCTGTACTTTTGAACAGGAAAACTGCAGTGAGATAAATGAAATTGATGAGGATGGAGATGGGGATGTAAACTGTGAGGATGAAGACTGCTGGCATGAAAGACACTGTGATACTTATTATCAGGACAATGATGGTGATGGATTCAGTGAAGCTGACGGTGATTGCGATGACGATAATGAGTTTATTCATCCGGCTGCGGTTGAAATATGTAATGATGGAGTAGATAACAACTGTAATGGAGAAACCGATGGTGAAGAGGGAGATCACGATGGTGATGGGGAAGTCAGATGTAATATCGACGATACAACTGCTGATTGTGATGATAACAATGCGGGCAGAAGTCATCTGAACTTTGAAGTAATGGGTAATGGAATTGATGATGACTGTGATGAAGTAATTGACGAGGATCCTTATGACTGCGACTGTAGTGGCAGCCCTGACAGAGCTGAGGCAATTGGTCTTTGCAGTGGTGTCACCAGTATTTCATCATATTATGATTCAGAGTCCAATGGAGTTGCAGGTAGCTTTGGTGCTCTTTCACCTCAGTATGGATGTAATTTCCTGGGGTTAAGTACAGGTGAAGTCTGGTCAACATCTGTTCAGGGTGGAACAAGTTTCAATGAAAATGGAAATCCTGTTTCGGTCACAGGATGTATGGAATGTACCGTTGAAGATACCCAGAATGAGGACTGGGCGCATCCTGGTCCTGAAGGTTGCTGTGAGGATAATATGGAAAATGATCCTGCGAGGGTACGTATTCAACTTGTGGTACCCTCAAATGCAAGGAGTTTTTCATTCCAGTTCATAGTACTGAGTGCTGAGTATCCGGAATATGTCCACACCGGTTTCAATGATACATTCTATGCTGTGGTTCATTCAACTGCCCTTGATGATGTTATGAATGTAAGTTTTGCACCTGCAGATCTGCCATCTGATACTCTCCAGCCCATGACTATCAACAATGGGTATTTCGAGGATCCTCGTGTACCTCCGGTTACAGATATTACCGGGACCGGCTATGAGGTTTATTATAACAATCCCAACCCTCAGCCCGATGTAATTGGAAGTAGCACCGGGTGGCTTACAACAACTTCACCTTGTACTCCTGGAGAGGTTCTTACAATTGACTTCTGGATTCATGATGAACTGGATCATATTTATGATACTTCTGTTATTATTGATAACTGGCAGTGGTTTGTAAACAGTGTGGATGGACCTGTCACAATCAAGTAATCCCCGGTAAAAGTCTGCAGAATGATTTAATATCAGACAGGGAAATAAAGACTGAAAGTTGAGCCAAGGGGGGAAGAAGCAACTGTAATATGACCTCCATGCTGGGCCAGTATTCCATAAACCTGAGAAAGACCAAGACCGGTACCTTTTCCAACTTCTCTGGTGGTAAAGAAAGGATCAAATATTTTATTCAGCAAATTTTCATTAATGCCGCATCCTGAGTCTTTTACCGCAACAGTGAAGTAATTTCCCGAAAAACTGTGTCCACATCCTGAGCATACCATCTCTGAAACGGTATCAGTGTAGGCTGTTTCAATGATAATGGTTCCTTTTTGATTCATGGAATTTGCTGCATTGATACAGATATTGGTCAGTGCTTTCTTAAAGCCTTCTGGATCAAGTGTCAGCATTACATCTGCCGAGATATTTTTTACATGGAATTCAATTTCGCCGGGAAAAGAATTCATCAGTTCACCAACCGTTTCAGGAATAAGCACTGCAGGGAGAACTTTTTTTAACTGAAGAATATTTTTTCTGCTGTAATCAAGCATCTGTTTTACCAGAATTGATGCTTTTTTTGTTCCATCATTAATATAAGTAAGATCGTTTCTTAAATTATCTGAAATTTCGTCATATGTAAGGATCATATCAGAAAAACCACCTATTGATGCCAGTATGTTATTGAATTCATGAGCAATACCAGCAGTTAATTGGCCGGCAGTTTCCAGTTTTTTTTGTCTGATGATTGATTTTTCATAATTTTTTCTGTGTGATATATCGCGATATATCCACATATGTCCTGAAAAGCCAGAGTGTAAAGTCAGTGGAGCATAGTCTCTTTCAAAAAATCTCCCGTCTTTCAACTGAAGTTCCAGATTTGTCACCTGAACATTATTTCGGATGGTTTCTTTAATCTCTGATAGAAATTTTTTAGAATTTATAAAACCTTCAGATGCTTTTTCTGCAGCATCAGAACACTTTTGGCCAACTATCTGTGATGGTGAGGATATGTTGAAAATTTTACAGAAATATTCATTTGCGTGAATTATTGTGGAGTCAGAAGTTTCAACCAGAATGCCAACCTGAAGATTACTTATAATAGATCTGAAACTTTCAAGAAGCTTATTCCGTTCTTCTTCAAATAAGGTTTTTTCAGTTATATCCTCCATAATGGTTAGCAGATACTTGCCATCCTGAAGATGAATAAAATCGGCAGAAAAACTGCCTATAAGAATTTCGTTATTCTTTTTTCGTACTTTAACAATGAAGTTTCTGAGAGACCCATTTTTCTCAATAAGGGAAAAAGCTTCATCTCGCTGACCATTCTGAGCAAACATTTTAAGTTCCCACGGGGATTTATTGATAACTTCACTGCGCTCATAACCAAGTTTTTCCAGAAAGCTCAGGTTAACATCCACAAATTTTGCAGTTTTCAGATCAGTTATTGCTATTAGAGAAGGACTAGCTTCAAAGGCTTTGAAAAATTTTTCCTCACTGTGTTTCAGTTGAGTGAGATTTTTTGTAATTCCAAACAGAACTTCCCGATTATCCCATTTTCCCTGAAATACTCTTGTTTCAGCAGGAATATATTTATTTTCCTTTGAGATTAATGGAATAGGACATGAGTCAGCCTTTCCTTCCATCATTTCCATTACTGTCTTAAGAGCTTCGGTATGTTTTTCAACTGGATGAACAATCAGAACGTTTTTACCGATGAGTTCTCCGGGTTTGTATCCCAGTGTTTTTTCCAGACTGGGGTTGTTCCATATTATGTTGCCATTAATATCCAGAACACTGAGCATATCATCCACAGTGTTCATAAAATTTCCAAAATTTTGTTCACGTGTTTCCAGATTTTCTCCGTACTCTACTTTCCCGGTCACATCAGTCTGAATGCCCAGATGCCCGATTACGCATCCGTTACTGTCAAAAATACAGATTATATCGCCTTCAAGGATTCGAGTGTCATGAGTGGTAGGGTGTATTTTTATATGATAATGCACGTGAGCATCATTTAAAGATCTTTTCCAGGCTGATTTTCCGGATTCATTTTCATAATAACTGAAAAATTCCATTGGTGTAATACCAAGTAAGTCATTTTCATTTGCATCATACTGTCGCAAAAGTTCCTGATTTATTCTTGTGATTTTCTGATGCATGGAAACATGTTCAATAATGGAATTTTTATCATTATCCTCATTTAACGATACGGGATAATCTGTCATCATGAGGAAAACACCGTATGCAGAACTGGAAAAAAGAGCATCTAAAGCAAATTGTGAAATGATAGAGGAATTGTTAAATCTTCGATCCCCAAGATAAGCAATATTTAAAATATCATTAATGATAACCAGATCCTCGTGAACAGGTTCTTTTTCAGAATTCGAAATATTTATGAAAATTATCTCCACGGAATCTTCTTTGTATTCAAGCGGGATAGCGATTATTTTTTCGGCATTGCTGAAAACATCGGTGAAAACCCTGTTGAGATCTGATGGAAAATTTTTGATGAGCTTGATATATGAATGCTTCTTATCAATAAATGAAAAATCAATTTCAGGAATTTTTTTAGTATTTTTCTTATTATTCACAATCAGATATGTGCCCAGTTGATTCTGTAATAGAGTCACTGCTTCAAAAGATGGATAGTTTGATAGAATTTTCTTAAGGTAAGAATCAAACTGATCTGCGAACTGAGTATTCTTGCATGAACTCCAGGCTTCATCTTTAAGATTTGAGAGAAAACTATTCATAAGAATATTGAATCCTTGTTCTAATTGAATGAAAATGATTAGTAATTCTTTCTAATCAGAAATCAATAAAAAACAAGTATTTTGTGATATAAACAATTATTTAATACAGTTTTTATATATACATACAAATGTAGAACAATTATAAATCACTCTTTTTTATTTTTTTTTACATATATCGGAAGAAGGGTCGTAAAAACAGAGCTTTTTAAGGAAAAAATCAGATTTGGTTTTTGATGACGGTATTTTGGAAGTACCTTTCAGGTAGAAGTGATAAAGCGCTCTGCATCCATCAGAAAATCCATAGTCACACTGGATTTCCAGTTTATTCAGTGTTGTCTTACTGATTTTCACTGATAATTTCTGAACTTTTTCTATATACCATCTGCATATACTCACATATCCACGATTACATGAGTCCAGAGCAAGCTTTTCACCTTTTTCTCCACTGGGAGGTGAAAGGAGTTTTTCCAGATACAGTATTCCAAGTGTTCCGCAGCTCAGGCCATTATTGGGATATCTGTTGTTATGGTAAGGACGTCGATATCTCGAATACCTGTTGTATCTAGAAATATATGTATTTTTATAATAGCAGTACTTTTCTAAAATATTTCTAACATCATTTCCTGATGATTTTCCGGAATCAGAGTGTAACGTTTCTCTTGAATAACGTGCACATCCAGCTTCACTTCCCAAGAAACATGATTTCTTATATATTGCGAGTGATTTTTTGATGTTATCTCCGGATTTAATTATGCCCTTGCGGTAAAAATCACCGAGGGTTAGACAACTGTTGGTATCACCACGCACGCATGTTTTTTTCAGGACTGATACAGATTTTTCCAGATTTTTTTCACCCCACCATCCAAAAGCATAACCTCTTGCAAGAAAAACACATGCTTCATCAATATCCCTAGAACATATTTTTTCCATGATTCTAGCGTATGATGCTGATGAATGTTCGGGCGAACGATTGATTATCACCCTTACTGCATTGAGACATGAATTGTATCTTCCATTATCACACCCCTTGATATAGTCACTGAGAGCTTCAGGAAATTTTCTTATTTTTTCGTGAAATCCACCCTGATATTCACAGCTCAGACCATCCCCTCTGTTACACGCAAGGGTATAGATTTCCCGGACAAAGCGCTGAAAGTCTGGCACTTTCAGTCTTGCCATAGCATGAATATTCTTTCTCAGGATAATACACCATTGAAGATTATTTTTTTCACACTGTGAACGGGCATAATTAAAAACACTGTTTAAATCATTTACACTGAGTGTGATCCTGAATTTAGGTTCCATCAGAATTTTACAGCTCCAGTCATGATTTTTTATGCATAACGGAAGGAGAAAATCAGAAATTGATTTATTTCTGTCACTGTTGGAATCCATTATGAGTGGTATGTGGTTTTCCAGATGACTGCAGCTTTTACTATCGCCGGAAAGACAGTTGGATTTAAAAATCTCAAGACTGGCCGTATTTCCTGAATTTTCCATCTGAACAGCGCATTCATAACCTGTTTTATTTAATGAACACTTGTCTTCAACCACGGTTTTACCGGGTACATTTTTGGTACATGAGATGGTTAAAAGAGCAAAAAACACTAGCAGTACTGGAACATATTTCATGAATTACTTTCCTGATTTAGGGAAACATCTATCTGTAATCTTCACCTGTGAAGCGGAGTGGACTTTCTCCTTCCACGTAACCTTCGTGGTTTTCGGTACAGATTCCCTGTGGACCGTCCTCTACTGTGCACCAGTCACCTGCATGTGCACATGGAGTATCCTCTCCGTAACAGAATGAGTCGAACATATAGTCCTCATATTCATCCGGAGTGTCCGCCATCACAAGATATGTTGGATCATACACTTTATCATTAACCTGTACAACAATATGATCGCTGTATCTCCACACTCTTGAATCAGTTCCCAGAGCAGGAATATCTATTGTCTGATACATGCTGTATTCTTCACTTGATGGATATCTGAACCAGAACCAGAGCCAGTTGGAGTCAATGCCCTGGGTTTCAGTAAGTGCCATATAAAAACCCCTGAACTCTCCGCAGGCACTCTGTTTGAAATCCAGAAATATTTCAGCCCGATCGTTATATTCACTTGGCCTTGGGAATGCACCATAACGATATCCAAGAGGTTCCAGATTTTTCATTCCCAGAAGCAGTTTTTCCGCAAGAATATTTTCGGTGTCCTCACCGGTATCTGGATAATGACCGTTTATCCATTCACTTCCCCAGATGATAATTTTTTTATAAAGGGGAGTTCCCGCAAGGGGGCATCTCCATACCTGGGCAAATTCATGTCTTGTGGTTTGTGAATATGTTGTGTTTCCATCAGAGAGGTTGTGCTGAATTTCGAGAATATAGAACTTTGCAGTATCCATGGGAAGAACTTGTGCTTCTGCAAATATTTCAGGATAGGAAGTTCCGTCGGGAGTAACTGTGCCACTGACGTCGAAAAGTTCCATGGTTTCCCCATCAGCACTATAGAGGGTTCCCTTGTAGGAATAATCAAGGTCCACAAATTCAGCTGATGTTCCCACATGAAAAACCAGCCATGGAGCAGCTCCACTGCAGTATGCCGCCAGTTCATTGTATTCACCATTCAGATAACCTTCTGAATCAATGTATCCATTTCCCAGTTCAAACAGTATTTCGTCCGGTGAAGAATTGGGATCATCCCATGTGGGACCGGTTATCGTGTAAAAAATTCTACCAACCCCGGAGAAATTGATGGAAGATGTAAAATATGGATCGGAAAAAACTTTTCTGTCAGATGAGTCATCACAGCCGATTAAGGTTAGAAAAAAAAGTGAAACAATAAAAGTTAAGTTAATCCTGTTCATTGATACTCCATTATTTGCTTTAAATACATACCCCGTATTCAACTCCACCAATAATCGCAGGATCAGGTAGAGAATAACAGTCATACCCGGCACCACAGTCGTTCAGTGAAACATGACACCACCTGTAACACATCTCCGGATACCCATAATATGTAAAATCGAAACATTCGAAGCCTTCATCACAGACGTATCCAGAAGGGCAGTTTCCACTGGGAAGTGAAGTCATTACACATTCAGTTATGTACTTGTCAGCAACATTGTCGGCGTTTCGATCAAGTCCCATAACAGAGCATCTCATGTCAGGGTGACAACCTAAATTTGTAACCGGCTCACATGGAGCAGTGCATAAAAACAGATCGGTCAGAATTGTATCACCTTCCCCGATTTCATAATAGCAGGCGCTTCCGGCACTTCCAATGCATTCGTTGTTGTCACTGTAGACGGTTTTTGAGGTGCAATATCTTCTGCAGACTCCTTCACTGAGTGTCACATGGGCAGGTGCACATGTTAATCCAGCCTGACAGTCATAATCATGTTCACATACAGTCATTTCAGCACCGCTTCCTGCTGTGATACACATGTTTGTGGTTGCTGTGTCCACGGTGCATTTCATTCCGGTTGTACATCCGCTCTGAGGAACAACAGAACACATGGTTGATGATGAACATCCGGATGTATCATAAGTGCACGAGGCTGTGCAACTGAGATTTCCTGAGTCAAATCCAAGAGAAATACAACTGGATGAACCCGTATTTGTTCCATCACACTGTTCCGGAGATTCAATAACACCATTTCCACAACTGGAACTCACAGGACAATCCTGAGAGCAGCTTGAAGATGACTCGCCTGTATCACACGTACCGTTTCCACAGTAACAGTCCTGAAAACAGCTTGCCACAGATTCAGTGGAATCACAGACTCCATTTCCACAGTTAGTTGTGACAGGACAGTCCTGTGGGCATGAAGCGTTAGTTTCTCCATTGTCACAGATACCGTTTCCACACAATATATCAGTGCAGTCCTGAGGACATGTCTGTTCAGTTTCACCGTTATCACAGGTTCCATTGGTGCAGTAGCAGTCTTTAAGACATGTCTGAAGACTTTCATCAACTTCGCAGATTTCATTGCCACATTCAGCATCACAATCCTGAGGGCAGATATGATAATCTTCTCCAATATCACAACTTCCGTTAGTACAGTAACAATCCAGAGTGCAGCTTGCAACAGTTTCTCCATCATCACATTTACCATTACCGCAGACGGCACAATCCTGAGGGCAGGTGTGTTCCTCTGCAGTTTCACAAAGACCATTACCACAGGAATTTTCTAAAAGACAACGGCTGCTGCATCCGTCACCTCCAGTGATATTACCATCATCACATTCTTCCTGGTCCTCAGTGACCCCATTACCACATTTTGCACTCTGACCTGCGCAACCGGAAAATAGAAAAAATACCGATGACAGCAACAGAATGTATTTAAAAATTTTCATTTAACCTGCTCCCTGATTTACTAAAGAACACATTTTTTAATTATATGCCATATTACATGCTTTTCAATCAATCAAAACTCATCAGCATTAATTTTGTAGGGGAAATTTTTTTTTGTGCATGGATGTTGAAATTTGAGTGTGACTTCACTGCTCCTTTATTCTTTCAATATGGAGATATTTAAGTATAATCCCCTGAAACGGAGGGCTAACATGAGTGTTACCATGTTGTATTTTCTTGCGGGAATGTTTCTTTCACCGCAGGCACAGAATTCATCTTCAGTATCTTCCAGAGCGAAAGATGAAATTACCAGAATTTCCAGTGTATGGACAGTTTCAGAGAAAACAGGAACTGTTCAGTACGAGATGAAGTTGACACTGAATGGAAAGTCCACAGGCGAAATTGGGATTATGAGAGGTCAGGGAACAGTAATCAGAAAGGGAAAAAAAGTTACAATTACACTTGAAGCCCGCCTTGTGAGAGGAAAATTTCTTTTCCTGACTAAATATCCTGCTATAAAGGGAACGTTCACTGGCACCAAGAAAAGTTCAAATCCTGAACTTTTTCCCGTGGGAGAAAGAGTGAACTATACCGAAACTCTCATTCTGAAAAAAAATGAACTTTGTCCGAAAAGTCAAAGGGATTTCCCTAATTGTCTTGTTCCGGTAAAGAGATAGGTTTGAAAGGAGCTCTGTATGTCAGGACACAATAAATGGTCTACAATCAAGCACAAAAAGGGTGCCGCTGATGCTAAAAGATCCAAGGTTTTTACAAAAATTTTAAAGGAAGTAACTGTTGCTGCAAGGATGGGTGGAGGAGATCCTACTGGAAACCCCAGATTAAGGGCTGCAATTGACAAGGCAAGAGCAGCAAATCTTCCCAAGGATAACCTTGAGCGAGCTATACTCAAAGGTACCGGTGAACTTGAGGGTGTGAGTTATGAAGAAATAGTTTATGAAGGATACGGTCCCGGAGGTGGTGCTCTTATTATTGAGGTTATGACAGATAATTCAAACAGAACCGTAGCTGAAATTCGTCATATGCTTTCAAAACACAATGGAAATCTTGGTAAAGCCGGAACAGTAACCTGGAAATTTGATCGCAAGGGTGTAATTACAGTTCCTGCTGATGCTACTGATGAGGATACTCTTATGGAGCTGAGTCTTGAACTCGGTGCTGATGATATAGTTTCTGAAGATGATTCATACGTCATTTATACAGAGCCACAGGAGCTTTCCACTGTTTCGGATGGACTGACTGAAAAGGGCATCACAGTGGAAAATTCTGAAGTTCAGATGATTCCCCAGAACACAGTTAAGCTCACAGGTAAGGACGCGGAAATGGCCTGGAAGATTTATAACCTTCTGGACGACCATGATGATGTTCAGAATGTATGGCATGACTTTGAAATTGATGATGAAGAACTTTCCAGACTGATGAATTGAATTGGCTTCAGAATTATCGGAAAAATTTATTATTGGTATAGATCCTGGTTCCAGAAAACTGGGCTATGCTGTGTTGTCTATTGACAGTAACCCCTCGAAATATGTTGAATGCGGTGTCATAACGGCTCCATCATCATCTCCACTTTATGAACGACTGCGGGAAATAGGTGAGGGTCTCGAAGAACTACTGTCAGAGTATGAGATTTCCGAAGCAGCGGTGGAAAATGTATTTACAGCCCAGAATCCTAAAACCGCAATGGTTCTGGGACAGGCCAGAGGAATGGCTCTTTATATACTTGCAAGGAAAGGTATTCCGGTAACAGGATATCCTCCAAATACAGTGAAAAAATCTGTCACAGGGCGTGGAAAGGCTCCAAAGGCTCAGGTTAGACGAAGTGTTTCACTGCTTGCAGGATTGACTTCTGAAATAGATGAGGATGCTTCAGATGCTCTTGCCGTTGCATACTGTCATCTGATGTACAGGAAGAGGATAGATGATATCAATACTTAAAGGATTTTTTCACTCGGTTCAGAGTGATACTGCTGTTTTTATGGCCGGTAATGTTGGATATGAGGTTTTATGTACCTCTTCTCTTATAGCTTCCATTGATTCAAATGAAAATGAAAGAGAAATAGATGTTTATACCCATATGACAGACCATAATGTGGAGCTGTTCGCATTTGTGGATGTAAATGAAAAGAAGCTCTTTCGCAAACTTATCACAGTAAATGGAATAGGTCCCAAGGCGGCATTGAGTCTTCTGAGTGCCTTCGGCTGTATCGAACTGACACTGCATATTCTTAAAGGAAACGAAAAAGCCATTGTAAAGGCACCTGGAATAGGTAAAAAGACAGCTCAGAGACTTATTTTGGAACTTGGTGAATTTGCAAGAATCTTTAAGGAAGAACTTCCCGCAAGTGGACTGACCGGTGAGATAAAAATCAGAGCATCAGGAAAGGATTCTGAAAATCTGGATAAAACCAGAGAAGCTCTCACAGGTCTGGGGTACAGGGCAGTTGATATTCAATCAATTGAATCTGAACTTGTATCATATGAAAAAGAGGGTCATGATATCAGTGCCATGGTTAAATACAGCCTGGCTCTTTTACGGAAGGAAAAACGGTAATGGCAAGAAAACCTCACCGTGAAAATTCAGATGTTTTAACCACCAGTGCTGTAAAAGAGCAGATTCCGTCTGAGAATAGTGTACGACCTCAGTCATTTGAGGAGTTTGTGGGTCAGACCAAACATCTGGAGAATCTCAGGGTATATGTGGATGCAGCAAAACAGAGAAATGATGCTGTTGACCATATAATTTTCAGTGGACCTCCAGGGCTTGGAAAAACGACTCTGAGTCATATAATAGCTTCTGAAATGGGAACCGATATCCACAAAACCAGCGGGCCTGCAGTGGAACACAAGGGTGTTTTAGCAGGCATGCTTACGAATCTGAAAAAAGGGGATATCCTATTCATTGATGAACTTCACAGACTTTCAAAAGTCGTTCAGGAAACGCTGTACAGTGCAATGGAAGATTTTCAACTGGAGATATTTATTGGTGAGGGTGCCAATGCTCAGGCAATTACAATTGATCTTCCGAAATTTACACTTGTGGGTGCAACCACCAGAAGCGGTCTTCTAACTGCACCCCTGAGAACAAGATTTGGTATTCCAATACGACTCGATTACTATAATCCTGAGGATTTATCTGAAATAGTTATGAGAAGTGCAAAAAGACAGGGAATAGAAATAACATCAGAAGGTGCAATGGAGATTGGGAAAAGATCCAGAGGAACCCCCAGAATAGCAAATCGTCTTCTGTCACGTGTAAGAGACTTTGCTCAGGTGGCAGGTGCGGAAACTGTGGGTCCAAAAGAGGCATCTGAAGCACTTTCAAGGCTTGAAATCGATAAAGCTGGTCTGGATCCTGTAGATAGAGCATTTCTCAGAATAATTCTGGAACGATTCGCCGGAGGACCGGTGGGGATTGAAGCAGTGGCTGCAGGGATGGGTGAGGAGCGCGACACATTAGAGGATGTTTATGAACCGTATCTTTTGCAGATGGGATATATACAAAGAACCCCAAAAGGAAGAATTGCCACTTCACTTGCATATCACCATCTGGGACTTGAAACTGTGGAAACCGGAAAACTTTTTATCTGAACGATAGTCAGTTTTCCATCATCATATTGGGTCGTTCAGGACTTCCACGTTTTATTTTGGTAAGCAAAAGGTTGAGATGTCTTGACTTGGTCATGAATCTTATTCCGACTCCAATACCCGGAACACTGTGAACGACTTCACCGTCAAATGTGACATATCTTTCATCTGCTGTTGGAAGTGTAATTGCAAGAATCATCTTCTGGGGAAGATCCTTGGTATATCTGGTGTATACGAAAATACCTCCAAGACTTATATCCTTGGATCTGACCTGAATAGGGTGAACCCATCTGGTATGATAGAGGGTAACTGTGAGCTCAGCAGTATACCTTGGATATTCTCTGAGATTTGTGTATTCGGGCATTTTAATCAACCTGACTGTCAATCTACAATCTGACGCCATGTTATGTTCCCCGGAAATTAATTTCAATTGTAAACTGCTCCGGGGACACTATCGGGCTCCATGTGTTTCTGACTAAACACATCGGAAATTTTCACACTTAGTTTAGAGGACAGAGTCTGTTTTAAATAAAAAGTACGTTAGATATAATATCATTCTAAATAAATTGCAGGTTTGGTCGATATTTTCACTGTGTTTTAAAAGGACGGAGTGATTTTTAATTATAAACTGGAAAAATTGTTGAAAGCTGTGATATAAAAGGTAATGGAAAATAATCTGACTGACTTTGAAGAGGAAATATCTGGTCTTTACAGAGTACTTTATGAAGAATATGAAATATTTTCTCTATGCAGATCATCCTCATCGGTACAATTTCGTTATGGGGAATTTAATTTTCCAGATCGTGAAAAGTATACAGGCAACTCTTCCTTAAGTAGTATTTTTGAATTAAAAGCAGATAACTATGATTTAAAACTGATTTCCTCTGGAGATTTTGATATTTATGTAGCTGCTCCATCTGGAATCAGTATTGATTACAGAATGTTTCTGAATTATCTGATGATAATGACCCACAGGTTTTTTATTCAGAATGAAAACAAAAAATACATATATGGTAAAGAATCTACTGACAATACTGCGATTGAACTCGAAGAGTTAAAAAATCTTATAGAAAATCAAGGTGTCGGAATTAGCCTGGTGGATGATAATGAAAATTTCCTGTTTATAAATGGTGAAGGAAGGAAAATTTTAGGAATTAGCGATGATAATGAAAATATAAATCTCCAAAATTTCATTGATGAAGACACAAAGCATTATCTCAGAAAGCAGACTGAAAAACGAAAATGTGGGGAAAATGGCAGTTATGAAATGGATATACTCACTAGTGACGGTGAAAGAAAAACCATTCATGTCAAGGCTGTTTCCAGTATATCAGAAAAGGGTTCATTTAAGGGAACTTATGGAACTTTCAAAGATATAACCAGAGAAGCTAATATAAAAAGGGAACTTACACAAAACGAAGCTATGCTCAAGGCAGTGCTGGAAACTATTCCTGATGCTGTTTATATAAAAAACACAGAAGGAAAGTACATTCTGGTGAATCACACTGTGGAAAATATTTTCGGGCTCACAAGAGATGAACTTATTGGGAAGACTGATAAAGAGCTTTTAGGGGGTGAAAGTGCACAGGAAAAGCAACTGTCTGATAAAGAAGTTCTGAAAGGGAAAAAAGTCCAGTATGAAAACACTGAGATAATCAATGGACAGACATTAACTTTTGAGACAGTTAAATTACCACTGAAAGATTCTGATGGTAATACTTTTGGAATCTGTGGAACTTCCAGAGATATCACCCAGAAAAAAAAATCCCGAGAGATCCTCAAAGCTCATCATGATCAGTTGATGCGGATTTTTGAAACCATGGACGATGTGGTTATGGTTATTGATTTTGATACCAATGAAGTTCTTTTTATGAATGAGGTGGCCAGAGGCATCTGGGGGGAAGGTTGTGGTCGAAAGTGTTTTGAGGTTTTTCAGAGTTCGAAATCACCCTGTGATTTTTGTTCACACAAGTATGTAAGGGATTCTTCTGAGAGTTACACGTGGGAATACAGAAGTAAAATCAATGGTCGGTGGTACAAATCTGTGGACAGAGCCATAAACTGGTCTGATAAACGGCGAGTTAAATGTGAAATTGCAACAGATATTACTGAAAATAAAAAAATAGAATCCAGATACAGACGAAAACTTTCAATGCAGAGGGTTTTATCCGAAATCTCATCCGGTTTCATAAATGCAAACGGTAAGGATTTTGATGAAAACATTGAAGTCTGTCTTCACGTTATTGCAAAGTTTATGCGTTCAGAGTCAGTTATTTTCTATGTACATAGTAAGGAAAAAAAGAAATTTATTCTGAGAAGCTCCTGGCTTAAGCCAACGGTTGAAAGCTCTACTCTTCCACAAACAATTCCTCATGAAATGGTAGCGGGTATTTTTTCCAGTGATTATCATTCACGCAACACAGTGGTGCTTGATAAGGATGAGCCTGGAATGTCTGATAATCCTCTTTTCAGGATGTATCCTCAGTTGAAGAGTTTTGCTCTTGTACCTTTATTTCTCAAAAACAGCCTTTTTGGAGTGATTGTTTTTACATCAAGGAACCGCCGTATCAGAATGGACTCAGATGATGAGAATCTGGTGAAGAGGGCAGGAGAAATATTTGTAAATGAACTGTATAAGTATCAACTTGACCAGGAGAAATTACATCTTGAGGAGCAGTTGATTCAGAGTCAGAAACTGGAGGCTATTGGTTCTCTTGCAGGTGGGATTGCCCACGATTTTAACAATATCTTAACTGTTATCATGGGAAACATGTCACTTTTGCAGATGGATATTGAGGAAAAAGATCCTTCTCAGGAAACAGTCATGGAGGTCATTGAAGCTGCACAGACAGCATCCACACTGGTTAGTCAGTTGCTGGCATTTTCCAGAAAGCAGGTTCTTAATCCACTTAATGTTCATGTTAATGATATTATAAAAGAAACATCAAATATTTTTTCCAGACTTCTGGGAGAAACTATAAATATAGAATATGAGCTGTCGGATGATCTGAATAATACCAGAGTAGATGTTTCACAGTTGAAACAGGTTCTTATAAATCTTGCTGTTAATGCAAGGGATGCAATGATGACCTCCTCTTCAGGTTATTTGCTTATAAAAACATTCAGAGAAAAAATATCCCCTGTAAATACAGTGAATGAACTTCCTTCCGGTGATTATATTTGCATATCAGTTTCTGATAACGGTTCAGGTATGGATGAAATGACGCTTAAAAGAATTTTTGAGCCGTTTTTTACAACCAAGGGGCAGGGTAAGGGAACCGGTCTTGGACTGGCGACATCCTATGGAATTATTGCCCAGCACGGTGGCACCATAACGGTTACAAGCACTCCGGAAAAGGGTACTACCTTCAATGTTTATCTGCCATGTGACAATCAGGATTCAGTAGTTGTAAACAGACTTGAAAATATACAGAGGACTGCTCTGGTTATTGAGGATAACCCTGTTTTCAGGGAAAAATTCTTCCGTTATCTGAGACACATGGGATTTACTGTCATTTTTTCTTCATCCTCAAAAGAAGGAGCAAATGTTGCTCAGAGACATCCTGAAACCATTCATCTTCTACTTACGACACTTACTGCTGTTATGGACACCCGCAAGGATGTCGATGTTATAAGGGATATTTTCCCCGGTATCAAGGTGGTGTATCGGGTTCCTGATGACTTTCCCGCTTCTGGGGGTGCCAGAGACTTTCATGTTCTGAGAGGTGATTTTTCCAGGAACGATTTTGAAAAGCTTTTATCAGAAATTTTCTGATTTCAGTGAAATTTTATTTTTTACCTGTAAGACCAAGTGCCTGATGTCCAAGGATATTAGCAATACAAAGAGGTAGTTTTTCGAGGGGATTGGTATTATCCATCCGTGAAAGTTTTAATGCGTATCTCGCAACATTAATTCCATCTCTTACACTCCAGAGTTCTCCCTGCATATGGGCATTTTGAAGAAAATCAACAACATATTGAAGCAGATTTTCAGGTGCAAATGGCAGATTAGCAGCCATTATTTTCAATTCCTCTTCTGCCTCAGGAAAATCAATGTAAATCTGAGGTTGAAGTCTACTGTGAATATATTCAGGAAGATCAAAGGTGGATGCATCTTCATTCATGGTTGTACAGAACCGGAAATCAGGATGAGCATGTATTCTGAGGCCTGCTACAACACTTTCCACGTATCTGCGGTGATCAAGTAGCGGAGCCAGAGAAGCCCAGCTTTTTTCACTCATTCTGTTACCTTCATCAAGAATACAGACTCCACCTTTTATAACTGCACTCAGAAGGCTTGATGCCATGTATCTCAGAGAATTTCCTGATTCAATGACAACCTGAACAACAAGATCCTCAGGTCTTGTATCCATTGTAGCCTGAAAAAAGTATACATCTTTCCCCAGTTTCTTTGCGGTATGATATGCAAGAGTGGTTTTACCTGTTCCAGGAGGTCCTACAAGTCTTGGTGAAAGGGGAAGATCCTCTTTTTCAACACAGAGCCAGGAAGCCTCCATCTGTCTCACTAAATCATCTCTGCCTTCCCACTTCATGTTGAATTCAGTTGGAGCCATCAGATGGATTTTAATAGAATCTATTTCGTGGATTTGTGTAAATTTTTCTGACATAATCGTATATTATTTTTTATTGTCCCTTTTACAAGTTACTTATTTTCTTTTTTAAAAGGAGCGGAAAATGAAGGTTTTTTTAATTGCCGCAGCAGTTGCTTTAGGTATTCTGCCATTATTTTCAGGCTGTGATGACTCATCAGGAAGTGTTTCACTGAACGAAGAGGAAAATGATGTTTTTTACTATACAAATATGGCGAGAACAGATCCTTCAGGCTTTGCAGATGAGTTTCTTCCTCCTGGAAGTTCCAATGGTGCTTATGAGGATCTCAGTACGAGAACTCCGGTTCCACCTCTTGCACTCAGCGAAGGTCTTATTTTAGCTGCCAGAGCTCACAGTAAGGATATGGCTTTGAATTGTGGAATGTATCATGACAGTTGTGATGGGACATCCTGGAGTGACAGGATATCTTCCTATTATGACGGAGGGACTCTTGGCGAAAATATAGCCTCTGGTTTTGGTACCGGTTTGAGTGTAGTAATTGCCTGGATAGAAGACTTCAATATTGAAAGTCTGGGACACAGGGAGAATATTCTGAGATCAACGTACGAACACATAGGAATCGGCCAGTATGAATCCTACTGGACTCAGGACTTTGGAGCCGGAGGAATATAAAATCACCGTTTTATGAGAGGAGTGATTACGCGATTTCTGAGATTGATCTCTGCATCGCTGGGCCTTATATATAAAGGCTCAGAAGTAACTGCATTATCAACTTTTCCCTGTTCATATCTTTTCCATCCTGCACTAAAAAGCATTTCCGGAGTGATTCTGTTATCACTTGAGTATTTACCAGGTAAAAGTAGAGAGGAAAATTCATTGCTGTATGATTCAATTCCTGAACCGGTCAGGAACCAGTCCTTTTCATTTTCAAGAAGTTTTACTATTTCCAATGGTGATACAAGACGGGGACTTTTTTCGCCATTTGGTGTCCAGTCTGTGTAGCATTCATTTCTTCGTGCATCAATCAGTACACAGGGATTTTCAACTGAAATATCAGGATGCTTTCTATAAATATCAAAGGTAGTGATTTCATAAAAAGGAATGTTCAGACTCCACGACAGTGTTTTTTGAGTTGTCATACCTATTCTAACACCGGTGAAAGTTCCAGGACCTCTGGATGCAACAACCATTTCAAGTTGATGATGAGAAATACCAGCTTCAGAAAGAACATTCTGAATGCTGACCATAATTCCCGGGCCATGACTTCTGGCTTCCGATGAAATTCCAGCAATAAATTTACCGCTGTGCCCAAGGGCTACACATGATATCATTGTGGATGTATCCACACAAAGCATCCAGCTCATTTTGAACCCTCCGGTTTCAGGCATTTGAGCTCATTTTCCGGGATTGGTGATAAATTATCCTTTGCTGCCTGTTCTCCTGTAACTGCATTTCTTTTTATCGTTGATGAACCCTTGTCACGGAAAACTCTGGTAAGATCATTTTTAAAACCAAACACCATAAGTAATAGTACAAATCCCAAACCAGCCCATGTTACAGCAGCTCTTACAGCAAGGGTCAGAGGCTTTCTCAACGCTGCCTCAACAAGAAATAAAAGAATATGTCCACCATCCAGTACCGGTATCGGGAGAAGATTCAGAAGTGCAAAATTAAGTGAAATAAGAGCCATTATCTGAATGAAAAAGAAGAATCCTCTTTCAGCGGCAATTTTTGCCATCTGGGCTATCATCACTACACTACCTACATTTTCCCTGTCCACTTTTCCGGTTATCATAAACCAGATTCCCTGTACCATACCGGTTGTAAGCTCCCATGTGGTTACGAAGGATTCTTTCAGTGCATAAGTAAATTTTCCTTTTACAGGAACATCCGAAGGAATATCCATTTTTCGCCAGGTGGAAATACCGAACTCATATCTTTTATGCCTGTTACCGAGATCATCAGTATTGGAAATAAGATCCAGTTTAATTGCGGCACTGTGAAAACAGCTTGAGCCATTTCCCGGGCTTATCCAGCTTATGCAAAGTCTGGAAGAAGAGTTTCGCCCCAGAACATCCTCAAATTCAGTATAGGAGTTAATACTGTTTTCAGACGGTTTACAGTCAAAGGGTTTTTCTGAAGTTTCCATGACTCTTATACTCCAGAGTCTGTCTCCCTCTTTGATACCCCATCTGCGTGCAGGTGCACTGGGATTCATATCACTTACGAAAAGTTCCCCCTTTTCAATTCCCGAAAGTTCAACAACTGAACTGATTTTTACCTGAATAATAGAACCCATGCTCAATCCAAGTGTTTCATCAAGACTGTCTGATTTTCTGATGATAAAAACAGAGATTTCTCCTTCAGGAGAAGATTCCCTGAAAGCCTCAAAATCCGGCCAGAATTGAATTCTGGAGAACTTATCCCCTCTTGAAATTCCGGTGATGAGATCCCCTGTTCTAAAGCCGGCTTTATATGCAGCACTGGAAGTATCAGAAATTCCAATGGAAGGGAGAGTACCATTAAGTAAAACTCCTGCTCTACCTATTTTAGTCATCAGACCTACGGAGTTTCTTCCCACAGTGGTATCTGTTTTCATATCAATGGAAATGTTTCCCTTTCCAGGTCGATGAACTTTTATTTTAACGGTTTTTCCTGGACTTGATGAAATTTTTCTTCGGAACTGTTCAAAGGACTGGACTTCTGACCCGTTTATGGAAAGTACTGTATCTCCACTTTTTATTCCGGCTTTATGGGCGGCCATTTTAGGAAGAACAGTACCCATATGGGGAGGAGTAACCTCACTGACCGTAAGGAAATATGAAAAAAACAGTATTACAGGAATGATAAAGTTAACAATGGGGCCCGCAGCCACAACTGCAATTTTTTTCCATAAGGAAAGTGATGAGAGGGTTCTACCGACATCCTCAGGATCAATTTCTTCAGTGGGATCCTCACCGATCATTGAAACGTATCCGCCCAGAGGAACTATGGAAAGACGATATTCAGTTTCACCCCATTTTCTTTTCCATACTACAGGTCCGAAACCCAGCGAAAATGCGGTTACCTTTACATTAAAAGCTTTAGCAGTAAGAAAATGGCCCAGTTCGTGTAAAAAAACCAGAGGACCCAATAAAACCAGAAACCAGAAAATAGTCATAATATCTTACCATTTCAAATATCTACTCTCTGAACATTAGAGAGTGGTTCCCCAAGAAACAGTTCACCTATTTCCGAAATACGGCTGGTATCAGTGACGTATGTATCAAGGGTTCCTCCGGAAGAATTATCATTAAAAAGTTCCTTCTCCCGAAGAATTTCTTCAATAACGTAAGAAGCACTTACTCCACTGTCAATGAGTTTGATTTCTCTTTCGAAAACTTTCAGTGCTGCCTCACTTATTATTTTTTTCAACAGGGGGTAGTGGGTGCACCCAAGAACCAGAGTATCCATTTCAGGAATTACTTTTTTTAGTTCATTCATGTAATGAACAGCGGTTTTTTCCGGAATTTCTCCTTCGATCCATCCCTCTTCTGCAAGGGGAACAAAGAGAGGACAGGGGATTCCACCTGTAGTTACAGTACTGACACTTTTTTCTCTAATGTGGGTTTCATAAGCATGACTTTCTATGGTTCCCCTGGTTCCAATAACCCCCACATTACCGCTTATAGTATTTTTAACTGCTGCTCTTGCCCCTGGTTCAATAACTCCTACAACAGGAATATTGAAATTATCTCTTAGTGCAGTGATTGAGTGAGCACTTGCAGTATTGCAGGCTACAACCAGCAGTTTGATGCCCAGAGAATCCAGAAATTTGGCATTATTGATTGAATACCTGATAACTGTTTCAGGACTTTTTGTTCCATATGGAACCCGTGCAGTATCCCCCAGATAAATAATGTTTTCTCCAGGAAGATACTTTCTCAGTGCTCTTACAACGGTGAAGCCACCTACACCTGAATCAAATACACCTATGGGGAGATTTTTTTTAAGTGTTTCATCAGTCATCATTAAAATTCCAGTTCGATTCCCACAGGACAGTGATCACTGCCTGTAACTTCTGAGAGGATGAAGGCATCTTTCAGGTGTGGTAGTAGATTTTCAGAAATGTAAAAATAATCAATTCTCCATCCAACATTTCGATCTCTGGACTTAAAGCGGTAGTCCCACCATGAATAGGCTCCCTCTATGTCTCCATTTATCTTCCTGAAGGAATCAATAAAACCACTTTCCAGATAAGTTGAGAGCCACTGACGTTCAATTGGAAGAAAACCACTGTTTTTAATGTTATTTTTAGGTCTTGCCAGATCAATTTCCCTGTGGGCTGTGTTGAAATCTCCACAGACAATTACTTTTTCCCCTGTGGCAATTTCTTTTTTTAGTTTTTCCAAGAGAGATTCATAAAAACCGAGTTTAAACTCCAGTCTTGAATTATCCCTACTGCCATTGGGAAAATAGATATTGTATAAAATAAAATCATCAGTCTGTGTTCTAATGATTCTTCCCTCGGTGTCATATTTTTCAACACCCATACCTTTTGTACTTGTATGATTTAGTTTGCTGTCCTTAAAAAATGTTGCTGTGCCGCTGTATCCTTTTTTTTCGGCGCTGTCACTTTGAAAAGAAGTGAAAATTTCATGAGAAGTCAGTTCAGCGGGAAATTGACTTAATTCAGCCTTTGTCTCCTGAAGACATAAAATATCACAGTCGCATTTTGAAGCCCATTCAAGAAAGCCTTTTTTTGCCACCGCCCTTATGCCATTTACATTCCAAGATAATATTTTCATATCAACCACCATCTGGATGAAATATTTCCCATCCGATTACGAGTCCCCGTTGATAACATATTATGTAAAGTTTAGGAAACAGTATGATGCATTATTACTCGATTCGTGCGGTAGCCATGGAATGAACTCTGACAGTGAGTTCTCCTGCGGGCACGGGATCTCCTGCGAGAAATACCACCTGACCCCCAATGAAGAAGTAAAATGGAACACTTGGATCCTGGCAGTATTCAGTCAGTATGTTTTCACCCTCAGTAGTGAGATTGATATCATAAACTCCCATTGTTGATGCTGGAATTGAATCAAGGGTACCGATCAGTTCAGCCTCTGAGTTTACGATGCCTTCTATACCATACAGAGTTGTCACACTCTGGGGAGCTACATATATCTCAAGGGGGGGAAGTGAGAAATTAAGTGTATTTTTAATTACCTCCATTTGTATGTATTTAAATGTGACAGTTACATGATCGTTTGAACCTACAACAGCAAGCTCTTCAACTTCTTCCTTTAAGTTGACCAGATCACTTCTCAGGACATATTCAGCAGTTGCTTTACATTTTGATGATGCCACATCACAACTGAAAGCTTCCCCTCCAGCTTCACTGCACGTCAAATCTTCGGTACATGCCACTTCCGGAATATTTCCAGAAGCAGCGATATTGAAGTCAGAAGTATTAACAGTGAATTCTTTTTCCGGGAGGATAAAGTTGAAATCAGTGACATCGGAACTTATAAAGTCACAGCTGGCTGTTAAAACAGTGGATAACAGAAATAAAATAATAGTAAGTTTACGCATTTTTAACCTCAGCAAAAGTTAGTAGTAATCTGTAATTATATTATCGGCAGAAATTCATAAAACTGATTCTGAATTTCACCTGAAATACAGTTTACCACTCTTTGTCATGTTGAAAGGGTTTTTTCAAGAAATTTATTGAACTGTGCAAATGGTTTTCCATTAACGGGGAACCGGAATTTGGATTTTATACATCCATCATCGATGGTTTGATTATTAAGTGGTGATCTGATAACATGCTGCACCCTGAAGATGTTTTTCTTCAATATCAAAGGCAGTTTATATATGGATTTCAGTACCTTGACTATACATAGTGCTCCTCCTTATCCCATGGGCGCTACACCTCATCATGATGGAACAAGATTTGTAGTTTTTTCACGCAATGCCGCATGTCTTACTTTGCTTTTGTTTGAAAATCCTGAAGATACCGAACCTGCTGTGGAGTTTCAACTTAATGATTCACAGCATCGTTTTGGTGATATTTGGTCTGTATATGTAAAAGGTGTGAGACATGGATGTTTATATGCATGGAGAGCCCACGGTAACTGGAATCCTTCCTCAGGTCATAGATTTAACTCAGATGCTCAATTAATTGACCCTTATGCCAGAGGGATTTGTGGTCCATACGAGTGGCGGGAACAGGAAATTGATGAATCTGTTCCTCTGGTGCCTAAAAGTCTTGTGACTCATCCTCCATATCACTGGAAAAGAACAGCAGCATCATATATTCCAATGGAGGATACAGTAATCTATGAAGTTCATCTGAAAGGTTTTACTGCACATCCATCATCGGAAACTCATGGAAGGGGTGCCATAAACAGATTTATTGAGAAGATACCTTATCTCAGAAATCTGGGTATAACCACCGTGGAGTTTCTTCCGGTTCAGTCTTTTGCTGAAAATGAAAATATAAACAGAAATCCGTTTACCGGTGAACGTCTGAAAAATTACTGGGGATACAGTACAATAGGCTTTATGGCGGTACATCCACCATATGGAAGCATGGATGAACGCGGATCTGAGTTGTCAGAATTCCGTAACCTGGTTAATATACTTCACGAAAACGGTCTGGAAGTAATTCTCGACATCGTTTTCAATCATACTGCCGAAGGCAATGAAACCGGACCCACTCTTTCCTTTCGTGGCCTGGATAATTCCATTTATTATATGCTTGGAGAAGACCAGTCCACTTACCGTAATTTCAGCGGATGCGGGAATACTGTGAACTGCAATCACCCTGTTGTAAGAGATTTTATTTTAGATGTGCTCAGGTATTGGGTTGTTGAGATAGGTGTTGATGGATTCCGTTTTGATCTGGCAAGTATCCTCGGGAGAGATCAGAACGGTGAACTCCTGGATAATCCTCCACTTGTTGAAAGAATAGCTGAAGATCCTATCTTAAGGAGTGTAAAAATAATAGCTGAAGCCTGGGATGCCGGTGGAGCCTATCAGGTGGGAAGTTTTCCAGGAACGAGGTGGTCTGAATGGAATGGAAAATTCAGAGATGATATCCGTAAATTCTGGCTCACCGGTGAAGGTAATATCAGAGATTTGGCAATGAGACTTTCAGGCAGTGAGGATCTCTATGGCCACAGTGGAAGAACACCCCTTCACAGTATAAATTTTATAACATCACATGATGGGTTCTCTTTAAGGGATCTTGTTTCTTATGATTTTAAGCATAACGAAAACAATGGTGAAAAAAACAGAGATGGTGAAAACCATAATATCAGTAACAATCATGGTGTGGAAGGACCATCAGATGATCTGAAAATTAGAAAAAATCGTCTGATTTCAATGAAGAATCTTCTGACCACACTGTTTATCTCCCAGGGTGTACCGATGATTTCAAGTGGTGATGAAATTGGTCACACAAAATCCGGAAATAACAACTCATACTGTCAGGATAACCCGGTGAACTGGTTTGACTGGAGACGTTTTTCCGGTGTTTTGGATATTTCACAACAAGGATATGAGGATCCTGATGAAAATGATATTTCTGAAGCTGCTCAACTGTATTCACTTATCCGTGCCCTGATAGAATTGAGGAAATCCAATGAAATTTTAAGGCGTAAAATATTTTTCAGAGGAATTCCGGTGAAGACTGTTGGTGATGTGATCATGGTTCCGGATGTATACTGGCATGATGAGAATCATAATGATATAAACTGGCACAGGAATGATAATTTTCTGGGGGTGCTTTTAGGAACTGATTTCGAACTTTTTCCAAGCAGCACACCTATCGAAATGCTTTTTAATGGTACCGGAGAGGATAAGAATATAAATCTGAAGATGGTTGATGGATTTAACTGGGTAAAAATCATTGATACTTCATGTGATGAAATTCTCCCTTTGGATCTTTTCGAAAACGGTACACCACTGGATGACTTTTCTCTGGTCGTTAAATCCCGTTCCACTGTTATTCTAATGCTTAAGAAAACGATCTGAATTTTAATGTTGTATCACTGATTGTGTATTGAACAGGGGAAACTTAAAAAGAGGGAAATTTTAGAAGAGGGGTAAGTTATCTTCTTCTACGTGAATTATGTGAGGATGAACGACTTTGTGAACCCCTGCTTCTTCTTGAATTTACACTGGAATTTCTTCTGCGGACATTGTGTTTCACAGTTCTGGAAACAGTAGTTCTTTTTCTGACAGGTTTGTATGTGGCATGGCGTACACTGTTTACATTTCTTGAAGATCCCACATGGGCAGTAGTGCGTACTCTATGGTTGTATATGTGGCCTCTTCTCACAACAACTCTGTATGTGGAAAGGCAACTTCTGTAACGTAGTTGCTGCTGGTACGCTGTAAGAAAAATAGGTGATCTTGCATTTGCCATACACTGGGTGCTTAATCTGGCTCTGGTGACCGGACATGTCACACCGGAATAGGAGCTCATGCAGGTGTTGTATCTGCTTCGAACAGTATAATCATCAGGAATAACTGATGCTGGAACTGATGCATAACAGGAATTCATAAAAGATACCGGTACATGTGAATAACCAT
Source organism: Deltaproteobacteria bacterium (assembly GCA_016937155.1). GTDB lineage: Bacteria > Myxococcota_A > Polyangia > HGW-17 > HGW-17 > JAHJMN01. The sequence continues at coordinate 46,226 of JAFGWM010000062.1, forward strand.
TGCTCCATATTTTTATATGATTATCTCTTCTCACTGATGCATTTACTGCAGGTACCGACATTAATGAAACAACAAGAATTACTAAAGAACGTAACATGACTCTACCTCCCGGTGGTTAAATGTTAAAAAAATCAGTCAATCACGGTTGATGTAATCCGCAATATCCTTGCCAGTTTTTTAATTTTTCTTAAAAAACTTGAATTGAGTAATAATATTAATAAGTTAAAAAATTTGGAACTTTTCCGGATAACACCGGGTCGGCCAGTACAGGCTGTAAAACAATGTTCACTCGAAGTTATTTTCTGCATATGGATAATGGTTTACTTTGGCGGGACATTCAAATAAGAACGATTGTATGTTGTACTCTGTTTCGTGAAAATAGTGCTGGAGGTGTTACATTTGAAGGTGCATTATTATCTAGTGTCGGTTCCTTCTGCATTTTCCATATTTAAAGTGGGTGTGCTCAGGACACTGACATTTTCCCTGCAGCGGATTGTAGATCATTCTTCCAGGACATTCAATTTTCTCGCCACCGTCTTTGAGAACCTGTTTGCCTGAAAATTTTATAGTTCTATGAAAGTTTTGGAATACTCCTTCCATTTGTCCCTTGTCTGTTAATTGGATATATCCTGGTACTGCTAAATCATATTTGTTATTTCTAACATACCAGTTTCCTACAAGTCGTCTGTTCCATTTGTTGTAGCTTCCTTTGAAGTGATAATCACGATTAGCTCTGAATCCACTTAATTTACCTTTTATATAGCCCCCTTTTTTATAGAATTTTATAGTTGCTGTGTGTTTTTTTGGAAAATTTTTATCAGTATGTTTGGTTATCTGCCATTTTCCAGAAAAGGGGTTTCCTACTGTATAGAGTAGCTTTGTATACTCATAAGATGTTGATTTAATAAGACTGGCATATAAGGATAATGAATCATTTGCACTTGCACTGAATTTTCCGGTAATTTCTTTAGAATTTAGAAATGAAAAACTTCCATAATAGATTTTTTTCTGTTCAGTAACAAGTATTACACCGGTTAACTGAAGTTTGTGTTGGTTATAAATACCCCTGAATTGATACTTTATTTTGGATTTAATACCTTTTATTTCTCCGGTAACTGTTTTTCCGGTTTTGTTAAAAATAACAAATGAATTATTACCAATGGAGTTTTTATTTATTCGTGTTTTCCACTTACCAAGAAATGGATTTGCCTGAACATTGTTGGATAAAGTACAAACAGAAACAATTACAAAAAATATAAGTTTTTTCATTTTCGAGCTCCATAAAAATCAGTTGGATTAAATTTAGCAAAATGGGATTTGATAAGTATACAGAATTTCTGAACTAAAAAATCTCGCCGGATAGACCAGCATTATTTGTGCCATAATTTGATGATTTCACAGTTGGCTTTTTTATGCTTTTGAATATTCTGGACAAATTATGAGTGTTTTTTTGAAATACTGTTAACTAATGGTGTGAAACTGTAATTTGTTTTTAACATTTTCTTACAGTATTTGTATCTGAGTATTTACTTAACCAGTGCGTTTGTTTAAATAAGTAAGTCCTGAAGTGCTGCTTATAGTATAGAGCCTGTAGTTAAATTTATCACTCACAGTTGAATGGTCTCAGTAACTTATTAGTGTGAATTACCTTGAAAATACGAATAATTAGTGGCAAATTACATGCCCTGAGGTCAGGAGGTATGACTTGCTATTTCAACAGGTAATCTTGGAACTTACAAAATTCTGGGCTGAACAGGGATGTGTTGTCTGGCAGCCTTTTGATATTGAAACCGGAGCGGGTACCTTTAATCCCGCCACTTTCCTTATGTCATTAGGGCCTGAACCCTGGAAGGTTGCGTATGTTGAACCATCCAGAAGACCCACTGATGGCAGATATGGGGAAAATCCCAACAGACTGGGTAAATACTATCAGTTTCAGGTTATTCTGAAACCGAATCCTGATAACAGTCAGGAACTCTATCTTGATTCTCTCAGAAGGCTTGGAATTGATCCCTACGAACATGATATCCGATTTGTGGAGGATGACTGGGAATCACCAACTCTTGGAGCATGGGGTCTTGGATGGGAAGTATGGGCTGATGGAATGGAAGTGACCCAGTTCACATATTTCCAGCAGGTTGGCGGATTTGACGTGAAACCGGTCTGCGTGGAACTGACTTATGGCCTTGAAAGAATAGCTATGTTTCTTCAGAACGTTGATAATGTATATGATCTGGAGTGGGCCGAAGGTGTGACTTACGGCCAGATTCATAAACATGATGAAAAGGAACTTTCCACGTATAACTTCGAAGTGGCTGATACTACCATGGCTTTTACTTTGTTTGATATGTACGAAAAAGAGGCCATGAGAGCATTTGATGTGAATCTTGCTCTGCCTGGGTATGAGTATTGCCTGAAATGTTCCCATGTTTTTAACATTCTTGATGCCAGAGGAGCAATATCCACAACTGAAAGGCAGCGGTTTATCCTGAGGGTGAGAACCCTTGCACGTCGTGCAGCTGAAGTGTGGCTGAAAGTCAGGGAAGATCTGGGTTATCCTCTTTTAAAGGAGGTAATCCGATGAAAAAGGATTTTATTCTGGAACTGCTTTGTGAGGAACTGCCGGTTAAGGAGCAGCTAGGTTTTTTAAAAACATCTGGTAATTATGAGGAATTTTTTAGGAAGAATCGTCTGGATTTTGATTCTCTGAAACTCTATGTCACCCCCAGACGCATGAGTGTTTGTGTAAGTGGTCTGGATACCCTTCAAAGAGGGTTGGAAGAGGAAATTATCGGACCTCCCGTTGATATTGCAGTGAAGGATTCAAGACCCACAAAAGCCGGTGAAGGTTTTTCAAAAAAAACCGGGGTGCTTTTTGAAAAAATGCATCAGGTGGAGAGAAATAACCGTCTTTATCTGGCCTGTATGCATGTGGAGGAGGGTAGAAGTACAGCACAGGTACTGTCTGAAAATCTTCCTGAGCTAATTAGGTCAATTAAATTTACAAAATCAATGCGCTGGGGAGATAATTCATATACTTTTTCCCGTCCTCTTAAATCAATTCTCGCAGTATTTGGAGAGGAAGAGATTAATTTTTCAGTTCATGGTATTTCGTCAGGCAGAAAACTTTTCGGTCACAGGTTCTTATCTCCTGATTTCGTCGAATTAAGAAAAGCTGAGGACTACAGGGAGACTCTTAAAAACCATAATGTCTATGTGGATCAACAGGAAAGAAAGCGTCTGATTGAAAGGGAGCTTAATGCACTTTCTGAAGACCATGGTCTGGAACTGATTGAAGATCCCGGACTTCTGGAGGAAGTTTCGCTGCTTGTTGAACAGCCCACGGTTGTGATAGGTGAATTTTCAGGCGATTTTCTTGATGTGCCTCAGGAAGCCATTTTGAGTGCCATGAGGAAACATCAGAGGTATTTTGCGTTCAAAAAGGGTGGTTCGCTGGCTCCTAATTTTGCCACTGCCCTGGGAACCAGACTGAAAAATCCCGGAGAAGCACTTAAGGGTAACGAACGTGTACTAACGGCAAGGCTCAGTGATGCTGTGTTTTTCTGGAAAGAGGATTTGTCAAAACCGCTGGAATCAAGGAAACCAAGACTCCAGAATATGATATATCATAAAAAATTGGGTACGTTGTGGGATAAGGTGGAAAGGATAGTCAAACTAAGTAAATGGTTTTCTTCCATAGCGGGTTCTGATACGGAGAAAACTGCAAGAACGGCATATCTTTGTAAAATGGATTTGGAAACCCTTATGGTTTATGAATTTCCAGAATTGCAGGGTTTAATGGGAATGGCATATGCTCAAAGGCAGAATGAAGATCCTGCAGTTTGCAGAGGAATTTTCGAACATTATCTTCCGAGGAATGCTCAGGATATACTGCCCGAAACCCCTGAGGGGATTGCCGTTGCTCTGGCTGATAAACTCGATACCATAACCGGGGGAATAGCTGCTGGCTTGAAACCAGGTGGAAGCAGTGATGCTTTTGCCCTGAGAAGAAATGCTCTTGGTGTAATAAAGATAACCTTTGAACATCAACTTCAATACAGTATCAGTGATGCAATTGAAGCAGCTTCAGGTAGTCTCGAACTTACCTGTGATGTGGATGAAGTCAAAAATTTCATAATTGAACGATTAAAGAATTTTCTCTCGGAATCATCTTCCCGGGAAGCAGTTGAAGCAGTCTGTGCCGCAAGTGATGATGATATTTTTGATGTAAGGAAGCGTCTGCAGGCGATAGAGTCAATGAGTGCCAGTGATGTCTTTAAATCTCTTGTGGCACTTTTTAAACGAATGAATATACTTAAAAAAGTTGAACATGTCAGCAATGCTGTGAATGCGGATATTCTTTCGGAAAAATCTGAGATTGATCTTTATAACAGTATTTTGGATATCGAATCAGATGTGGAGAAAAATGTTTCTTCGGGTAACTATTCCGGTGCTCTGGAAAAACTAAGCAGTTTGTATGATGTTGTTGATACATTCTTTGATGATGAAAAGGGTGTGAGAATAATGAGTGATGACGAAGCTGTTAAAGAAAACAGACTTGCTCTTCTGGGAAAACTTGATGTCATGTTCAGAAAAATTGCCGATTTTAAAATGCTTGCGGGGATTTTATGAGGACTTTTGTTGGATTATTGGGTCTTGCTGTGGTTGGTGCAGCGGTTTTTCTTGGAGTTAATTCAGGAATGGATGCTCATGCTCTTTACAAAAAAGGTGAATTTTCTCTTGATGTTATGAATTCACGCTTCTGGCTTGTTGATCCTTCCAACTATGTTGCGGGAATAGCTCCTAACGGTAAGTGGTTACTGAAGGGATTTGGTGCGATTGTATTATTTTTTGTGGGAAGACATATACAGAATCAGAGTGCTCCCATGAATGATGGCTGGGAATAAATGAAAAAACTATTATTAACTACAATACTTCTTATGACATTCACCAACTGTGCGAAGGATATCCCCGGGATAAATCCGCCAGAGCTTGCATTTTTTTACCCCACTGCACTTTACCTTGATAGCTCTGAAAAAACACTTTTTGTGACCAATGGTAACAGTGATCTCAGGTATAACGGCAGTACAATTCTTGCTCTGGATATGGAGAAAATTATTTCCATGACAGCGGATCCTCTTACTGCAGGAAACTGTAGTGCAGATCCCGAGAACCCATCAGAATTTTTATGCAGTCTCTCAGATGAGCTTTTAAGAAGCAGTCTAAGAACCGGGAATTTTGCAGGGGATATTGTTCATGTTAAATCAACTCTTACTGATGGTTACCGATTGCTTTTCAGTGTTAGAGGTGATCCGAGTATAACCTGGGTTGACGTTAAAACTGATTCAGAAGGTAATGTTACCTGTATGGATTGTGGAAACGGTTGCACGGACAGTTTTCCAAGGGACTGCTCCAGTTCAAATAAAATTTTTATCAAAGACGGTCTCGCCAGTGATCCTTTTAAGCTTTATTATGACAGTGATCTTGAGTATGTGCTGGTAACTCACCTTAGTGAGCCTGTTATCACTGTAATTGATACACTTTCTGAACCTCCAGTTGTCGTTCAGGTTACAGATGATTTTTTTGTTCCCAGTACATACGGTTATACCGGTGGATATGAGATTATCAGTGCCGGAACAACTAAAGATGAATATTTTGCAACAAACGCATATGGTCCTGAAATTGTAAAATTAAAAATGATTTATTCAGAGGATGATGCCGCGTATAAACTTATATTTTCAGATAATTATTATCTTCAGGCACCCTGGGGACCATTTGAGATAGGAGCTGAAGCACGTGGGATGGCTCTCAGTAGCGAAAATAAATGGATGTATACCACTGTCCGTAATCCTCCAATGCTGCTGATACACGATCTTGAAGAAAATGAATATCTTGAGCTATCAATGAACCTTCAGAATTACGTGGAAATTCCTCTTCAACCCAGTGCTGTTAAGACTTCGGATATGGCTTATGGGTATGAACTCGTATATATAGCAAATTTTTCTTCAGGAATACTTACTGTAGTTGATCCTGTTGATGGAATTATTGTGGATGAAATTGAATGCGGATCAGGTCCTGGTGATTTCATTTTTGTGGATTTTCCGGAATTCAGAGGAATTATAACTGCCAATTTTGGTGAAGGAACTCTGTCTTTTATTAAAATAGAAAATGGAATTCACAAGAGAATAGGCAGACTCGGGACACCTCAGAAAATTGGGAGCTAATCTTAGATGCAGAATAAATTATTATCGTTACTACTTATATTTTCCTGGGTTGTTTTTGCAGGCTGTTCGGATGATGCAACAGAAACACCTGACAGACAGCTTGATTCTCCAAGGAAAATCATATATTTTTGTACTACTCAAAATGAATCCGGGGAATCACAGTATCTGAGTCCATCAGAATGTGACTCTGACGATACGACTAAATACGCGGTGGTTCTTGCCTGCTCCAAGGGTGAACTCGCTTTAGTTAATCTTTCTTCTGAAAAATTCATTGATCTGGATATATATCAGCCTGGATATAATTTTATTCCAGTTGGAAAAGAAGCAGTTGATATGATTCTTGACGAGGAGTCAGGAATCATAAGAATTCTTCTCTCTTCACCAGGCAGGGTTGTATCAGTTCCACTGAATTCATTTATTTCTGTTATTGATGGCAAATCCTTTTCTGAAATGCCTGTGTCCAAAAATCTGACTACATCTCAGGGCAAACTCCGTGCAAACGCAGAGGAATTTATTTTTCTGGATGATCCTTCAATAATGATGGTCTCATTACCTAAATGTGGTGCTGTGGCGGCAGTCTCCGGTGATGCAACTGTTCTAGGTGCTTTCAGAGCAATTGATGCAACTTCCCTTGGGGAAAATATTGAAAATCTTTCATGCCCCGGAGAAGGTATTCCTATTGATGGCGAAGCTGAGATTTCAGATGAAGTTTTTGATTTCAGGCCAACAGCAATTGCATATGATAATGGTAAACTGTACTCTGCATTTTCAGACGGCGAAACGTCATCTCTTTTTGAGATCACGCTCTCAACTGAAGGTCTTATTGAATCATGGCAACAGATACCAATGGAAGGTGGAAGTGGAAGTATTATCAGAATTAAAATTTCTCCTGAAACCAGATGGGGTAAATTTTTATATGCGGTCATGCAGCATGGAGACATAAGGGTTATAAGACTTTCTGATAATGTTGAGTGTGATACAAATGTTGATACCAGAGAGTTGGGTGATCTCACTATTGATGATCCCTTGAGGGGCTGTGTTCCAAATGGTACGTATTCGCGTGTATTTACACACAAAACTCCTGGGATAGTTCCAGGTAGAAATCAGATGGGGGTTGATGTCGCCTTTTTTACCAATGATGCCTCTTTGACCTCTTCCGATCTTACACTGAAGTCTACATTGAACGGTACTTTTGCTTTTGTAACAACACTCAGTGGATATATTTATGTAGTTAATGTTGACGAAACTTTTGATGATTCTCTTTATGACTATCGCTATAAGGATTCTTCTGAAAACAACTATGCTGTTGAAGTTCTTGCGCACAGACTTAGAAATTACAGTGCAATTAATGCATCCTATACAACAACAGGACGGCCAAGATATGGGACCGATACAGTTTACAGGGTGGAAGGAACCATTGTACTTCCGGATAATCTTCCTAAACTGGAAACCTCAGATGGAGTTTATATGGATTCCATTGAACAGTATATGAGCAGAAATGAGTCATTTCAGATGATTTATCAGGGCGTAATACCGGATTCCGAAAGAACATCAGGAATGATAAGCCCTGAGTCAGAGAATCATCCCTTTATTTTTAGAGATTATGGAACTAACTTTTGTGAAAAGAATATTGTGCCTGGTGATGTGATTACCTTCACCGGTTGTTTCAGCAATGATGACTGCATGGAAGGTTACAAATGCGGCAGAAGTCCTCTTCAGGGATATGATACCAGTGGTCTTTGTTTCCCGGAAAACAATGTCGATGATCTGTCAAATGTTTGTAACAGGCTTTTAGCTTCTGACAGAGAATATCTGATCAGTGAAGTTTATTCAGATACTCTGCTGCTGGATTTCAACCCGCTTTACACCTCGTTTGATGCTGATTCTCCACTGGAATGTGAACTGAATTCAGATTGTTACAATGTGGGAACCAGCAGTGCAGGGGTATGTGGGGAAGAAGGGTTTTGTGTGAGTGCACCATCTCCGGAAGTTGCCAGTGAGTTTGTATGGTGTCTTAAGGGTCTTCAGAATTATGAGATTCGTTCAGGGAGAAGTTTTTTCCTGTATCCTGAGTCAAGTCCTTATATTTACAGTTCATCAACTGAAACAGATGGAAGCTGTAACTACGACGAGGATGTTTTTAAATACAGAATAACTCCTTTGGCGGGGGATATTGAAACTCCATTTTTCACTCTTCATATGAATATTCCGGATGGCATATCCATACCCTGGAGATATGAAATTGATTTTTCAATGTCAGGTGGATTCAGTTATTTTGTAGGTGATCTTGGCGCCAGATTAATTTCAACAATCAATCAGGGACCTGATGGTTATTTTTATATCACTGATATGGGTGATACCGGAAACAGCGCAACTCTTATTGGACAGTTGATTCGATTTGTTCCTTCAAAATTCTCCGTTGATGGGGATTTCCAGATTCGTTGAAATAATACTGCAACAACTTTAAATTTTCCGCGATAATCTGTTATTGATAAGTTAACTGGTGTAATTTTACAATTTGCTCACAGTTATTTCGGAGATGAATGATGAGTGACAGACCCGGAGGAGATCCAGATCAGCAACCCACAGAAAAACGCCTGAAGAAAGCCTGGGAGCAGGGTGAAACAGCGTGGTCATCAAAAGTTGTTATCTTTCTCCAGATGATGGTTCTTGTTATATGGGGCACTTCATTTATCAATTCAGGTTGGAAAATTACTTCAGTAATAGCCATTAATTCATTTTCCGGAAAAATAAAAACATCTCAGGCTCTCATTGCAGTTTATGACAATGTTCTGGATGTATTTATACCAATAGGTTTTGCTCTGGCAGTCACTGTTTTGGTGAGTGGATTTTTACAGTTGGGTTTCAGATTTAATATTCATCAGTTGAAACCAAAACTGGAGCGGTTGAGTATATCCCGTGGTTTAAAAAATATGTTTTCCATGAAGAAGTTAGTGGATATGCTTGTTTCACTTGGGTATACACTGGCAGTATCTGTGGCTTTTTTTATTACCATAAGTTCAAACAGGGATGTTTTATATTCCCTTCCTCATATCAGGAGTTTTAACAATCTAACAGTTATCGCTGCAATTGTTCAGTCATTTTGTATAAAAGTCATTGTGATTACAATTATCTTTGCCCTTTTGGATTATTATCTTGCATGGAAAAAGCATAATAAGAATCTTCTAATGACCAGAGTTGAAGTGGAAAAGGAAATGAAGCAGTCTGAAGGGGATCCCATGATAAAAAACAGTCGCAGACAGATGTACGCTGAAATAATAGAGTCTGCAAAAGAAGATATTAGGGAGGCAAAAATAGTGATAGTTAATCCAACAAAGATAGCAGTGGCATTGAGTGGATTTGATGAAAGTGTTCCCAAAATAATTGCCAGGGGAGAAAACCTGGAAGCTGAAAAAATCAGGAAACATGCAGCGAGATATGGAATTCCGGTATACAGAGATGTAAAGCTGGCAAGAACACTTAATGAAATTCCGGAAGGAAATGAGATTCCGTCTCAACTTTTTGAAAGTATTGCAATAATAATGGCAACACTGGAACATTATGGGGAATAAACATGAAAATTTCATCGAATATTAATCTTTTTTTTTCTATAAATAAAACGGAAGCCGGTCCGGAGTTTTTCCAGAAAAAGTTATTAAGGAGCAATTCCAATCTTAAAAATAATGGTGTTATGAAGAAAACCACGGAATACTACTCAAGTTTTTTCATTTCAAGACTTATCAGTGGCAGAGGGTTTGATAAAAAAACTGAAAATATATTAATTAAATGGAAAAGACTGAATGTGAAACTTAAAGGTAAAATGGGAGCGCTTGTTATCGGATAAGTTATATTTTATCTTGCTCCTGATATTTCTTCAGAAATATTTACATTATGATCGCCGATTTTTTCATAACTCTGAAGCATGTTGATATAAATAAGACCACCTTCAAGCATGCAGGAGTTTTCACTGATTCGGTGAATATTGGCTTTTCTGAGTTTTTTAACAAGAATATTGATCTCATTCTCCAGTTTATAGGCTTTTTTCAAAATATCCTGATGTTCCAGAATATGATTATGAGTAAAATGTACAAAATGTAGTACTTTTTTGGAGAGCATTCTTAGTTCATCATGTGCTTCAGTTGAAAACTTGTATTTTTTATCATGTTTTCTTCTTAGCAATTTTGTGAGTTGTTCACAGTGATCACCCATTTTCTCGTAATCACTCACAGTGTGCATCAGGGCAGCGATTTCAGCACTGAGTTCATAACTCAGGGATGCCTGTGACAGATGAACAAGATACTCAACAATTCCCTGAGCCATCTTGTCAATTTTCTCTTCCTGTCTGAATATGGAGGAGACCAGTTCCCCGGAAGGTTGATCAATTTTTTTCTGCAGTTTTCGAACATTCTGTATGGTTGAAATTACTTCTGAACCCAGAAGTTCAATATCCTTCCTAGCAGCCATTACTGCCAGTTGAGGAGTAGGAATCAGATTAAAATCAATATATTTGAGATAGTACATTGATTTTGCATTTACATCCTTTTCCTTCACAAGATATTTTGATAATGAAGCCAGTTGTCTGGTAAATGGGAAAAACAGTAAAGTATTTATTACGTTAAAGGCTGTATGGAAAAGTGAAAGGTGGATTGTTGCACTTGCCCCTTTTTCTGGGATTGTACCTGCAAAAATCGGGGTTATTTTCATCCAGAGGGGCCATGAAACCAGTACTACCAGAACCCCGAGTATATTGAACAGCATGTGAGCTCTTGCTGTTTGCCTTGCTGTTACATTAGCACCTATTGCAGCAAGATTTGCCGTTATTGTTGTTCCTATGTTCTGTCCTAAAATGAGGGCACATGCTGTGGGATAGTCAATAACTCCCTGATATACCAGAATAAGTGTGATTGCCATAGCCGCACTTGAACTCTGAATGAGCATGGTTGCCGAGGCACCTATAACTACAACAGCAAGTCTGCTGATTACGCCTCTGGCATGTATGTATGACATCCATCCTTTAACCATTTCCATATTTTCTGGGGTTTTTAGTGCTTCATTCATCATTTCAAGTCCGAAAAATAGCAGTCCAAAACCCAAAAGCAGTTCTCCCCAGTTTTTAATCGATTCTCTTTCCATAAATCTGGCAGTAAATCCCAAGGTGATAGCCGGAAGAGCAAGTAATTTCATTTTTATTTTGAACCCCAGAATACTTACAAGCCAACCTGTCACAGTTGTTCCTACGTTTGCTCCAAGAATAACACCTATTGACTGTTCGAGGTTCATTAGTCCGGCGTTGACAAATGAAACCAGCATTACCGTTGTTGCAGAGGAACTCTGGATAATTGCAGTTACAAAAAATCCGGTAAAAACTCCCATCCATGTTTTTCTCGTCATGGCAGCAAGAAGTGACCTCATTTTGTCACCTGCAACCCGCTGCAAAGAATCACTCAGAGTTGTCATTCCAAGGAGGAAAAAAGAAAGTCCGCCCAGTATTTTAATTATCATCTGGTAGTTCTGCATTTTTCAAACCTTTGTGCTGGAGAATAAGAATAGAATGGCTTTTCTGTGAGGAAAAACGCATGAAATCACACCGGGTCACATTGAATAGTTCAGAAACCAAATCCATGTTACCTGACTGCTTACAGATAGTAAGCCATGTGGATATTAATCACAGTCCGAGGCATTATTAACACAAATTGAATGAAAAAAAACAGGAAAAATAATCTACTGGTTTGCTAAAATTCCATGCAGATGCTGGGAAGTTAAATGAAAAGGATATCAGAGATTACTCAAAAAAAGGTACACCGGCTTTTGTCCATGATACTCCAAGATGGCTTGCACATGTTGCCCCCGCATCAGCAAAGGTCATTCTTGTTCCAAGGGGCTTTCCTTTTTCACCCTTTCTGTAGGCGATAACAGGAACATATTCCCTGTTGTGATCTGTTCCAGGATATGTTGGATCATTTCCATGATCAGCTGTAATTATAATCAAGTCACCGGTGTGGGAAATATTTTCAAGTTCCAAAAGACACATATCAAATTCTTCGAGAGCTTTTCCATAACCATCCCAGTTGTTACGATGTCCGTAAAGCATATCGAAATCTACAAGATTGACAAAAAGCAATCCGTTTTCCATTTTGTTCCAGAGTTCAATCATTGTACTGATCCCATGGGTATTTCCTTTGGTGGGAAAACTCTCAGAGATCCCTTTGCCGTTGAAAATATCCCTGATTTTTCCAACGCCCCATACTGGCAATGATGCCTTCTGGATTGATGTAAGGATACTCTCAGGTGGCGGATCATATGAGTAGTCATGTCTGTTGGATGTTCTGGAAAAATTTCCTTCTTCCCCGGTGAAAGGACGGGCAATAACTCTTCCTATATTGTACTCATCACCAACTTTTCTGCATGCTTCACAGATTCTGTAGAGTTCTTCAAGGGGAACTTTTTCCTCATGTGCGGCAATCTGAATTACGCTGTCTGCACTTGTGTATAGAATCAGTTTTCCGGTTTCAAGATGGAGTTTTCCCAGTTCTTTAATGATTTCAGTACCGCTTGCGGTTTTATTACCCAGAAAGCTATATCCTGTGGCTTTTTCAAGTCTGGAGATGATTTCCTGGGGAAATCCCTGTGGAAATGTTGCGAAAGGTTCGTCAAGAATCATCCCCATCATTTCCCAGTGTCCGGTGGTGGTATCTTTTCCTGCACTGAGAGGTTGCATCTTTCCGTAGTATGCCAGAGGATCCTGTGTTCTTTCGATACCACTGGTTATGTTTCCCAGACCCCACCTGATGAGATTGGGAAGTTTTATGGGAGTTCCTCTTTCTGCAAATTTTTCAATGATATGTCCGAGAGTATCTGAACCGGTATCATTATACTTTTCAGCATCCGGTGCTTCTCCTGTTCCCAGACTGTCCAGAACTATCAGTAATGCTCTTGCCATGATATTCTCCTACCAACTGAAAGCTGGAAATGATGATGCAAGTTCTCTGACTTCATCAGCAATTTTTTTAGTAACTGATTCATCAGCGAATACACTGATACCTTTTTCTATTTTTCCGGTTTTTACATTTTTGATTGTTCTGTCAATGAGGGCAGCAACTTTTTTCATTTCCTCTTCCTTGAACCCTCTGGTTGTTATGCTGGGTGTTCCCAGTCTTATTCCATCGGGAAACAGAGGCTTTTGACGATCACTGGCATTAGGAACAGTATTGAAATTACAGATAATTCCAACTTCTTCAAGTGCTTCGGCAACACGTTTTCCGGGAAGTTTGCTGCTTTTTCTGACATCCACAAGGATTAGATGGTTGTCAGTACCACCACTTATTATGTGATAGCCTTTATTTTTCAGTTCCTCTGAAAGAATAACGGCATTTTTGACAACCTGAGCCGAGTAATTTCTGAAATCTTCAGATGCGGCTTCCTTGAGGCTTACACCGATTGCAGCTATGGTGTTAAAATGTGGTCCACCCTGAAGTCCGGGAAAAACTGCCTTGTCGATTTTATCTGCATGTTCAGGGTCTTTGCTAAGGATAATTGCACCTCTTGGGCCTCGAAGTGTTTTGTGGGTTGTAAAGGAAACAACATCGATGTGTGGGAATGGTGACGGGTGAGCCCCACCTGCAATCAGGCCTGCAATATGTGAAACATCAGCCAGAGAAACAGCACCCACTTCCTTTGCAATTTCACCAAAAGCCTTGAAATCAATAGTTCTGGGATATGCAGTATAGCCACATACAAGAATATCCGGTTTAAATTCAAGTGCCTGTGCTCTTATTTTTTCCATGTCAAGAAAATCATCTTCCTGACAACCGTAGTGACTTATTTCAAACCAGTTTCCCGTAACACTTACCGGGGAACCATGGGTGAGATGTCCACCATGATCAAGTCTCATAGCCATTATTTTCCCTTCAAAGGGCTTTAAAAAGGCTGTATAGACTGCAAGATTTGCCGGAGCTCCACTTAAAGCCTGCACATTGGCATAGGGGTACCCAAACAGTTTTTTAGCTCTATCTATTGTTAGTATTTCAAGTTTATCAGTGTTTATCTGCCCCTGATAATATCTTCTATGGGGATAACCTTCTCCATACTTGTTGGTAAATCCTGTACCTAGAGCGGATCTGACTCCTTCACTTGCATAGTTTTCTGAAGGAATGAGTCTGATCTGTTCGTGCTGTCTGGTTTCCTCTGCCACAGTCAGTTCAAAAATTTCATTATCGATTTCTTTCAAACTTGAAAGTATTGCCTGATCCAGCATTTCAATCTCCTTAGGGTATATTGGTTTTAAATACGCATTTATTCATCAGCAACGGGAGTATATATTGTGTGAATGTGTTTAGTAAAGACTAAGTTTTTAGCAACTCTACTTTGTTTTTTCAAATCAGACTGTTCCACATTTACAAACTGGGGAAAAAACATTGATTTTCTAAAAATAAAATGTCATTTTCACTCAGTATTTACCTTTCCGGGAGTTTTATCATGATATTCAAGTTTTCGGGACTTTTTCTCATAATGGCAGGATTTATTATTTCTGGCTGCAGTGGAAAGGGGAAACTGAATTTTCCTGTGAAAGTCCGTAGGACACTCCGTACCGGAGATATTATTCTTCAGGATCTTGATTGTGGTAAAATGTGCACAGCAATTGAAAAAGCCACTCATGTTAAAGGTTTCGGTAATGTGAGCCATATGGGAGTTTATGTTGAAATTGAAGGTAAAGGGGCTGTGATTGAAGCATATGGAAAGGTTAAAATTACTCCGGTAAATGAATTTCTAAGCAGAAGTACCGATTCCGGGGGCATTCCTAAAATCCATATTCTTCGTTTGGATAAAAAATTCACCTCCATTATTCCATTTTTTATTGCAGAGTTGAAAAAACGTCTGGATTCTCCCTATGATGATGATTTTTTGCCGGATAATGGGAAGTATTACTGCAGTGAACTGGTAAGTGATTCACTTCTGAGTCTTGGATTGCACATCATGCCCAGAATGCCCATGTCCTTTGGAAAAAAAGGTTCATTTTCCAGAAAAGTATTCACCGAATATTTTGAAAAAAAACAGATGAATATTCCCGATGGAAAACCCGGGACCAATCCGGCTATGCTGCTCAGTTCGCCAGACTTTTATGTAATCTGGAAACACTGAAAAACAAAGAAATTCCAGTCAGGTGACTTTATTGGGTTGGAGTTTCATTTTCTTCATTTCCCTGGTTTTTAGTGATGTCAAAAAGTATCTTTATCAATTGGATGAGATCTTTAACCTCAGGGTATAAACAAAATTCTTCATTTCCCTGTATTTTTAGTGTAGTATGTCAGGACATACCAGGAGTGCATGATGTCATCCAGATATTTTACAGCAAGTTTGATTTCAATATTCATGATGTTTTCATTAACTGTCAATGCTCAGGCACCACAGGCGGATTCTCTGGATGTTCTTACTCTCAGAACTTCTCCGGGAAAAGGGCCTCTACTTTATACATCCACTTTGCATATTCCATCTCATATGGAATATGGCGCATTCATGCTTTTTGGTATGGGAATAGGAAATCCATTTGTAATTAACAATGTTGTTGAAGGCAGTGTTGACAGTGTGAGATCAACAGTGGTTTCAATGATAGGTATGGCAGAAGTTGGTGGTTATCTCGGTATTATGGATAAATATATGCTTGGCCTGTCAATCCCCGTCGGTTTCATTCAGGGAAACAAGATTGATGATGAAGGTATTGAAACAGAATCCCTTTCCCCACTGGCATGGGGTGACCTTACTGTTCATGCAAAAGGTATGATTACAAAAGTGAGCATGATCGATTTGGGTTTTGATGTGCGCATTGGGGTTCCAACGGGTAAATACAGTGACAATTTTACCGGGGAAGCCGGAATTAATGCCAGTGCCAGAGTTCTTTCAATGATTAAAATGGGAAAATTTGGTGCAGCGGCTGAACTTGGTTTTATATATAGACCCTTTGCAGACGATTCAAGCTTTTTCGGCGATAAATTCCAGCAGGGAAATCAGGTTGTCTTTGGAGCAGGTGGATGGTTCAGGGTTCTTCAGCAACTTCATATAACTGCTGAAATATCAGGCAGAAGTGGATTTTCAAATAACCGTCATGATCACCCCCTTGAAGGTGGAGTGGGAGCCAGTTACGAGGTTATGTCAGGTTTGTATCTGCAGGCTGGTATAAATGTAGGTATTATTTCCGGAATGGGAACACCTCCATTCAGAGTACTTTTTGGTGTTAAATGGGCTCCAAGCTTCAAAGACAGTGATGGTGATGGTGTTGTTGACGAACAGGACAAGTGTCCGCTTATCAAAGAGGATAAGGATGGTTTTGAGGATGAAGACGGCTGTCCTGATCCTGATAATGACAAGGATGGAATACCAGATGTGACAGATAAATGTCCCAATCAGGCAGAGGATATTGACGGCTTTGAGGACGAAGATGGCTGTCCTGATTATGACAACGACAAAGATGGAATACCAGATATAAAAGATAACTGTCCCAAGGATCCGGGACCCAAATCCAAGAACGGTTGTCCGGCAAGTCACATTGATACTGATGGCGATGGTGTCAGTGACAGTGTTGACAAGTGTCCCAAAGATCCTGGTGAAAAACGCTACATGGGATGTACCAGAGAGACTTATGATGGTGACGGTGATGGTGTTATGGACTCCGAAGACAAGTGTCCTAAACACCCAGGGGAAGCAAAGTATAAGGGTTGTCCGGCATCCATGGTTGACACTGATGAAGATGGTGTAACCGATGACAAAGACAAGTGTCCCGGTAAAATGGAAACCATCAACGGTTATAAGGATGATGATGGTTGTCCGGATAAGGGAAAACCCTGGTTCAGTATTGCTCAGATTAAAATTCTTGGAATGGAGAAAACCGGGCTTACGTTCAAGTTCCCATCAAGGAAAGCTGAATGGTTTGAAAATAAGACCGGTGGTACCCTTACCAAAGAAGGTAAAAATGCCCTTGGACAGTTTGTTCTTTTCATGAAGTCCAAGAAAGCCATTCCAAAAATGGCTCTTATGATTCTTACAGACAATACTATGAGTGGTGATGCCGCCATGAAGATAACAAAAGCTCAGGGAGAAGCAGTTAAAAAATATGTTGTTTCAATGGGTCTTAGTGCAGCACGTGTAGTAATACAGCCGATGGGTAACCAGATTCCTGCCTACAAGGGTAAGAACCGTAAAAAACAGATCAGAAACAGACGGATACTGTTCATTATTCTGGAAAACTGAAACTGACGCTTCAAAGTAAATCAAAATTCAGATGAAATAGGGACTATGGAACATAAAATCCTGATCATAGATGATGAAAAGAATATCAGAACCGCCCTCAGAATGGTTCTTGAAGGTGAGGGGTATTTTGTTATTGAAGCTGACAGTGCTGAAAAAGGACTTCAGATTCTGGATAGTACACCTGGAATAAGTCTTGTGCTTCTTGATCTCAAACTTGGTGGGATGAGTGGTATGGAAGCGTTGGATATTATACATCGAAAATCCAGTCCTGGTTACGCGCCACTTGTCATAGTCATAAGTGGTCAGGCTACTACATCTGAGGCTATGGAAACCGTTAAAAAAGGAGCCTTTGATTTTCTTGAAAAGCCCCTGGAGCGTTCAAGGATTCTGGTTACAATTCAGAATGCTCTTGAACACAGAAATTTGCTGGATCAAAGGGATAATCTTGCTTCACAACTTGCAGACCGTTATGAAATGATAGGTAAAAGTCCGGTTATGCTTGCTCTTTTTCAACAGATTGAAAAGGTAGCTCCAACAAAGGGAAGAATCTTAATCACTGGTGAAAGTGGATCAGGGAAAGAGCTTGTGGCCAGAGCCATACATAAAAACTCAACACTGATGGATAAGTCCTTTGTCAAAGTAAACTGTGCTGCTATTCCTCCGGAACTTATTGAAAGCGAGCTATTTGGTCATGAAAAGGGTTCTTTCACAGGGGCACTTTCAAGGAAGACCGGTCTTTTTGAGCTAGCTGATGGTGGTACAATATTTCTTGATGAAATAGGGGATATGAGTCTCAGTGCCCAAGCGAAGGTTTTGCGAGTCCTTCAATCCGGTGAACTCCTGAGGGTGGGTGGAGAAAAGCCTGTTTATGTTGATGTGAGAGTTATTGCTGCAACCAACCGCAGTCTTGAGGAAATGGTAAGAGAAGGTAGTTTTAGAGAAGATCTGTTTTTCAGATTGAGTGTAATTCCCGTAAGAACACCGGCTTTAAGGGAACGCAGGGAAGATATACCACTTTTAGTTGAAGGTTTTGTCAATACTTTCTGTGAAGAATACGGATTACGGAGGAAGACAATTGATCAAAAGGCCGTTGAAGTTCTAAAGGAGCATAAATGGCCTGGTAACGTAAGGGAATTGAAAAATCAGGTTGAAAGAATGGTCATTTTAAGTGGTGATATTATCGGGGTAAAGGATTTGCCACATGATTTTGTACAGAATTATCTTCCTGAATTTGATCTCCAGCAGTTTTCTCATCTTTCACTGAAACAGTTTAAATCTGAGATGGAAAAAGCTTTTATAACCATGAAACTTAAAGAATGTGACTGGAATATTACCAGGGCCGCTGAAGTGATGGGTCTGGAAAGGACGAATCTTCATAAGAAGGTCAGAAGTTATAATCTCTTGAAAGGCTGACATCCATTTGTCTCACGCATTTTTTTCATTCATATTATATTTTTCATCTTCCATATTGGCTGATTCTGCTGATGTGTCTTCGAAACTTTCAGTACCGCAAAAATCAGCGAAAAAAATTAAGTTTAATAATCAGAGGCTATTTGGTGAACTCTTCCTGAAGGGAGTAAAACAGAATTTTAATAATGAATTTTCAAAAGCTGTTCAGACTTATTCTTTCCTATTGAAAATGAAAAATTTTCCCAATGGATTTGAATATTTAAGGCAGAGTATAAAGGATAGTCTGGAAGAGTTGAAAAATGGTTTCAGAACAGGTAGCGCATTGGAGATGAAGCTATGGAGAAAAGTATATTATTCAACAGATTTAGTGACTCGTGAAGATAAAATAAAAATTTTTCTGGATCGGTATGATAAATTTGCATGGAATTCCTGGTTTTATCTTGAAATAGGGAAAAAGCAGCTTGCATCTGACAGAATCTCAGATGGTATTTATTCCCTTCTCAAAGCATATGACTATCAGAATGCTCACTCCAGTGAAGCGGCAATGAAGCTGGCAATTGATGCTGCAGTACTTTTTAATAGATGGAAATCACTGGGTATTATCAAAGAACATATGGAACAGCAGGAATTTTCTGAAGCTCAGTTGCAGCATTTTGAAAAAGCAAAAAACTCTCTTATGAAAGTTCAATTTATTTATATCAGTCTGACTGTTGTTCTCCTGCTTACCATAGCTTTGGGACTTTATCCCCTGAGATGTGGAAGACGGTATTGGATTCTTGTCTTCGCAGTTCCTGCTTATTTTATGAAGGAATTTATTCCTCAGTTAATCCTTATTGGAAATATTCTTTTTTATTCCAGTTGGTTTTTTTATATGTTTTCGGGAATATTAAATGACAAAAGGTTTAAAGTTTCCCTTTGGATATTTCTTCCGGTGATTCTGATTCAGAGTATGATACTGGTTGGTATTATTCCTCTTGGTTACTGGTTTATTTAATCTTTTTTCCCTTGAGTTCATATTTCAATGATGCCTTGGCGCCATTGCCACCTCCAACATAAAGCCAGTATTTTCCAGGATACAGCTTTAAATTTTTAAGTGAACCACCCTTCTCAGTGATTTTTCCTCTGGATTTTGTATAACTGTACAGGATAACCCCATTTTTCTTTATGGAAAATCCTTTGTAATTAAAAAACCCACCCACAACACATTTTGTTCCTGATGAAAGTGAAAGTAGTTTGAAGTTTTTAGCAACGCTTCCCGGAGGAATGTTTATAAGGGCCCTTTCAGATTGACATTTTCTGTTTATTCTTGCGGTGGCAGTATGTGTTTTACCTTTACCGTATGCTGGAGAGGCAGTTAAAATGAGGCCTGTTATCAATAAAATCTTTTTCATTGGTGTTTCATCCTTCGTAAAAAGTGTTACATTACGACAGAAGTATATGTTTATGCATTTACGGAAGTATTTCCAGAAAATTTAATCGAGGATTAAAAAATTATTTTTTTTAAAAATGTTAATATATAAGGATATACAAGGTAGTCAGGTCTATAAACCTATGTAGCAAAAGGTTTATACTGCAGTCAGAAGGGATGCAGACAATGAAATCAAATAAAATTACTGTTCACCACATAGGATCGAAAAAGTTCACAGGTATAAATGGTGAAGGTGTCAGTGTAATGATGGATGCCATATCACCGAGAACAGGGCATGGACCGATGGAGCTTTTGCTTGATGCCCTCGGGGGTTGTACCGCCTGGGATGTTGTTGGGATTCTGGAAAAGAAAAAAATCAATCTGAAGCAGTATCGGGTTGAGGTTGAAGGAGATAGGGCTGAAACATATCCGCAGGTATACACTGAAATTCGGGTAAAACACATTGCACAGGGTGAAAATCTCACACTTAAAACTTTTGAAAAGGCTGTGGGCCTGAGTACCGGAAAATACTGCAGTGTTCATGCTAATCTTAACTGTTCCATCATAACAACAGTGGAACTTCTCGAAAATCTGGAAAATAGTTGAATGCTATAACTTGACTGCCTTGGTGAATCAATGAAATATTTTTTTGTTCTGGTGTTTTTGTTTTCTGCAGCATGTAATAACTCTGATCCTGTAATTGAGGGTGAATGTGGAAACGGGATTGTAAATAAGGGTGAAGAATGTGATAACGGTCTGGAAAACAGTGATATTACACCAGATTCCTGTAGACTTGACTGTTCTGAATCCAGATGTGGTGATGGAGTCAGAGACTCAGATGAGCAGTGTGATGGATATCAATTGGGTTCATTGAACTGTTCACTGGTTGGTTTTGATAGAGGGACGCTGAAATGTTCAGATGATTGCATTATTGACACTTCAGAATGTTCACTATGCGGTAATTCCGTTGTTGAAGGGGACGAGGAATGTGATTCAGGAAGTTTTTCTGTAGATGGTTGTGAGTCTGCAGGTTTTGAGGGCGGCATTTTGGATTGTAACTCCTCCTGTACTATAGATTTTTCTGGGTGTACAGGTGGATGTGGCAACAGTAAAGTGGAATCAGATGAAGAGTGTGATGGCGATGACTTCAATTCTCTTACATGTGAAATGTTGGGTTTCAATGGGGGAAATCTTAGTTGTACTTCAGGTTGTACTCTTGATTTCACATCCTGCGTGAACGGTTGTGGAAATGGTTTTCTTGACGAGGGGGAGACCTGTGATGATGCAAATGATACTCCTGAGGATGGCTGTTTCCAGTGCCGTTCAAACACAGGTGATTTCTCAATGAAGACAGTGATTGATTCTGAATATATGCCACTTGATATTGAAATAGCTGATTTTGATGGTGATGGTATCAAGGATATACTCGTATCTGAAAGCTCAGAAGATCTTTACACCGGCAGACTGGTTCTTTATCCAAGTACACAATCATTTCAGGGGGAAATTCTGCTTCAGGAAGTAGCATTTTTTATGTCAGTTTCATTCAAACATGAACAGGGTAGTCTCCCCGGAATCTGTGCAGTGGGAATGAAAAACGATGGTTCACATGTGTATTACTGGACTTTCTCGTGGGAACAGGAATTCAACTATACACATTATGAGAGTCGTACAGTTGATTTGAACACTGTACCAGATTCTGAAGGCAAAGATCAGATATTCCTGACAAATTTTCCTGAACAGAGTCTGGTCTGGTTTGATTATACATCAGGTGAATTTATAACACTTCTTCCCCTTGGAGGAGGAGTTGGGAAATTTGGAGCCACTGATTTGGATTTTGATGGAATCAGCGATATTATGCTTTTGCGTACACAGAGCCAGTTGCTTAGTTTCATTAAGGGATATGAGGATTCTGAATATTATTACACATCAGGAAGATATGTTGGTGGAAGACCCTGGGATCTTCACATTGGGGATATTGATGGTGACAATTTTGATGATATTCTGGTTACAGATCTTTCCAATCCTTACCTGTATTTTTTTAGAAATATTGATGGTGAGATGAGCTATATTTATCAGATGGAACTGATTGCTTCACCGTCTCTGGTAAGAACTCTTTATGGCGATAACAACAAAATTCCAGATCTTTTAATGAGTTTTCCTTCACTTGAAAAAGTTATTTTATACCGTGGTTTAGGTGGTATGAGTTTTGAAGCATCGGTTTCATTCAACAATTGTGTCAGTCCAGGTGATATAAAAGCAGCGGATGTTACCGGTGACGGCCTGACTGATATTATTTACAGTTGTATTGGTGATAAAACTGTTCATTTAGTTGAAGGAACCGGTAACTGAATTTTCAGAGTGTATTTATGAGCCGATATATATTTTTAATTTTGTTTATTCCAATGAGTTGTGGATCAGAAATTTCTCTTGAACAGAAGGTGCTTGATGATAGTTCATTAAAGCAGAAAGATCTCAGTGAAGTGATTTCAGGGGATATAGTGGTGGAGGTGGAGCCTTCAGATGATTACAGAATTCCAAGGAGAAAGCTTGAAGGCACGTTTACATTTCTTTGGCCTTATGATGATCTGCAGATTACTTCTCCCTATGGATTCAGGTTACATCCCGTTTTGAAGACCATAAAGTATCATCGAGGACTTGATCTTAGTAAACCCGTAGGTTCCAGAGTATATGCTGTGGCTGATGGCCGGGTTGTTAAAATTTTGTATAACGGTGTTTATGGCAATCTGGTGGAGGTTGAGCATATCGGCGGGTTTATAAGTCAGTATGCACACTTGAGTGAAATTCTTGTTCTTAAGGATGATTTTATCAATGCAGGAACAATTGTTGGTTTAACCGGATCCACCGGAAGATCCACTGGAAGTCATCTTCACCTTGGTTTTATTGCAAAGACCCATAGCGTAGATCCTTTTTATTTTATCAGCAGGCTATGGGATGAGAGATCTCTTCAACCAGAAAAAATACCATCTCTTCATGGATGGAAGTAGAACAATTTCATGATGAATTAAACCGGAAATAATACTTGAAATATATAAAAATAAATGGTAATTGCCTTTTCGAGTCTAAGGCGGAAGGGTTTTCCGCCTTTTTTATTGTTTCAGGAGGTTTTTGTGCCAAAAAATGATTCGGAAATTCGAAATCTGGTTACACAGGTTGTCGAAAACGAAGGTCTGTTTCTCTGGGGTTTAGAGTGGACAAGTGATCATGGCCGAAGAATTCTCCGGATATATATTGATTCCCCGGAAGGTGTGACTCTCGACTCCTGTGTTATGATTAGTAAATTACTGAGTACAAGATTAGATGTTGAAGATATCATCCAAAGTGCGTATAGTCTCGAGGTTTCTTCTCCCGGGCTTGAACGCCCCCTCTTTCTCCCTGAACATTTCAGGAAATTCTCGGGGAAAAAAATCAGGTTCAAGTTAGTGAAACCCCTGGAGGGGAATCGCAGGAACTATACTGGGATTATCACTTCTGTGACGGATGATGATTTTGATATAGATGTGGATGGGAAAATTACTACTTTTAACTTTAAAAATCTGGCTAATGCAAGTCTGATTTTTGAAGGTTGAGCCGGGGAATAAAATCTGAATTTGCCCCGTGGAGGTTTGCATGCATTTTGATCTCGATAAAGTTCTTGAGCAGGTAAGCAGAGACAAGAATATCGACAAGGAAATTCTGGTTGATACCCTTGAACAGGCCATATTAAGCGCAGCCAGGAAGGTTTTCGGGAATCAGAGGCAGCTTGAGGCCAGATACAACGAGGATACGGGAACCGTCGAACTTTTTCTAATTCTTACTGTTACTGAAGACACCAGTGATCCTGGTGTGACCTGTACTCTTGAGGAGTCCACAAAACACAATCTCGGTGCTGAAGTAAACGACGAGATACTGTTCCAGATCTACTATCATCCTGATGATGAGGAAAAAGCTGTTGAGCAGGAAGCAATGTACGGTGATATTCTGAATCTTAAACAGTACAGAAAAACCTTTGGCCGTATTGCTGCTCAGACAGCAAAGCAGGTTATCATTCAGAGAGTGAGACAGGCTGAACGAGAGACGATTTTCCGTGAGTTCAAGGACAGGGTTGATGATATTATAACCGGTGTTGTCAGACGATTTGAAAAGGGAAATATAATAGCTGATATAGGAAGGACTGAAGCAATACTGCCGCAAAAAGAGCAGGTAGCAAGTGAATCATACAGACCCGGTGACAGGATAATGGCTTATGTAAAAGGCGTCACTAATGATTCCAAAGGCCCTCAGATTATTCTTTCAAGAAGGGAAGAGGGTCTTGTCAGAAAACTGTTCGAAATGGAAGTTCCGGAAACATATCAGAATATAGTTATAATTGAGGCAATAGCCCGCGAACCGGGAAGCCGTACTAAAATAGCTGTTTCTTCAAGAGACAGGGATGTTGATCCTGTTGGAGCATGTGTTGGACTGAAAGGTCAGAGAGTTCAGAATATTAAACAACAGCTTCGCGGTGAGAAAATAGATATAGTTCCCTACGATACTGATCCGGCAAGGTTTGTATGCAATGCAATCGCTCCAAGTCAGGTCTCCAGAGTTATTGTGGATGCAGCAGCGCACACTATGGAACTGATAATTCCCGATGATCAGTTAAGTTTGGCAATTGGGAAAAGAGGTCAGAATGTTCGTTTGGCCAGTCAGTTAACCGGTTGGAAAATTGATATTTACAGTGAAAGCAAGGTTCTGGAACTTGAGGAGAGAGTGAAGGAAAATATTGCTTCCATTGAAGGAGTTGGAGACGATTTAGCTGAAACCATGTTCAAACTCGGTTGGAGGAGTCTGGAAGAAATAGCCCAGGCAAGTCCTGATGAACTGGCTAAAATCCCAGGTCTTGGTGGAGTTGAGGCAGCTGTCAAAATTTCTATGGGTGCACGTATTTTACTTGAACAGCAGGATATTGGTGATGAGTATCTCACCGATGAAGAGCGACTTCTTCAACTTGATGGAGTTGATGACAATGTACTTGTTATTCTTAAAAACTCTGGTTTTGAAACACTGGAATCAATTTACGAGAGTGATCCTGAATCTATAAGCAGTGCAACTGGAATGGATTTTGATCTCTGTCGGAGAATACATACGGGTGCATCATCTGATTTGGGATTTGAAGGAGATGACTCCGATCGTGATTTTGATATGCTTGGTGATGGATTTGACGAATAGTTTCCGGATAGTGAAATAATGAATTCAATTAGAACATGTCTGATCTGCAGAAAAAAAAGTAATCCATCCGGTATGGTCTCTTTTTGTATATCCGGTGGAGGATTAAAAGTTGCAGTTAAATCCTCGGAACGTTTCGGAAGAGGATTCTGGATATGTGATAATTTTAAATGTATGCAGAAACTTGTGCAAAAGCACGAAGTTTATTTTAGAAGATGGCTTAGAGAGCCTGTTGATATCAAAAATGTTTTGAGCACTGGATTGAATGCAATGAATTCATACCACAGTGCAATTTTAAAGTCTGGAAATGGAATAATTTCCTCCAGACTGGAAAAACGAATAAACATATTTAGTGAAATATGTGAAGGACGGAGAATGCCATGAGCGGAACTTTCCGGGTGATGCAATTAGCCAGGGAGGTAGATCTTCCTGTGAGCGAGGTTGTCAATGAGCTCAAGGAGTTGGGTGTGGAAGTGTCCAACAAGTACAGCACTGTGACAGAAGAGGAAGCTCAAAGACTCAAAGAAGAACTTGATCGGAGAGCAAGACCTAAAACTCGCGAAACCAGGATTGGCGGAGGAGCAGTAATCAGAAGAAAGAAAGCTCCCACACCACCAACTGAAAGTGGTTCAAGATCTTCAGCTGTGAAATCCTCTGACAAACTGCCTTCAAAACCAGCAACCCGTAAAAAGATAGAAGTACCGGTTGCCGCAACAGTTGAAACCGTTGTTCCTGAAGATTCTAAAACAGTTACAAAGGTTAAGAAACCTGTAAAAGTTGAGGGAAAAATTGAAGAACAACCGGTGAAGGTGGTTGAAGAAATATCCAGGATTTCTGTACCTGAAGAGAATCCTCCGGTGATTTCATCTGCTGAAATTGAAACTGCACCTGAGGTAGTCGAAGAAAAATCTTCTGAGATTGAACAGGAAAAATCAATCCTGAATGTCTCAGAGGTTGTGACTGAGGTGGCTCAGGATGACAGGATAGTTGAAGTTGTAGAATTAAAATCTGATCAAGTAACTGCCAAAGAGCCTGTAGTTGAAAAAGTTGAGCCTGTAGCTGCAGTGGAGCAGGAAGAACCCAAACAGACTGAAAAAGTTGAACCGGTTGTTGAAACTCCAGTAAATGTTCAGGGAGAAACTGAAAAAGAGCGTAGCGTCGGTCACATACGGATGAAGCCTGAAGTGAGTGCATCCCCTGTTTCTTCAGAGAAGCAGATTACCAAAGAGAAACCTGAACGAAAAATCTCTCAGGGTAAGCGGATAACACACTCACCACTACCGGGAAGGCCTGAAGCCAGCGCAAGTCCTCTTGATCGGGGTCCTCAGTCAAAACCAGGCAGAGGTCCGGCTAATAAAAAGAAAAAGGAAATTGATCTTCCGAAACTGGGACCCACAGGCAGATATATTGTTCTACCCACAAAGCAGCCGAAAAATGCCGGCCGGAACCGTAATATGCCAACCAGTGTCGACAGCAGTGATTCTTCTGTTGTGACAAGTGACAGTTCCGGCGGCGGAAGAAAAGGTAAAGGGGGGGACAAGGAATCCTTCATCTCCTACAAGGAAAAACGCAAGGAAGATGAACTTCTGAGAAAAGCCGGGGGTATTCCACGGAAAAAATCCAAACAGGGTAAACCCAATCTGCCACCTGAAGGTAAGAGAAAGATAAAAATTGATGAGTTTATGAGCATAAGTGAGATGGCCAAGCAGATGGGTCTCAAGGCTACAGAACTTATAAAGAAAATGCTTACCCTTGGTCAAATGGTTAACATAAATAGCACTATTGATGCTGATACAGCAGCCATTGTCGCATCTGATTGGGGTTTTGAAGTAGAAAATGTTGGTTTTCAGGAGGAAAAAATCCTTGGTGATGATATCACTGTTGATGAATCACTGATGGTTCCAAGACCACCAATTATTACAATCATGGGTCATGTTGATCACGGAAAAACCAGTCTTCTGGACGTAATCAGGAAATCCGATATTGTTTCAAAGGAAAGTGGTGGTATCACCCAGCATATCGGATCCTATAAGGTGAAAATTCCTTCAGGAGAACTTGTTTTCATTGATACTCCGGGTCATGAAGCATTTTCCAGTATGCGTGCCAGAGGTGCATCCCTTACTGATATAGTTATTCTGGTTGTTGCAGCAGATGATGGTGTGATGCCACAGACAATTGAAGCTATTAATCATTGTAGAGCTTCCAAGGTTCCGATGATTGTAGCTATTACAAAAATTGATAAAAACAATGCAAGTCCACAGATGGTGAGGGAAAAACTTACCGCACATGATCTTATTGATGAGAACTGGGGTGGAGATACCATTATGGTTGAAGTGAGTAGCGTTACTAAAACCGGTATTGATACTCTACTTGAAATGGTTCTTCTACAGTCAGAAATGCTTGAATTGAAGGCTAATCCTCAGCAGCGTGCCAGAGGTACAGTAATCGAAGGCCAACTTGATAAATCCAAGGGACCTATTGTAAATATTCTTATTACAAATGGTACACTCCATGTGGGTGACTATGTAATATGTGGTACTTATGGTGGCAAAGTCAGAAGTCTCGTTGATGACCGAGGAAGAAATCTCAAGGAAGCCGGTCCGGCCACACCTGTTGAAGTCACCGGATTGGAGGGAGTTCCTCAGCCTGGTGATGAGCTAAACGGCGTTGAGGATGAAAAGAGTGCCCGAAGAATTCTTGAAAGAAGACGGGATGACGCCAAGCAGAAGGAACTTGCCAGAAAAGCCCAGGCCAAGGGTATGGATGCCATAAGACTTGCTATTGCCAAGGGTGAACAAAAACAGTTGAACGTTGTGCTGAAGGCTGATGTTCAGGGTACAATGGAAGCCATAAGAGAAACTCTTGTTAGACTATCCACCGAGAAGGTAAAAGTTAATGTTGTTCAGGCCGGTGTTGGTGGAATCAATGAAACTGACATTAATCTGGCAATTACTGCTGAAGCACTGGTTCTTGGTTTCAGAGTAAGACCAGCATCTAAGGCGAGGCATAAAGCTGAAAACGAAGGAGTTGAAGTCAAACAGTACAATGTTATTTATGATATTGTTGATGACGTTAAGGACCTTATGAGAGGACTTCTGCCCAAGGAAAAATCTGAAAAACTTCTTGGTAAAATCGAAGTTCGTCAAGTGTTTACAATTCCTAAGACCGGTACTATTGCAGGATGCTATGTTCTGGAAGGTAAAGTCAACCGCAACTGTCAACTCCGTGTATTCCGTGATAACGTTCAGATATTTGAAGGACGTGTCGGTTCTCTTAAACGCTTCAAGGATGATGTCAAGGAAGTGGCCACAGGATATGAATGCGGTCTCGGATTTGATAATTACCACGACCTTAAAGAAGGCGATATAATTGAATCCTACGAAATAGTAGAGATTCAGGCTGAACTCTAAGGACTATCCAAATGCCTAAAGCAACAGTATTTCATCTGGATGCTCAGCATCCGAATCTTAAGCGATTACCCAGAGTGATTGACGCTCTGGAAAATGGAAGTGTAGTTCTGTATCCGACGGATACAGTTTATGGTTTTGCGTGTGATCCTCTTCAGAAAAAGGCAATTGACAAAATTCATGCCCTGAAGAATCTGGGACCGAAACATATGTTTTCTTTTGTATGCAGTGATATCAGTCAGGCTGCTCAGTTTGTTGATATTGATAATTCACTGTTTTCAATTCTTAAACGAATACTTCCCGGGCCGTACACAATTATTCTGGAGGCAAATAAAAAAGTTCCCAGAGTTCTTCTTCAAAACAGAAAGGAAGTTGGCATCAGGGTTCCTGATTCACCTGTGGCTCAGTACCTGTCTCAGTCCATTGGTAGACCGCTTCTGTCCACCAGTGTTGTGGATTTTGATGGAAATGCGATACTTGATCCTGAAGAAATGATTGAAATATACGGTGAAAGAGTCTCCTATATTATTGAACAGGGATTTTTGGGAGATGATGTTTCTACTGTGCTTCGCTATATGGACGGCGAATGGGAAATCATCAGGGAAGGTAAGGGCTCCATCGATTTCCTGGAAGATATCTAAAAAGAATGCCAGACCGAGCCGGAATTACAATTTCCATTTTGCGTCATTTAAGTACTTCAGATCTGGAAGAAATAGGGGAAATATCTGAGGATGCATTCATCCGTTTTGGACATTACAGAGATTTTATATCATCCCTTGCGGCGGACGAAGAAGGTGTTATTACCTCCGGTATGAAGGACAACGGCAAACTTGTTGGTTTTATTCTAACGGGTTTTTTACCCGCAAATATTGACAATAAAGATGGGATAATTGCGGATATTCTTGCTATTGCACTGATACCTGATTACCGGTACATGGGACTGGGTAAGGAACTTATGGAATGGGCTCTGGATCTTGTGGATTCAATACGTGATTACAAGGATATCTTTTATGTGAGGCTGACAGTTGCTCCTGATAATGTTCCAGCGGTTTCTCTTTTTGAAAGATTTGGTTTTGAGTTTGATATCAGCACAATAGGAAGTTATCCCACCGGAGTTGATGCTGTCTATATGAAAAAGTATTTTGATAGTGGGGAATAAGTCATAATTCTCATGATCGGATAAGTGTTTCTACTTTAATAATATTTCTGGAAAATGAGAATTGTAATTATTTTATTTTATTTTTGAGTTGTTTGATTGACAGGTATTTTCCGCTTTTATTAACAAAACTCCATTTGCCTTTTCTTTTTACAAGTGCAAAGTTATCCTTAAAATCATAGGCACTATCGAATTCCACTGCAGTAATTAGTTGTATCAACTTATTCACAAAACCGTATTTTCCATTAAGCATTACTCGTGCCCGATGATTCTTAAAATCGTATACCCACTGGAATTTACCTAAAAATTTTCCAGATTTTGAAGAGAATCCCCAATCAAGAAAATGAGTTCTTTTTGCAACTCTGGCAAAACCAGATTGAAAAGAGTGAATGCGATCAAATTGAAATTTTATTACGATGGCTCCTTTTTTATTTATAAATCCCCATTTGTTTTTTAGAAAGACTCCCGCAAGTCCTTCTGAAAAATCAAAAGCATAATCGAATTTGGGTTTTATTATTTCCTTCCCGTGAATATCAAGAAATCCATATCTTTTACCGGTTTTGAACCTCACCATACCTTCGCTGTAATCTGCAATTTCATCATAAAGGAATTTAGTGACAGTATTCCCCCACTTGTCAATCAGGGCATGCTTATTTTTTAGAATTACATGAGCAAGTCCAGAAGAAAATTGTTTTGAAAAATCATATTTTGGATGGATAACCTCAGTACCATATTTATCAATAAACCCATAATTATTATTAAGTATTACGCCTCCTCTTGCTTCATTGAAAGATGTAACTTTATCATATTTAATTTTACCAATGATGTCACCGGAAGAATTGATATATCCCCATTTTCCATTGATTTCCACTGGGGCGGCATTATCAGAAAAATCGTAGGCATTAGTGAAAAAAAGATTTTTTAGTGATTTTCCATGCTTGTCAATGAATCCAAATTTTCCATTGAGTTCAACTCTTGCAAAACTACCTGTAAAATCCCATGCATAATCATATTTGATTTTACCGATAATTGTTCCGTTTGTGTCAATAAAGCCATACCTGCCATACCTGCGGACAATTGCTCTGTTGTTCCTGAATGGAGAGATTTCATCATATTGAATTTTTCCAAGAATTTTACCTGAATGATCAACTATTCCGAAATGTCCTTTGTATTTAACTATTCCAATTTTATTAATCAGAGAGGTTGCCTCAGTAAATACAAATTGGGTAAGTTTTGAATCGTCATGGGAGATATATCCCCATTTGCCACCTGATTGTACGACAGCAGTGCCCCCTGAAAATTCAGATGCAAAGTCATACTTAAATTGGATTATTAAACGACCGGAGGTATCAATGTATCCCCATTTTCCTTTTCTTGTTACAGCAGCCATTCCCTCTGAAAACTCTGATGCATCATCGAATTCAAAATAATTAGTTCCTAAGAGCATATTGATTAAATATAAAAGAATTTTAAATTCCATTATTACGAAAAACTCCAGGGTTCATTTTAAAAGTGATTTGAATAAACAGCAACAAACATTAAATTTAAGAATATTAAACTCAGCAATATTTTTATTTACTGCTGGATGAAAGTTTTCTGTATTTCTTCTATTTCCTGTTTCAGGAATGCAATACTTTCATTTCGTGGAGGGGCATATTCAGGACAGTGGACACTTATGGTCACTTTTGACCAGTAAATTTCACTGTCTGTGGGAGTTCCAAGTCCGAAGCCTATGTATGAACTGACGACATTTGAAAGGGAAGTAATCTCCAGCAGGTTATACTGATCGGGTTCAAGCAGTTTAACTAGAGATGTGGTGTCGCTGGCAGGTGGAACATTGTGATGAAACAAAATACAGTTCAGGATCTGCTGGGGAAAATTCCATTTTAGACCAAGGATATATCCAGCCTGTGGATGTGTTATTCCTATTTTTTCCTTCTCAAGAGTACAAAGATCAGTGAAGGAGGTTTGTGCCTCCCTGTGGACATTATGATAAGTATCCTTGAACGCCATATACAAAACCATTTTGCCAATATCATGAAGTAATCCCGCTGCAAAGGCACTTTCACTGTCACTTCCGGGTATACTGTTTGATATCCGACGCCCCAGCACCGCCGTTGAGATACTGTGATTCCAGAACTGATCCATATCAAACTGATATTTACTGCTTAGTTCAATGACGGTCTTATTGATTCCGAAAGACCAGATTAATTGTCTGATGGTGTTGAAACCCAAAAGGATAACAGCTTGTCTGATACCGGTGACCTGTCTTTCAAGACCGAAAAATGGACTGTTCACAAGTCTGAGAACTCTGGCAGCAAGAACCTGGTCCCGTTCAACAGCCTGAGCGATTATTTTAACATTGGTTGAGGGGTTTGAAAGAAGAGACAAAGTGGCGTTGAATGTTCCACTCATTCCAGGCATATTTGCTATTGATCTCTTCACCGTGCGTATTACACGTGGATCGATAGCGTTTTCATTAAATAAATCTGATGGAACACCGGTCATTTATTTCTCTAATTTTCGAAGAACCATTGCAAGGCCACGCAGTTCATTCTCAGCCCGCATCATAGGAATAAGTTCAACTGCATACTGATCGCCGCCGATATTTACGTTATCAAATCGGTTCAGTACCTGATTGTTTATTGAATCAAAAACCATTCCTGTGAGCTCAGGACCGAGTACCAGTTCAACATCACTTCCTAAAACCATCTCACTTGATGAAAAAACGTTAAACCCCAGTTTGTTGACCATAACAATAAGACCTTCCGGATCTATACCCAGAATTGCATATGGCAGTTCGTCGAGAACTTCCTGAACGAAAGTAAGTGCCTGATTGTGTGCACTGAGTTCCCTTGTGCGGTCTTTTACTCTTTGTTCGAGATCTTCATTTATAGCGGCCAGTTCGGCATTTTTCGCTAAAAGTCTGGCTTCCAGTTCACGATTTCTGTTCGTCAGACTGAAAAAACTGATACCCTGCTTCACTATGTTAAGCAGCTCAGTGTTATTCCACGGCTTTGGTATGAATCTGAATATCTGACCTTCATTAATTGCTTCAACTATTGCATGAGCTTCAGCATATCCAGAGATAATCATCCGGACTGTATCAGGACTGATTTTTCTCACTTCGCTAAGAAATTCAACCCCGTTCATATCAGGCATTTTATAATCTGACAAAACTACGGCGAAATCGTTATCATAAATCAGTGATAGAGCCTCTTCCCCTCCAACTGCGGTCATTGTTTCCCACTGTTCATCAAAGAATGTTCTTCTTAGAGCAGCCAGTATTGGAGCCTCATCATCCACCAGAAGAACTTTATATTCTGAAAAATCAGTTGTTTCCGCCATTTGACTCACCATTATCTTCATGGATCAGAGGTATTATTACTTTAAACATTGTTCCTTTATCGGACTCAGATGAGACATCTATGGTTCCACCATGAATTTGTACAATATTGTATACGATATGGAGTCCGAGGCCTGTTCCTTCTCCTACTGCTTTTGTTGTGAAGAATGGATCAAAAATTCTGCTGATGTTTGCTTCACTTATGCCACCTCCATCATCTTCAATTTCCACGATGGCGTTATCGTGATCACTCTTAATTCTCAGCCATAGATTTCCCATTGGCCTTGATGCCTTGTTGAGTGTTGGTTTTATTGCCTGAACTGAGTTTATTATGAGATTTAGAAAAACCTGACTCAGTTGACTTGGTACAACGGTACATGGGGGGATATTCTGATATTCCTTATGGATATTGGCTACATATTTTACCTGATTGAAAGCAATGGAAAGTGCGTTATCGACTATGTCACTCATTGATGCTTCAATAAATTCTTCTCCTTCTGCTCTTGCAAAACTTCTAAGACCCTCAACTATTTTTCTCATTTTCAGAGCGCCATCAGTACTTTCCTTTATCATATCTGAGATATCTTCCAGCATAAAATCTATTTTGAGACGCTTTCGTTCTTTCATTACTGATTCTCTGAATTCTATTGAATTATCGGTATTATCCATGAAAGCAAAAAATTCATTGAGATTTCTGAGATATTTTTCATTTATAATCTGGAAATTGGATAATATCCATGCAAGTGGATTATTAAGCTCATGTGCTACACCCGCGGCCATACTTCCAAGAGATGCCATTTTTTCACTGTGTAGCAACATCAGTTGGGTTTTTTTGAGTTTCGATTCTATCTCACTGTTATCACTATTATTTTGAGAATGAGGAGCTCTGGAATCTATTTGAGGTTCAATATTATTACCTGTAAGGGATTTAAGATTTCCATCTATTGACCCCAGTAGTGTAATGATTGCATCCAGTTGATCTTTCATGAATTCTCCTTCGAAAGTTTCAATTCTTTTAGTATTTCAATTGTTTCACTTTCGTATTCTATAACATCTGCCAGAGCGATGAGATCTCCTTTTCCATATGCCTCTTCTATCATCACCAGAAAATTCCCAACGTCAGTCTGGACTCTAGTATATGTTTCCCCAAGTTCTAACATTTTCATTTCGGCCAGACGCTCTACAAGTTCCATAAGATTTGCAAGAGCATCAATTACCTGACTGAAAAGTGTTAGAGCATCTTTTACTTTTCCAAGTCTGAAAAGATCGGCGGAATCAATAAAATTCTTTCTTATCTCTGATACGTATTCAGGAATTGAATTTATAACATCCAATGCGGTGTCTGACTGTGACTGCTCCATCTAACATCTCCTTACGGGTACAAAAATCTGAATCGGCGACTTTTCAGGAATTATAAACCGTCAAAAACGGGTTCCTGTTTTTATAGTAGCTTAATGGATATATTGTTTACTAATATCACGTACTAAAGGATCGGAAAGAATGTAAAAACGTTTAGGATTTAAATGTGGATATCTCCAGGATCTCAGATGGAGTTTAGCCAGAAGTCCCGTGAGTTTATAAATATCCATACCACCATACTGATCAAGTATTGAAAGTATTCCATCATGGGCTGATTCCGGGTGGATAATCATTGAAGGGGCTAAAAACAAAATAGAGTCATAAAAAATAATTCGTCCCTGAATAATACAGGGAAATTCAGGAATATGAATTTCAGGATCGATACTGACGTGAAAATCACTTCCTCGAATGAGATCTCTGAGAAAACCCATTTTATTTTTAATGGGTGCCTCAATGACAAAAAAGCCATACTGGGAATTCATGCAGTTTTTCAGAAAAACACCGGTATCATTATCCAGCGTGGAAATTATTGTTGAGTATTCCGGAATCGAAGGAAAAATCCGGATTATCATCCATTCAATAAAAAGATTCATACGGGTTTCATAAAATGGTTCATCCCACGCGGGTTTACCAAATTCGGTGAAATACTGTTCTCTCAAATGATTTATGTAATCATTTCCATACATGTTGCGAATTTTATCAACAACAGAGTCGAGTTTTTCAAATGGAAGAATCATATTCAATGTTTCCGTTGATAATTGTATAAATGACTTTTCCAGTTAACTGCTCTCCGGTGAAGGGGTTATTTTTTCCCTTACTTTCACTGTTTCCAGTGAAGATCCATTTAAGTGAAGGATCAACAACTGTAATATCAGCGTTTTCGCCTGGAATAAATCCACCGGAAAATCCCGCAAGTTTACGTCCTGCAGTTAGACCATGAATCACGCGTTCCAGAGTCAGTTCTTTTTTTTCAATAAGATTTCCAAGTACGCCGAAGGTACTCTCCAGCCCCGCAATCCCAAAAGAAGCTGATTCAAGGGGACATGATTTTGATTCGTCATCATGGGGTGCATGATCTGTGGCAATTATATCAATTGTGCCATCCATAAAACCTGCAATAAGAGCTTTACGATCCTCTTCTGTTCTAAGAGGGGGTGCACATTTTGCTGCATTCAGTTTTGAAAGAACTGCATTTTCATTGAGTGCCAGATGATGAGGTGTTACCTCACATGTTACATTCACCGAATTTCTTTTTCCGGATCTCACAAGTTTAACTGTTTCCATGGAAGATACGTGCTGAATATGGTAATGACCACCGGTTTCACTGCTTCGCAAAATTCCTCTGGAGGCCGGTATTGTTTCAGCACTACAAGGCTGTCCTTCGGTTTTGAGCTCTCTGGAGACTCTTCCAAGATTCACCGGGGCTTTTTTACTTAAATGAATATTTTCACAGTGATCGGAAAATATAAATTTCATCCTTTCTGAGATTTTGAGTAACTCAGAAACCAGAGAATCATCATCCAGACAGTCTCCATCATCAGAAAAAACCCTGCATCCGCTTTCAGCTAGTTCCTCCAGATTCACAAGAGTTTTTCCGGTTCTTTTAATGGATGCACTACAGCAGATGGAAATATGACAATTGTTATTCCCGGTAAGTATTTGCCGGATAAAATTAAGTGATTCCACTGAATCCGGAGCTGGATCAGTATTGGGCATTGCGGTTATATGAGTGAAACCACCCTTCAGTGCAGCTCTGGATTCAGAATTGCAACTTCCCTTTTTTGTAAATCCGGGTTCTCTGATGTGAGTATGGAAATCAAAAAATCCCGGAGTGGCAGTATAATCCGGGATATTAATTTCATTTATTTCTCTCGAATATAAACTTTCCGGTAGGATAAAATCAGTATTTTTTCCGATATATGCAAACTTTCCTTTGATAATCAGTATAATACCATCTTCAATATCAATGTTGTTTACCGGGTCGAGTATTCTTTTACACCTGATGAGTAAATCTCCGGATTTTTTTTTCAGGGGGATGAAGGCTGAATTCATAGTTTGTGGCTGTCAGCAAAATAGTCGATGTAAACAGGGTCATTTTCTCTGAGGATCCTTCTCAGCACTTTACCAACCATGTTTTTTGGAACCTCAGAAATAAATTCCACATATCTGGGTACTTTATAATGTGTCAGATTTTCCCTGCACCAGACTTTGAATTCGTCTTCAGTAATAGAGGATGAATATTCGTCTTTTAAGACGACCCAGGCTTTGATCACTTCTCCTGAATCCTTATCTGGAAGGCCTGCAACCGCGACTTCCAGAACCGCATCATGTCTGGCAAGAAGATCTTCAACATCCTTTGGAAAAACACTGTATCCTTTAAACTTGATGAGTTCCTTTTTGCGATCGAGAATAGTTATCTGACCAAGATTATTCATGTAACCTATGTCTCCGGTGAGGAGCCATCTTTCATTTTCAATTTCTATAATGTGGGAGGCTGTTTCATCCGGATTATCCAGATAGCCTTCCATTACCTGAGGCCCACATACGGCAAGTTCTCCGATATGTTCAATATCTTCAGGTCCAGCACCTGTGCCCATTTCCTGGGAAGGATCACTTTTATTTACTATTTTCCATTTGGTGCCTGGAAGTGGTAAGCCTATTGTTCCGCTTCTTCTCTGGGAATCACTTCCCCAGAGTGGGTTCACGCTTACCACAGGGCTTGCTTCCGTAAGTCCGTATCCTTCCACCAGAGGACACTGGGTGGCGTTTTCAAATCGGTCCTGAACGGCCCTGTGCAACGGACCTGCTCCACTGGCACCAATGAACAGCTTTTTTGTTATGTTGTACTTCTTTAGATCGGGAAAATCAGCCATTCGCTGGAACAGTACTTCAGCACCAATATAAATCGAACCTTCATCAGGTGTTTCTTTCTGAAGAGATAAACAGAGTTCATCCATCTTGGGAGGTCGGGGAAAAAGTAGTATCCATCCGCCATAAAGAGGTGTTAAATTCAGAATAGTGGTCATTCCGAAAGCGTGAAAAAACGGAAGAATTCCCAGATTTGCAATACTCTGGTTGCTTCGGTAAAACCACATTCTCACCTGAATAGCATTGCATAAAAGATTATAGTGTGTAAGCACA
Source organism: Deltaproteobacteria bacterium (assembly GCA_016937155.1). GTDB lineage: Bacteria > Myxococcota_A > Polyangia > HGW-17 > HGW-17 > JAHJMN01. The sequence goes on from JAFGWM010000062.1 coordinate 84,123, forward strand.
GCCGCTTTTGGAACCCCGGTGGTACCTCCAGTCATTATGTATGTGGCAGGATCCGTGAGGGGATCAAGTTCTATAACAGGGGGTTTATTTCCAGATTTAATAAGCTGCATGAATTCTATGGCTTCACTGGGAAGTGGTGCCCATGGAATTTTCCTGAGAATTCTGCCTATTTTCTGTTTATGCCACGGAAGAAAATCACCAATATTTGTACCGATAAACAGTTTGACATCAATAGAGTGTCTGATCGGTTTTATTTTCTCATCATAAAGAGAATCCAGAAAAATCAGGTATTTAGCTTTAATTGTTTCTAACTGATGTTTTATTTCCAATGGTTTGTAAGTGGGATTTATTCCGGATATTACTGCACCTATTCTTATCACAGCGTGATAAGAAACAACATACTGAACTGAATTGGGCAATAATAATGCGACGGTTTCCCCTTTTTTCACTCCCAGCCGATACAATGAATCAGCTAAGGCATCAACCATCTGATTGTACTGTTTATAGTTGAAATCAACTCCAAGGAATCTGAGTGCCTTGCTTTTAGGCCATCTGGCAGCCGCATCTGATATTATTGAGTCCAGAGGTCGTACTGGAAACTCAGGTTTTATAGAAACTTCATCGGGCCATCCGGATTCAGATTTGAACCATGGACTGTCAGGGTTTATTCTAACTTCATCCATTTATTTCCCTTTCCCGAAGTCATTTACAAGAATATCATCATATTTATCTGCAAGCCTTCCAACTTTAACTATGATGTCTATCAATTCGCTTTCATTGAGATCATCTGTTGTACGATCGGATTTTAGAATTACCTTTTTATCCTTCACCGCAAAAGCCACACTGCACATTTCCATTCTGGAGTTATAACCCAGGAGGCGGGGATAAATTTCGTTATCAACATTTTCATCAAGTTGAAAAATCTGACTGAATACCTGAAGATAATTTGTTTCGGTAGCCTGAGTTAGGACAATGTACACAGTTGCACTTCCACGACTGAGTCCCCAGACAAGTATGCTGTCTCCGGTTGATTTGAGCCGGTTCTGATCGGGATCCAGTCCAAAGGAATCCCTGAAAACCCTTTCAATCAAATCCCGCGTTTCAGTAAATTTTTCAGATACTGACTTTTCCATTTTAATTCTCCCTGGTGGGTTAATTATTTTTCATTTCCTCAAGCAGTTTTCTGATTTCCGCTAATTCAGTTACAAGAGATTCCAGCTTATCAGCATGGTTTTCAACTACATCAGCCAGATCATCCACGGTTTCCATTAGAGAATCCAGACCTTCTTCAATATCATCAATTCGTGAATGGAATTCTTCATCTATTTCATTTTCAATTTCTTCAGTAGATGGAAGATCATCAATACTGTCAACTTTAACTTTTTTACCTGTTACAACATCTGTATTGCATGCAGGGCAAATATTCACCGTTGGTCCAAGCCACAGTGTACATCCGGGACATTCCCGGCCTTCAAGCTGTTGTTTGCGGTGTTCTATTAGAATTTCCAGGGCTTCTTTTTCTTTTCCGGATTCAACTAAAAGTGTGCTGTGACCTAGATTGTCACTGAAACTTTTCAGGATAATATCTGTATGTTCAACGACCTTCCATGGAATATTCGCATTATCAAGTCTGATTACAAGCTGCTCCATCTCAAATATTGATTCAAGTGTGGCAATACTGGTCAGACTGGTATCAGGAGGACAGTTTTCATATGAAGCCATGGTTTACCTTTCTGCCCTTACAGGGCCTTCGGGAAAATATCCCGGACGTTCTTTTAAATTACAATATTTTTCATGTACATAAAAGAGTTATAATACAAAAACCAACTGGAGTTGAAAATCAGAAAATAATTCAGATGAATAATTATTTGATTCCTGTGAAGAGACGATTCCATCTGATGCCTTCAGGACCCCGGGAAAGCCATATGAACTCTGCTTTGCCCTTGAGATTGTCCACCGGTATACAAGGGTGAGGTTTTCCATCCTTCATTAAAAATCTGCTGTCTTCAGAATTGTCTCTATTGTCACCCATCACAAAAACACAGTTTTCGGGAACTTTCCATGTATCAGGCCAGTTTTGAGGAAGCGGTCTTGGAAATTTATCATAAATTACTCTATGGGTTTCATACCCGAAGGATTCTTCATACAGATCACATGGTTTGCCTTCATGCCAGTCTTCACCAAGCTTTTCATTCCTGTCCATGTATGAGCACTTCTCTTCCAGTTTAGTGCGTTTAACGGGAGTAAACTCCTTTTCACCTTTTGATTTAATGAAAATAGTGCGGTTATGAAATCGAATTGTATCTCCTGGAAGACCTACAACTCTTTTAATCCAGTCTTCACTGTTCTTTATTGGTTCAATAAATACTACAATATCACCCCTCCTAGGAAGGCTCCACTTGGTGAAATGCTTAGGAGGATTTTGAGTGAATGGTATTCTCAGTCCATAAACAAATTTATTCACGTAAATGTAATCTCCCACCTGAAGTGTGGGAATCATACTTCCTGAGGGAATTCGAAATGGTTCGAAAACAAAGGCCCTTAGGAAAAGTGCTACACTGGTGGCAATTAGAAAGCTTCTTATATAAGTGAACGTCACATTTCTTTTTAAATAAGAAAATTCTTTTTCAATTCCCACCAGATGTTCAACCACAGAATCAAGTTTTTCCTTTTTCCTTATGGCTTCCTTCCACGATTTCAGATGAAGTGAAATCCTTTCGGTGTCATGATCCGATAGAGTTGCTCCTTTTTCTTCCCAGGGCCAGTAAAATAAAGGTTCCCGGTTATAACCGAATCGTCTGATCATATGTCGGAGTTCAGAAGCTGTTTCCACTCCTTTCTTTTTGAGTTTCCTGCGCTGCCACCAGCTGTCAGTTGAAGCTGAATCTTTTCTGTGGTAGTTTGAATTTCTTTTTGGAGTGTTCTTTTTCTTGCTCACGTACGTTCTCCTGAAGTCAATTTTTCCTCGCTGTTTCTTGTAACCACCAAAACTGCCATTGAAAAGAAAATAATAAAAATTCCGGAAAATTCCCGCAAATCTGGAATTTCTGCAAAAACCAGCTTTCCTGCTATTGTAGCCCATATGATACCGGTAAATGAAAATGCAGCCACTGTGGATGCTTTTTCGAGTTTGTAAGACAGTGTCATCAGCCCCTGAGCTACGGTGGTGAGTACTCCTATTACAATCAGTTCGTTCCATTGACTGAATGACGGGAGAACCCAGTTTTTCAGCATTGGGGGAAAAGTAATGAACATTGTAAGGATACAGAGCCAGTTTATTATCGCAGCAGGGTTTTCCTTCTGGGAAATATGTCTTATTGAAAGATATGCAATGGATGCAAGAAAACCACTTCCAAGTGCAAGCAAACTTCCTGAAGACAGAATTCCTGAATCAATCCTCAGAATAAGGAAAACTCCTGAAAGTGCGATAAAGATGAGTAGTATCTTCTTCCATGTAACCTCTTCACCTAAAAGCGGAATTGCCAGAATTGTAGTGAAAAGTGGATGAGTGTAGTGGAGTGCAGCTGCGTTTCCCATGGTTGTCAGTGACAATGCCCAGAAGTACAGAATCATAGCCACTGCTCCTGAAAAGCCTCTTATAAACAAAAATTTCCAGTTTTTTCTGTTTCCCAGGATTTTTTCTTTTTTCAGTGAGAGCCATAGTGTGAGAATTAAAAATCCTCCAAGACCTCTGAAAAACGCTGCTTCCCAGAATCCCAGAGCCATTGTACATCTTTTAACGAATATATATGCCACAGAAAAAACTAATGTGGCAACAAGCATAAGTAAGATACCTTTATTCATGTTGTGTAGATAATCTTAAAAAATATTTTTGGCAATGATCTCTTTTTAAATTATTATTTTCATTACAATGAGCAAACCGTACCGATTGAGAGCCACCCAAACTGAAACCGCCAGAAGAATTAATTCCGCAATAAAGGAAAGACGCAGAAGGTTCAGAAAAAAACCTGGTGTTGTTTTTGATTCACCCATGATGCCAAGAAGTTATATTCTTCAGCAGAGGCTGTTAAACATCAGAAAAGAAATCAGGGCACAGCAAAGCAGGAAGAAGAAAAAGCCGCTTTACGACAGGAAAAAAATGTTTTTACTGATTCTGGTGGGAGGGATGATCGCTGCTTGGATCACAGGCAGAAACAGAAAATCGGATTCCCTGATACCTACAAGGGAAAAACCATTCAGTGTTAAAATAAAATGCAATGGAAATTGTGATAGATCCGTTGAAAGACTGAAATCCTTTATTCGGGAAAGAAAGGATTTTATTTTTACTGAAAAAGCTCCGGATCTACTTATTTCCATCTCCCAAAAGAGTGATAATGTCTGGGAAGCTGATATTGTCAGTCGAGTCAGAGGTGAAGGGAAAAAAAATCAGTTCCAGAAATGGAGGATTTTTTCTCAAGGCAATCCAAATGAAAATGCTTTTGATAAACTTATTTCGGATATAATAGAAAAATTGACTCCCGATGGATAGACAGTCAATTTCATTTAAGGAATTATTCAGATGAGTAAAAGTTCTGTAAACAGTGCAGGAACAACACCAGATGGATTTCTTTCAAGAATAACAAAATTCTATCGAAGAACTCAGAAAATAATTGTTTTTTTTGTTCTTTTTCCAACGATTTTTACTACTGCAGTGGGTATTTTGGGCCTTGTGCTGTATGATGGCTCCAAGGATATTATTTTTGGTGTTCTTACTATAAGTTTCATGGCAGCTGTGCTCAGCGGCAGTATTTTGGCTGTTGTTTTTACGTCAAAGGCATCTGAAAGCGCCAGCAGACAGACAGCATTTCTGGCAAATATAACCCATGATCTTCGTTCTCCCCTTACTGCTATCAAAATGTTTGCACAGACACTGAAGGATGAAAGAGTTGATGAAGATGGGAAAAAACTGTGTGTTGAGGAGATTCTGAAAGCCAGTGAACGTCTGGAGTATCTGGTTCAGCAGATTCTTCAATGGAGAAGAATAGTTTCAGGTCGTGAGCATGCGGTTCTTTCAATAACAAATCCCAATGATACTGTTTTAAGAGCTGTAGAATTTTTTGGTACAATACATCCTGACTATGAGGAATATATAAAATATAATCTTACTGGAGAAAAAATTTCTGCTAACATTGATAGCCAGATGATGACCAGAGCGTTGTTGAATCTGATTGATAATGCCTATAAGTATTCCTTTGATAAATCACGTGAAATCACTATTTCAACATATATAAAAAACCCCGTTGGCAAAAATAGTTCATGGTTTGTGTATGAAGTCAGGGATAATGGTATAGGTATCAGTAGAGAAAATATTGAGAAAATATTCGATGTTTTTTACCGTGTGGATTATAAGCTCAAGGGTAAGTCAGGTACTGGTCTTGGTTTGAGCATTGTTAAATCCATAGTTCAGTCTCATAAAGGTGAACTTGAACTTGATTCTGAACTTGATGCCGGAAGTCGATTCATAATAAAGATTCCCCTGGATAAGATCTAAAAACAGGGAAGTGGAGATATTGTGGTGGAAAAGGACATACAAATACTGCTGGTTGAAGATGAACCGTCATTGCTGGCCGGGTTGCTGTTGAATCTTCAACTTGAAGGATACAAAGTTACAGCTGCTCCAAATGGACAGCTTGCACTCAGTCAGTTGAAAAAACAAAAATTCGATCTTATCATCCTTGATCTTATGCTCCCGGATTTGAATGGAATGGAAATTCTCACAAAAATCAGAGAAAAGGGTAATTTTACTCCCGTTCTGATACTAAGTGCTATGGATGAGGTGGAAACAAAGGTTGAAGGTCTGACTCTTGGTGCTGATGACTATATGACAAAACCTTTTGAATTAAAGGAACTGTATGCAAGGGTACATGCAATACTGAGAAGACACAATGGTGATATCCGGGTTATTTCTTTTGGCGATGTAAAGGTTTTTACTGAGGAAAGAAGGGTTGAGAAAAACGGAAAAACTGTTCATCTCACTCCACTTGAGTATGATCTTCTTGTGTTTTTTATAAAAAATCCCAACAGAGCATTTTCCAGAGAAGCTATACTGGACAATAACTGGCCTCCAGGATCTGATGCAACTGTCCGCACAGTGGATAATTTTATTGTAACCTTAAGAAAGAAAGTCGATGATCATCGAAGACCCAGACATTTTATTACTGTAAGAGGATTGGGATACAGATTTACTTCCTGAATTTTCTTCTGATAACTGCAACTGTTCCGAGAAAAACAAAAAGATAAAGAGGGTACGAGGTAGGGCGGTTGTTTCCTGAAGATGTGCATCCCAGAAGATGATCTCGGGCTGTACTTACTATAAATACTTCTCCACTGCCCTTTGCACAGTAAAATTTATTTTCCTGTTCCCCTGATGGAAGGCATACCATTCCAGGAGCGCAGGAACTGGTAAGAGGAAGGCACTCACTGGAACAGAAACTCCCTGCGCTTCCTTCGACACAGAGTGATAAATTACAACTGTTTTCATTGGAACAGATATCTCCAACTCCAGCCTTACCATCGGTACATGTGGAAGTTTCACTGCAGTCAGGATCCACTGTAACGGTGATTGAGAATGTTGTGCTGTTATCATTTTCGTCTGCAGCGGTTGCCTTAAGGGTATGTCGACCTGGAGTCATGGAACTTAATTTCCAGGAAAGATATGGGTATGTTCTGAGACCCTTTGATTCATTATCTACAAATAATTCCACATATCTTCCAATACCACGTTTATCACCAGTGGTAAGGTTTACAGTGAACTGAATTGGAACTCTGGCACCGTTTCCAGGATAAAGAAAATCCACCCAGGGTTTTTCTTTATCCGGTTCAAAACCAAGATTTTCTCCGAGCATATCAAATGAATCCTGAGTTGAAGAACCATCACATGAGGTTCCATCCGGAACTGTTCCTGCCTGCCAGTATGGATCAGTTGTTACATAAGGATTCATTATAGCTGAAGTGTTATCCACATGATTCAGTCCGAGGTTGTGTCCGCTTTCATGAGTAATGGTTGTTGCAATATCATCAAGTGACGGCAAATCATCACTGAAAGTGAAAGCGACATCTCTGGAGGATGAGTTTCTGCAGTCCAGAGGGCTTACACCTACCATTCCACCGGGATATGCAGTGATAAGACTAGCTGAGCCACCAACCATCATCATGGTATAGTCTGTTCCAGGTTCAGGCCTGACATTTGTTACCAGTACGTTGAATGGTGCGAAATAATGTCTAACCATCCCTGTAAGAGCATCAATCACACTTTGTCGGTCAGAAAGAGGTGCCTTAAGGTGAGGTTCATGATTGAAAGGAGGTATCGTGACACTGGCATAATCAGGTATCCAGCTTTTATTGTTTTCGGGATCATCAAATCCGTCATTGATGATCTCAGCTCCTTCGAAGTTAAGGAATATAACCTGTGTTTCTCCATCACTTTTATAATTCATTTCGCATTCCAGTTCACGGAGAGGATGAATATATACGCGGTTACATTCTGGGTGATTTTCAATTGATTCCCCAGGAGGGAGATAACAACTGGTTCCCCAACTGTAGTTTGGAAGGAATATTAATGCCGTAAAAAAGATAATAAATTTTTTCATAAAACACCCGTGGTAATATGGTGGATACAACAAAACACAGCATAAAATTTACCCACTTTTTAATGGTTTTCAAGGGAAGTGTTTCAGGTAAATTTTATAACCAGATATTATCTTTGATTACATGAGTTTAAAGAGAACAACCACCAGAATAATTATCACAACGAGGAATAAAAGAGAAACCATCCCCAAAAGAAGAGTCTGCTGTTTCCCCTGAGTCGAGGATGAATTTTCCTTTCCGGAACCGTTTTTTTGTCCCATTGCATGATCCTGAGAGGGAAATGAAGGGAGGGAACTGAATGTTCCTGATTTAGAGTCTCTGGTTCCCGGAAGTGAAGGAAGTGATGAACTGGGAAGCGAAGGAAGTGATGAGCTGGGAAGTGATCCTGGAAGAGAAGACATAAGTGATGGCTGACTGTTTTTGCTTCTTATGGTTCTTTCACGTGTTTTAACTTTTTTATCACTTGTGAGGGTGCTTTCAACATTGAGCATTTCCTCCCATCCTTCTGGAAGTCCTTCAGGTAAGGGTCCAAGATTGGAATTCTGTAGAAATGCAAAATAACTTTCCTCCATATCATCAAATTCCATTACACCATCACAGTCATCGCAGCGGGAAATCGGCGCAGAAGGTGTTTCCACATTCTTCATTGTACTTGATTCAATAAGAAGTACTTTTTCCTTGTCACAGTTTGCACAGTAATAAGGAGCATAAAAACTCTGAATGAGGCTTTTTGATATGAAATTACTCACAAGATTTATCTGTGCTACAATCGCTGGAGAACACTCAAGCAAAACAACCTTGGCACCCTTGCTTTCAATTTTTGTAAGCCAGTTTACCCAGTCACGTACACCACAGGAATTTATTCTTTCAACATTTGAAAGATTTAAAAGAACCGTTCCGGTACCTACACGTTCTCCAATTTCTTCAAGATTATTATCTTCATCAATAATTCCAATGATGTTTATATAGGTAATTTTATCTTTTATTTTCAAGGTGTAGTTAAATTTTTGATCCATTTTATTCTTTTTCTCGCACCAAATTAGTTAGAGGAAAATAGTCTGAACCATCAGACTTCTACCGATAATTACCGGTTATACATGGAAAATGCAAACTGTCTTTAGTTCAAACATGTTTTTATTTTCTTAGAACCCATCCCGAATGTAATACACCCATTCAGGGGCTTGTGTCAAATACTTGATTGCCTCAGGCAGGAATACTTTTTTTCTAATTTCCATAGTAAGTATCCCATCTTGATGATAAAAATTCTTTTGTAATATCTTCAGTTCTGGGCGCAGTAGCAAAATTAGTAAGTAAATTATCACTGGTGGCTGTGTGTTTGGAAGACAGCCAGGAATTACCCTGAAATACTGAAGCAATATCTCCACTGAGAAGCAATCCGACTCTGTCAAGTGATAACTCAACGTTGCTCATCCACTTTTTCAGGTCCAGAGTCTGGAATATGTCAACGCTACTGGCACTTACCCGCTCAACTGCCTTTTGTTCCTGTCTTCCCAGAGATTCAAGGAATTTTTTAACAGTATCATCCCTCTCTTCCGGGGGCATACCGAGTCCGTACATTAGATTTCTTATTTCTGCCCTCTGGGTGGAGGTCATCTGGAAGAACATTGAATATCCACTTCTGGCAGATTCAAGAGCCCGGGCAAGAATGTATCGTATTGTTGAAATAGGAAAATCAAAAATTTCCGGTTTTACAACTACCTGATATTCATTATTTTCAACAATCACAAGAACCGGCCGTGTTTTAAGATCTGCAACCCAGAGTTTTCCTTCAGCTCCCAGAGTAGCTTCTACTTCCTCCCACCCCAGAAGTTCGGGACCTCTTGCCAGTCTTGCCTCTGATAGAGCTGGATCAAGTGGTTTGAAAATAAGTTCTATCCCTGTTTTTATAGCGAACCACATCTGAGCTTCATGCCCTGTGGGATCCTTTATTCCAATTTTCCTTCTGAACTCATCAGAGGACATAACACCGGATTTAAGGAGAGGATGGGGAAACACTCCGGTTACTGACCCGGAATCCAGAACACTGCGAACCTGAGAAATTCTTTTACTTCTGTTTGTTCTCTCAGGAATAACTCTGCTCATCACTTCAAGAAATGCCGGATCATCCCACATTGAGTCCAGTAGTTGTTCCAGATACTTCATAGCAGTGGCTGTATCATTTGATGCAATTGCCATATCCGCAAGAACTTTTCTTGCAGTAGTGCTTTCACTGGAGATGGATTCAAGTTCTTCCAGAGCACCATTTGTATTTCCTGCCATTATTGCAAGCAAACCTCTATGGAGTGCAAGAAATGAAGTTTCAGAATCATTTTTTGGATTAACTTTTCTGATTGAGGTTACAGCTCTTGCGAGATCACCTCTTTTAACCATTGTATTGAGTATAATACAGCAGTCTCTTGTGGAAAGTTCTTCAAATTTTATCTGTGAAAGTAATTCATCGACTTTCCGTGTTTCGCCGGCTTCACTTTTCAACTGAATTGCCAGAGCGAGGTACTTCATTCTGGAGGAACTCTTGTCTCTTGTGGAAAGAGTAAGTAGTCTGTCTGTTGTTACAATCGCTTCTCGTAACTGGTTTGCTGCAAAAAGTTCGCTGGCCAGTTCATAAAGACAGTCAAGATCGTTTGGATAAATCTGAAGAAGTTTTCTCAGGATTCCCATCGCATCACGACCACGGTCCAGTTTTTCCGAATAAAATGATACCATTTTGAGCATATCTACAGGATTTTTCTGTGACATGCATTTTTCCGAATACTCTTTCCAGCGGGTGAAAGAAGCCTCTTCTTCTCCAACCAGAAGTAGCAGTTCTGTTTCTCCGGTTACAGCATCAATAAGACAAGGAGCAAGGCTCCCTGCTTCTCTGTACAGGTCGAGTGCCGCCAGATTATTTCCAGCATTCTGACTATATTTAGCTTTGGCTATAGCGATCATCGCCATAGCTCCGGGATTATCAAAATCCTGATAGACTGCTTCAATTTCATCAAGAAAAATACTGAATTCATCGTGATCTTCATAATCAGTACTAAGATCCAAAAGTGCATGCAGCGGAGTCAGATTATCCTTGTCAAGCTGGATAGCTGTAATAAAACTTCCGGCAGCTTCATGTTTTTCATCATTTTTTAGAAATACAAGCCCCCGTTTGTAATTGAGTTTAGCTCTTTCCTCAGAAGTTCCTTCAGTAAGTGCTTTGGGACCCAGGCTGGATGCAATTTCACCAGCTTTTTCCCAGTTTTCATCATTGAAGTAGATTGAAAACAGTGCTCTCAGAGCTCCCGGACTGTCTGGCCTTAATGCGAGAGCTGCTTCAAAATATCTTTCAGCCTGCTCGCGTCTTTCCAGCCGGTTAATAAGAATTTCACCCATCTGAGTATAAATACCAGCTTTTTCCTTGGGATCATCCCATATTGAAGCTTCCATTTTAAGTGTATTGAGAACACCCTTCCAGTTTTCTTTTCTTACGTATATTTCCCGTATTCCATGAAGAGCAGGAAGCGATGTAGGACATGCATCAATGGCAAGTTTGTAATATCTGAGAGCTTCATCTATTTTATCAAACTGAGTCTCCAGTATGGAACCATACTTAAAGTACAATCCAGCCTTGATATTGATATCATCATTTGCTTCCATTGATAGTCTGAGAACCTGAAGATATTCATCCCAGTTTTCATTTGTTTCATTAATTCTTCCCAGTGCTTCCAGAGCAATTCTGTTGCCTGAATTTATATTGAGAACTTCAGTATAACATTTGGCAGATTTTTCAATATTCTCAAGAGCATCTTCATAAAGTCTTGCAAGTCTCAGATACAGGTCAGTTTTCATTAAAGATTGCTCAGACATTTTTGCTTTTATTTCAAGTAGAACTGCAAGTTTTTCCCAGTCTTTTCCTGCATCATATTCCAGAATGTAGTCGTCAATCCTGCCTTCAATACCTTTAAACCATTCAGGATCGGGGTCAGGATGATTGAGTAGCAACTGGATCAATTCATCATCTGTCGATGCAGGTATTGTTCCTCCGTTTTCCAGGAATTTTCCCATATATTTGCTGGATATGGCTGGTAAAGCATCACTGGTCCAGTCAGCAAGGAGAGAATAAACAGCTCTCCTGGTAACTGGGTTTTTTGCGAGACGTGCTACCTCTTCACCATTTATTACGGCCTTTTCCAGTAGCTGTCTCTCTCTGTTCCAGAAAAGTAAAACCATATTATAAAAAATGGGACTGATGTTTTCAATTGGTGACAGGGATTTTTCAGCTTCTCCCCAGAGACCTGTTCCCGCAAAATAAATACTGGAAATCAGTTTCATTACTGACTGAGGGACATAGGGGTTTGGTGATTTGTAAAGTTCTGAAAGATCCTCCCATTTTCCTAAAATGACTGAAAGTCTGGTTTTTGCAAAAATATCTTGTGGTGCAAGCAGATTCCAGGCTTTTGAATAGCTTTTAATCCTGAGTTCAGCTAAAAGGGCAGCTGCACTTTTCAGCATATCATCATCTGTGGTTGTTGCCATTTCCACAATTTCTCCAAAAGCTCTGCGGTTTAAAAGCATCCGTAAAAGTCCACGTCTGGCAATGTGTGGTCTTGCTTTTAGTTCATAAGCAATCCGGTAAAATTCTTCAGCTTCTCTGAATCGTTTAAGTCTGAATTCAAGGATTAATGCTGCTCTAAGTATAGCAGCTCCCTTAATTTCATCACTCAGGGCTGTCTGGTACATTTTATGATAAAGTCTTGCAAGGATCACATCCTCTCCTTTGGATGAAGCAAGATGAATTGCACTTCTAAGAGCAAGAGGTTTTGCCCAGTTTGTCCTTTCGGTAAGCGTCATCAGTTGTTCAATAGCCATTTCCTCTTCACCGGTAATTGCATACTGATACATCACAGAATCCTTAAAATCCTGTTCCCCGCAATTACCGTAAAGAGTCATTTCAGATGCAAGAAATGGTGTATTGTTCTGGTGTGCCCTGTATGTGTATTCTATTTTCATAAGGGTTTCAAGAGCATCACTTTTATTCAGATGTTTTCGCCCCTCAAGCCAGTTTTCAGCGGTATCCCCGGTAAGCATTGCCATCATGAATCTTGATTCTATGATACCACCACCTTCAGAAAGCTGGAGAGCCTCTTTATATTTTTCACTTATGAGTTTTGCAAAGAACAGTTCCTGATTGAGATCCTGACAGTCACCTGCCTCAATTACCAGTTCAGCTCTCTCGGGTTTTCCAAAAAGAAAAAGCCATATCTGAGTCCAGAGATGAATTTCATTGTCGTCCATCTTTCCAAAATCAAAAGATACTTCGTTAAAAAGAGTTGTAAGTTGAGCAACATCATCGTTTTCAGCATATGAAATTATTTTGAATTCTCTGGATTCATGACCAGTTGAATTATCCGGAATATCAAGAAGTACTCTGGTATCTCCGGTGAGGTGCCACACAAGAAAAGCAAGAAGGGTTTTCTCCTGAGGGGAAAGATGCTCCAGATTTGAGTACAGTATTTCCGAAAGATGTAATAGCTCCACCACGGAGTCTTTGCTGTTTAAATTTTTCATTGGCAACACTCTTCTCTGATTAAAAGTATTCTGCTTGAGCCCAGTATATTACATCTAACAGGAATTGTGTTTAAGATTTTTTTTCCTGCTAGGATTCTTTTTCGATTCTTCTCGGGAAAGTAAGAGTAAAGGTGGATCCCTTTCCTTCCTCACTTTTTACTGATATTTCCCCCCTGATAAGATGTGCCATTTTACGGCTGACGCTCAAACCCAGACCTGTTCCTCCAGCGCTTCTCGTTGAAGAGCCATCAAGTTGTCTGAATTCTTCAAATATTTTTTCCTGATCCTCAGGGGCTATTCCTGTTCCTGAATCAGAAACACTGATTGAAATTGATGAGTGAGAAGTTACAACATCAACTTTGACAAATCCTTCTGAGGTGAATTTAACTGCATTTGAAATCAAATTGGTGACGATCTGCTGGATTTTTCCACCATCGGTCATGCAGGGAACAGGGGTATCAGGAAGTGATAGTTCAACCTTATAGTCACGTTCCCGGGTAAGACTCTGATTGCGGTTTACAGCGTCCTTAACGAGTTTTCTTATGTCCTCAACCATCTCAACGTAGAGTGGTAGTTTTCCAGCCTCCATTCTTGAATGGTCCAGTATGGTGTTTATAAGGTTAAGAAGATTTCGACCGCTTTCTTCAATAGCTTGCATACTGTCCATTTGATCCGGGTTAATATCACCGTAATATCCTGCTGCCAGCATTTCGCTGTATCCGATTATGGCATTCAGGGGGATTCGCAGTTCGTGCGAAACATTTGCAAGGAATTCAGATTTCAGTTTGATTGCTGTTTCGATCTGCTCTTTTTGTCTTATGAGTTCTTCTCTTTGTTTCTCAAGAATTTTGGTTCTTTCCTCAAGGGCAGAGGTGACACTGTTTAGTTTGTCAAATGTTTGAATGTTTGAAATAGTAATGGTGAGAGCCGGTAGAATCTGCTCAATGAATTCTATGGACATGTCCTGTTTCCCGGAAAGTATCAACTGTCCCGCAATGCCTGATGGGGAATCAAGTGGAATATTGATTGTAGAACGTCCCTCAAAATCACTGTGACTGCGATTTTTCAGATTCTGAACAGGCTCCGGTATTTTTGATGAATATCCTGTTGTGGAAAGAACCTGAAATTTTTCATCCATGTTTATAAAAAGGGCAGAAGCTTCAGCCTTGGAACCCACAAGTAGTATTTCAAGTATGGATTTCCAGCTGTTTTCCATACCGGAAATGGGAGAAATGAGATCATGCAAAAATTCTTTAGTGAGTTTTACCTCCTGAGTTCTTTTTGCAACTTTATCTTCAAGCACTTTACTCCACTTTTCCAGTTCATCCATTCTTTGTTCCAGATTTGTGGCAAGGATGTTTATAAGATCACTTATCTGTCCCATTTCATCTCTTGATGTTACAGGAATGCGTGTATCCAGTGAGCCCTGACTTAAACTGTTTACCCCTTTAATAATTCTTCTTATCGGGTTTGAAAGTGCTCTGGCAGCTCCCCATGAAAAGAAAAGTCCAATGCCGAAAACAGTGGCAAACAAGATGAATCCGGTGATCACAGTCTGCTGTTTTTCACTTCTGGTGAGAGATGAATTTATTCTGAAAGTGGCGAATCCTGCCAGAACCTGTTTAGTTGCTATTTTGTCGGTACTGCCATGGGTGATTTGTGAAGTGTTGTAGCGTGTTACATATACAGGAGTTATGAAAGTAATTGTATTTTTTGTCTCTGAAAGTTTTTTGATCTGCTCTTCTCTGAGATTAATCCTGTTGTCAATTTCGACAGCCATTTGAGGTGTTTCCGGGGAAAGTCTGGAGAACAGAAGTTTTCCGCTGTTATCATAAACAGCAACACCACTGAAAAATTTTGATGAAGAAAGTCGATCAAAAGTTCCTTCCAGAAAAGTATCATCCTTTGATACCACTGCAGTTTCACTGCTTTGTGCAAGATAATAAAGAAGTTCTTCACCACGGCTTATTCTGGCCTTTTTAAGAGTTCTAATATTCAGCCAGCCCCCTATTCCACCTGTCAGAATTCCGCTGATTAAGGCAGTCAGTGACATAATGAAGAACACTTTTCGAGAAAATAGCGGTTTGAATTTCTTGATGTCCTGAGCTAGATTTTCCATATTTCTACCTTGATATTGCAGTGAATTTTATTTTTTCAAACACTTTTCCAGGGATGTCCAGTGATTCGCAGGCATCTGGATTATAGTGTTTTTTTAATTTGATTTGAGGATTATCACCATTGATTACTGCATTTATGTATGTGGGAGTGTAGGCAACTTCAATTGAGAGCAATCCTCCCATCAGAACCTCATGTTTGCTTCTCACAAATATTTTAACACCATATCTGTACTGAATCTGAAACAACTCCTTTAATACGAGTGCTGTTACCACATCAGGATCATCAAGGGGAATTATCAGCCAGTAGCGATTACGATTGATTTTTCGAAGTGATGCCACCATTTTTAGAATGGACACTTCATCTGAAAACAGTTTCAACTGGACTTTTAAACCACTTTTAATAAATTCCGATTTCAACAAATTTCCGTATTTTTCAAGTCTTGAGGAACCAGTAATCAGTATTTTTCCTTCAGGTCTGGTTTTTTCATGAATTTTACCTGCAACAGTAACCCATTCCTGGACTGGAACATCCCAGGAAATTATTCGGTGATTCTTACTGACCGGTTCACCCGCCACAAATATTTCCCATAAACCTTCCCTGTCAGAACACCTTCTTGCGAGTGAGTATCCTGTTACAATACCACCCTTTTTGGGACATCCTTTCCCGGTTATTTTTGAAAATGATGAAAGATCATTTGAAATTTTTGTAAAATCTACAACTCCAGGTTCAAAAAGAATTTCACCTTTTGCCGGAGCCAGAAGAAGAGCAAGGGTAAAGTAGAAAAACATGAGTTCAGTCCTGATCCAGAATAAATCTGAGTGAGATACCGATAAACCAGTGTTCAGGAGCTGTATCAATCCCCGAACAGTCTTTTTCAGGTCCTTCCCAGCATCTATCAAGATATTTTCCAGCGTAATAATTAATTTTTGCTCCTATTTCCAGTTTTTCAGCTACGCGTTTAAAAATGGAAATACTAAAGCCAACAAGAACGCCAAAGTTAAGAAGTTCATAATTCCCCTGAGCTATTTCCCCCCCACCTGAATTGTATCTGGTGGAATAAAAAGAAGAAAATCCCCCTCCTGCTCCCAGAACAATTTTCAGATCCTCCATATCAACACGTCTGTAAACCATAAAATCGGTGATAGCAACCCCGCCGCTGTTAAAAAGGACTCCATCACTACTGTATGCATTCAGGGTGAGTCCAACCCCATAAAACCATTTGTCTGACCACGGTCTTTTATAGGTCAAATTTGTCATAATATCAGAGTTAAGTGGGTGATCCTGTATCCCCTTGTAGAAAATTCCACCAAAGCCTGAAGTTACCTCCACACTCTGATTTCCTGAAAGCAGTATAAGTGCAGTTACTGCAATGTGGATCATTCATTCCCCTTTTCGGATATGAGTGAGATCGCATGTTTCAGTGTTTCCGGAGTGTCAACATCCTGCCACCAGCCATCTCCAATGGAAACAGTTGTCATGAGATTCTCCGCCCCGAGAAGGGAAACACCCTCGCTAAGGGTGGGTTTTTCAAGTTTTTCAAGTGCTGATATCAGTTCGGGGGAAATACAGAAAAGTCCAGTGTCAACAGCATTGTACTGTGTCAGACTCTTACTGATTCCGATAATTCTGCCGTCATCATCAACAAGTACCTTTGTGGCATCATCCATATCGAAAATTTCATCAAGTTTGCGATCGATCATCAGGACACTGGTTGAACCGGTTTCAGGAAGATCTGCAATAACCCTGACTGCGGCATTACTGAACACGTGATCTGCCATGGAAAGCATTACACGTTTGTCAACAAAATCCTTCGCTGCCAGAAGGCTTACACCATTTGGATCACGATATCTGTGGTTCTCAAACCAGGTTATGCTGATCCTGCCGGTGTATTCAGATTCAACATGCCGGATGATTTCATCCCCACGATACCCGATGGTGATTGCTGTTTCGGTTATTCCGTTTTTTTCAAACTGATTCAAAAGACGTATAATTGATGGAGTACCGTTGATATCCACCAGAGGTTTTGGTCTCTCATGTGCCTTTTGAAGTCTGCTTCCCATACCTGCTGCAAGAATTATAGCTTTTCTCATGATGTGGAGTTTACTATTTTAACGGGATTTAGCAATATGCCAATTACCTCCCATTCAGGATTATGCTATAAAAAGTCTGTTTCAGCAGGAGAACACTGGAAATAAAAAATGAATCGTGATTCTAATTTAAAATTTATTGATGAAAAGACAATGGCAACCACTGGATTCACCCGATACATGGATGAGTTGAATCTGAGATCTTCTCCGGGAAAATCCAGAATCCTGAATCCCGAATTCTTCATTCATGGAGATGAGGATAAACTGAGGACACATCACAGATTGATTGAATTTATAGAAAAAAATATTTTTTCTTCCCCGGAACAGAAAATAAGGTTATTAGCATCACTGGAAAATATTCGTGAAACATCATTGATTTATAAACAGATTGAATCATGGGGCGCTGTGGAACTCAGTCATCTTTACAGGATTATTTCCGGAATGATTTCTCTCATTGAGCTTTTTGAGGACTGCAGTGATTCAGTAACTCCTGAGCCTAGTGTATGGACTGAGGCCAATAAAACAATCAGATGCTGCATTTCTGGTGGATTATTTAAAATTCCATCTGATCTGAATAGCAGAAGGTTAAATCTTACTAGGGAACTGCAGAAGTTAACAAAAAACTTCCGTGAAAGTGAACAGAGATACAGACACGAAACTTCCGGACTCATAAATTTGAGTCCAACTGATCTGAGACTTGATCTTGCCGTGGGGTTTGAAAATAAGATACTTCGAGAAAAATTAGAAAAAAGTGAACGTTTTGTAGTTATTGAAGAAACTGCTGGTTTTTCAAGATACCGCATGAAACTGAGCAAAGAACTGAACACTGTCTCGAGAAAAATAGATCTGTTGCAATCCGAGCTTTCGTTAATGGACAGTATTTTTGTTACTGAACTATCGTTATCTCTTTATCAGATTCTGATTAAAAACTATGAGGATTGTCTTTCCTGGGTGGGGAAGATTGATTTGTGTTGTGCACAACTGGAATGGGCCATTCAAAACAACTGTTTCATTCCAGAATTATCAAAAGAACGTGAACTTAGGATAAAAGACGGGTGTCATCCATTCATAAAAAGAACTGTGGAAATTAGTGGAGGTTTTTACTATCCGGTAACCACAATATTTGATGAGCCGATAGTGAGTGTTTCTGGAGTAAACATGGGCGGAAAAAGTTCTTTTCTGAGAACAATTGGGTTAATGCAGTGCCTTTTTCAGTTTGGAGCACCTGTTCCTGCAAAGGAATACTCTTCCTCTCTGTTCAGTCATATAGCCTGGCAGGGAAGTCATCCGGATGATTCAGAAAGGGGGCTTTCCTCGTTCGGTGTTGAAATCACAGAGCTGGTGAGGTCTTTGGAGAGGAGTAAATCACTTTATCTTTTTGATGAATTTGCAAGAAGTACCGATGTCGAAACTGCTCAAGCACTAACCTGGGGATTATTTCAGTATTTCAGAGCAAGGAGTGAAGATCTCGTAATATTTGCAGGACACCTTCACATGGTGGGATCATGGCCTGGGATTACGTCCTTGAGAGCAGGAATGCTGAAAAAAGACAGTAATGAACTTTTAAAAAGTGGTAATATATTGAAAAATCTAAATAATTTGATTGATTACTCCATATCTTTATGGGAAAACCATCATGATTCTGATGCAATAGTGATTGCAAGAGCTCTCGGTCTAAACGAAGAAATCATATACTCTGCAAGTGAATTTGCTAAAAACTAATCATATGTTTTTAAAAGGTTTTTAAAATATACAGATCACCTTTTGTGTTGAAGATAATTTCTTTTTGCAGTTTCAACTGAAAATTAAGTTGATAACAGCAAAGTGCCGTGATATTGTGCCAGCTGAAAAATTATGAGTCGTTTTATGGTGTTTTTAAGCCATGTTACCGAATTTATGGCGCAAAATCTATAGTGAGGTTTGCATATGAAGACTTGGCTGACAATTTTCCTAGCTATCTTCTCTCTGGCAGTTCTTCCCCAGAACGCAGCATCCCAGGGAAAAAAGGTAGACAAAAAGGAAAAAAAGAAAAGTGCGGATGCTGACATTCAAATCGAAGGGGACGATGTCAAAATTGAGGAAGATGGTCCTCCAACTACGGGAAAAGTGGAAACTCCCAAAACTCCAGCGAAGGATGGTCTCGATGACGATGTGGATTCTCTGGATGTTGATACCAAACCTGCTACAAAAACAGGTCCATCAACAGCTAAGGATAAGGGTACCTCGTCTGAGTCAACCGGTGGAGATAAGGATGTCAGATCCTACTGGTCTGATATCAAGGTTGTTCCACGTAAACTGATTCTCAAACAGAATCGTGTTGAGTTGATTCCTTATTTCGGAACAACCCTCAACGATAACCTGATCAGGCACATTCTTGTGGGTGGTGAGTTCAGTTACTATATCTCTGATGCGCTGAGTTTCAGTGTGGGTGGTCACACCTACATTAAACAGCAGACCGACAGAGCATATCTCACTGGTCTTCAGCAGAGAACACTTCCCACACTTAACACCTATCTTTACAGCGCAACTCTTAATGCCAATTATGAGGCTGCATATGGCAAGATGGCTATTCACAACAGCAAGATACTCCAGTGGGGTATTTTTCTGAGTGGTGGCGTTGGTGTTACCGGTACCGAGATTATCCCGCGTAACGCAGGTCATGAATCCTGGGTTAATACCAATATTACGATTCAGGTTGGTGTGGGATTCCGTGTTTTCATAAGCAAATGGCTCACCGTGTGGCTTTCCATGAGAAACTACATGATGCAGGACAGATTTGAAAACATAAATCGTACTGAAGCAAGTGCTGCAATAGCTGAAGAAGATGCAGCAGCACGTTTTATTAACAACATAGTTTTCCAGGTTGGTCTCAGTGTATTTTTCCCGACTGACTTCGATTACACAACATTCAGGTAAAAGGAAGGAGTGAATAAAATGCGTCGTATTATCAGTTTTCTCCTCCTTATCAATACACTGGCTGCCACTCAAGCCTATGCAGCGGATAAGAGTGATCCTCTGAAGGATGAGCCTGCGGTAAGGAAACGTATACTTTATCTACCCAAAAGACTTGAAGTTACTCCATCACTGGGTGTGAGCTTTCTACAGGATTACAAGCACAGTTTTCTGGTTGGAGCCAGAGTGGAATATCATCTCAATGATTATTTCTCATTTGGATTCAGTGCTCATTATTCACCGTTGTCAATGAATACAGGTCTGACTGATGAAATTATGAGTACTCTTCCCTCAGAACTTGAGCAGAATACTTATGTGAATCCTACTCCTTCAAAAAGTGCCATGGAGGATGCTCTCGATACTCTGAGAGTTGTTGTGGGACCTCATGTGTCCTATACACCGGCTTTTGGTAAAATGGGGCTGTTTTCATCACTGTTTTTCAATTTCGATCTTTATTTTTATGCTGGTGTAGCATTTGTTCAGTTCGAGGCCGGAAATCTCAGTAAGTATGTTGATACGTCCACAGATAGTAAGGTACCTCAGGATCACAAACTGCATATTGACATTGAAGAAGAGAATGGTGGATGGCAGATTGGTCCTCAGGCAGGATTCGGATTACGTATTTATCTCAACAGATGGATTGCTCTGAATGCAGAATTCAGATGGATTTATGTAAAGAGAAATCAGGCTGGATTTGATCAGAACGGTGATCGTAATTACGAGACTCTGAACGATGTAACCTATGAATACATCCGCGTTGATTCAAAAGACGCCATCTGGGAAAACACGATGTTCTTCCATTTCGGTGCAAGCTTCTTCCTTCCCAGATATGCTCCCAGAAGTGAGTAATCGAGTTTTCTTCTTCAGTTCAATAAAAATTTAATCACAAAATTGTTTCTTTTAATAACAACTGTTATAATTCCACATCTGGATGGAATAAATATGAAAATTGGCGAAATACTTTTATTGAAGGAACATATTACCCCTGATGAACTCGCCTTTGCTCTATGGCAGCAAAAAGCTTGTGGTGGTAAAATTGGAAGAATTCTCGTAAGCAGCGGGTTTGTTACAGAAAATGATCTGGTGCAGTGTCTTGGTTATCAACTGGGGATTGCGTCGGTTTCCCTTAAAGGAATAAGGATTCCTACTCTTTTGACTGAAAAATACTCAGTGAACATGTGTCTGAATTACAGGGTTGTTCCATTTTCTATAGATCCTGACAGTGGGGCTCTTGAAGTAGCGACATCAGAATTTAATGATGAATCTGTACTCAGGGCTATGAAGGATATTTTTCCGTCAGGAACAAGAGTCAGTGTTGCTGGTACAAATGATTTACTTTTTTGCATCTGGGAAAACTGGGTGCAAAATGACAAGGAATGTATTTCAAAAATAAATGATCTAAAAAACAGCATTAAAAATCTGACAGTTGAATTGAATACTGGTGAACATTTGGAAATAATAGAAGAAATAGATTTTGAACCGGAAATTACTGAAAATCTTCTGAATACATTTACTTCAAATGATCCAGTTATTGATTCCGGGGTCGAAATTATAGAGGAAAACTCTATCGAAGATATGGAAGAACTCGAAATACTGGAAGAAGATTCGCTGGTTGTGACTGATGTAGGTACTATGGATGCTGAACTTGAAATTAAAATAATTGAAGAAGAACAGTTGTCGAAAAAAGTGGAAGAAATTGATACTATGGATTTGCTTGATGATCCGGAAGATTTAATGGAACGAGTCAGTTTTAAGCCCCGTCCTCCGAAACTCAAAAAATAGTTTCCATACTGAAAAATAACGCTATAGTAAAAAACCTGATGAAAACAGGCTGACAGGAATATATCATGAGGACTAAATTTGTATCTGTAATAATTTTGGTATTTTTGTTTTCAGTTGGTTGTGAAGATGAGACTGCCTCCACTAATAACAATTCATTAACAAATAATTCATCTGTTATTCCGGTTCGTACGGATTGTACAGTTCACCTGAATCTTGATGCAGCCTCGGAATCAAGTGTACACCTGAGCGGTACATTCAATGAGTGGCAACTTGATGATTCATGGTTATTGGAGCGTGATGGTTACACATGGAGAAAAAATATCACATCAAATCCTTATGAAGAGGATGGGGGAGCTATTCTACTTTCACCTGGTGAATATCAGTATAAAATAGTTAAAAATGGTGATGTGTGGGAACTTGATTATACAAACCCGTATACCGCCTATGATAAAACTCAGCAGATTGAAAACTCGCTGCTTATACTTCCTGACTGTAGCGGTCCATATGTTACAGAAGAAGATGTAAATATTGACTTTAGTAGTGGTGCAGCAACCCTTTCATATCAGATCTACCGTCCTGGAGATGGATCAAAAATTATAGAAGTAACCGCAGTGTTACTCAGGGGTGAAGAAACTGTTGAAACTGATCTTGATTTCAATGAATCAAGCGGGATTGTCACAATTAGCGCCCAAAACCTTGAAGTCGGGAAATACAAAATAGCATTGACTGTGATTTCAGAAAATCAGGGAGTATTTGAAAGAAAATATGGTTTCTGGATGGAGGAGGAACCGAAATCCTGGGATGATATGATACTTTATTCCATATTTGTGGATCGTTTTAACAATGGGGATGCCTCAAATGATGCTCCTATTGATGGCATAGAGGATCAGATCAACTGGCATGGTGGCGACTGGAAGGGTATTACGCTTAAACTCAGGGAGGGCTTTTTCGAAGATCTGGGTATAACCAGTCTATGGATAAGCACTCCAATGGATAACCCCGATTATGCACTTCCCGGAGACTGTGATCGGAGCTTCAGTGGATATCATGCCTACTGGCCTCAGGCTGCCAGAGAAGTGGAAAATCATTTCGGGACTGTTGATGATCTTAAGGAACTTGTTCAGGAAGCGCACTCAAGAGGCATTCGTGTTTTAATTGACTGGGCTGCAAATCACATATTCATTGATCATCCCCTTCATGAGGAATACTTTGGAAACCAGTTCTGGTTCAATTATCCTGGGAGTATTCTGGAAAAAGAGTTCTGGAAAAATAAATGTGGTTATCTCGGGTGGAATGAATACGCACTGACATGCTGGTTCACTGAATATCTCCCGGATTATAATCACAGAAATCACGAACTGCTCAAAATGTTAATTTCTGATGCAATGTGGTGGATTGATACTTTTGATTTGGATGGTTTCAGAGTTGATGCAACAAAGCATATACGTTCAAACTACCTTCGTCTTCTTAGAAAGTCTCTGGATGACAATGTACACTCAATGAATGCTCCGTTTTATATGGTTGGAGAAAACTTTCTTTATGATTACGGGGTTATTAATGAAAAGATAAGTTCCAGTGAACTTCATGGTCAGTTTGATTTTCCAATGTATGGAGCCATCAGGACAGCACTGCTTGGGGGTAATTCAAATCTTCTGTCCCTGAATACGTTTGTATATGAAAATCTTATAAATAATCAATATATTACTGGTCTTGACTGGGGTCTGGAAGGTTCAATTTCTTCCGGAACATTAATGGGTACATTCTTAGGAAATCACGATGTGGAACGGTTTTCCTCTGTTGCAGCAGGGCAGGCAAATGGTGATGGATGCCAGGCGTTTAATGAGCCGCTTGTTTCACAACCCCAAGAGGATTCAATTTATCAGAGAATGTCCGTAGCATTTGGCTTTTTGCTGACAGTTAGAGGGCTCCCCGTGATTTACTATGGTGACGAATATGGTCAGGCAGGAGTTAAGGATCCTGATAATCGCAGGCCAATGGAATTTTCTGAAAGCAATATGACGAGTGCACAGATAGATTTGAAAAATATGGTATCACTGCTTAATAAAGCCAGAACACAATATCCTTCTCTAAGAAAGGGTAGCTATGATGCAGCATTTGGTTCCGAAAGCTGTCTTGTGTATTTGAAGCGTCTCGGTGAGGAAAAAGTATTTGTGGTGCTTGGTGGAAACAATGGCTGTCAGGTACAGGTGGATATTAAAAGTGATTACCTGATTCCTGATGGAACTGTCCTGAGTGAAGTACTTTTTGGAACAGATACCATAACTGTGGTTAATCAGAAGATAAATCTTGATTATGGTCCATGGACTGTCAGAGTTTTCTCTGCTGAATGATTTAGAAATAATATCTCAGGGAAACAAAAACCTGATACTGGTTTGAATTGTAAAAACTTCTCACTGTGGGTATTTCTTCAGAGGATTTTTTTTCAGCACTTGTGGATATATAAGTTTGAACATCTGTAATTGAAGGGCCAAGAAACCTGACCTCGGTTGAAAATGCCCAGTTAGACCAAAATGGAAGTTCGTAACCCATTCCTGCATAGTAAACATTACCTGAGAATTCTTCAGTACTCTCTCCTTTCCCTGCTCCTGCAAGGATATAGGGTGTTCCCATTGCTGTATGTGCCAGATCAAGAGAAATAGTAAGGCTTTTCAGTGGTTCGCGGGTTATTGAGGCTGGTGTGGACAACTGGTTATCTGTTGAGGCAGGAAGTTTTGACATATTATAGTCAAACTCAATGTGAATTGACCTGAAAAGCCTTGCTCTGAGCTGCCAGCCCATATTTACTCCTTCCCCAAATGGAGAGTTGGCATCAGAAAGATTACTTTTTACAGTATGAAAAGCAAATCCCAGAGTAAACCAGGAGTTGTTGTCAGCATAAGAACTTGTTGATATAAGCATGGTGGTTATGATTGTATATATTGAAATGAATTTGGAAAACATTTTAAAACTCCTAAAAAATTGTAATTTATATTACAAATTAATTACAATTATAAATTTAGCGGAAATTTCGGGGAAATCAAGTTAAATGAAAAAAAATCTTGAAAAACCATTGGCAGAAATATGCAGACCATTGAATTTAAATGATTTTGCCGGGCAAAAGAAATTAGTTTCACCGGGAACTTTTTTGTGGAATCTGCTGGAAAACCACAAACTTACTTCAATTGTGTTCTGGGGACCTCCAGGTACGGGAAAAACCACACTTGCAAGAATTTTGTGCAAAGAAGCAAATATTGAATTCACTGAATTGAGTGCTGTTGTAAGTGGGGTGGGGGATATAAAAAAAATTGCGATGAACACCCAGAGAGTACATGGCCTGTTCATTGATGAAATACACAGGTTTTCAAAAACTCAACAAGATGCTCTTTTGCCATGGGTTGAAAAAGGAAAGTTGATTCTCCTCGGGGCGACAACGGAAAACCCTGTTTTTTCACTTACCAGTGCACTTAAAAGCAGATTAAGGGTAATAAAATTTGAAAAACCAACTGATGATGAAGTACGGGCTTATCTGAAAAAAAGTCTTGAAATACTTGAGGGATATTCCGGATGCGAAATAGATTTTAAAGAGGTTTTGGATTCTATTGTGAATTCTTCCGGAGGGGATTTAAGAAAAGCAATTTTATTACTTGAGGACTGCTACACTGTAAGTAATGAAAATGAAGGCAAAATTACTATAACTATGAATGACTTCAAAAAGATATCTGAAATGGTTGTGGGAAATTATGAACTGAAAAAATCCGATCATTTTGATTGTGCAAGTGCTTTTCAGAAAAGTATCAGAGGCAGTGATGTCAATGCTGCCCTTTACTATATGGCAAGAATGCTTGAAGGCGGAGAACCACCTGAATTTATAATGAGAAGGCTTCTTGTATGCAGTTGTGAGGATGTAGGGATGGCAGATCCTATGGCTCTCGTAATAACCCAAAACTGCTTTAATGCAATCAGGGAAGTGGGAATGCCTGAAGGAAGGATAATTCTGGCAAATGCTGTGATTTACAATGCCACAGCTCTGAAAAGTAATGCGGTGTATACAGCCTGTGACAACGCAATAGATACTGTTAGAAAAGTGCCTGAAACCTTGATTCCTGAATATCTTAAAAGTATACCCGACAAAAGATCTGAAGAAAAATATATTTACCCTCATGTCAGAGGATCGAAAAAGATATCGTATCTGCCACGGGTTCTTTCTAAAGAAGTTTTTTATAATCCATCAAGTCAACCGGAAGTCGATCGTCTTAAAAAGCTAGAACAGTGGCAAAGACATCATCACACCAGTACCGATTTAAATAATCTCCGCGAAAGAGTACAGCAGTGGATACTGGAGAACTCGGAAAATCTGGAAAATGTACATACGAGTGATATTTCAGATTCTCTGGGTATACCAAGGGATATTGTTTATAGAATTCTTCTGGATCTAGAGAATGAAGGAAAAATTAAAATCCACACTAAGGCCACAATAGAAATTCTTATCAGTTAATCAATTCAACATAAAAAATTCAGAAATCAGTCTTATCATGTCCAGATGATCTGTAACTCCACAGAATTCACGACTGGAATGCATTGCAAGGAGGGGATTTCCAACATCAGCACCGTTAATTCCGGTAAAACTTGATGCAATGGGACCAATTGTGCTTCCTGATGGAATATCACTTCTGTTGATCTGGGTCTGCAGTGGTATATTGAGCCTGCTGCAGAGTAATTTAATAAGTGAAGCACTATGACCTGTTGTGCAATATTTCATATTTCCATTGAGTTTAAGTACTATGCCTCCATTAACTGTACATATATGGTCAGGATCATATTTTTCGGAAAAACCCGGATTGAATGCATGGGCCATATCTGTACTGAGCAGAAAGGATAAAGCAAGTATCCGTAAATATTCCTCTCTCGTACCTCCCAGACCCAGAATGATTCTTTCAAGAACTGTGCTCAGAAAGCTACCATCTGCTCCACCACTGGTCCGGCTTCCGATTTCTTCACTCTCAAAAAAAACACCTACTTTAATGCTGCTTGAGTTTCTGGAGGTTTTAATTCCCTCAAGTATCGCGTGACACATGGCGAGATTATCAAGCCTAGATGAAGCGAGCATTTCGGAATTCTTCCCAATCAACTGAGCTTTCTGAACTGGATGAAAGAACAGATCCCAGGATACAATGTTACTGGTTTCACAACAAAGTTCGTCTGCTATAAGGCGTTCAAGTTGTTGAATTGTAGTACTTTCAGTAGCCTGACTGAAAATAGCTCTCAGGTGTTTTTGAGCATTTATCTCAAATCCCTTGTTAACCTGACGATTTAGATGTATCGGGGCATTGGGAATAACGGCAACACCTCTGTCTATGAGAAGATTTACTGTTTTAAGATCGGAATTTTCGTCGGTAATTACCACGTTACCTGAAATTCCAAGTTCTCTGTCCAGCCAAGTGTTGATAATTGGACCTCCATACACTTCAACACCCACACTGAGGGTTCCATTTTGGACTTCCTCGCTTCTGGGTTTTATTTTCAATGCAGGTGAATCAGTGTGTGCTGCAGCAATTTTAAATGAACTGTATTCAGAGGAGGGGACTGTAAAAGTAATGAGTGAGGTTTTATTTCTCTCCACAAAATACTTATGGGATGGTTTCAGGTTCCATAAATCAGTTTCACTGAGTCTTTCATAGTTTGCATTTTCAAGTTCGGATGCAATATTTTCCACCGCCAGAAATGAGGAGGTGGATTTATTGAGAAAATTAAGAAATTGATCCACTGTTTTGTTTGACATGAAATATCCTCCTGTTAAAAAACATAGTCCGGAGAGTTATTATGAAAAAATTATTTCTTGTTCTCTTTGTCATATTGGGATGCTCAGGAAAGACTGAAACCTGGAATGTTACCGAAACGGTTAAACCGAATGATAAATCCTCCATGAGCTCATCCCCGGTTTTAAAACCGGTTTTACCGGATGACAAAATTGAAACATATGAAAGTAAAACAGTTATAAAAGATATTGCAATACCTTTTAAGGTGCTGGAAACTGAATTTAAAAAGGTTGTTTTATCTAATAACCTTAAATATCTCATGATTTCAGCAAAAATAGAGAAGACAGGTATTCCAATAAGACGATTCAGACCATTTATCAGAGTAAGGGCACTATCAGGAAACCAATGGTATTTTGATAGTATTGCCCTTCCTGAAATTGGTGGTTCTCTTGAGAAAAAAAGTGAAATTCATGAGAAAATTTTTAGAAGTACTCCTCTGAAAGATGATATCACAGCAGTGGAATTAATATTTTTATATGGTGATCAATTAGGTGAAGAAGAAGCTGATGAACGTATAAAAATTAAATGGAATGGTAAAAGTATTGAACAGTCAGTTTTAAGGGGATTTAAGAGTACTATGACTGACACTTCCAGGTCTGAAACGGATGCAGTGATCAGTGGCTGGAGGTTAACTGCACCCTTACAGTTGGCAGTAGATATAAAAATCAGGGCACCCCTGGCGCCTCATCAGGCAATAGAACTTATTGTAAATAAACAGATATTTTATGTTTCTTCAAAAATATCTGGAATATCTGCGGGAGATGTCGTCACTACAACAGTTAAAATAAAGGGATATCCCCTGAAAATGCAGATTAAAGTCAGAGATATGCGAAAGGGTGAGAAATACTCTAAAGCCGTCTGTGTTGATAAGAATTTAAAAAGCATCGTTTGTGAAAAATAATAAAAATAATAATTAATAAATATTGAAAATTTTCTTTACCTGAGCTAACCCGATTTCACCTGAAATTGGGTTTCAGGCAGAGGATTAATATGGCTGATTGCGATAATGCTTTGAATGTTGTTGTTCTTGATTTTGAGACAACAGGTCTTTCTCCATCATATGGTGACAGGGCAATTGAAATTGGTGCTGTAAAACTCAAAAATGGTGAAATTATAGAAACCTTTCAGGAGTTGATGAATCCGGGTTTTCCGGTGAATAATTTTATTGCTCAATACACTGGAATCACCAATTCCATGTTAAAAAAAGCCCGCCGTTGTAATGAAGTCATGAAGAGTTTTGCAGAATTTCTTGGGGATTCAAATTTTGTAGCTCACAATGCCAGTTTTGATGAGAGATTTTTAAGATCTGAATTTGAAATGATCTCCCGGTACAGCATCCCAGATTATACATGCAGTATGCTTTGCGCCAGAAGAATATACCCCGATGCTCCTAGTCACAAACTGTCCAGTCTGGTTTCCTATAAGTCAATCAGGGAAGAGGATTCATATCACAGAGCTCTTCAGGACAGTATTATGACTTCCAGACTTTGGACAACAATGATCAATGATATACGGGAAAAATACAACACCGGTATTATCAGTTTTTCCATGATGAAAAAGCTGTCTAGAATGTCCAAAAAGAATATGGACAGTTTTTTCAGAATTCACCCCTAGTTAATATCAGTTTTATCACTGATCAGAGTACTCACCTTTTGAAGCAGTTTTTTAGGAGTATAGGGTTTTTGCAGGAAGTCGCTTTTTCCAGGCTGCAGTTGAGGTACAAGTGATGTTTCTATATACCCAGATGTAAAAAGAATGTGAATGTCCGGTCTGATGTGGGTTATACACTGAGCAAGTTCAACTCCACCCATCTGTGGCATGATAAGATCTGTTATCACCAGTTGGATGTCCAGGGATAACTGCTCTATTTTTTCAAGTGCATCTACTCCGTTTGATGCTTCAATTACTTCAAACCCTTTTTTAACAAGTGATTTAACTGCTACTTTCCTAACCAGATCCTCATCCTCAACTAAAAGTATTCTTTTTCTTCCAGCCTTGAATTTATCCAGCTGGATGTGATCCCAGCTGCCGCTTTCCTGATTTTTCGTTGATTCTTCACAGTGCGGCAGGAAAATCCTGAAAACAGTTCCCTTTCCCTGCATTGAATCAAGATCAATGAAGCCGTTATGCTGTTTTACAATACCATAAACCATACTCAGACCAAGGCCAGTCCCCTTGTCTTTTGGTTTTGTAGTGAAGAATGGCTCAAAAACTCTGGAGACCAGCCCCCGTGGAATTCCCTGTCCTGTATCAGTGATTTTGAGTTCAATCCAGTCACCATGAGGTAGAGTAAACTGTGAAAAATCAAACGGTTTTTCATTTATAAAAGGTACGACTTCAATGGTTAGTTTTCCTCCATATGGCATTGCATCTCTGGCATTTACACTGAGATTGATCAGAACCTGCTCAATCTGGCTTCTGTCCCCTTTCACCACTGTATTTTTATTACAGGGTCTAATAACCAGTTCAATATCTTCTCCAATGAGTCTTGAAATCATTTTGATGAGATTATTGATAGTTACCATAAGATCAAATGGAGCAATATCGAAAATCTGTTTTCTGGAGAAAGCCAGAAGCTGTCTGGTGAGATCACTTGCTCTTTGAGAACTTTTATTTATTTCCTCAAGATATTCAGATACCTCCGGGTTAGTTGAAGTCTGTTCAATTGCCATATGAGCATTGCCGATAATTGTTGTCAGAATGTTATTGAAGTCGTGAGCTATTCCCCCCGCCAGTTGACCGATGGATTCCAGTTTCTGAGACTGGAAAAGCTGCTCACTGAGATGCTCCTTTTCCTTTACGGCATTTTCAAGTTTTTCGATAAGAATTTTCATATCGGAAATATCATGTGCCACAACACTCACAAATGAAACTGTGTTATCAAGAATCACCGGGTTAAAATTCACATCGAAATAGTATTTCTTATTATCCACGGAAAAATGAAAAATATCAGTGAACTGTTCACCCATGTGGGCTCGAATTATCATGTCCTTGAACCAACTGGTCTCTTTTGTTTCGGATCTTAGAATAGAGGATGAATTTTCATTATTTCCTGACAACACAGGGAGAATTACTTTTCTGAAACGTGTATTTGATGTAATCAGACGAAATTTTTCATCTATTGTACATATGGGCATATCTGTGTTTTCAATAATTCCCATAAGATTTGCATTGAGCTCTTCCAGTTTTTTTTCAAAACGGATATGTTCAGTGACATCATTGGCAATAGCAATAACGGCACTGACAAGTCCATTATTTACAACAGGAGAGATAATCATATCTGCATATACAGCATTTCCGGTCTGATTCAGAATTTTCTGATCAAGCTTTATATGAGTACGATCTCCATCCACTAGTTGATCCATAAAGTCCCCTGGGAAAGACTGACTCTCCGGGAAGACACTGTCCATAAAGGAATGGCCGCTCAGTTCCTCTTCTGATTTCCCGAGCATATCCATCCATTTATCATTGAACGCAAGAAATTCTCCATTGAGATCCATCATTGCCATTGGTGTTTTTATACTTCCAATGACCGCCTTCAGTACATTTTCACTCAGTAAAGCTTCTCTGGTTTTCATGTTTACAAAAGTGAATACCTGAGTAACGCCTGCACTTAATAAAAGTAATGCACTGAGTGTAAGTGTCGGAAATGCGAAATCTCTGTTTACAAGTGTCAAAGGATAGGAAAGGGAAAGTACTCCGATTACTATGAACAGATAACCGTTTTTTCTGGAAAATACAGGTGTTCTGCTGGATTCAAACAGAAAAATCACTCCAGTGATGATTACTGATACCCCGGAATATATCTGAATAGGAATTGAAAACATCAGTAATGGATGAAGATTGCTGAGTCCTGTGAACGACCAGATGAACAGTATGCTGAATACAGAGATATGAGATTTTTTTAATGATGTTCCGGTAATTTTCATTATACCGGCGTAAAGAAGAGTTGCCCCGGCAAAAGCACTAAGATTGCTGAAATTTATAAACAAAACAGCATCTGTGGAAAGATGGAGGTATGAAAGTAAAAACTGCAGTGTAAAAGCAATCCAGGAAACAGACCAGAATCGAAATGCCGAATTTCCGATTTGAGTGGATATATAATAATATATCCCTGAAAGAAGCAGTGAACCGGTAATGGTTGCACTGATTGATGGAAGCATTAAAGTTGTATCATTCAAAATAACACCGTATTTCCTGAGTGTTCATTATTTTTATTTCGGATAATTTATGCAGAAGTTTATTTTTTAACGGTATTAATTTCAGATATATCCTGTATGTTCCAGAAGTATTTTAACTCCCACCAGAATAAGGATAATCCCGCCTGCGATTTCCATGGAGTGTTTGAATCTAAATCCAAGAAATCGCCCTGTCATAACTCCGGCAAAACACAGTGCAGCGGTAACAAGAGTTATTATCAGAGCACTTATCCAGATGCTCAGATCTATTATTGATAAGGTCAGTCCGGCAGCGAATGCATCTATACTTGTTGCGATGGCAAGGAAGAACAGAGTTCTTGTATCAAAATAATCTATACATTCCTTTTTTTCCTCTTCAAAGGCTTCATGGATCATTTTTCCACCGATAATCAGCAGTAAAAAAAAAGCAATCCAGTGATCCACCACTTCAATCTGGTTTCTGAAAAAGGCACCGAGAAAATATCCCCCCAGAGGCATCAGTCCCTGAGATATCCCAAACCATGCAGCGGCTTTAAGTGCATGTTTTACTCTGACCTCAGTGGAACAGATGCTTGCACTGATGCTGACCGCAAGGGCGTCCATACTCAGACCTGCAGCAATAGCAAAAACAGTTAGGTATATCATCAGAATCCGCTAATATGTCTCATGGGGGTACGATTCAGATTTCCAGCATATTCCATTTGAATTTTTCTCAGTTCATCCTCAAAGGGTCCGATAAGCCACAATTTCATACTTTCGGCTGTTTCAATATCCAATACATCATCATTTTCGGGACAGATATCCCTGTATTCGATTATTTCATCACCTGAATCATCATCTTCAAACCATCTGAGGGGAAGTCCCTGGGTACGGCAGACATAGGGTCTTACTTCGTAGACCTGACAGAATCCATCCTTAAGAAACACACAGTTTCCCGAAGGAGCCGGAATGATTTTAGTTTCAGATTCTTTCAGAAAATTTTCAATCAGATCACATTCAACAGTAAAAAGAGTAAGTTCATCAATACAGCAACTGCTGCAACCTTTTTTGCATTTCAGGGAAGGGAGGTTGTCAGTCAGATTTTTTACCTGATTATCAACCTTTAAGTGAAAATCGTGGATAGAGTTTAAACTTTTCATGATAACAACTTACCGGGAATTTTTTGAGTTTGAAGAAAAAACTGGATACAGTGGAAAAAAGTTTACAAATGCCTGTGCAATCAGGATTTGCGGTTTATTTCACCGGCTTTTGTGAGGGCTATTTTTGTGAGAACCGGTCCTGCTATTTCAAAAACTATTGATGTAGCGGTTACACTGGCCAGAACGCTGGAGCCTATCCACAGCGCATGAGGGGAACCGAGTGTGGTGGCTTCACTGCTTACCACAAGGGCAAGTCCTATTGCCACACCAGCCTGAGACAGTATCCCCATTCCGAGATATTTTCTTATATTATCATCAGCCTTTCCAATGGTGGCTCCAACATATGCTCCACCCATAAGTCCGAGACTTCTGCCAATAATATAGACCAGTCCAATACCACCGAGAGCAGGAAGTGCCCAGATATTCAGATGAGCTCCAGCCAGCATAAAAAACAGTACAAACAAAAGAGGCATCAACTGGGAAAGTGTTGATGAAATCCGGTGTCCTGAGTGTTCACCTGTAATATTCACAAAAACCAGTCCCACCATCATGTTTGTTAGAATAAGTGAAAGATGAAGTTGATTGGAGATGCCTATTCCGAAAGCTATGGCACAAAAGGAAATAATTATTATCTCACTTGTCTGCTGGACTCTGGGGAGTATTTTTGCCAGTACAAATCCCATGGCTCCGCCAATTGTGAGACTCAGTACAATTTCTTTCCCAGCAGTTAAAAGTCCTCCAATAGTATTCACACTGGCACCGGGAATTTCAGAGGCGAGAATAGTTTTTGCCATGGCAAATGCAACACCGAAGATAATAATGGCGAGGCCATCATCAAATCCTACAACTGCATAAAGTGCCTTTGTCAGATTACCATGAGCTCTGTATTCCTGAATAACAGCTACAGTTCCTGCCGGTGCGCTGGCGGGTGCCATTGCTCCGAAAACCAGTGCCAGAGGGAGATCCCTGGTAAACAGATATATGGCAGCTGTAACTATGAAGAAGGCTCCGAATGATTCAGCGAAAATTATTGTTACAATACCTTTTCCCTGTTTTCTAAGGGCTGGAATGGATAACTCCAGTCCAATTGTAATAGCCACATATCCCAGTACCATGTCAGAAATAAAATGCAGATTTCCTAAAAATTCATTGCTGAATACTTTTCCTATACTGCCCCCAAGAATAACTCCCGTGATCATATAGCCCACCAGTGAAGGAAGTCGCAGTTTCTTTGTTAAAAATCCCATCATATAGGCTGCACTTGCTGCAATAGCGATAATTAAAAATGGTTTCATGGCAGCGATATCCTAATCTCTCAATTTTCCACCGAGATATTGAATTTCAGTTGTGAATACAAGGACGCCATCTCCTTCACTCAGAGGACCGGTTATACCTTCTATTCTTCTAACTGCTTCATTTGTAAGTCTTTTATCAACAATGAACCGTATGATTGTGCAGTAACTTTCCTGTTTCATATTCCATAAATCTGCGAAAAGCGGAACTTTGTGCAGATATTCCAGAGCACTTTTACCCTGAATTACAAGGGGGGGTGATGTTGCAATTCCCAGAATGTTTTCCAGAATATCCTCAAAAAACTCATCCCTTTCGAGAACAAGTTCCACAAGACTCTGTTCCTTTGGTTTCTCCCCGATTTCATCCGGGAGCATTTCCAGAAATCTTTTTCTGAGTTCATTGCTGGATTTTGAGGAATGAAGCATATCCAGATTGGATTTTTTCATCAGTGCTCTGGAAATTCCTGAAAGCAGCTTGAGATGATCCATTTTCTGACCTTCGGGAGCCAGGATAAACACAAACAGACTGGTATTTTCACCATCCATGGATTTGAAATCAATACCATGGGGAACCACCACCAGACCTACAAAGAACCTTGAAAGACCATTAACTCTGCAGTGGGGTATGGCTATTCCTCCCCGGAAGCCAGTGGAACCAACCTGTTCTCTCTTTTCCAGAAGAGTGTAAACAGTGGATTTATTTATTTTATCCAAACTGAGATGTTCTTCTGAAATTTCAACTATTTTTTTAAGAAGTTCTTTCTTTGTTGAGATATCATCATCTATTACAACACATGATTCAGGTACAATATCTTTTACTTTCATCAGGATTTCCCTCTTTACAGTTCTATTGATAGATTTTTATGACTGTTTTTTATAAGTGTAAGGATTTCATTTTCACTTGAGGCTGCTTTCATTGCCTCTACTGTTCCTTCAGTACGAAGAAAATATGAAATTTTCGCCATAAGCCTTAGATGTGATGTGGTATCGCAGGCTGCTAAGAGTGCAAAAATATATGATTTTGCACCGTTCAGCGAGTTAAAGTCTGTTCCTTCAGGACATATTCCAATGACCACAAGGTTTTTATCAATACCAGTTTTTTCAGGAGTTCTTGGATGGGGAAGAGCAATACCGTTTTCAACAGCAGTGGACATCATCTCTTCCCTCTGAATCAGAGTCCTGATGAAATCTTCGCTGTTTTTTATTTCCCCTGTTTGTTCCAGCACACTTACCAGTTGTCTCAGGATATCACCGACAGAGCCGCTTTTGAGATTTAATACTATATGGTTTACTGGAATCAGTTCCACAAGTGAATGTACTTTTTTAGCAGTATCTATTACATCCACCAGATTTGATTTTTTTACTGTCGTCATTTTTGCCAGTATCCAGTCATCTATAATGGCTTTAACAAATCTCAACTGGCCTGAGATTTTTGCACTGGGTAAATCACCGGCCTTAATCATTCTCTGTATTGTTCTTTCAGAAACCTTCAGGTACTCAGCTATTTCTGAAACAGTAAGTAATTCATCAATATTTCTGGTGTCGTTATCAATATCCATTTTTTTCTCCATAAGACAAACAGCTTTTGTCGTTATTTGTCGCAATCTGACGCGAATAGAGCACCAGTGACTTCTTGTGTCAATATGTAAAATTAAAATTGTTTTTTTTTATTTTATGTAAACCTGTGGACTCTAAAATGCTCTAATATACTGACCGATGTTTTTAGGGTTTTTTATTTAAGGAATTCAGGAATTAATGATGAGTTTATCGAATTCTGCAAGGCTTGAGAAAATGATTACCGAGGAGTCCAGAAAGTTTTACTTTGTGGCGTTTAGAATTCTGGGTGATCAGGATATGGCAATGGATGCATTCCAGAATTCCTGTGTAAATGCTCTTCGGAGTGTTGATAAGTTTCGTGGTGATTCCAGTCTGTCCACCTGGTTTTACACCATACTAATTAATTCATGCAGGAAACAGCTTTCTGTATGGAATCGACTGGGCAGGATTTTTTCCCATACTGATTTGGAACAGTTCAGTTCCAGCGAAGAAGATGATGGGGAAGATGCTGAAAAGTTAAAACTTGTTATGGATGAAGTCGGGAGGCTTTCCTCAAGGCAGAAGGAAGCAATGATTCTGAGATACAGTGAGGGATTATCTATCAGGGATATTTCGATAGTCATGGGTTGCAGCGAGGGTACAGTAAAATCTCACATAAACAGAGGTGTTACAGCCGTCAGAACAAGACTTTTTCCGGATTCTGAGGAAAGTGTTGATATGGCAGCAAGAGCATGTGACGCAAAATTGCACTGAAAGGATCTGGTGGTGCAATGCTGATTCTGGAGAATGAAATTATGGATGATATATGCATTAAATTTGAGTCTGAAGTCAATGAAACAGGAACTGACACCCTTTCCACTGAACTTATGGAACATCAGAAAAAATGCAGTCGCTGTGGGCGCTATTTTGAAACTGTAAAGCACCTTGAGGAGGCAATGAAATATGAAGTTCCTCTCAGGAAGGAACCTTCAGAGGTTGCCGCAAGGGTTATAGAGATGATGAAGACCAGAGTTTCCATAAACTGGCAGCTTCCCTTGGTATCATTTTCTCTGAGTGTAAGCATACTGATGTTTTATATCTGGGGAGTTTTTAGTCCAGTCAATTTGGTGACTGACCCGGGTAATAACAATAATACGGAAAAAACCTATCTTACTTTTCAGGCTGTACCGGTAAGTTCTGAAAATATTAAGGTTCCAGGAAATTTTTCTCCGTATAAATCACTGGCTCAGGTTTTGAAGAAAGATGAAGGTATAAAATGACTAAACAGGGATGGATAGCAATATTTCTCGCAGTTACATTTCCCTCCACGGCCATGCTGGTTATTCTCCTGATGGGGTCTAAAGAAAGAGGTGCACCCAAACCGCCTCTACCCCGGTGTCACGAACGACAACTGGCTATCCATCCCGCTGGTGGGGTACAGGGCCCTTGCTTTGGTCCTCATATGAAAATGCCTCCCCACGGAGATCATCATGGGAAGCCTCGAGGAGATCATCATGGAGCTGGTCCTCGTATGGAAGGGGATAATGGAAAACTGAAAATAATGGCAAAGGAACTTGGTCTGACAAAGGAACAGATAGATAAAATTATAAAAATTGAATCCGATGCTGATAAAAAAATGGAAAAAGCACAGAAACTTGTCACAGAGAAGGAACAGGAACTGTTCAAACTCATGAACAATGAAAAAACAGGTAAAATGGAGTTCAACAAACTGATTGATGAACTTGTGGGATTGAAGGGCAGTGTTGATAAGCTGCATCTGCTGGTTCCGATTGAAATCAGAGAAGTGCTGACGGATGAACAGCGCAAAAAGATTCATGAAATTATGTCTAAAAAGCCTCCTGTTGGTCCAGGCATGGGTGGTGAATTTGGTCCGAAGAATTTTCCAGGACGTCACCACCCGGGCATGGGCCCCCATGACAGGGGACATCACCATGGTGGTGGGATGATACCACCACATCATGGTTCAGATATGGGTCCCCATAAGGGTGCACATGGTCTGGCACCGGATCAAATTATGCCACACAGACATCACGACCCCACGAATTTTAGGAAGCCCCAGCAGGAAATTATTAAGTAAATTACTTAAATATCAGTAATTTGACATCATAAAAAAAAGGAAAAAACCATGAAACTCCAACTAACTGTTTTTTCTATATGCTTTGTTTTTTGTATGACCGCATGGGCGGAATATACACTTTATGCGGAATATGATGAAAATGGAGATTCCATGACAAGTGTGGAAATTGAGGAACATACGAATCTTGCAAGATGTTTGTGTGATGAGGATGTTTCATCTGATGATGAGGATTACTCATATTATCTGGGAATGGAGTATGATGGTGATTATGATGGTAGTGATAACTATGCATACATTGGTGCAGACTGTTCAAACACTGCGGTATCACTGGAAAACTGTGCATATCTCGGATATACAAATGTCAACAGCTTATCCTCGAGTCTTTGGTATATTCCGGTTCCTGTTAATTTCGTTGTTGATCCCTATGATGGAGAATGTTCCGAGGGGACCGGTTCGAATACAGTTCACATTTTCTCATCTGTTGAGAGCAGGACAAGTGAATACAGTTATACAATCAGTTTTGATACCAAAAGACCAAGCGTTCCATATGATCTGACGGTTTCAGGTGGTGAAAATGCACTTAACGTAAGCTGGGATGCAGTTGATCCATCTGACGAAGGTGTTGAATATTACAATGTTCTTTGTATGAGAGACGGTTCTCCTTCTGAAGTTTCAAAAACAAGCAAAGCTAACTGGGTAAGCACCATGGAGGTTTGTGGAAAAGTTCTCACACTGAATGAAAAAAAAAATAATTTTAAGGATTCAACTGGATGCAACCTGTATGGAGTGGAGGAGGGTGCTGATCCTGAAAAATGTTTTGTATGTGGTAGTGTTTCCAGTTCCACAAACAGTGTTCGGATAAGCGGTCTTGAAAATTATGCTGACTATGATGTGGCAGTTGTGGCTGTTGATGAAAATGGTAATGTTTCAGAGGTGAGTGAGGTGCTGACAGGAACTCCGGTTCCCACAACGGATTTTGCTGAGGCCTATAATGAAATGGGAGGCAGTGCAGATGGTGATTACTGTTTTGTTGCCACTGCGGTCTTTGGAAGCAAGTCACATGCTGCTGTGGCAGTCCTCAGGGTTTTCAGAGATCGCTTTCTTCGAGGAAATTATATGGGAGAGGCCTTTATAAAATACTACTACTCCCACGGCGAAAAATGGGCCGATTTTGTTAAGGGAATTGCTCCTCTGATGTATCTGGTGAAGTTTCTTCTGGTACTTGTTTCTGGTTTTATCTTCCTGGTTATGGATACGTTTATAATGCATCTTCTGTTACTGCTGATTCTGGTTTTCCAGCTACGTTCATATTACAGTTTTACATATTCTCTTCATAAATAAGCACATTGGATACACTTTACAGATTTGAAATCCTCCTGATGGTTTGCTAAAACATGTGTGTGGTGATGCATGTGTCACCACTGGTATGTGAAAACAAATCTAAAAGGAGCAATATTATGGCGGAAAGAATACAGCGACTAATGATGGCCGGTATGATTTCACTGGGGCTTATACTTTATCAGACCGGCTTCAAATGGGGTCTTTATGTGGACTGGTTTGTGGTATTTATGGTTATCGTGTGGGCTGTCACGGGATTTTGCCCCAGTCTGTATGTTTTAAAAAAATCCGGTATGCCATCTGAAACTGAATAGACTCACCTCATTATCATCTGTCATGGAGAAAAAATGAAACCTTTAAAAATATTACTTTTATTTATTTTAATTCTTTCGGTTTTTTCTATGTGTCACAGGGAAAACTCCAGTACAACTGAGCGCAGAAAAAAAAGAATGTGGCAAAAAGAAAATCACTGCAGTACTGACAATGACTGTGTAGCTGTTGATTCCTCCATTGAATGCTGCTCTGGCTGTGGTTCCAGTATTTTCGACTTCACTGGAGTTTCCAGGAAAGGTGCCCGACTCAGACTGAAGTATATTGATTCTCTGAACTGTAGTGAGAAAAGCTGCCCTTTAGTTAACTGTGCTGTGACGGTAAAGTGCGTGGATGCTGTGGCCGTATGTGCAAGTGGCCGATGTGCTATAAAGCGCCAGATAAGAAAAACCTGCACTGATTCTCTGCCTTCATCACTCCACTGGAGACATATGAATTCATGTGAATCGGATTCAGACTGCTTTGTAACTGAAGATGAAAATGAATGTAAAAAGAAGTGCCCATCTCCGATCTCAAAAATAATAGCTGTTAACAGGGAGGGAAAAGTAAGAAAATTCTCCTGGAAACTTGAAAACTGTAAACCTGAAATTCCATATGAGAATCCCACCTGTGAAAACCCCATGCTTTCAGAGACCTATGCTGAATGTATTTCAGGAAAATGTGAACTTAAAACTCTAAAGAAATCCACGGACTCTCCCATGGGAACACCGGAAGTTGAGTAAAATTTCGTAACAGTTATTTTGCTGTTGTTGTAAGTATTTCCCCGGTATAAACCACTTCAAAGGCATTTCCTGGAACGTTTCTGAGTTCACTGAGATCCTCATCATTCCATCGGCTGTCCGGTTCTCCACTAAGATACCAGTTGCTTCCGTTATCAGCTACTATCATACCGTATTTTTTCAGAGCTCTCAGTATCACCTGTACCGTGGGGTTGAATCCGTTTATATCAAAATCCTGTTTAAGTCTGAGTCTTAAACCCATGGGTGGAACATCAGTACTTGTATTTGATGAGGCAAAATGAGTTGCAGGATGTATGTAGCCTGCCTGTGATGAAGAAACTGTAAACCGTATGGCATGATTGATTTCCCCATCCACCATTGTTTCCTCATAACGGATAAGACCCGGAAGTATGGGAAGACCCGCTGCATCGGCACTTGTCCATCCATCAGGCCTCAAACCATTATCAGAAAGATCAAAGATGGCCCCGCTTCCGGCATACCATGTTTCACCAGAGTTTTCACTGCTTCCCGGAGGCCATGCATAGTAAAGTTCATAGAGTGTGCATGTATCGGTATCCAGCATTATTATATGTCTGTCCCCTGTGCTGAGGTCTCCACCTTCGATGAGAGGACTTTCAGGGATGGGATAAGGTCCGGCATCGCTTTCTGATGAGTACTCAAAATCCACAAAACTGAGAGGAGTTGTAGCGTCCACCAGCATGAAAGGAATACCAATTGGTGCTCCATCCCATTCAGTTCCGAAATCCGGATGAAGGTAGCTTTCTGACCCAATGGAATTAATGAAATTATCAGAATTTTCATGAAGTGGATATTCAGAAATATCCGTGTTCCATGGATTGTCAGCAGGAAATATCTGACAACCGCCAACTAATGCACCAGAGCCGGTGTTGTTGTTTGTGGTATTATTGGTCGAGTTGTTGGTTGCATTGTTTGTTACGTTATTTGTCGCATTGTTTGTGGTGTTATTGGTCGAGTTATTGGTCACGTTGTTGGTTGAATTGTTTGTTGCATTATTGGAATTTGAAGAGGAATCATCACATCCACCAGCCAGTACAAAAAACACAGCCATAAAAAAAAGGTAATTTTTCATTTTTTTCTCCCTGAAACTACAATTTTACAGATATATAAAACAAGTCAAAAATTATTTTCATAAAGCAGATATTTTAATCAGATACTGGAAATTATGTGGTGACTGGTTCATGCAATCTGGTGTGCAACGGACAGCGGAATGATTTCTTATTCAATGAATCTGGTGGTTCCTGAACTTTTGTTTCACTCCATTATCCTGCAATTTTAAAATCATTTAAAGACCTGAAGGCTGGACATATTTTCAACTGCTTTTTCAAGACCTCTTTGCTGAAATTTTGTTTTCCAGATTTCAATTGGAGTAAGGCTGACAGCAATAGTGGTACTTTTCACACTCATCAAATGAACCCCAACCTCCAGATGAAATGCTTTGGCTAACTCCGGATTCAGTCTGACAGTGTTTCCGTAGACATTTGAAAGTGCGTAGACCTTTGAATTGTGGTAGTGAATTGTCTTATCATCAGAAATCTCTGATATGATTTTTTTAAATACACTTGCCTCAGCTCTTTCACGATTCAGCACAGCCAGACCACCTTCACCCCGATGTGTTGTTACAAAAACAACTTTTGCTCCATCTGTTAGTGCATAATTACGAATCACCGCTGGTGGTAAAACGATGGAATAATCATCTCGAAGTATTGATATTCCGTAAGCTTCTTTTGTTCCTGGCATTCCCGGCATCAAACTTGGCAACTTTAGTTATCCTTTTTTATAATATCACCTTCATACTATTTGTGGTTTTTGCGAAGCAAAATTAGCCTGAAATATATGTGAAGAGACTGACGGTTTAAAGATTGTTTATAATAAAACAAATGTCATATTTCAAGTGAATGTTAGCCATCATTTCATAAATGAGTAGATTCAGTAAGAACCTTCTCAAAAGGAAAAAAGCTGACGTCTTGAGAACATCAGCTTTGTGCGAGGTATGGGGAATCGCCCCCCTACAGTCTAGTGGACCGGAAAAGGCAAAA
>JAFGWM010000063.1 GCA_016937155.1 Deltaproteobacteria bacterium
CGGGCTGCATTCCAGGTCCGCCGGGAGGCATTCCAGGTCCGCCGGGCGGCATTCCAGGTCCGCCGGGAGGCATTCCAGGCCTTCCGGGCTGCATTCCAGGTCTTCCGGGCGGCATTCCCGGTCCGCCGGGGGGCATTCCAGGTCCGCCGGGACCAGCCGGACCTCCACCCCAGTTCTGATACATTGTCGGCTGTCTTGGTCTCTGACCTGGCTGCTGAGGTGCTCCCACAGGACCTGTCTGGCCCATTCTTGCCTGTGCCATTCTTCTCCGGGGATCGTGATATTTAATTTTTGTTTTACCACATGTAATCAAATCGCCATCTTCGAGAAGTCGTTCCTTGAGCTTAACGCCATTGACCTTGGTTCCGTTGCCACTACCAAGATCCTGCATGAGAAATCCATCCCCGGAAGCAACAATCTGAAAATGTTTTCTTGAGACACTTAGATCCGCCAGAACAAAAGTCGAATCAGCGCCCCTTCCAACTACAGTTGCACCTTGAGAAAGCGGAAATTTTTTACCTGCGTCGTTTCCTTCAATAATTTCTAGAACAGCTGAGCCATTCATTGTAACCTGCCTGTCTCCTTTAGAAATAATCTCTCATCATTTCTTCCAGTTTCTTTTTCCTCAGATCAAAATCAGGAAATCTCTTCAACTCTTCTTTCAATTTAAGAAGAGCTTTTGAACGTTCTTTTGTATCATACCTCGAGGCTTCCTGAATCAATCCCCTGCACGTCTTGAAAAAGTGATCAAGATCGTCGTTTAGAGAATCTATTGTTCTCAAACTATCTTTATAAATACTCTTGAACTGAGCCATATCTTCCTTGTCAAGAGGAGCCAGCTCAAGGAGATCAACCACACGATAAAGTTTGACCAGTGCTATTTTATAATTAGCCTGATTGAGTTCCCTGTTTTCAAAAGCCTCTTTGCCGTTTTTATAATCTACGTTCGCCGCCTCTAAATTTGGCTTTGGCAAAGCAGTGGTTTTTATCCTGATATAAAAAACAACCCAGCTTTCATTTTGCGGAGTTTCCTTCTTTGCCGCATTTTTTGCGTCCACGTAATTATAGGTATTTCTGAATTCCAGAATATTCTGACCTGTCTTTAATTTAATTTTAGAATTACTTTTTGCGGCTCTGTAAAGATCAACCACATAATTGTATTTGGGTCTATTAGGGGGAGCCCAATCAGCATATTTTATCCTGGCACCATTAAGGAGAATCTCCACCTCCCTGTCTTTTTCAATCATACCCGCAGCATAAGTCAATACGGCTCTGGTATTATCAACAGGAATAGTAAATGCCAACTTGAAACTACTTTTATGTGGAATACAGCCGTTACAGAACCCGAAACTATTCTCAAGAAATGATTCCCAGTAAGTCTCGTTATATTCAGTGACAAGATTACTCTGATCCGGTATTACTCTGGTCTTCTTCTCTCCGGATGTGAATAACTTTGAAAAAATAAAAAAGAAAAACCCAACAACAACTACAGCACCTGCAATAAGTACTATCTTACCATTCGGAGTCGACCACATCTGGAGAAGTTTTTCCTTGATACTTACATCAGGTATCTCAATATCCAGTTTTTCTTTTTGTTTTTCAGTAAGTCGAATTTCCAGAGTACTCTCTCCTGCAGAATCTAAATCAAGGTTTGAAAACATTAAATTGACAGTTCCGCAGGTTATATAATCACCATCCTTCAGAACTTCGGGTTCCACAAGAATTTTACCATTAAGTCTCGTCCCATTGGAACTTCCCCTGTCCTCCACAAGAAAAACACCCTTTTTTCCCCACACCCTTGCATGTTGTCTGGAAATACTGTCATCAATGATAACTATCGAATTTTCATCTGTCCGGCCCATAGTGGCTTCAGTTTCAAAATGATATTCCTCACCCCTCTGCCTTCCATCCTGAATATTCAGGACAAATCCTTTTGGCGCATTTTTCTTCCTGCTTGTAGAAGAACCTCTGTTATGATGACGTCTGCTCCTTGACAATTACATACCTCCTCCACCGCTCATGAAGGTGTAGATGATAGGCCCAAACAGTACCATAAATACCGT
The DNA here is from genome assembly GCA_016937155.1 of Deltaproteobacteria bacterium. Classification (GTDB taxonomy): domain Bacteria; phylum Myxococcota_A; class Polyangia; order HGW-17; family HGW-17; genus JAHJMN01. The sequence goes on from JAFGWM010000063.1 coordinate 2,064, forward strand.
AGGAAAAATACATGCCACTAACGGGAACAGCATTTTAATTGGGGCCTCATTTGCTTTTTTTTCGGCTAACTGAGTTCTGTCAATTCTCATCTGGGTGGACTGAATACGAAGAATTTTTCCGAGAGAAGTACCCATTCTGTCAGCCTGAATTAAATTGGTAACAAATGCACTTACCTGCCCGACCTGAATTCTTTTCGCCATGTTTCTCAGAGACTCTTCCCTGGTTCTGCCCATCCTAATTTCAGAAAGCATCAGAGAAAATTCCTCAACAAGAGGGCCATCCTTGGCCTTGTCTATAACGGTCTGAATTGCTGCCTGAAAATCAAGACCTGCCTCCACACTGAGAGTAAGAAGATCAAGCGCGTACGGAAGTGCCCTGACAATTTTTTTCTGACGTTTTTTGATCTGATCACTAAGCCATTGATAGGGAAACAGAAAACCAAGTACCACACCAAAAACAGCGTAAGGAAGAGGTTTTTTGAAAAAATTCAATACCAGAAGAACCAGAACACCGAATAAAATTGCACTGAATTCCTGAATAACAAGAAAATCCTCAACATTCATTTCGGGCTTACCCATGGCAATAAACTTCCACTTCATTTTTTCCCGATATGATGAACTGAGGAGACCCTTCTGAGCACTGCCAAGTTTCCTTATAACAAGCTGCTTCAGAGTTTTAGCAACATCTTTTCCACCTGACTCGTCAGAGGCTTCCTTCATTAACTTCCAGGGATAAACACCCACAAAAAGAAGAAATACCGCACCAAATGCTGATCCTATAGCAATAAAAATATCCATTTATACCTACACATCAATATCAACGATTTTGTAAATCCAGAAAATTCCCATAGCCTCCATAACGAGAACTACAACTATCAGAGCTTTTCCGAAGGTACTAGCAAGAAATGGCCCCATCAGGTCCGGACGCATTGCATTGAGAACAATTCCAAGAAATAGAGGCATCAAACCAACAACCCACGCCTGCATCTTTCCCTGTGAAGTCAGAGCCTTAATCTTTCCTTCAAGTCGAAATCTTTCACGAATAGTAGCCGCAATTATTTCGTACATTTCCGCCATGTTACCACCAAGTTTTCGTGCAACATTTGTAGCGGTGACCACAAGATCAAGATCCTCACTCTCAACTCTTTTATTCATATTTTCAAGAGCCTCTTCCACAGGAAGTCCGAGCTTGATCTCTTTTACCGTGAGGTTGAATTCCTGACCCAGTGGTGGCGGAACCTCACGGGCAATACTTTCCATAGCCTGTTGAAGGGTAAGCCCTGCCTTAAAAGCGGCACTCATCTGTGAAAGAGAATCAACAAGCTGTTTGTTGAACTTTGCAATTCTTTTCTTTCTGATTACCTTGATTCCCCAAAAAGGAACCATAAAGCCAACGCCAAAAAGCATTCCACCTATAAACCATCCGAAAATAACAAAGCCAAGCATACCAAGGACAAACGCAATAATAAGCGTGATAGCCATTAATTGCCCTGGACTAATGAAGAGAAACATATCACCAAGGTTTGCCGTACCCTTGGTGGCATAGCGCTCCTCATACATTTCCAGTCCCTTTGTCACGATGCTGAACACGTAAAGGGCGAACAGAAAAGTAGAAATGAAGAAAAATAATACTGCAATACCTAGCATGTCAAACCTGCTAATTTCTACCGAGACCAGGAGGAAGATTCTTGCTTATACCACGAATAATCTTAATAGTATCAAGCGTCTGAATCCTCTTCATCCTGAGTTTTTTGGCTCTTTCTCTTGTTAGAAGCGTTTTGAGAGTAGTCCAGGCTCTTTCCTGCATTAAACCACGATCTTCTGGGTTTCTGAGTGTCAGAGAAATGGTACCAACCTTCTGTGCTAGAACCATCATTTCTGCTTCCTCGGGAAGAACAAGAAGTGTGACTGTAGAAAAGCTTGCGGCCTTACCATCACTTGTTATCTGTTTGCCACGGTTACCAGTTTTAAGAACCACGATATTTTCAAGTATGGTAAGTGCAACGACTTCGGTGTTCTCACCAGCAGCATTTTGGAAGGTTCCCACAACATCAATGTGGTCGTTCGGCTGAAGCCAGTACCCAACTGCGCTCACCTGATTAACAGGTATGGTAATTGCCCTGCCTCCAAGACGAAGTCTGGAACCTAACGATTTGTCTGATTCCTGACCTTCAAGGTTGTGAAAGTATATTGGCTGCCCCTTGGCAATACGATGAATAATCAGACGCCTTCTGTTAGCTTCAAGATTGTTTGCCGTAAGCATATTTTCACTGTAGTACATCTCAGGAATCTCACCTTCTGAAACGACATCCACCGTGAGAGGTGTCCTGGCTTTCAAGTCCTGAGCAGCCACCAGAACTTTCATTGTCCTCCATTTTCTATTAAGCTTCGCTTTTTCATTACTGACAATTCTGCTTACTGTAAACGCAGCAGCAATTGCCAGAAGTACCGCAATAACAATGGGCAGTATGCCTTTCATTACTAACTTTTCTCCTATTGTTTGACTCCCCCTAAAGGGGGAACTGGTTCTAATCTCAACGGACATGATAATTGAACAATGACAAATGGTCAAACTAGATCTTCAGAAATCCCGTAAAATTGACATTAAAGTATATATTTTGTCGGTATTTTGTTCGACTATATATATTTGTGAGGGCACCCTGTTGAGGTGGCTATCTATTCAATGAGCCCGGGATGTTCCTGACGGGGAGATAACAAAAAAGAACTCACTTAATCATGGATTTCAGATTTTAACTCGTCAGAAGGTCAAATGGAATGGCAAGAAGAGATCTGAAATCACACCGGATGAAAAAATGTATAGTAAAAATCATTCAACTGTGATCGGGCCTTCAACCTCTTCAAAGCCCCATCGAATATTATCTATTACTACAGCACTATCGAGAGCGCCATCACCTTCATCGTGTATAGAGAAAATGATTTCATATATTTCGTTTGGCTCAACAGGAGCTTTAGTAGTTAGCCAGCCGGTTGCACTTCCAACATATTCAGTTCCAAATGAATTCATGACTTCATAGCCGGTGCCATTAATACTTTGTGTCCAGTCTGGAGGAGTCTGAAAGTAGTTGTTATTAACAGTTATGGCTTTCCCGTTTCCATCGAAACTGACATTTATGTGAGTTGCATCTACTGTATTCTTTCCAATAATCGCATAGAAAGTATCATTAAAAGATGTACCAACATATTCAGGGTATTCAGAGGATAAAAACAGAAAGTCAAAAGCAATAGAGGTTACATTAGGTGGTGTTCTGAGCACCATTCTCACCTGAGTCAAATCGTAGCATGCATCAGTGGGAGTATCATCCTCCTCGGCATTGTCAATATAGGCAGCTGGATCCTCTTCGCATGTGTACCATAAATCCTGTCCGGGCTGGTCATAAGACTCAAGATTGGTGTTGAACACTTCTCCTGTAAATAAAACAAGCATCTGGCAACTTGTTGGATAGAGGGGATCTGTATCATCAATTTGCTTTGGCGGAATGGGAATAATATCCCCCCACCCCTGTGCATTTGTGGTAGCCCCTGTATCATCATAACTCACGATGGAATAACTTCCTGCTCCGATAATTTGGAGATCCTCCTGAAAACTTGAGTCATTGCATATTCCAATCGCCTCAGCTATGCTGGCATTTGCTCCTGTGTTTGATAATGATCCCCCCACATCATTTCTCCTACAGTCACATGGCTCATCAAGAATGTCTTTTACGCCATCGCAGTTGTTATCAATGTTATCGCCAGGAATCTCAACTGCAAGTGGGCTGATTTTAGGATCATTATCATTGCAGTCGCCATTGCACTCACTGAAACCATCACCATCATCATCGCTTTCGGCAGAATCAATCAGTCCATTACAATTATTATCAATTCCATCATCACAGATTTCAGTCATCCCCGGATTTCGTAATGGATTGTAATCATCACAATCCGATGCACTTCCATACCCGTCATTGTCATAGTCATCATCAACAAATCCATTGCAGTTATTATCTTTTCCATCAGGGATCTCTGTTGCCCCTGGATTAACTGCAGGATCATCATCGTTACAATCGCCTGAGGCTATAGTATATCCGTCATTATCCTTGTCTTCAAAAGTGTTATTATTATTCGTAGATGTAACATTATTTGTAGAAACATTATTATTTTCCTGATTATCGGTTTCAGGATTGCATCCTGCCACCAAGAAAACTGCAAACAGGAAAACCACATAAATCAACAATTTATATCCAGATGACACTTAACACCTCCAGTTACTTAAAACAGCATAATTTTCAGGAATTTACTGTATTCTCAAAATGTAAAACATTTTTGAGAGATTTCCAGTTAAATTTTCTAAGGTGACTTCAGGTTAATTCTCAGTGTTTTTCTAAATAAAAATAACCTCTTCAAAATAATAACTCATCAAAGACTGATTAAATTGAAATTTGAGTCTAAGGAAAATATTCTTTAATCCAATTCAAATAAGGACAACACTGTTATTCAGCTCTGGACACAGACTGATAAATAAATTACTTAATTAGTCTAAAGGGAGGTTTGTATGAAAGCTTTGATACTGGCAGCAGGATATGGTAGCAGGCTGAGACCGTTTACAGACAGAGTACCCAAGGCACTGGTTCCCGTGGGAAATAAACCGATGCTTGGGCACATTCTTGACGCACTTTCATCAATTCTTATCATTGATGAGTTTGTTGTTGTAACGGGGTACAGAGAGGAAGAAATTCGAAAATTCTGGAAAACAAGGTCTGAAAAAGTAACCTTCATTTATAATGAAAGATATGAGGATCTGGGTAATTATTACTCTCTGCTTTGTGCTGAGCAGGAACTTTCCGGCTGTGATTTTTATAAAATTGATAGTGACCTGCTTTTTCACCCTGTTATTGCAACCAATCTTTTATCAATTGAGGGCGACCTGCGAATAAGTGTAGATGTCAAGGAAAATATGGGGCAGGAAGAAATGAAAATTCGTCGAAATGATAATGGCGAATTAATTGATTTTTCAAAGAATATTCCACCTAATCAAGCATGGGGCGAATCAATCGGTATTGAACTGATAACATCAGACGGCAGCACTGAATTATTTCGTGAATTAAAACTGATGTATGATGAGGGCGCTGGAGATGAATATTACGAGGAGGCCTATGGCAGACTGGCCAGAAGGGGCGTCAGGGTAAATGGGTGTGAGGTTAAGGGAAAGTGGATTGAAATTGACAACCATGAAGATTTAAAAAATGCCGAAAAATTATTCCTCTAATCAATCCGCTACTCTTAACATCGAAAACATAAATTATAACCCAGCCATTAAAGTTGCTGGTCTAACCGTCCCTGAGAGATTAATAAGGCAGCTAATTCGCACTGGATATAAAAATATTTATCTGACAAAAACTAACCTGGGATACTGGCAAAAACTTAAGAAAAAATACGTAGATGTAGTTGATTTTTCAGATATAATTATTGGTGATTTGTATGAAATAAACACCTTTTATGATGGGAACAAACTGGGGGAAGTGTTTCTTGGAGAAACAAAACCCGACAAAATAAGCATTATGGACATTTCATCTGAAAGAGATCTTGTGGCGATCAAAAAACATCTATGGTCCTCACTTCGCAAACCGATCGAAAATGATGGTATTATCGCTTATTTTTTAGGCAGACCTGTCTCAAGAATATTCTCTGCAGTTTTAATAAATTTTCCGGTTTCACCAAATCATGCGACAATTTTGAGTGCAGTGTTTGCATTGACTGGTTCGTTTGTCCTTGGTTATTTCAATATGCTTTTTTTCGGTGCATTATTATACTGGTTTTCATTTGTCTTTGACTGCATAGATGGCGAAATAGCAAGATTGAAGGTTCAGGGAAGCACTTTCGGACAGTGGCTTGATACAGTTGTTGATGATATAGCCACAGTAGCGTTCAGTTTGGGATTAGGTTTTTACATATATAAATCTCATCCTACTGTCGCAATTGTAATTTGGTCGAGTGCTGGACTTTATTCGTTAAGTTCAATTCTGGTATATAAAGTTCTTAAAAAAATTGGAGTTATCGATACTGCCCAATATCCATATTTTTTTCTTGGTGACAAAGGGAGTGCTTCCCAGGAAAAGGGATTTTTCACTTATCTGGCCTATTTGTTTCGAAGAGATGTGATACTTTTTGCACATCTGCTGTTAAGTATTGGCAGTTTCTACTGGGGTATGTATATTGTTCAAATTACTATCAATGCAGGAATGGTTGCAATCACATTCCTGGATCAGTTAGTTAAACTCATTACCCGAAAGGAGTCAGTATGAAAGTATACTACCTGAAGCACCAGATTTCTTCTGAGAATCTCAGGATAATTGGAATTTTCTCTTCAATGGATCTTCTTAATTCCGCCATTGAAGAGTTAAAAATCAAACCCGGGTTTATGAAATTTAACAACTTAATTGAAGAAGATTCTGACGAGCTAAGTGGATTTAAAATATTCACACTTACGATTGATGAACTTGCATTCAGAACGGTTACAACTAAAGCTTTACTAAGAAAAAATGAGATTGTTTACATTCTTGAGGAAAAGAAAACTGTAAATAATTCAGTACACTGGAAAGTAATAGGAGCTTGGTCAGATCCTAAATATGCAAGACAAACAGTGATCAAATTGAAAAAGAGAACTGAATTTGCAGATGATGATCTACAGGACAATGATTCGACCGCTGATGGGTTTTATATCTCACAGGTTCCCCTGGATCAACTCGACTGGGTTGATGGTTTTTCAGTTTAAATACTACATTAACATAGCAATTATTTTTGTTCAGGGCTGTCTGATGCAGGTGGGGCTTCAGTTTTTTCTGTTTTATTTTCCACAGTATCTTTTTTCTCATCATCGTCCGAGGATGAACTGTCTTTGTCATCATCATCATCGTCATCATCATCTACTTTAGTTTTAGAATCAGTCTTGTTACTGGATTTCTGAATACTAGAATTTTGAACTGTAGTTTTTTCTTTATTTGTAGATACGCTGGAAGTACATGAGGATAAAAAAACTAACGCTGTACCAAAAATTAAAGTCTTCATAAAAATCTCCTTGTCTTTATAGAACAATTACTCATCAAAAAGTACTGAAATTATATGGAATAACAAAAATAACATCGGTGTTACTTCAGGAAAAACCCGGAACAAATAATAATTCCTAATTCTCAAAATTCCATTCAAACAAGAAAATAACACTTTCTCTTCTGTATAAAATAAAAAAAACCACTTGTATGAAATTATTTTTTATCTACACAGCGATGGATAATTTTCAATACAGCAAACTCAGCTTGCCAGATTAAACAATGAGGAGTAAAGTGCGAGTACACATGTAGAGTATATTCTGAGGTTAAGTTAATGAAAAATATGGACTCTTTTGCCCTTGAGGATTTCGCGAGGGATTGGCTGATAAGAATTTGGCAAAATCGAGATATCGAGTTTATCTATAAGTATCACTCGCCGGAATTTATCGATCATGACAGCGCTGATAGACCATCAGATAATTCTGGCTTCATTTCCGGTGTAGAATCTTTATTTAAATCATTTCCTGACTTCAAAGCGATCCCTGAAGATATTATTGCCGATCAAAAAAATGGAAAAATAGCCATAAGATGGACTGCAAAAGGTACTCAGAAGGGGGATTTCCTTGGTATCCCACCTACAAATAAAGTTATTCAGTTTAAGGGCATTGAGATTTTAAAAATCCAGGAAAACCTTGTTACAGAAAGATGGGGCGAGTGGGACGCATTTGAAATTCTTATTCAAATAAGTGACCAAATTTCAAAAAATAAATAACAGTCACATCCCCCCCCAGGTTAGTTTTTTCACTCTTTCCCCTCCTCTCTTTCAACCCACCCTTGGTTAGTTTTTTCCACTCTCTTCCCTCTTCTCTTTCCCCTCCCCTCTTTTCCCTCACTCACCCAGGTTAGTTTTCCCCTCTTTCCCCTCCTCTCTTTCAACCCACCCAGGTTAGTTTTTTTCACTCTTTTTCATTTTCCGTGAAACAAATTTTCTTTTCTCAG
>JAFGWM010000064.1 GCA_016937155.1 Deltaproteobacteria bacterium
AACTAACCTGGGCGTGTAAGAAGAGAGGAGGGAAGAGGTGAAAAAAACTAACCTGGGTGGGTTGAAAGAGAGGAGGGGAAAAGAGGGAAAAAACTAACCTGGGTTGATTGAAAGAGAGGAGGGGGAAAGGGGGAAAAAACTAACCTGGGTGGGTTGAAAGAGAGGAGGGGAAAGGGGGAAAAAACTAACCTGGGCGTGTAAGAAGAGAGGAGGGGAAAAGGGGGAAAAAACTAACCAAGGGTGGGTTGAAAGAGAGGAGGGGAAAGAGTGAAAAAACTAACCTGGGCGTGTAAGAAGAGAGGAGGGGAAAAGAGGGAAAAAACTAACCTGGGCGTGTAAGAAGAGAGGAGGGGAAAAGAGGGAAAAAACTAACCTGGGTTGGTTGAAAGAAGGAGGGGAAAAGAGGGAAAAAACTAACCTGGGTTGGTTGAAAGAAGGAGGGGAAAAGAGGGAAAAAACTAACCTGGGTGGGTTGAAAGAGAGGAGGGGAAACGAGGGGAAAAACTAACCAAGGGTGGGTTAGAAGAGAGGAGGGGAAAGATGGAAAAAACTAACCTGGGTGTGTTGAAAGAGAGGAGGGGAAAGAGGGAAAAAACTAACCTGGGTGTGTTGAAAGAGGGGAGGGGAAAAGAGGGAAAAAACTAACCTGGGTGTGTTAACGTAGGCCGTAAAAACGGGCCATAAATGCCGGGTTTTTTTCAGAGAAAAGGACTCCTCCAACATAATCTGCAATTTCTATGGTCATTTTTTCATGAAAACAAACAATTCCATCAGTAGTGTTCATATCACCAGTTAGTGCAATATTTACACAGTGACACCAATTCATACACCTTGGAGCCAATTCACATTCAAGACATTCTTCATTGGATGCAAACCCGTTGCCATTTTTAATTTCAACCATACGCTGAACGTCAAAGCCATTATAAATGTCACCTATTATGTGTTCTCCGGTATCATTTCCTACCAGACGTTCACATGGATAAATATTACCAGATGGAGCAACTGCCATTTCATCAAGTCCGAAACGGCATTTATCGCACTGTTCATAGCCATTTTTAAGATGGGTTATAATTTTACTGTCAATAAAACTGATTCTTACGGGTGAATTATTTCGGAAACAGTCAATGTAAAGATTACCGATTAACTTAAATTGTTCAGTCCAGTTATCCAACTGGGCTTCGTTCCACTCACTGTAAAAATCAGGATTCAATGTAATGTCGGTAAAGCCTTCTTTGATAAGATATTCAACTCCTTCATATAAATAATTCACATTCTCAGGTGTGACCACGGAAACTAGCTCAAATTTCTCGTAATAAGCCTGGACAATTTTTGCTCCCCTTACAGAATCATCATGAGATGAGCTTCCATCAGGGTAGGTTCTGCAGCAATCATGCATTCTGTCGTTTCCATCAATACTGACAGCAATGTGAAATTCCTGATCTTTTAACCATTTACACTTTTCTTCATCCAGAAGAACGCCATTTGTGGTCACAGTAAATACTGGAGGAATACTTTTCTCTGAACATTTTTCCCGTGCGTATGCAGTAGCCTTTTGCATAAGGTCCCACATAAGGAGTGGCTCACCTCCAAAAAAACTTAACTGAAATTCATCATGACTATGACTTAGAGCAAAATCTACGGATTTTTTAGCTGTTTCAAGAGTCATATTCACATCCATTTTAGGAGTACTGTAACAGTATGAGCATCCCAGCGGACAGTTGTGCGTAACAAACAGGCATAGATCCATCTAATATTACCCCTGGTTATTAAAGGTTTTTTTATAAGCTTTTTCTGAAAACAAAGGCAAGTGCCAGTCCCATAAAAATCATAAAGAAAGTTGAAGATGAATTTTCTGAAGAGTGACCAGCACTGCAACTACAGCCATCCTTGCTGGAAGGTTTCTCTTCTGTGCCGGAATCAATCTCGGCATCAGTTTCTGCATCTACCCCGGCATCAGGATTCTCTATAGGGTCCGTACTGGTTGTGTAATCAATGGTAAGTGTTGTCATAGGACAGTTCATATTGGTTACAGCAAAGTAAACAGTGCTTCCAGATGGAAGTGCTGGATCATCAGCAATGGACCAGGTAAACGACTCGGAAGAAGTGGTATTAGCACCAGTTTCAGGCCATACTTTGTCATAATTGCTGATTCTGGGTAGTTCTAATCCACCGAAAAGGCTAACCATTTCGTATTCCACCATTGAACCGGTTTTAGCGTAGATGTTCCACTGAAAATCGTTTCCGGATTCCAGTGAAGAAAATATTGGAGTAACAGTGAGTTCTGTGACATCTTCCGGGATATCAAGTCTGTACTGGAACATTGTAGGAATTGCAACACCCTGAGGACCAACATAGTTTCTGACTGTAGCACAATCTGCACCCATATAGGCACCGAGCATATCAAGTCCGAAACTGTTTACAGAATAGTCACCATCAAGAGGAATGTCTCTCCCACAAATATCAAGACCTTTTTCCTGTCCAACCTGAACTATTGATGTTTTGTCTTCCTCAGCTACTTCACCGTCGGCAATCCACTCATCAATTGTGATTATTGCGCTGTCATAGAAATCCTTGAAGGTTGGAGCGTTAGGAAGTCTAACCAGTGTCTCAAAAAGTACGTTATCCGCTTTTTCAGATCCAAGCACAGTTCTTATATGCCATGAAAAGGCTCCGATTAGTTCACCATCCATATGTTCTTCACCCCAGAGATCCTCCGGGCAGCTTTTATTATTGTTACTTAAATCGCGGGAGGCGCCAGCTTCAATTGATTCAAGAGCCCATGCTCCCATAACCGGTGTGTCATTAAGAGAAGATGGGAAATAATCAGCAAGTCCTTCATGTATTCCTAGAGGCATTCTTGCTATTCCATATTCATCAAACTGAGGTGTTTCAAGACCAATTGAGGTGTGAGCAATTACACTGTGAGTGAATTCATGCATAATTACATCGCCACCATAAGCAAGATCAATTTCAGTTCCCTGGCCAGCGGTAATCATATCATTGCCGTCTGAAGTAGGAGTGTAAAATGCATTATCATAAGGAATTTTTGTCCCGCCTGTATCCTCACTGTGAACATTTGCAATGATTGAAAGTGGGGTAGTTGTAGTATAACCAAGTTCCTCAAATCTGGTTGCCATTCTGTCAACATGATAATAGAGGTTAACAGCCCCGGCAAATTCAGTGTAATCAACAACATCTATCAGAGGGTCATAGAGATAATCAGAAGTGCCTTCAACTGCTGTTACAGGCTCAACTTCCATATTTTCAATATCGGGTCCTCCCATCATTCCGGACTCAGGAGCAGTCACACAATTGTATACTGAAAACAGGGCCCCATGCCCTCCCAGTTCTGTTCCGTCGATTGTGTTCAGAAGTTCGACATCTGTGGCATCTCCAGTGGACGGATCCAGAAGAAAAACTCTTCCAAGAGCAGATGTCTGAGTAGATATTTTACGTATAATCTGACTGGAGGTGGCATCAACATAAAAATGATAGCGTTTCAATCCATCCCACGCTGCAACCCTGTAGACAACAAGTGGATTACCACGATCCAGAACTGTCAGTTGGGCTGTTGTATTTGGGGGAAGTATTGTATCAAGCATATCCTCAATAGCGTATATTGCACTCAGAGGTGAACTAACAGGCTTTGACGTATCAGGAATTTTTAGTGAAGGAGTACCCCAGATTCGTATAACCCTACCATCAGAATCTATTTCAAGACTTACTGTTTTGCCAGATATGTCCATGTTTTCATAGGTTTGAACAAACTTGACTACAGTGGTATGGCGTAATTTTATTGTTTTAAGGTGTCTGAAGGAAAATTTTTCCCATCCAATAACTGAACTTTCATTTTCAAAAAAGTATTCACTTCTTTGTAGTGGTGTCATCTTCAAGGCATTGGTATTGACAGTTTTGAAAGTTTCTGCAAAAGAACTGGATGAAAATAAAAGAATGAGGGAAAGGAAAAAGGTTGCCAGTTTCATGGTTGTTGCCTCCTGAGTGATACCATTGCACAAGAAATCAAAATGTCCAAGCTGAACATGAAAAATTTGTGCGTTACCAGACAAACGGTAAATTTATTATTAAATTTATATAGATGAAAGTCTTTTTCAATTTGATGGAAGCGGTGATACTTCTGAAAATTATTCGCTGGGTGCACTGTTCAGGATAAAACGGATTTTTGAGGATAATTCTGAGGGAGTATATGGTTTGGGAAGAAAGTGAAATCCCGGCAGTTTCAGTTTTTCATGAACCTGTCCATTATCAGCGTATCCTGAAATGAATAGAATATACACATTCGGAAGGAATTTCAGAATTTTTTCCGCCATTTCAACTCCATTTATACCGGGCATTATAATATCTGTAATAATTACATCAATCTGAACACCGTTCTGTAAAAAGCTAATTGCTTGTTCAGCTGATTCCTTTACATAGAGTTCATATCCAAGCCTTTTTAGGATTTTCATTGTAATATTTCTCACTAGTTTATCATCCTCAACCAGAAGAATTTTTTCAGTCCCCCCTGTTAATGGCTTATCCTCATGTTTTTTAGTGCTGCTACCGGATGATGGACTGGATGTTGCCGGTAAAAAAATTTGAAATTCAGTGCCTACTCCTACTTCGCTTATAAGATTGATAAATCCACCATGTCCCGTGATAATTCCCTTTACTGTACTAAGCCCAATACCTGTTCCTTCAGAAACGGCTTTAGTTGTAAAAAATGGCTCAAAAATCAGATTCATCTGGTGGTCAGGTATTCCCTTTCCTGTATCCCTTATTTTTATTAGTGCAAACTTACCGTTTTTCATATTTTCGGGAAGCATTGGATTGCTTTTTTCGATATAAACCCTGCTTGTTCTTATAGTTATTTCACCATTTCCTTCAATTGCATCTTTTGCATTTACCACGAGATTCAGCAGTACCTGTTCAATTCTGTTTTTATCCCCTCTTACATTAACGGGTATTGATGGCAGCTCAGCAGTAAAAAGTATTTTCTCACCTACAATTCTTTTGAAAATTTCGGAAAGATCATTTATCAGGGAGTTTAGATCCAGTATTTCAATAATATTTTCATGTCTTCTGGAAAAAGAGAGCAGTCTTGAAATCAGGCTGGATGCAGTATAATTAGCAGTTTGGATATCCTTTAAAAATGGTCTGATTTTTTCAGGATTTGTCTCAAGCAGAGCCATATCAGTATTTCCGGTAATGGAAGTGAGAATATTTTTAAAATCATGTGCTATTTCGCCAACAAGCATTCCGATAGAACTGATTTTCTGGGATTGAATCAGTTTTTTCTCAAGTTCATTTTTCTCCCGTTCACCTGTAATTTTTGATGTTACTTCAGTAAAAATTACACACACCAGAACAGTTTCGGGATTTCTACCATCCTCAATAATCCATGTTCGAACACTATACCACAATGACTGCTGAACATCATTCTCCAGCATAAACGTGGTTTCCCATTTTCCGGTTTCTATTGTTCGTTTAAGAATTTCCTTGTTTTGGATTGATTTAAGTAAATTTCGTCCCAAAACAGTTCTGGTTTTTGTTGTGTTATTTTCAATGATATTTCGTGCACTGCAGTTCATATAAAGAATCTGCATATTTATATCCAGAACAAGAACGTTTTCAGTTATCTGCTCAAGGATGGATGACTGAAATAGCACCTCAGAATTTTTAACATTTAGTGCAATTTCCAGTTCTTTTTCTCTGGTGATGTTCTGATGTATTCCCACAGCACGAATTGCCCTGTGATTCTCTCCCCACTTTATTACTTTGCCTCTGGTGAGTACAGCGTGCATTGTACCCTCTGCAGAACGCATTCTGTATGTTTTTTCAACCCACGGAATCTCTCCTCTGAAATGACGTATCCATAGTTTTCGAACTTCTGGAAAATCCTCCTCATGGCAAAGGTTCATCCACCCATTAGATGTTGACTCTATTCGCCCTTTTTCATATCCAAGATTCTGAGCCCATCGTTCCGGAACCCGTACTATACCACTGGGGATATCCCACTCCCAAATAATAAGGTCTGAATTTTTTGACAGAAGCTCAAGAAGTTCAATACTTGACTGAGATGTTTCATCAATATCCATATCCTGTCTAGCAAGATCCCGGAATGCGAGAAGCTCTATATTGAACCCGGAGAATTTTAATTCCTGACGATGTGGATTTATACACCACGATGGAACATCCAGTTTTGGTTCATTGGATGAAGTATGGATTCCAAGAGCAATTTCTCCAAGTAACTCCATTAAATCGTTTGAAATAATCCCTCGCTCATGAAGTAAATCAAGATTTGACCAGATTACATCATGCCCGGAAACGATCATCAGGGGAATCGAATGCAGGGCTGATGCATTACGAAGCAAACTCCAGGACAATGAGAGAATTTCAGAAATATCACAAATATCCTCCATAATAAAGATCTCAAGTACCCTGTGGTCATGTAAAACAGAGGTCATTCTAACATTCAGCAGTTGCCATGACTTCTCTTTGTTTGAAAAGAGCAGGGTTTTACGGTTTTCATCCAGTTTCCCGGTACTAAAACTGTTTTTCATTCCTTTCAGAGCCAGCTGTCCCTGCACAGTAAATATTGCAGTGAAATCCTCAAAAGTTTCAGGAATCACTTTAAAGAACTCATTAAAAAACGGATTACAATGGATACACGAACCCTGATGAAAAACTGCAATGGGAGAGCCTGAACTGTTCAAATCGAATCCGATATCAATTTTAGACATATGGTGCTCCGAAGTAGTATGTATTACAAAATTTAATAATACTCCTTTTATTCTTATTCGGCACTATTTTTAATTAAATTAGGACTAACAGGTTCAGTTTATGACAGGAATAAGGATCATTTTATTTTCCTTTACTCCGGAAAATTTAAAATGAATGGATTTGCCGGGGAAGAATTCTTCTGTATAATCATTTATCTGAAATTTAACCACTGAACCGATAACTTCATAAACTGTATCAGGTGAAAGAAGTTGAAAATACATTCTCACCTCAAGGGGGACAGCATCCATAATTATATATATTCTGCTGCTTTTTACACAACAGATGGTTCCTGAATGAATCACCTTTTCAGGCTCATCTGAAAAATTGCAGAAATAGTCTTCAATAGCTATCCGCATAATTTCTTTATCAATTCTTTTCTGTAATTCGTGCCCTTTTTCAGACTGGAGAATAACATGGTCTCTTATTTCACCATCTTTTTCTGAATCAAAAGGCTCAACCATGCCCGAAGTTTCAAGGAGCTCTTTTTGCATGAATACTCCAACCACTTCCCGCATTGGAGCAGTCAGCCTTGTATATGCATTTATCCCCAGTGCAAAATGAGGGGCTGCAGTTGATTGAAAGCGTCCTCTGGAACAGGTGTAAAGGATATTCTGTAAAAGAGTTTTCCTGATTGAATGATTTTCAATCTTTTCCGCACGAGTAAGAAACTCATACAGAGACTCACCATCTCTCATAATGAGTTCTTGATTTTCATGTAGTTCTGAAAGCTCCCTGGAAATCCTTTTAAGGTTGAGTATCTGTTCTTCCTCAGGGGTGTCATGAACCCTATAAACAGCCTGAAGTGTTGGACTATTGCTGTTTTTGAGAAATTTTGCTCCAAGAGTGTTAGTGATGAGAGAAAACTGCTCATGATATCTGGCTGATGCTGTTCTGACAAATGGATGAATTTTTATCCTGAAATTACGTTTTCTTTCAGAATAACCAATGGATAAGGATTCAGCACTGTCCTCAAATATAAATTTCAGGTCTTCTCTGTTAAAACTAAGACTTCCATGTGTTGAATTCAACTTAATGAGGAGTTTCCCTGCTTTTTCAGTCAAGGATGGATTTGTTTTCCACTCAGCATCTTTATATTCCTCACTTCTTTGGCCTTCGATATATGCCTGAACTGTTTCATAGCTCAATTTAGCCCTGCTTTTTATCAGGCCTCGGATGACTCTGAATGAGCGAACTGATGGTGAAGAATCAAGCTCGGTTATAAAAATTACACTTTTTCTGGTCTCCATGGGACTTAAACTGATTTTATCCTCACTTAGGGAATCAGGAAGCATAGGAAGGGAGAAAAGATCAAAATGATAACTGACACCTCTGCCTAGTGCCTCCCCGAAAATTTTACCTGTCACTGGAATGTTGTCTGTTGTATCTGCGATGGCATACCATATTCTTAATATATCTCCCTCTTCCTCAATAAAAACAGCCTGATCAAGATCTCTTGAGTCAGGATTATCCACCGTAACGAAAGGGAGATGTGTATAATCATCAAATTTTTCCAACTGACTATCATATGTTTTTTCGATTTCTTCAGTTTCAGTTAAAACATCTTTTGAATGATTAAGTGGAATTCCCGATGAAAGAGCCAGATTTAAAAGCCACGCCATGGATGAACCACGGTCGTAGACCTCATTAATCTGATATCCATTTTCATCATGAATTACCTGAATAAACTCCCCATTAGGATATTCATCTCTGGAAACACTGAAATGAAGTTCCCCATTTGTATAGATACTTGTGGCCCTGTCAGATGCGGGTTCATCCAGCGAACAGAATATTTTTTGTTTCATTTCATTCCTTACAGTTTTCCAGATATTTCTGTTCTGGGATATTTGCTTTTATATTCCAATAAGAATTCATCCGAAAAATCGTCAATAATCTGAAATCTGTCAAGATTTCTAATATACTTATTGGACAGTTTTTCAAGAATACATTTTCCTGATGCTAATTCTTTAAGTTTGATTTTATAAAGTACATTAATGTCAAAATTACATGATGGAGAAAATTCAAGGCTATAAAGAGACGGTACTTTATTTAAAAATGAAAAATCTTTTATTCCGGTGTTAAGGATATTAACAACATGAAGGGAAGGTAAATTCTCAAAAGAGGGTGAATCGATTTTTGAATTACTGAAGTTTATGCTCTGGAGTTGTTTGAGATTTTTCAGTTCTGAAGAGCTGGTAATGGTATTGTGATTTTTAAGCCATAAAACTCTAATATTTTTTGTGTATTTTAAAAAATTCAAATCTATGGATCCCTTGTTGCGGTTCCAGTAGAGTCTTCTCAGTTTCGGCATTCTGGAAATAAAATCAGATGAGTTCACCATTGATTCTCTAATTGTCAGTTTGCTCATGTAGTGAAAATCATACATATACCTGAGAACGGAATTCTTAAGACCACTTATATAAAGCTTTCTCAATGATCTCAGTTTGCCCAGATTTTTGTATTCAGATTCAGGCAGGTTACCTGAAATTTCCAGCTCACAAAGCCAGTATAGATACTCTGCCCCTTCAAGAGAACAATTGCCTTCACTACAGTCAAGATTAATGCGTTTGATGGTGTGTTTTCTCTGTTCCAGTTTTTCAGCTATCTTTTTATCGATACTCTTCAGTTCACAGTGTATTGCAAAACACTTTTTTATAATCACCGGATCTTCAGTTATTTCTGAATCATTCTGTTTGCTGGATGTTACACAGCCTGACAATAAAATGGAAAGTATAATAATTCGAGGTTTAAGATATTTCAGACGCATTCTGTCATGATGTTACTCTAGATAGGTATAGCCGTCCATACCTTCATCAAGATATTTTGTAATTCTTGCACTTTCTTTGATTGTTATTGATTTATTTTCAATGGAGTCCTCTATACTTTTCCTGAACATGTTCATCATGGAACGCTTCTGGTACTGCATGTACGAAAGTACATCCTTCACAGTATCTCCCTCAACTATTTTATCAATTTTGTATGTATTATTTCCGGTGATACTTACATGAATAGTATGTGAATCTCCAAAAAGATTGTGAAGATCTCCAAGTACTTCCTGATACGCTCCAACCAGAAAAGCTCCCAGAAGATAAGGCTTTTTCTCATCCAGATCATGAAGTTCCAGTATGTCCTTTACGTCCCTGAGATCAATAAACTGATCAATTTTTCCATCACTGTCACAGGTAATATCAGCTAATGTACCCTTTCGATTGGGTTTCTCTTTAAGTCTGTGAATTGGCATTATGGGAAAAAGTTGCTTAACGGCCCAGTGATCCGGCACACTCTGGAATACACTGAAATTTCCGTAGTAGGTGGTGGAAACAAATCTATCCAAATCTTCAAGCTCATCCGGAACATAATCCAGTGTGCTTACAATTTTTGCAATCCTGTGACAGATAACCCAGAATAACTGTTCTACCTTGGCTCTGAATTCCAGACTTATCATGCCAACATTGAACATCATAAGGGTTTCTTCCCGAATCTGAATAGCATCGTGATAGGATTCCTGAAAGTTTTTGATGGATAGTGAGTCATGAACATCTTTCATTGCAATGACGGTATCCGGATCTTCGCTGGATATTTCAGGAAGTTCCATACTTTTAGTGAACTCACTGGTTCCTAACACATTGAAAACCATGACACTGTGATAGGCAACAAGTGCTCTTCCACTTTCAGATATAATATCCGGGCAGGGCAGATTGGTTTCTTCGCAGATATCCTTTAATGAACTCACGATATCTGCTGCATATTCACTGAGACTATAGTTTTTTGATGATGAAAAATTGGATTGAGAACCATCATAGTCAACCGCCAGACCTCCTCCAACATCAAAATATTTGATACAGACATCAAGTTTGCAAAGTTCACTGTAAAGTCTGGTACTTTCCCTCAATGCTTCTTTTATTGACTGTATTGAAGTAATTTGTGATCCCAGATGAAAATGAAGGAGAATCAATGAGTCCAGCATATCAATTTCTCTGAGTCTGTTAACCAGTTTCAGCAGCTCCGAGGGAAAAAGTCCGAACTTTGAACGATCTCCTCCACTGGATTCCCATTTCCCTCTTCCCCTTGCTGTCAGTTTACTTCTAACTCCAATCAGAGGTTTTACCTTTATCTGTTTGGATATCCTTATAATGGTCTCGAGTTCCGAAAATTTCTCTACAACAATGATAACTTTTTTCCCAAGTTTAAGTCCCCAGAGTGCTGTTCTGATAAATTCTTCATCCTTGTACCCATTACATATAATTGGTGCATCAGGGTTTTCCATTGAGGCAAGACATATCAGCAGCTCAGGTTTTGAGCCCGCTTCAAGTCCGTAATTGAAAGGTTTTCCAAATTCTATTATATCTTCCACTACCTGACGAGACTGATTTACCTTTATTGGATATACCCCTGTGTAAGTACCATCATATGAATATTCTTCAATAGCACTTTTAAAAGCTTCGTTAATTTCTTCGATTCTCTTTTTTAAAATATCAGTGAATCTTATCAGTAAGGGAGGATGAATCTCTCTCAATGCCAGTTCGTCAACAAGTCCTTTAATATCAAGAAACTGGTCTCTGTTTTTTTCAGGATATACGCAAACATTTCCATTTTGATTTATGTCAAAAAATCCCCTACCCCAGTTCATAATATTATACAGTTCACGGGCTTCGTTGATTGACCAGTTTTTCAGAACAGTTTTTTCTTTGCGTTTAAGTTTTTGTCTCAATTGGGAGTACCTCCATTTCAGGAAAGAAAAAGCAGTGAAAATTCATTCCTGTAGCTGAGATGAATATAATCAGTTCTTCTAAAAATACAATATTTATTTGACGATGATGATGGGTTTTGATTCTTTGATATTTAATAATGTTAACAAGATGTTAAATGATTATAATTCTCTCAGAGTTCATTGCTGTAGTTCTGGGAAAGCAGTTGATAATTTGAACCACTAGATTTTATTTTATCCCCCCAGAAAACAGAAGTTGGGACTAACTCAGCTTGACTGAAATTCACTTGTATGCAAAATTTTCCTTTGGAGTAGCAAAATGTCTGAAAAAACAAATAATATCAATCTAAACAGAAGAACTTTTCTTGGAGCCTCTGTGGCCAGTCTGGCTGCTGTATCAGGTCTTGCATCTGGCTGCAGGAAGGATTCAAAAACTGTTGCCAAGAAGGAAATTATGTCAAACAACATTTTTGAAGTGTCTGATGAAACAATCAGAAAAGTTATGACAAAAGCACTCTCCACTGGTGGAGATTACGCGGATCTGTTTTTTCAGAAGAAAAAAAGGATTTGGCTGGGGCTTGAAGATTCAATTGTCTCAAGGGCATATACGAGTATCGAAATGGGTGTTGGTATCAGGGTTATTAAGGGAGAGCAGACCGGTTATGCATATACTGAATCCCTTGATGAAAAGTCAATGCTTCAGGCGGCAACTGTAGCGTCAAGTGCTGCAACAGGGACAGGTAAACTGAAGAATACATCTTTCAAAGTGGTTCCCGACAGGAAAACCTTTTATCCGGATAAACCGGTCTGGGAGAATATAAGCATCAGTAGCAGGAAAAATATTCTTGATAAAATAAACTCTGACTGCCGAAAGCGGGACAAAAGAATCATCAATGTAAAAACCTGGATTCAGGATGAAGAAAGCTATGTAACTTTATACACATCTGAAGGTAATGTCTTTTATGATTATAGTCCAATGACCACTGCAGGAGTTAATTGTGTAGCCGAAAATGGTAAAGACAGGGAAAGTAATGGTTTAAATATTTCACAGAAGAGTGGAATAGATTTTTATTCTCAAAGTAAGATTGATGAAATTACTAAAAATGCAGTCGAGCGCACTGTTAAGTTGTTTGATTGTGTCAGCGGCCCTGTTGGCGAACTTCCACTGGTAATGGCTCCAGGGAGCAGTGGAATACTTTTACATGAGGCAATAGGCCATGGTATGGAAGCTGATTTTGCCAGAAACAAGACCACAATTTATACAGACCGCATCGGGAAGAAAATAGCTGATGAAAATGTTACAGTTGTGGATGATGGGAGACTTGATTCCATGAGAGGAAGCATCAATCACGATGATGAGGGTGCTGATTCTCAAAGAACAGTTCTAGTTGAAAAAGGGATTTTTCGTACTTTCATGCACGACAGAATAAGCAGCACTTATTTTAAAAATCCTCAGACAGGAAATGGTAGAAGAGAAAGTTACAAGTTTATGCCCATACCGAGAATGAGGAATACATACATGACGAATGGGCCTCATAAACCAGAGGAGATTATTCAAAGCGTAAAAAAGGGGATTTATGCCGAAAGTTTTACGAATGGGCAGGTTGCAATAGGGGCTGGAGACTTCACGTTTTATGTTAAAACAGGATATTTAATTGAAAATGGTAAGCTTACATCTCCAATTAAAGATTTGAACATAATAGGCAACGGGCCCAGAGTCCTTGAAAATATTACAATGGTTGGTGATGATTTTCAGTTGCATGATGGTGGATGGACTTGCGGTAAAGCAGGGCAGGGGGTTCCTGTTGGATTGGGAATGCCCACATGTCTGGTGAAAAGCATTACATGTGGTGGAAACAAATAACAGATTCCCAGAGGGATTATTATGACTGACAGAAAAAATAAAAAGCTATCTGAAACAGTGGACTTTGTAATAGAAACTACGAAAAAGTATGGAGCCAGTGAGTCTTCGGTTACGGTTTCCAGAGATAACACAAACAGGGTTGTAAACCGTGACGGAAAATGGGAACAGATTAGTGGTTCCACCACAGCGGGACTGACACTTAAAATTTACAGGAATAATAAATATGCGGTTCATTCCACATCGGATCTCAATGAAGCTTCTCTTGAAAAATTTATTAAAGATGCAGTAGACTTAACTGGATTCCTTGTTAAAGATCCTCATAGAAAACTAGTGGATCCTTCTCATTATTCGGGGCGAATATCTTCAATAAAAAGCATCTATGATGCAGGGTACTCCAGCATGACTCTTGAAAAAAGAAAAGCTCTTACAGTCAGTGCTGTGGAAGCTGCTACAAAGAAAGCCGGTAAAAACCTCATCAGTGTTAATGGTACATACGGTGATAATCACACTGAGTTCATAATGGCTACATCGAACGGATTTTCTGATTCAGAAAAAGAAACTGGTTTTTATTTTTATGTAGATGTGAGTGTCAAGGACAGGAATGGTGCCAGACCAAGTGATTATGAAATATCAACAAGTCACATGATTTCAGGTCTGGAATCTCCTGAAAAGGTGGGAACTGAAGCCGCTCTAAGAGCGCTCCGGGCATGTGGCGCACAAAAAATTAAGAGCGGGAAATACAATATTGTTGTAGAAAATCGTAAAGTTAGTTCACTTCTTCGTGGATTTTTAAGTCCTCTTTATGGTAGTTCTGTATATAATAAAACCAGTTGTTTTGAGAAATCAGTAAACACCAAAATTGCATCAAATCTTTTTTCAATAATAGACAGTCCTCATCTCCCCGGTGGTTTTGGGAGTCGTCGGTTTGACTCTGAAGGTATTACAACAAAGAAAAGAGATATAGTTTCTTCCGGTGTTCTGAAATCATTCTTTTTTGATTCATATTATGCATCAAAGCTCGGTGTGCCAGTCACTTCCGGGTCAAAAACAAATCTGGTGATTTCTCCTGGAAAGCGGTCATCATCAGAGATAATTTCTTCCCAGGATAAAGTTATATTTGTGACAGGTTTCATTGGTGGAAATTCAAATTCCACTACAGGAGATTTCAGTCATGGAATGAGAGGTCTCCTTTATGAAAAAGGGAAGTTGATTTCTCCTGTTATTGAACTCAATATTTCGGGTAATCATACTAATTTCTGGAATAATGTATTGGAAACCTCATCTGATGTTTACAGACTTTCCAGCATTCTCTCACCGGCTATATTATTTAAGGATGTTACTATTGCCGGAATTTGAATACCCTGTTTGAATCACCTTCTTTTTATGCTATAGAAATCTAACCTCAACCCTGATTTGTTTGTGCCACCCTGTTTAGTAACAGTCAGCTTGTAAATGACTTAATACCAAAGTATAATACCGCATTGTTACTGAGAACTCAGGAGATTTAATATGAAAAAGCAATTTTCTCCATTTTTTTTAATTATATCAGTTTTGTTTTTGTTCCGTTGTACCGGAGAAGCAGGTACTTATGAAAAATCAAATAACAATAATCTGAACAACAATACTGGTGATGCTGAAGTTGATACAATAAACGAAGTGCCATGCCCTGACGGTATTGATGAGGATGGAGATGGTTATGGTGAAGGTTGTCCAATGGGACCGGATTGTAATGACAGCGTTGCTGCTATTCATCCCGGAGCTGTTGAACGGTGTAACGGGTTTGATGACAACTGCAATGATGAAATTGATGAGGGTGTTTTGAATGCATGTGGAAACTGCAGCACCAGATGTGATGTTGAACAACTGGGGTTGGAGCCTTTTCCAATGGAAGATACTGATCCGAATGCAGAAACCGAGGGTACGGGTCTTGATGAAAATGGTGATATCATTCTCTCTGAGGAGGATAATGATTTCTTCTATCTCTGGACGGCAAACACAAATGATATGGGAAGGGGTACTGTAAGCAAGGTTGATACAAGAAATGTGAAAGAAGTTGCAAGATATTTTTCTGTTACCTGCTGGGCAAAACCAAGTCTTTACCTGCAGCAGGGTATTTGCAGAGATGTTAACAACAATGATGTCCAGCTTAATGCGAATTCACCCTCCAGAACAGCTGTTGACTTCAATTTTGATGTCTGGGTGGCAAACAGAGCCTTTAGTGGTCAGCCCAGTGTTACAAAAATTGCTTCGAAACGATCAAACTGTATAGATAGAAATGGTGACGGTGTGATTCAAACTTCTGAAGATCAGGATGGTGATGGTAATATAACCACAGATTGTGATGGTGACGGACTTCCTGATAACATTTCCACTGTTTGTACCAACGGTCTTCCTCCTGAGTTTTATGGTATGGATGATGAGTGTGTCCTGTTTACAACAAACTATGCCGTCACAAACCAGTTAGGTCGAAGTGTCTGTCTTGACAAAGGTAATATGGAAGTTGGTGCTTCAAATGTGTGGGTTGGCACTTACAGCCCATCTTCAGCTAATCCGATCTCACAGACAAATAATATATTTTATAAGATTGACGGAGCTACGGGACAGTTCCTTGGATATCAGATTCTTCCTTCTGGAATCACTCCTTATGGATGCGCAGTGGATCAGGATGGTATTTTATGGGTAAGTTCATGGGGACTGACCACATTCATTGATACAGTCAATTCTGCATATCCTGTTGGACCGGTTCTCAGTGTTGGCTCAAGCCAGATGTACGGGATCACAATTGATGATCAAAAAAATGTCTGGTTCGGAGGATGGGGAAGTTCAATGATTTACCGGTACAGGCCAAACCGTATTGATTATAACGACGCTGATTACTACAACCAGCTTGCGGCAGGTGCATGGACCAGAATTCAGCATTCAAATCTTACAGCAGGGATTGCAGCAGATACGAGGGGTTATGTCTGGACTGCAGATAATTCAAATGGATATATCCTCAGGGTAAATCAGGATCTTTTAGACGGGGACTACGACTCAAGTGTAATCACCATTATGAACCCAGGTAATAGTTTTGGGGGAAACATGCGTGGGGTTGGAATAGATTTTGATGGAAATGTATGGGGAATAAGCCATGATATTAGCAGGGCAAGCAAAATTCAATTAACTCCCACTGGTGATGCCACAGGTGCAGTCCAGACCACGTATGTTGGGACAAACCCTTACACTTACAGTGATTTCACCGGCTATGGACTTCACAAATTTACCAGACCTCAGGGGATTTATACCTATACATTTACTGCGTGTGAAGGAGCGTTAGACCCTCCAACATGGTTTAGTGTTGACTGGAGTTCCACGGAGCCTTCGGGGACGAATATTGATGTTTATGTTCAAAGCTCCAATGTGGCTTCCGAGTTGAATTCAGCTCAGCAGTATGGCCCATGGGAAACTTCCCCTGCTGATTTAAGTGAACTACCTGGGCCCGTGTCCCCAAATCCCGCATGGTATATTAAAGTCACATTCCTGCTTTCCACAGATGTGCGTGATATTACTCCTATTCTTCATGACTTTGATGTGACGTATGATTGCCCGACCGGGTCACCTGAAAAATAATTTACATTCATATACATTAAACGTTTTCCTTTCAATCAGAGCAGTGTTGTATTAAGTTTGTGCTGTTTTCACCAAAATCCTTGAATTAAATCCTGAAACTTAATAAGGTGAGTGTAGAAAAGAGTACTGAAATGAATTCAACTGTTAAATTCTTCAGGGAGCTTTTTCTTCCGCTTGATCGCTCAAAACTTACTCCGGAAGAGAAGAGAAAACAGGCACTTCTTTACTATTTTTTTATTGCCGGCTGTCTTCTTCTGTTATTTTTTACTGTTTATCATTTTATTTTAAGGGATTATTTTCTGGGATTTGTTAACCTTCTATTTTTAGTGAGCCTAATATTCACCCGGGGGATGATAAACCGGATTGCTTCAAATACGGCAATATTCAGGATTCATGTATTTCTCTTTTTACTTTTGAATTTTTATCATGCAGTTGTCGGGGAAGTTTGGGGAAGTATGCTTTTTTGGCATTTTATTTACCCTCTTGTTGCTTTTTTTCTGCTTGGAAAAAAAGAAGCTGTTTACTGGATTATTGCATCGGTTGTATTATTGCTTCCAGTGATGTTAAATCCTTTTAATAATCAATCTCTTCAGAATTATCCCGCTGAATTTTTAATGAGATATTATCTTGCGTTTTTGATGATATCCTTTATGGCTTTTCTTTTCGAATCAGTGCGATATGAATTTGAGAAAGAAAGTCTCAACAGAACCAATCAACTGATCGAGGAATCAGAAAAACTGGAAATTGCTAAAAATGAAGCTGAGTCTGCTCACAATGCAAAAAGCAGATTTCTTGCAAATATGTCACACGAAATCCGTACTCCAATGAATGGCCTTATTGGAATGACTGAATTGATCCTGGATACTCCACTTACTGAATTGCAGCATGACTACGCAGTAACATTAAAGGAAAGTGCTGCTTCTCTTCTGGCGATACTTAATGATATATTGGATCTGTCCAAAATTGAAGCTGGAAAACTGGAACTTGAAAATATCGAATTTCTTCCCGAAAATATTATGGCTGATATCGCTGCACTGATGTCTCCAAGAGCCTGGCAGAAAAATCTTTTTCTTAGTTATTATGTTGATCCTGATGTTCCTCTTCAGATTACCGGTGATCCTCTGAGATTGAGACAGGTTATTCTCAATTTAATAAATAACTCAATAAAATTCACAAATGAAGGAAGCATTCATTTTGAAGTAAATCTGCTTACTCAGTTCAAGGACAGTTACAGGTTAATCTTCAGTGTTACAGATACAGGAATCGGGATACCAAGAGATAAAACAAGAGAGATTTTTTCTGCATTTACTCAGGTGGACTCTTCCACCACAAGACGCTATGGTGGCACCGGCCTGGGTCTGAGCCTCTCCAATGCGATTATTCAGGCTATGGGAGGAGAACTAAGAGTTGAGTCGATTCCCGGTGAGGGAAGCACTTTTTCCTTTGAAGTTGATTTTGAATACCTTGAGGAAGTCAGTAACGTTGATTCTCTTCCACTGATTCCTGAAATAACCCGGGGGCCTACTCTTGTATTTGAGAAAAATGGAAATATGGAAAAAATTATCCAAGGCTATCTTAAGGTTATCGGGGGAATGGTCAAAGTGGTATCTTCAGTTTCCTGTTTTATGGAGTCCCTGAACAAAATTAACCCTGTGCTTGTAATAGTGGATTCCACTTCAATGGAACCCTGTATTTTAAAAAACCTGGAGTCAATGAAACTGTCAGAAAATGAAATTCCGGTTATTTTACTGGCACCACCACTGATTTCGCCCTCGCTTAATGAAATAAGACAGTTTGGTGTTAATGCCACTGTACTGCTTCCACTGAGGAGAAGCAGTTTGCACAAAGCAATTTTACAGGTTTTCAGAAAGAGTAACAGCTCCACCCATCCCAGACATATTTCTCGTCAAATGGAAGTTATAAATGCTAATCTAAGGGTTCTTTTAGCTGAAGATAATCCTGTAAATCAGAAACTGGGAGTTCATTTCTTAAAAAAATTAGGAATAGATGTTGTTCCTGTTGCTAATGGCAGGGAAGCCGTGATGGAACTATCAGAATGTAGATTTGATTTTGTACTGATGGATATTCAGATGCCTGAAATGGATGGATATGAGGCTACAAGGAAAATAAGAGATGCGAATTCTCAGGTGCTCCAGCATGATATTCCCATTGTTGCTCTCACAGCTCATGCTATGCCTGAAGACCAGCAGAAATGTTATGATGCAGGGATGAATTATTATCTGGCAAAACCTTTGAATGCGAAAGAACTGGCACAGACCATTAAGAAGTTATTCCCATGATAGTGTTAAGTTATTAATAGTTTATTCGTCCGGGTTGGATTGACTGTCATTTTTAATAAACAGCTCTGATATATCAACCTGAATTGTATCTGAGTCGTTATTTTCGGGGAGACGTTCGTCCAACAGATCCACTGGAATCATAAACTCACCACTCATGGTAGTTCTTCCTGTGGAAGATGGTGTTAGAACCCTGTCCCTGGTGAGATTAAAAACAAAATCATCTGATTTCTCTTCAGTTAAGTCAGCGTCAGAAAGATAGAATTCTGAACTGTCTGAACTATCGTCAAGTTTTTCAAACAGTTGTTCGTCTTCAGGTTCATCATCGTTGCCTCCGATTAGAATTTCTCCACTTTTAATCCCTGTAGATTGCTGGCTTTTCGGTGAAATTGAGAATACGAAGTCACCATCAAAACTTTCATCGGATGGTGGGGAATCCTCCCGGAGAAAAAAGCCTGATTCTTTCATCTGTGGATCACCAGTTTCATCTGATTCCGGAAGTTTTTCACCTGGAGAAGTAGAAGTTTCAGGAAAGTCAATGATAGCTTCAGGTGGAAGTTTTTCACCTGGAGAAGAAGATGACTCAGGGAAATCATCAATGGAAACATTTTCTGGAAGTTTTTCACCTGGAGAAGTAGCGGTTTCAGGGAAGTCAATAACAGCTTCGGATGGAAGTTTTTCACCTGGAGAAGTAGAAGTTTCAGGAAAGTCAATGATAGCTTCAGGTGGAAGTTTTTCACCTGGAGAAGTTGGTGTTTCCGGGTATTTTTTATTCGAAAACTCTGATGATTTCTTCGAAAGAGTTTCAATATTTGCCTGATCCGTGTCAGGTGAATTTATTGATGAAAGAATTAACTGTTTGGTATGACCTTTTCTGGAATCAGAATTAGTGGGGTCCGGTTCGGGTTTTTCAGTTGAACTATCAGCTGTAATCAGATCATCTTCAAGTTTCAGTTGTACAGTATCCGAGTCTCTTATCGGATTATGAGCATCTGTATCCCTTGTTAATGAACTGTCCGTTCCTTTTTCTGCAGGGATCAGACTCTGATCCGTATCGCGTACTTCCTTGAAGTTAGTTTTCAATTGAGGTTCATCGGGCTTGTCTTCAATTTCACCTGTAACCTCACTGTGAATATCATCCTCCGGAGGAGGTGGTGGTGGCGGAGGAGGAGGTGGTGGTGGAAGATATTGAGGACTTAAAGTGGAGAGGACCTGAGACTCCAAAAGGTTTATTCCACAATCTGTGGGATCAGCTAAATCAAAAATAAACCGGTTCATATTTGAAGTATCCTCAAGAATTTCAGCCTGAAAAATATCAGTAATCCGTTTTGAAAGATTCACACTGGAGTATGCTGGAGCGCTTATTTTTAGGTAATGCCCTAATCCTCTGAAAAAGTCATCGGCAGTTTGATATCTGTTTATTCTGTCAACAGACATGGCCTTGGCGATAATAGTCTGAAGCATAGCAGGCGCGAGGACCCGGTGAGCTTTCAACGGTTTATATCTCCCGGATTTAGCTGAATCAAGAAGCTCATCTTCAGGTATATCAGCATAGGGTGAAGAGCCTGTGATGAGTTCGTAGAGAACCGCTCCCATCGAAAAAACATCAGAACGCTGATCTATTTCCCAGCCTTTGGCCTGCTCAGGACTCATGTATTTAACTTTTCCCTTTACAATGCCACTTCTGGTTATGGAACGTGAAAAACTTACTTTAGCAATTCCAAAGTCACATAGTTTGACGTTACCATTAAAATCAACCAGAATGTTGCTTGGGCTGATGTCTCTGTGTATCAGATTAAGAGGATTATTTTTTTCATCCTTTGCTCTATGCGCATAGCTTAGTGCTGCAAGAGCCTGCTGAACGATATAAGCAGAGTGATAAAATCCAAGGGGCTGAGACATGGAATTAACCTTGGCCAGAATCCTTTTTAAGTCCCTGCCATTAACCAGCTCCATGGCCATTATGTATTCATCGGATAATTCAGTGAATTCCAGTACTTTTACAATAGTCTCATGATTGAGTAATCTGGTAATTCTCGCTTCATCTATAAGAGCGGTAATCAGATCTTCATTGCCTCTGGGAATTCGTTTAATTGCAGCAAAACGGTCTATACGCTCAGAATCTCTGTAGACACCCTTGTATATTTCGCCCATACCGCCAACTGCAATTACACCCATGATCTGATATCTGCCTAGCCTGTGTGATGGTGTTTTGTTGTCCAAAGTCATTTTTTTCTGATGCACACTTCCGAAATCTGGTATAAGGGTAAAACAAAACTGATTACGGATTATATAATAAAATGTTCGATTTTGATCTAAAAATCTTTTCAGTTTTAACGATTGTAGATACATCAAACACCATTGATGATGTTTGAGCATCGCTAAAGTTGCGACCGGGACCTAATATGAAATTTTTTATTACATCTCTTTTACTAATATTATCCATGGATTGCGCGTCACCTTCATACTCTTGTGCTTCAACTGAGATGACTTATCTCAGGTCCATGGAGAAGAGTATAAAAAAAGTGTGGGATAAGGGTGTTATTGTTCTTGCAGACAGACTTCTCAAAAAAAACGATGGATTTAATCGGAAACAGTCTGCTACAGCGGAGATATTTATCACTCCTTCAGGTGCCATAAAAAAAGTTCTCATAGTTGCCAGATCCGGATATGAGCCGTTTGATTTTACTCTTGTGGATGCATTGAAAACTGTTTCTGTTCCGGGGAAACCATCCCCAAAATTTATTTCAGATGATGGATATGTTCACATTTTCTGGACATTCAACCGATATGCGCCATACAGTCCTCTTAAGGGTGCGAGTATCAGATATGTGAAATGGAAGCCTGAAAAAGCTGTTCGCAGCTATCTTTCAAAGCGCCTTTTCAAAAAAGCCTGGAAGCGTCTGATTGCCTCAGTAAATGGAAGAGCAATTCCACTGAATGTGCTGTCTTCATTCATGTCAACATTTTTTAGTGTTTACTATCCTTACACATCAAATCCATATTTTGTTTCCGACATACCCATGTATCTTAGAACAAATGGATTTCCCGCACTGATATTTGCTGAATATTTTAATGTTCTGAGTTCTATTGAACAAAAACTTTTTCTTGAAAATGCAACTGGTCTGGAGATATGCAACATTGCAGCTAACATGGGTTCAGGAGACAAGAAAGATTTTTTTCTTGTTTCTTTAAAGATAATAGAGCGAAATCTCCCCTGCAAAAAACATACAGTTGATCGAATTGTGTCACGAACAGGGAAAATAAGTAAATTGATTAATATGATGAGGGGTAGTTCAACTATCATTGGAAATACACTGATTTCTGAAATAAAAAAATACTATTCCAGCTATCCGTTGCAGACAGTTCAATTACTTGGGTCCAGACCTGATTCTTCATTTATTCCTTTTTTAAAGGATGTTATTAAGGGTAAATCCGGAATTGAAGTCAAATCTGAAGCAATGAATGTCATGAGCAAAATACGCGATAAAAACGCAGGATTGCTGCTACTTTCATCAATGAGAAACAAGGATGAAAAAGTAAAAATGGCTGCAATGTCCAGGATTGTTAAATATGACGGACCTGACCTTGAGAAGATTATTAAATTTTCATCCTGGGAACTGGGTAGTATTGTAAAAAAGGGTTCAACTCCGGAGTTGAGAAAACTGGCTGTTAGAACAATGGTTCTTTTGACTCAGAAAAAACTTAATGCATCCAACAAGCATTACTTTTTCATGATGCTCAGAACAAAGGGCGATTTACTTAAATCCGCTGTGAAAGCGCTTGATCCTGATGTCACTCTTTCCAGAAACCAGTTGATGAAATTCTTAACTCATTCCAGCAGAGATATCAGAGAAGAAGCATTGATTTCTCTTAAAAGAAGCAGTACCTTCAACTCTGAGATTTATCCGGAGATAAAAAAGCCTGAATATGCTAAATTTCCAGATATTGCAAACGCTGTTGCCCTGGTATCAGCCTCTTCAAAAACTCTGATAAAAAAATCCATTACAGCAAAAGGATATAAAAAGTTTTCTTTGCTTAAAGCTGCTGCTGAGTCAGATGGTAAGTATTATATTGAATTTATCAACAAAGCTGTATCTTCCACTGCTAATCCGGAGAAACTCAGCATTGAGATTTTTTTAGCATTGACTGCACTGGTTTCCAGATGAAAAAATACACACTTGAAGAGGTAATTGATGCCCTCCTGGGAGAGAATGGATGTCCCTGGGATAAAGCCCAGACTGTTGAGTCTCTCAGAAGATATATTCTGGAAGAAACATATGAGCTTTTGGAAGCTATTGCTTCTGGCGATGATAAGAAACATATGGAGGAGCTTGGAGATCTTCTCTATCATATTCACCTTCAGGCTGCTTTGAAAAAACGTCAGGGTGCATTTGATCTTGAAGATGTAAAAAACTGCGTTGCAGAAAAGCTTGTCTCCCGCCATCCCAATGTTTTTGATGATGCTGATGATTCAATTGTAAATGAAAAGAACTGGGAGGAACGAAAACTTCTTCAGAAAGGCAAATCCAGCCTGATGGATGATATTCCAGATGTACTTCCAGCTCTATCCAAGTCGGAAAAAATACAGAGAAGAGCTTCAGTGTGTGGTTTTGACTGGCCAACATATGAGGGACCCCGTAACAAGGTCATAGAAGAACTCACTGAGCTGGATGAGGCATTCAGTCAGAATGATTCTTCTAAAATTAGTGAAGAGCTGGGTGACTTACTCTTTTCTGTTTCCAACCTCGCAAGGCATCTGGGTGTTAATTCAGAAATTGCTCTTAATGATACAAATCAGAAATTTATGAAGCGTTTTCGTCTTATGGAGTCAATGGTTGAAGAAGAAGGTCTTGACCTTCGGGACCTGACTCTTGACCAGCAGGACTGTTACTGGGTGAAGGCAAAAAATACTCTTAAAAATCCTCTGGAATCTCAAAGTGCTGAGGAGCTAAAAGAGTAGCAGGAATTTTAAAGTTGAAGGATTTTTCCAATATGTCGAAATATATTATTCGATGTGCTAAAATCCTTTTTTCATGTTATTGATCCGGATACACAGTGTTCATTGAAATATTAAAAAGTTTATTTCGGTTTTTCTGATTCTGGAATTTTTTAGCAGTTCTCCACTGTAAACATCATATATAATATCTATCTACTTTACCGGGAGGTTCTTATGACAGATTCGAAATTTACTACCGTAACTGAAATTGGCCGACTGCAGGACAGGGACGCCTATAAAGCTATCAACTGGATGGGTTCATTTCAGGATTATCTTGATATCGTCAAAAATAATCCTGAGGTAATCAGGACTGCATACCAGAGACTTTATGATATGCTGATGAGTTATGGTGTTGATGTATATACTGATATGAAGAAAGAAATTACCCGGTATCTTTTCTTTTATGACACCAGAAATAAACAGCGTGATGCAGTGTATGGACTTGATATTCCGCTGATGAGGTTTGTCAATGTTATTAAAGGCGCTGCAATGGGATATGGCCCGGAAAGCAGGATTATTCTGCTTCATGGTCCTGTTGGAAGTGCAAAATCCACTATAGCAAGGCTTATCAAGAGGGGGCTTGAGGAATACAGTAAAACTGAGACTGGAAAGCTTTACACTTTTGACTGGATACTTCCTGAGGAACTTGCCTACATAAGTGGTGGTGAAACAATTTTCCCATCGCCCATGAATGAAGATCCAATACTTCTAATACCTGGAGATTGGAGAAAAAATGTTCTGGAATCTCTTGTAAATTTGAATTCTTTTCCATATCCGGTGAACACGTTGAAACTTGATAGGGAATTGGATCCGGCATCCAGACAGATATACCGTGAACTGATTAATCACTACGACGGGGATTGGGAAAAAGTTGTAACCAACCACATAAGAGTAAGGCGACTTATTCTGAGTGAAAAGGATCGCAGAGGTATTGGCACTTTTCAGCCAAAGGATGAAAAGAATCAGGACTCAACTGAGTTGACAGGTGATCTGAATTATCGAAAAATAGCTGAGTTTGGAACTGATAGTGATCCAAGAGCATTCAATTTTGATGGGGAGTTTAATATTTCAAACAGAGGAATTATTGAATTCATTGAAATACTCAAACTGGATGTTGCATTTCTTTATGATCTTTTGGGAGCCACACAGGAACACAAGATAAAGCCTAAAAAATTTGCACAAACAGATATCGACGAAGTAATAATCGGACACACTAATGAAGCTGAATACCGGAAGCTGCTGAACAATGAATTTATGGAAGCGCTCCGGGATCGTACCATAAAAATAGATACTCCATATGTGACAAGGGTAAGTGAGGAAGAAAAAATTTATGGAAAATCATTTAATGAGGAAAAAATTAAAAAACATATAGCGCCACATACCCTCGAAATGGCCGCAATGTGGAGTATTCTCACCAGATTGGAAGATCCTAAAAAACATAATTTAACTCTTCTTCAGAAACTTAAACTTTACGATGGAAAAAACATCCCAGGGTTTACAGTTGATAACATCAAAGAACTTAGAAAAGAGACTCTTCGTGAAGGGATGGATGGTATTTCTCCAAGATATGTTCAGGATAAAATTTCCAATGTTCTTGTTAGTGACGAGGATGAAGGATGTATCAATCCTTTTATGGTACTGAATGAACTGGAAAAAGGTCTGCGAAGTCACAGTCTGATAACAAACGATGAGTTGAAAACAAGATATCGAGAACTGATGGCAGTTGTCAAAGAAGAGTACGAGGATATCGTCAAGAATGAAGTTCAGCGTGCAATCAGTGCTGATGAGGAAGCCATAGGAAAACTCTGCGGGAATTATATTGATAATGTCAAAGCATATACTCAGCGTGAGCGGGTCAAAAATAAATACACCGGTGAATATATGGAACCTGATGAGCATCTGATGCGCTCCATAGAGGAAAAAATTGATATACCGGAGAGTCGAAAGGATGACTTCAGAAGGGAGCTTATGAACTACATAGGCGCTCTGGCTGTGGATGGAAAACATTTTGATTATAAACAGAATGAGCGGCTTACAAGGGCTCTGGAGCTTAAACTTTTTGAAGACAGCAGGGATGCCATAAAACTTACAAGTATTGTGAGTGGAATGGTGGATAAGGACGAACAGGCAAAGATCGAAATTATTAAATCCAGATTAATCCGTAACTATGGTTACTGTGAAATATGTGCCAGTGATATCCTCCAGTATGTCGCCTCAATTTTTGCACGGGGAGATGTCAAGGGCAATCCAGTAAAGTGAATTGAATAATAAACCATTTATCCGCAGGAAATATCATGAGCCAGAAAATTGATCAGGATCATGCAAGGTTCAAACAGATAGTTAAAGGCCGTATCAAAACCGATTTAAGAAAATATATTAGTCGGGGGGATATGATTGGAAAACAGGGAAAGGACAGGGTTTCTATTCCAATTCATTCAATTGATCTTCCCAGATTCAAATATAACCTTAAGGATAGTGGAGGAACCGGGCAGGGTGAGGGAGAAGTCGGGGAGGGCCTTGGTGGTGATCCTCAAAAAGGTGACGGAAAAGGTCAGGCAGGGGATCAACCGGGAGAACATGGGCTGGAGGTGGAGTTTTCACTTGAGGATCTGGCAAAAATCCTAGCTGAAGAACTTGAATTGCCGAATATAAAACCTAGAGGAACAAGGACTATCAAAGCTCCTCAGGACCGTTACAACGCAATCAGAAGAACAGGACCAGAATCACTGCGACATTTTAAGCGCACCTACAGGGAAGCCCTTAAAAGGCAGATTGTAATGGGTACCTATGATAAAGACAGGCCTGTAATAGTACCAATCAAGGAGGATAAACGCTTCAGAAGCTGGAAGGAAGATGTAATTCCCCAGACCAACGCAATTATTATTTATATAATGGATGTCAGTGGGTCAATGGGTGAAGAGCAGAAACTAATGGTTCGAATTGAGAGTTTCTGGATAGATACATGGCTAAGATATCAATATGACGGAATAGAATCCAGATACGTTATTCATGATACAAAGGCCAGAGAAGTGGATCAGGACACCTTTTATCGTACAAAGGAGAGCGGCGGAACTATGATCTCAAGTGCTTATGCCGTTACTGCAGATATTGTGGAAAAGGATTATCCTGCTGATGAATGGAATATATATATATTCCAGTTTTCAGATGGTGACAACTGGTCAAGAGAAGATACAAACAGGTGTTTTTCCATTCTTGATGAACGTCTTCTGGATAAAATAAACCTATTTGGATATGGACAGGTAAAAAGTCCATACGGATCCGGTCAGTTCATCCATGATCTCGAAGAAAAATATTCAAACGAACGGGACAACCTGATACTTTCAAGTATTCCAGACAGAGATGCAATAATGGACAGTATCAAGGATTTTCTCGGGAAGGGAAAATAAAATGGCTGAGCTTCCCAGATACCTTCGAGAAATGCAAAATACTGTTGAAGGATACGCCAGGGAATATGGGCTGGATTTTTTCCCCACTGTATTTCTTGTTCTTGATTATAAAACCATGAACGAAGTTGCAGCTTATGGTGGATTTCCTTCAAGATATCCACACTGGCGATACGGAATGGAATATGACAGACTTTCAAAAGGTCATATTTATGGTCTGTCAAAAATATATGAGCTTGTTATAAACAATGATCCCTGCTATGCCTATCTTCTTGAGGGAAATTCCCTGACAGATCAGAAAATGGTTATGGCTCATGTCATGGCTCACAATGATTTTTTCAAAAACAATTTTACTTTTTCCAAAACAGAGCGCCATATGATAAATGAGATGGCCAATCACAGTGTAAAAGTGCGCCGTGCAATGGAAAAATACGGAGTTGAAGAAATTGAAAATTTCATTGATGTCTGTTTGAGTATTGAAAACCTGATCGATGTGTACAGCCCGTTTATACAAAGAGCTCCAATGGAGCCACCTGTTGATACAGGGGAAACAAGAATTGATCTGAGTGCTGTTCACCGATTTGAGACAAAACCATACATGGAGAATTTTATAAATCCGCCGGAATACATGGAAAGTCAGAAGCAAAAACTTCGGGATTCCATGAAAAACAGGCATAAATTACCGGACAGGCCCACATCTGATGTTCTGAATTTCCTTATTCACTACGCTCCGCTTAACACATGGGAAAGACAAATTCTCGAAATAGTTCGTGAGGAAGCATATTATTTTGCTCCTCAGGCCATGACCAAAATTATGAATGAAGGCTGGGCGACATACTGGCACACTAAACTTATGACAGAGAAGCTTTTAGAGCCTTCTGAAGTTATCAACTATGCTGATGTGACATCCGGGGTTACTTATCAGGCTAAAGGGCAACTGAATCCATACAAAATGGGTCTGGAACTGTTCAGATACATTGAAGAGAGATGGAATCGTGGGGCTTTTGGAGCAGATTACAATGGTTGTACGGATCTTGAAGAAAAGTTGAAATGGAATACTCACGCCGGAAAGGGGCTTGAAAAAATATTTGAAGTAAGGAAACATTTTACAGATGTAACCTTTCTGGATGAATTTTTCACACCTGAATTTGCATCTGGAAGACTGTTCTTCAACTATGACTATAACCGCTCCAAGGAAGAATATGTCATATCCACAAGAGAGTTTACTGAAATAAAGGAAAGACTGCTTTTTCAACTTACCAACAGGGGGCAACCTGTTATTGACGTTGTTGATGCAAACTACCATAATCGCAGTGAATTGTATCTTGTCCATCGTCACAATGGTATAGATCTGGAAATGCCTTATGCGAAAGCAACTCTTGAAAACATTTTTCGTATCTGGAAACGACCGGTTAATATCAGAACAGTAATGAAAAGTCGTCATAGTGTCTTAAGTTATGATGGCCAGCTTCATACAATGAATGAAATAAAAGAAAATGAGGGATTCTAGAACTGATTTCAAGGCCGGCGATATACTTGAACTGGAAATTACCGGGATTGATTTGAATTTCAGGGGAACCGCAGACTCAGGAGAGATTGAATTTATTGTACCTGAATCAATTCCTGGGGATGTCTGTCTTGTTCAGATTGAATCTATAAGTCGTCATCATCCTAAAATT
Source organism: Deltaproteobacteria bacterium (assembly GCA_016937155.1). GTDB lineage: Bacteria > Myxococcota_A > Polyangia > HGW-17 > HGW-17 > JAHJMN01. The sequence goes on from JAFGWM010000064.1 coordinate 29,338, forward strand.
TATGCAAAAATACTGGAATTTAGAAGAGTTTCTAAAGACCATGCAGTGCCACACTGCTCTTTTTACAGTGAATGTAAGAGCTGTAACGCAATGCACTTTACTGCTGAATCCCGTGTCAGATTTAAAAGAGAATTAATCAAAAGATATATGAAAACTGATGCGGATTTTTTCCCTTCTCCTGAGCAGAAAAACTGGAGAAGGAAAGCAAAATTCTTCTGTAAGGATATTTCCGGCCAGACTGTTATGGGAAGCTATATTCCTGGCTCTCATGATCTGTTTCCCATAACTCAGTGCAATGTTCTTTCAGAAGGTATTAATTCAATTCTGAGAGAGATATCCGTCGTCATATCTGATATCCCCTCCTGGAACGAATCTTCATCCGAAGGTATATTAAGAAGTATATTTTTAAGAGAAGGTCAGGGAAAAATACTGGTGACTTTTGTATTGGCTTCATCACCTGATGAAAACACAGTTGCCAGGCTGAAGTCACTGGAATCTGTGAATCTTATTGCCGGGGTAAGTGTTAATATTAATTCAGAGAAAACAAACCGGCTCCTTGGTAAAACTGAGTTCCTGATATTCGGAGAAGATGCACTAAAAATTCCTGTTCCAGGAGGCTATCAGTTTGTTACAGCCACTGATTTTTCTCAGGCTAATCAGAGCATTGCCTTTATGGCATATGAAAAAATCAGGGAACTAACAGGAAAAAATCAGTCTGTATGTGAGCTTTTCAGCGGCAGCGGTGGAATAAGCATAACTCTTTCAAAAGATAATTCTGTGGTTGCATCTGAGATTTCACCCCGTCTGGTAAACCTTGCAGCTAGAGGTTCGGATGATATCACTGTTATAAACATGGATGTCAATGAGCCTGGATTCATCAATGACCTTTTTATGAAAAACAAATTTTCCGTCCTTGTTGTCAATCCTCCCAGAACTGGCCTTTCAAATAATTTAATGGAGCAGATCTGTGATTCTGATATTGATAAGATAGTCTATATGAGCTGTAATGTTAAGACTCTTGCCTCCAATTCAGCATTTTTAAAATCAATTGGTAATTTTGATGTCGATTATGTTGCTGGATACGATATGTTTCCCGATAATTCACATTTTGAGGTTATCTGTACACTGATAAGATGAATTTAGACCGCTTCATGAGTAATAAGGATCGAAAAAGATAAAAAAGGGGATCAACAAAAAGGGAAAAAATTGATCTGACAAAGAAATGAAAATACTAAGTTTAGATTTAAGAATGCGAATAGTTGAATCATATGAAAGTGGAAAAACGCGCACATACAAAGAAACA
>JAFGWM010000065.1 GCA_016937155.1 Deltaproteobacteria bacterium
TGTTTCTTTGTATGTGCGCGTTTTTCCACTTTCATATGATTCAACTATTCGCATTCTTAAATCTAAACTTAGTATTTTCATTTCTTTATCAGATCAATTTTTTCCCTTTTTGTTGATCCCCTTTTTTATCTTTTTCGATCCTTTTATTGTGGTTGAAGAGGTATTTTCTATCGTCATTCCTTCCTTGGCAACTCGCTTTTAGTGCTCGTTCTCTCAGTTCTTATGGCAATGGTCCAGGCATCTTTCTTTCTTTCTTTACCACTAGATCATTTTATTTTTTCTTGGTCGATCCCCTTTTTTGCTTTTCCGTTAGATCTACTATCTTGCGCTTTGCTGTAATATAGAAGTTTAAAACCAGTTATTTAATGGAAAATCCTGGATGTATTTTAGTGGGAAAGCGATTTTTCAAGATTATCAAGTTTGCGATATTCTCTAATCATCAGAAACAGCGTCAGAAAAAATGCAAAAAAATCAGAAACAGGAAATGCTGCCCAGATTCCACTGATTCCAAGGTTCATAGGTAAAATAAAAACCAAGGGCAGAAAAAAAAGGACCTGCCTTGAAAGTGATAGAATAAATCCTTCCAGAGCCTTTCCAATAGCCATGAACATCACACTTCCAACAATCTGAACTCCAACAACCGGAATTGCCAGACAGGTGATTCTCATAACGGAAATTCCTTTTGAGATAAGGATTTCATCTCTGGAAAATACTCTCAAAAGAAATTCAGGAAACAGCATTATTATTAGAAAACCACTCACAGACACCACTGTCGTCCACTGTGTAGCTAAAATTACAGCCTTTCTGACACGTTTATAGTTTTTTGCACCATAATTAAACCCTACAACTGGCTGCAAACCCTGTACAATTCCAAACAGGGGCATAAATAAAAAGCTCAAAAGACGATGAATAACTCCAAAAACCGCAATGTACAGAACACCGCCATAGTGAGCTATTGAATTATTTATAACAATGGCAATAACGCTTCCAGCCACTTGTCTTACGAAAGCACTGCTTCCTATCGCCAGCATTTCAGTTATTATTTTTTTCTTTAGTTTCAAACATCCCAGGTTAAATTTTAGTGTACTCCGTGATGTATAGAAATAACCGGTGATGAATAAAAAACCTATTAACTGGCTGATTACAGTTGCCCATGCAGCCCCTCTGACACCCATTTTCAGCAGGAAGATGAATACTGGATCAAGAACAATATTCATTCCGGCACCCACCATGATGGTATACATACCCATCCACGCATTCCCTTCAGCTCTCACCACATTATTAAGAGCAACTGTAAAAGTGAAAAAGAAGTTACCGAAAAGAACAATTTCCAGATATTGCCTGCTTAGATGGATAAACTCCGATTTCGCCCCGAATAGTTTCAGCATTGACATGATGTTGAAATACAGTATCAGCATAAAAAGCAAACTCAGAATAAACACCATTGTTATTACATTGCCAAGAGCCTCTTCAGCAGTTTTTTTGTCACCTGAACCAAGACTGCGGCTTATTATGGAAGCTCCACCGATTCCTATCATCTGTGCTATGGCCATTATTATCAACTGAACCGGGAAAACAACTGTGAGAGCACTGATTGCAAGAGTTCCCACCCCACGACCCACAAAAATTGTGTCAACTAGGTTATAAAGAGCCCCGACAATCATTCCAATTGTTGCCGGGGCACTCAGATTCAGAAGTATTTTCCATACCGGTGCATTATTAAGGTAATCTCGTCGTGATTCGGACATCAAACTCCAGAAGAGAGATAAATGTTAAGGCTCCTAGAGACCCAGAATATCTTTCCAGGTACCTTTTAACCCTATTTTGTATTTCAATTCAACCTTTCCCTGTAGTTCTTCTTCATCCTGACGAATGGTGGTTTCTTCTTCAAGTGTTTTTCGGGTTGCCTGACCCTGTATTCTGACGCTGTCTGTTATTCGGAAAATCAGGCTGGCTTCCTGTTTTTGCTGGCCCATAAAACCAAAATCCACATTTCCTTTTAAGACAAGATGTTCAGACATAAATTTCTTTTCCACATAAACCTTCACATTATCGGACGTAAGACCTAACTGAAGGTTCATTGGCACATAGCCTTCAAGTATTCCACCAACATCAGGAAGTCCACCGCTTTCACCCCTCCTTATTTCGTCAGGGGTTCTGTTGAGCATAAGCAGAGTCAATACCTGGCTGGAGTTCAATCCAGTGGAGGAGGACCATTTAAGTCTCAACTGACTCACAAAACCTGTCATTGAAAGAGTTATAATATGCTCATTTTCGTTACGATCCGTAAAAACCATCTCTCCCTGAACATCAATATATGGTTCATCCTTTGAATGTCCTGAAAGCTTAGCCTTGTCAAAATCAATGAGGCCTTCCTTTATTTCATAGTTTCCTCTGAGCATTGGAATTCTGAAGGTACCTCCATTCAGAGCTATCATACCCCCCAGTTTTGGGGAGCTCACTGTACCATTGACATTCATAACCCCTTCAAGCCTTGTCTGAGCAAAGTTATTGTCAATTTCAATATCACCAGTCAACTGAACCGTAAGATTCAATTTCATATTTTTCAGCCACTTAATGTTGTCAATTGAGCTTCCGCTGCTTTCCGCCGTTCTCGAAACAGGAGTAAGTAGTTTATCCACCAGGTTAACATTATATTTTTTTGTATACCGTGCACTTAAAAGATCAATAGTTCCCTCAAGGGACATTGGAGAACTCCCTATGCTTCCAAGATGAAGATCACCCATGGCTTCCACCTCGAAAGTGCTGGCTCTTTCAGAAAAGTTTCTAAGTTTAATATCAATATCCACATCATAGGGCATCGAATTTTCCCATGTGAAGCGTCCGTTGAACTCAGCGTATCCGTCCTCAATCATAACCCTGAAACCATTAAGATTGATATCTTTTCCGCGGAACTCAACTTTTCCCCCTTTGGCAAATACAAATTCCCGTCCATTTCTGAAAAAGATTCTGTTGGGCTCATTGAAAGTCAGTTCTCCCCTGATTTTTGGATATTCTGGAGTCCCCGTGATATTCAGAGACAATCTGGATCGCCCCGAGGTTGAATATAAACTTCCTGGCATTGCAAGAGCAAGAAGTCTGCTGGAAACATATCCACTCACAGCCAGATTCATACCGGATATTTTCATATTTTTATCCAGATCGACTATACCGGCCAGTTCCAGCTCCTCTTCCTCATAAACCAGTCTGAGTTTATGAAAAACGGCCCTACCCTTTTCGAGAGTAATTCTTCCACTTCTGATAGTAATACCTGACTCAGCCTGTGCTAACTGAATTGTGTTTCCTGCAAAGAAAATCTGCCCGAGAACTGAAGTGGAATTTCCTTCTCTGATAATGTTACCTTCTATGGATATTGCCCCGGTTGCACTCTCAACCATTCCCTGAGGAACAAGATAGGCAATAGCAGCAGTACCAAGTTCACCTGCAATCCTCAAATTGCCCTTTTGCTCACTCAATTCACCGGAAAACTTCAAATCAGTATTTTCACCGGTAATGTATGCTGGTTTTAGAGTTACAGTATTATTTCGGTAGGTGACAACAAGATTTCTTTTGAGGGAAAGTTTTTTCACTGGTCTTGTGGGCAAAAATGGATGTCTGATACCTGTCATCAGAACATTAAGTCCTGAAATCCTTATGTTACCCTCAACGTCTCTGCCACCATTCCATACAGCCTTACCTGTTCCGAATATTTCGGCCTTCAATCCAAATTTTTCAAACAGACCTGCAGGCAGAAAGTTCTGAGGATTAAGTTTGCTAAATGCGACACCACCATCAAGTGATGTTTTCTTCCCAAATGTATATTTTCCCTTTAGAGCCACAAGATCAAAGAATTTTCCTTCAAAAGTATTTATCCCTTTTTCTGAGGAAAATGAAATTTTACCACTGCTGTGCGGATTACCGAAAACTACAGGTTTTTCCCATGCAACAGTTCCATTCACCAAAGGTTTAAGAGGTGTTCCTTTAACCGAAAGATCAGCCACTATACTTCCTCTGATTTTACCGTTTCCGGCTCGATCAAGCATAAACCCACTGATTTTAAGTCCCATGTCGAGTTTACCATTTTTCCGGTTTTCACCGGAAAGATGGAGAGTACTTTCAGGAAATTCCAGTCTGGCAGTACGTATTTTTACTCCCCCTTTTTTCAAACTGATATCTCCAATGAATTTACGGTAGCCAAGACCCAATATTTTCCCTGAAGACGTTCTAAGGGAGACATTGCCACTGAGGGAAGAGGGAGGACCTTTTACATTTATATCACCGGTTATCTGGCCTGAAACCTGATTTCCCGATAGCCTGGCTAAAGAAACTTTATTGATTTTCAGAAATGCTTTCGTCCATAATCTGTCTTTCCAGGACACCGAGACTCTGCCATTTACAGTACCTCTGGAAACACCTGAGGATATCCCTGTAAGATTAACACCATACCGGTTTGCACTTAAGTATGAACTGAAATAATTCAACTTTATACCAGATGCTTTTGTCCATGAAATTCCAAGATTACCGGTTATCTGTGGTTTTGAAATCAAACCGGACAACCCACCTCTGAATTCAACCTTTCCCATGGAAGCATTGATTTTAAATTTTCTAAGTAATGGTGTCATCCGATAGACAAGTAGTGAAACTCCGAGTTTTAATTTCCCACCGGTTTTAATTGAACCCCATAAATCGGCCCGACCTTCATTTCCTGACAGGTATCCACGTCTTATTTCTATTCCTGACCCATCCATAACAAAGCTGCCGCCACTTGTCATCTGACTCAGCCAGGGAGAATTTCCTGTGGCTTTCCATCCAAAAAGTATATTTCTGTAGAAAGGATACTGCATTCTTATAGAAATACTTCCGTCGAGTATATCGGGGATTTCCTCACGATCAAGTGAAGCCAGCATCTCCCTGGGCTTCAGATTTTTTCCGGAAAACTTCATAAAAAGATTTCCTCCGGTCATATCCCAAGCACCTGCACCATGAACCGGAGATCCTTTGATTTTTCCATTTATAGAATTAAATTCAATTACATTCGATAAATTTTCTTTTCGAAAAATCAGGGAAGCACTGATACCTGAAACTTTCTGTCCCACTGGAGTTTTATATGACAGACCACTTCCTGAAATATAAACAACAGGTTTTTTCAAAGTACCCCTGATATGAACATTACCACTACTGTTATCTTCATCCGTGAATTTAAATATGCGGGAGAATCGGGTTGCAATATCCGCAACTTTATTTGCGTGTGCATCAATAGTGATGCCATGGTCTCCAAGATGTGCAGTTGCTTGAAAATCCCCTCCGTGTTCAGTTCCCTTGAGTGCCAGATGCAGATTCATTGGCTCCCGGGGATCCATATAGCCTCTGGTAAAGATTACATTTCTAAAATCAATGGGGCTTCCAAGTAGTTGGCCTGAAACCCTTTGGGATTTTGGAGTTGCCTGAACTGAAAAAACAAGGGGTCCCTCACTGGATCTGGTTCTGTAAATCAGACTTCCGTTATTAAGTGAAATATTTTCAGCGTTTAAATCAAGACCGGGCAGATCAACCCTCACTTTCAAATTACTGATATCAAAACCCTTGCAACTTATTTCCCAGCTCTTTTCCGGAATAGAGGATTTCTGTTTTTTTCTCTCTGTTTTTTCTGATTTTTTAGACTGAAAAAGACCCAGAAGGCCGATTTCATTACTTCCTGGGTCATCCGGCTTTTCATACATCTCAATATTAATGAATCCAGATGATGCCCTTGCATTTTCAAAAACCAGACTGACATTCTTTCTTAGAGGATCAATATAAACATATCCTGTGGCCCGTTTGACATCCACAGTCACTTTTCCCCTGCTGTCATAAAGTTTTAAGTTATCCACAGTTACAAAAACAGGTCTTCCGGAAATCACATTGAAAACAGCCATAGGGCCCCAGTGAACCCTTTTTATTTTAATCTTTCCCCTCCGACCCTTATTGAACCCCTTTTCGATCATCGCAGCCAGAGCTTCATTATTAAATCTGTTCTGAATATAAAACCATCCAATAGTGAGCAGAGAAGAAAACACCGATAAAATAAGTATTAACGCTGCAACTTTCTTCGATCTGTTCATCAGTATCATCTCATGCTGCTCCGCTTTCATTCAGACTGGATACTGAAACTTTTAAATAAATCAAATATTTCATCCCTGACAGTTTCCATGAGGGAAGCAGTGTCTGCCTCCACATTCAATCTGAGTAATGGTTCAGTATTGCTTTTCCTTATGCTGAACCAGAAATCATCTCCCTCTATTCTTATACCATCAGTTGTTATAATATTCTTCCCATTTCCCATGGTATTTATTACTGTCTGGATTATTTTATCTGGATCTGAAACACGGGCGCTTAATTCACCGCTTATGTGATAATTTTCTGATTCATCAAGAATATGAGACGGCATTTTACCTTTTTTCCCCAGTAGATACAGGAATTTCAAAAGAGCAAGTGGTCCTGAATCAAAGACACCACCAGCAGTCCTGAAATAGTAGTGACCGCTTACTTCACCACCAAATGCAGCATCCTTTTCCAACATTAACGCTTTTCCATAAGCGTGCCCGACTTTTCCCATTACAGGAATTCCCCCCAGATTAAGAATGGTATCCCTTACCTTATTGGAACACCTCACATCATAAACGCAGGGCTTTCCCGGATAGTTTTCAAGTTCACCTTCAAGAAGAAAAGCCAGTGTAAAATCTCCGTTTATATATCTACCCCTTTCATCAATGAAAAAACCTCTGTCACAATCACCATCAGGAGCAAACCCCAAAGTACTGCCTGTTCTCAAAACCGTTGAAACAAGCTCAGTACGATTTTTTTCAATCATTGGATTTGCCTCATGATTCGGAAAAGTCCCATCAAGATCGAAAAAAATGTTTTCGGATTTAAGTGGCAGTCTTTCAAGTATTCTAGGAAGAACCAGTCCACCCATGCCGTTACCTGAGTCAATGGCAACAGACATTGGAGGTATGGAATCTGCAGCAACCAGAGAAAAAAGTGTTGATGTGTATTCATCGAGAAACGCAGTTCTGGATTTTTTCCCGCTGAAAGAACAACTGCAAAAAGACCTCTGACTCTCAGTAATTTCCTTCAGTTTTTCAAGACCACTTCCCATTCCAACTGGAACAGCATTCCTTTTTACAGTTTTCACCCCATTATACCGTGGACCGTTGTGACTTGCTGTAATCATGAATCCTGCAGCAGTTTTCCAGTTTATAACTGCAAGATACATCATATCTGTTGAGGCAAGTCCTATATCCCAAACTCTGCATCCACTCTGCAACAGGGCATCGACAAGTGCCTCGTGAAGTTCCGGCGAACTCAGTCTCATATCATGGCCAACTACTGCTGTTTCAGGATCGTAAAGATCCATATATGCCTTGCCATACCGCCACACAAGTTCAGCATTTATTTCTTCGGGAAATAATCCCCTTATATCGTAAGAGTGAAATGGCGAGGTCATATCTGTTCATCCTTATTTTCATTAATAATTTTTTTCACAGTAAAATCAAGTTCATCAATTGTTTCACATGTATATACAGGAACAGTGCTTCGATAGTCCAGTACTTTTCCCGCAAGTTCCTTTGCTATACCGCCACTTTTCACCATTGCCACAAGTGGTTTATTATAAGACCAGGCAAAAGCAGCTTCAGTCAAAGTACCTGTTGCCCCTGCAATTATTATCACAATGTCTCCCGAGTTTGCTACAATACTGTTTCTGGCATATCCAATTCCTGTTGGAATAACAACTTCACAGAAACTGTTTGCTCCATCAAAATCATATCCGGGCAAAATTCCAATTATACTTCCTTTTTTCCCTTTTACAGTGGACATTCCCCTGCATACAGCTTCCATAACTCCATCTCGTCCTCCACAGACAAGATTAAAAGTGCTCTCCCCGATATATTTACCAACAGCTTCTGCAAGCTCTTTCACATCATCAGAAATTATTCCTGATGAACCAATTACACTTATATTTCTGACTCTCATAGACTTTGCCCTTTTTATTTCAATGTAGATGATTTATTTGGATATAAAAACAGGTCAGGAAAGCAGGAACTATTTAACACTCAGAAGTGCACTTTCAATATTATCCGCATACTCCGAAACACTGAAAGCTGCATCCGGATATTTGATAACTTCCATTGTCTCAAGATTAATTATTGCGTTGAATGGAAATGCCTTTACATTCATAATTTTGTAGAAATCCCAGTTATAGTCTGCCGTGACAAATACATTTTCAGCATCCATATTGTACCTGTTCTGATAAGTCTCGGCAAAATCAATGTCAGCAGTATACCCGGAGTCATCCTGCTGTGCAATTGTAAGGAAAATAACCTCATCAACATAATCTTCGGCTACATTGTCAAGATTGGGTAACTGATAGGCACATACGCTGCACCAGCCAGCACTGACTGTCAGATAAATGAGTTTTTTTCCGTCGTTCCTCATTGCATAAAAATCATGAAGCCAGGCTACTCCATCGTCACCTGCCAGTAATTCACCGTAGGAGCCAACAGGTATAAATGGAATATCCTCAAGAACCTGAAACCGGCGTACTCCATTTGGGGGACATGGATAAAAATCCGGCCCGCATTCCTGAGTATCGTATGATGATTCTGCTGAGTACTCAGGAAACATGTCATTTACATAGCCTGTTTCATCAGTCTTGTAATGATCATCGCTGAGCTCATTCCCATCTTCACAGGACATAACGGTAAAAAACAATGTAATCGCGGTTAAAATCGAAAAAACTTTCATTGTGAGTCACCTCTTCTTGACTTAGTGCTTCTTTTCTTATACATGCTTATTGAGTGGAGGCAAATGAAAAATGAAA
>JAFGWM010000066.1 GCA_016937155.1 Deltaproteobacteria bacterium
AACATATTCTGCTTAACTTTAGTTTAATAGATCCGATTACGCTGATAAACAAGGAGGACAATATGAAAAACTTTAAAATTGGTACAAGACTTGTGATGGGATTTCTTATGGTTGCGGCTCTAGTGGCCTTTTCAGGAATCATGGGTATTAAATACACTTCTGAGATCTCATCAATTAATAAACTGATGGCAGAGGAAAGAGTTCCTCAATTAAAATCCGGACAGGAATTAAATATCCTTCAGAGAGCAATGAGAGGTAATCTTCTGGAATTGACTCTTGTGAGATTCAGGATGGAAAACTTCAGAAAGTATGAACTCAGATACACCGAAAGATACAGGGATCTTCAAAAAATTCTTGAGGCTTTCATTTCAGGAAATGAGGAAATTGGTCTTAAAGCAGCCCGGAAAACGGAATCATTTCTGAAAGAATCAGAGAAATAATCAACATCGGATCAGAATTCAATACTGTTGCGACAGAGTTGATTAATCATAAAAGGAAAATTCTCGAGAAAGTTGCAGCTGGTTTAATTACTCCAGAAAAAGGATTAATGGATGAGGAATTGAAAAAAATCAGCAGAGATAAACTTGGTGGTGTCAGCAGAAAACTTGAAAATGCTGTTATCAAAATTGGGGAAAGAGCAATTGAGCGAATGTCAGATGCAAAGAAAACAGCTGAATTCAAGAGAGATGCAGCAAAAACCTTTCTATTTGGAACAACTGCTTCAGCAATTATTTTAGCACTGTTAGCCGGAATTTATATAACTCTGAGTATTATCAGGCCGATCTCCAGAATTGTTGGGGCTACGAAAAAGCTGGCTGAGGGAGATTTTGATTTCAAACTTGATCTGGACAGGAAAGATGAAGCAGGCGAGCTTGCCAGGGGATTAAACACTGCTGTCAGCAGTCTCAGGTTACTGCTTGATGAAATTAACAGCGCAATTGGTAAGTGTACAGACGGTGATTTATCCTATCGGGCAGATTCAAGTCATTTTAAAGGAGAATATGAAAAACTGGTGGATGGTTTGAATGGAGTTTTAGACAGTGTAATACTTCCGCTGAAAAAAGCTGCTTCTTATGTTAATGAAATTGCGCAAGGAAATATGCCGGAAAAAATCATTGATGATTATCATGGTGATTTCAATGAGTTAAAAGTGAATTTAAATACTTGTATTGATGCTGTTAATGGACTTATTGAGGATATGAACTCTCTGAGTGATGCTGCACTGAATGGAAAACTTTCGGTAAGAGCAGACTCAGAAAAACACAGCGGTGATTATTCGAAAATAATTTCAGGAGTCAACAGTACACTGGATGCTGTACTTAAACCCATAATGGAAGCGACTAAAGTTCTTGAAGAAATGGCTGATTATAATCTTACACAAAGAGTTGAAGGTAAATATATAGGAGACCATGCCAGAATTAAAACAGCATTGAATCTTACTGCAGACAGTCTGGAAAATGCTCTGATTGCAGTAAAATCCAGTGTAGAGGAGATTACCAGCGCCAGTGATCAGATAGCATCGAGTGCACAGAGCGTTGCAGAGGGCGCCAGTGAGCAGGCAAGTTCACTTGAGGAAACATCATCATCCCTTGAAGAAATGAGTCATATGACAAAGGAAAACGCCAGGAACTCTCAACTGGCGGATGAAATTTCCAGACGGGCTGTAGAAACTGTAAATACAGCAAGTGATGAAATGATAAAATTGAATAGAGCAATGGCTGAAATAAAGAAAAGTACTACGGGAACAAGGGAAATTATTAAAGATATAAACGAAATCGCATTCCAGACAAATCTCCTTGCTTTGAATGCTGCCGTTGAGGCCGCCAGAGCAGGTGATGCAGGAAGGGGATTTGCTGTTGTAGCTGAGGAAGTCAGAAATCTGGCTTTGAGAAGTGCTCAGGCAGCCAAGAAAACTGAATCATTGATCAAAGAAAGTGTCAGTGCCAGTGAGGAGGGAAGTACTATCAGTACCGGAGTGAAAAGTAACCTTGATGTAATCGTTTCTATAATTCAGGAAATTAATAACGTTGTTCACCAGATTGATAAGGCTTCAAAAGAACAGGATATCGGAATATCCCAGATTACAGATGCTGTAACTCAGATGAACAATGTGACACAACTCAATGCTGCAAATGCTGAAGAGAGTTCAGGTGCATCAGAAGAACTGGCATCACAGGCGGCACTTTTAGCGGGTATGGTTGATAAATTCAATGTGCGGGAAAACAATTATGAAAAAGTGGCTGGCCTGTAAATATAGAAAATTATTTTATTGATTTAAGTTGATTCATAAACCTCGATTTGAAATTTTCAATTTCTTTTTTGTTGAATGAAAACTGGACATATTGTGGCCTTCCTCCTCCCTTACCTCCAATTTCAGAAATTACCGGGGCTACTAATTTATTAAGTTCAGTTTTAATTCCATGCCCTCCTACCAGATATGCTGTGACATTTTCCTGATCAATGGAAAGCAGAAGAAGTATGACATCCGGTGTGGAGAAACTTCGGATGACTTCTTTTGCAATAATGATTCTTTCACCAGAAAGTGTAATTGTTGCCAGACGGCCGGCACCGAAAATGAAGGCCTGTTTTATAGCATCCTCCAGAAGTATTTTCCCTAATTCAGACGAGACTGTTTTCAGTTGAGCTGCTGTTTTAGTAAAGGCATTAACAAATCCATTGAATCGCTCCATCAGTTCATCACTGCCTGTGGAAAAGTGCATGGAGATATTTCTCACAAGGTTGTGTTTTTGTGAATAATCTTCAATCGCACTTAACCCGCTCATAAAATATATTCTGGTTAAATTACCCTTAATTTTTTCATGTTTTATTATTTTAATCAACATGACCTGAGCAGTGGAACTCAGGTGTGGTGCTCCACAACCGGCCAGTTCCCAGTCACCAATTTTAATAAGTCTGATTTCCCCTGAAACTTTTGGCGGTCTCCTAACGGGGAGTTTTTTAAGATCTTCATCCTTAACTGTTATTGCTTCAATTTTGAGGTTTTCACTGCATTTCAGATTTACGAGTTTTTCAACTTCCACAAGGTCATCACCTTTGGGGAATCCTTCAATATCCATTGTGCAGAGTTCAGTGTTAAAGCTTACACTGACAGTTTTAAAAAGTGGGTTTATTCTTATGAATGCCTGACTCAAAAGGTGCTGTGAAGTATGCCACTGCATATATCTGAATCGTCGATCCCAGTTTATTCTGCAAAAAACACTGTCCCCTGGCCGGGGGAAAAATTTCTCGACTTTATGAAAAATTATATCCGTTGACTTGTCCCTGAAAACATCAACCACTTTATATGTGAAATTATTGTGGATCAGTTCTCCTGTATCACAATTCTGTCCTCCTCCGGTTGGATAAAAAAGTGTTTCAGAAAAAGTAACAATTGAATAAGTATCTGCAGTTTCGACGGAATCTATTTTTGTGGAAAAATCGGTATCATATTCTTTTGTCTGATAAAGTTTTATGGTCATACATCACCAGTTATTGCAGCAAAAACCGGACTGAATCTGTCTGAATACTCTACATGTGATGAAAAAATTTCCACAAGAACAGTAAATAGTTTTTCTTCACTGGAAAATCTTCCACATATAGGGCTGTCAATATCGAAGACACCGAATATTTTACCCTCCTTTATAAGGGGTATTACCAGCTCAGAGCGTGAATTGCAATCACATGAGATATGTCCGGGGAATACATTTACATCAGGTACATTTATCACCATGGCTTTTGAAAATGCTTTACCACAAACACCATTGCTTATTTCTATCATTTCACATGCGGTGTTCCCCTGAAATGGCCCTAAAATAAGTTTAATTCCATCAAAAAAATAGAATCCAGCCCAGTTTATATTTTCAAATGAGTTGAAAATAAATGAAGAAAACTGGGATGCTTTTGTAATTAGCCTGGAGTCTGATTCCAATAGAGCTTCCAATTGATTTATGATAATACCGGTCAATGTTTACCTCATAAAAATTTAGTAAGAATACTTTTCAAACCGGAATGATATTTTCAATGACAAGAAATGTAAAAGATAAATTTTTACTGATCCTGTTTCCAGATATACCAGTTTTCAGAAGAAAGTGCATGATAATGCAAATCATTTATTTCATTATTCAGCACTGCTACATTGTTACCGGAAGAAAGATTCATGAATTCACAGTCAGAAGCACTGTCACCTGCAGTAAATACAATTGGAATACCTTCAAGATTGTTTTCTGTTAAGGCTGCTTTCAGAAAATGAATTTTACCTTTTTTGAAAGGAATAACCATCGAACCTTCAACTACGGGAAGTGGCGGTGATGTGATCGTTAAATCTGCAGCGGTTTTGTGGGGAATCCCAACAATCAGATCAGGGTGAATATCAAGAACTTCACATAAGGAGGATATGACAATTGAGGGAGAAGCAGTTAAAATGATGATTTTAATATTGGATGATTTCAGTATTTCAAAAATTTTTTTAAATATATCTCTTTTACCAATTGAGCTCTTTTCGTTTTTAAGGGTATTTTTAAAAAAATTACTGATCGTCTGAATCAGTTCATCCTCATCCCACCCGGAAAACATATATGACAAAAGTGCATATGATGGATTTAGCAGATCCACATTATATCCAGCATATGCTGAGTTGTTTTTTTCATTGGTAAAATCATAATATACTCTTTTTAAAATTGAATTAAATCGTTCACAGGAATGCTTTTCCATACACTCACTGAGGCTTGAATCAAGCTGGAATTTCGTATCTTCAGTCAGAAACGGAATTTTTTGATACCACTTTTTATCAGGAATATCGATATCTCCCGAAATTAGCCAGTTGAATACAGCATCTCCAGCATCCCCGTTGATAACAGTGTTATCCCAGTCAAATACAGCTATTCCCCGGGGTTTGAATTTATCAGTTGTAGGGAAAATAGTACTCCTCATGTGTGCCAATTTAATCAACCGGGTGTTGTTTAAATACTTAGAATTATTCATTGGTTTGTAGTGACTTCCCAGATAGAATGCTGCAAAAACATTTAATGCTAAAAAGACAATTTTTATAGTTATTCTCATTATTGCTCTCCGGAGATCAATTCACATTGAAATATAGAAAGCAAAAGTTTGGATTATGTTAATTTTTTATGAGAAGTGGATTATTCAACAGGATTAATTATTTTTACGTCACTGCCTCCGGGATATCCATAAGAACCCACGTTATAATATCCATAAACTGTAATTCCTACAGGATCTGAAGCTCCAAGAGTATGTACACCTTCTGACATGGGACATACATACTGGATATATTCAACACCATTCATAGTTCCGATGGGAGCTGTTTCACATCTTGTCTGGAATTCTCCAAGGGTTTCTCCATCTATCGAAAGGCCAGCAGTGGCTGGTGCAGCAGCAACCACAAAATTATCCTGGAATGTGTCAGGAACGAGGAAAATATAATCGGTACGATGCTGATCGACCGCCGGGAAAACGATGAAAGTTGGATCGCCTATTCCTCCTGGCACATGTCCCTGACTTATAAGGAACTGACCTACCATTATTGCTCCACCCTGAGATGTGATGGTGAATCCGTCGTAAGCATAAATTGTTTCAGATTCTCCTGCATTTAAGGTGAATTGATTAAAGGGTGCGCTTAGGGATGTTGTAACTACAGTATTAGCTTCTGTTGCCATTATTTTATATACATCAGGCTCCTTGTAACCATCTCTGGTGCTTCTGACAGGACTTCTGGAAATTACGTAATTCCATCCAAGGCTTGTAATCGGGAACATCTGCTGCTCAAGGTGATCAGTACAACAGCTGTCATCTTCAAAATCCGGCGCAGGGGGAGTTTCACCTCCAATACCCGCACGCTCAAGGCTTGAGTAAACAGCCACAGGTTTTGTGCTAACTATTTTCGTTCCGGTAAAATCACCATCCTGATCAAGGTGACTGAAGCATTCCATGGTGGAACCGAAAAACTGAAGTGATTCCAGATTAACAACGTCCATTTTTCCTATCGTGAAGGTTAGTGTCCCTCCGGCAGGGGTTTCTGGAATTGCAAAACCGCTGTCACCACCTGATGCCATAACGGGATGTGTCAGTTCCACGGTTACTTCCGTGTTTTCTTCTGTCCCCACAATGGTTATACTGGTGTGATCCGGAATGGATTCCATTGGAAAATTTTCGTCTCCACAGGGGTTTGCAGTTGGATAGCCCATAACGTAGTAGTGCTTGCCAAGAGCCTGGGTGGGTATAAGCAGTGAAGCATCATTTGAAAACTGCTGAATTACCGGATTGAACTGGTAGGCTACAACAGGAGCATTTGATATAAGTCTGTAAGCATGCGGACTGACAAAAGTTCCACTTCCTGAGTATTTTTCATAAGTTCCATTTTGTCCCATACATCCATCAACTTCACGTTGTGGAAGATCTATCTGAACAAGACCATTTGCCGGGATTTCAACCGGATTTCCAACACCATTTGTCGGCGTTACAGGAACCTCGGTAATTTCTTCCCCAACATTTGCAATGTTTTTATAAATTTCAACACGCACAGGGTAATCATTTGTGTTGGCTATTGCTACCGCATATTGTTGAGCAGCAGCGTCATTACTGGTCCCCATTGCATCATAAGCTTCATTGTCCAGATCCACAGCCCAGAACTCACATCCTACATTACTTTCAGTAAGAAGACTAGGGTGACATTTTGTTACACAGTCTCCCCCTATGCAGTAGGTCTGTGGATCACATTCATGATCTGCCACAAGTTGATTGTTTTCATCACAACCCATTACTGTGTTTTCACTGCAGTAAAAATCACCCTGAGTACATGCGATACAACCGGTTTCATAGGAGCAGGCCACATCACAGATTTCTGATTCCCACTGACCTAAGGAATTGCACTGATATGCCGTGAGACCATCGCAATCCCTTTCCCCCGGGGTACAATCGCCATTGGTATTGTTGTTAGTGTTTGTGTTATTGAAGGGATTACTTGAAGAAGAATCATCACATGATAAAAGTGTAAAAATTCCCATTATTACAAAAGCTACAATCTTAAATTTTTTCATTTACTGCCTCCCCGAAATGTTTATAAAGGATCTTATCCTAAGATTCATGTATGTCAAACCCATAAAATTTAACATGGGTGAAATTCGACCGATGAATGAATCTGATAAATTTTTGAGCAAGGATTTAAAAGAAAGTAAAAAACTTCCACTTGGAGAAAACTGAATGATTGAAGAACAGATAAACTTTGATATAGCTCTTTCAACCCACAAAAGATTAAAGTTGATTTCCATAGTTGAAAAGAAGCCTATGACAGAAATACTCGACGAACTTGTTAAGCAAAAATATGGAGAACACAGGAAAGAAATTGAGGAACTTATAAAAAGTACATCCAATCCCACAAGAATAAAGGAAGACTAGACATTATTCGTTACATCTGGAATCAAGGGGTAAAAGTTCATCACCCCGTCCTCCCTCATAAGCAGGTTTGGATTCGTCATAAAGCTCATAATTTTCAAGAATATCATAAAGTGCCTGATGAAAAGCGGTATAATCAAATTCCGTATAGTCACCGGAAAAAGTACCGTTTACGCAAATGTACTTTTCAGTATTGCAGAAGTTTAAATTTTCACAGTCTGCATCTCTTGATGTAACAGTTTTGAGATTTGCATCTCCGTACATTCCCACACCGTTTATCAGAACAAGACGAACATCCGAAGAATCCGAGTCAATAACAGCCAGATAGGGATCATCTCCGGAACGTCCGAAAACGGTGATATCAGCTTTCATGCCCACTTCAATACTGCCGATGCTTTCATGGAGTCCAACAACAAAAGCACCATCAGATGTTGACATACGCCAGATTTTTTCAGGGGTTAATTCAGTAATTTCATTTTCCACCCCGTAGGAATAAGCGTATTTCATTTCTGCGAGCATATCATCCTCTCCACTGACAGTCCAATCGGGGCCGATACCGACAACAAGTCCGGCATTGATGAATTTCTGGATGGGAGCAGTTACGCCATATAAAACAAGATTTGAGGATGGTGACCATACAATTTTTGCATTCATATCAACACAGTCCTGAATCTGGCGGTCGAAAAGGGGGATGGAATGGATAAGTATTGTTGTTCCCCAACTGAGAAGATTTACACCCTGATGACGATTGTCCCTTGGATCAAGTCCGGCATAACTGTCAAACTCATCAGTGATATAATTATCCTCATATCCTTCAGCCATATGAACGTGATATCTTGTTATGGGAGGATCATCAGTGAAATTTTCAACAAGGGAGCTTGCATCTGAATCAGTGATATCTCTGACGCTCCCAATAGTCCCTCCCATGTGATCATATCCGAGATCATGGTATCTGTTTGCATTTCTTACACCGCCGTTAATACAGCTTCCTGCAGCACTGGGCTGTCCCTGCATGGTGGTTGTTCCATGAATGAGTGATCTCAGTTCACCCCAGATTGACGCAGGGCAGAAGTGATCATTGGAAGAGCGATGTTTTGTATATGGAAGTATGTGTTCTTCATACTGTGGGTTTTCCGCCCATTCATATCTGTTTTTAAAAAGCTGGGGCGGATCAGGAATCCATTCAGGGAGGAAATTATATGATAAATGATTATGGGCGTCCACAAGCCCCGGACTTATGATTCCGTTGGTATTTATTATTGTTACGGAATCGGCTCCTGTTACACCACTGCAGTCTTCTGCAGCACAGGCTATTACATCATTGATGACAAGAACTTCTCCCTGCTGAATAATTCCTTCAGGAGTTAAAACGGTGCCCTTCAGCAGATAGCCTCCAGTTCCTTCAGAAACTACGGTTGCTTCGGGGGTTTTAACACTTGTACCACTTTGAGTTGTACACAATTCAACATTGTAACCACTACAGTCATCAGCACAGCTAAGTACCCCTCCGGTATATCCCTGATTTATATTAATGCAGGTCTTCCCATCAAGGTTGGTGCTGTCACAGGATTCATCAGTTTCAATGATCCCGTTGCCACAAACAGGTTGAACATTTGTATTGTTGTTGGTGGTTGTGTTATTCGTTATATTAGTATTGTTGGTTGTGCTGGTATTATTGTTGTTATTACTGTTTTCAGGATCCCGGCAGGACACAATTACCAGCAGTGACAAGAGTAAATATTTTTTCATTAAACACCCCTTTTCATAGAAGATTATCCCTTAGATGGAACTGAAGTCAAAGTATTTTATTATTTATCAGATGGAAACAAAAGAAGGAGTGGCAGGAACTAAGAGAAGTATTTCCATAAAATTAAAGATACTTGAGGTAGTTGATATTTGCACCACACTGAGGGCATGCCCATGGTGGTGGATAATACCCGTAAATAACAAACGTATATTTACATCTGATGCAGAATACCCAGTGCAAGTCAGTAGGATGAGGCCAGTCATATCTGACAACAGGATCATCAGGTGAATTCAGGAGTGAAGAAAAACCTGAATTCAGTCCCTTGAAAATATCAACGGCGAATTCATCCTTTTCAGTGAGTGCCACCTGTTCATATTTAGCACAGTCATCAGAAATTATCTGCAGTTGTTCGGTGATGAAATTTTTTGAGTCTGTAAAACCCATGATATCCTTATAAGATACATTTACCTCAACTGTGGTTTTAGCAGGAAGCAATTTTGATAGTGAAATTGAAATCGAGTTGAGTGAGACTTTCAGATTGTTCAGATACTTGATAACTTCTTCTTCTCCATCCTTTGCACCCCAGAATTTTGACAATTCCAGTGTGTTATCAAGAAACTGCTTGAGATTGTTGGTAGAAGCGATCAACTTACAGAGACACTTGATACTTTCTGTTCCAGTAAACGGCATTTTCTCCTCACTTTCATGTTGATAGGTTTTTCAGGGCAGAATAAATATATTACGCTATTAGTACTTTTTCAAGGATAAAATTAATTTATTAAACAGTTTGTTTTAAAAACAGTACTGTAATTATCATTTTCTGAGGAATAAACAATAATGTAATATATAACGGAGTGTTCAACATCAATAGAAATTTGAGTACTTTTTTCTACAAAATTCTGAAATTCATGGCATGTAAGATCTGAAACATCATGTTCCTTCCTGAGTACTGCAATTCCACCATTTATTTCATCTGTAGAGTCTATATTGATTGTAAGTGTGCCATTGATTGGTGATAAGAACCGGTAAACGCTGTAACCAGCTATATTCGCAATTCCGCAGATTTCAAGTTTTGAAATATCGTTGTCAGATAATGAAATTATTCTGTCGTCACCACAATGAGTCAATCCGTAAAGACCCAGTTTTGATGAAACAAGTTTTTCTCTATTATTGGTGGTGGCAACTATTGTTGTTGAACTTTCATTACTGAAATGCAGACAGTTTTCAGAAGAACAACTGTATAACATTCCTGTAATGCCAGGAAATAACTGTTTATTCCAGCCTGTTGATGTCTGTTTTAGTAGATAATATTCGTATTCAAAAAATGCAAGAATATAATCTGAATCTATAAACTCAAGTTTTGAAAAAGCATCTGAATCCGGAATTCGAACTTTGGTGCAGCTTCCTTCGTAACACCTTAAAACTACTGAATTGTTTGTGTTTCCTGCTTTTCCCCAGGCCAGTACATACTGTTTAGCTGAAACTGTACCGGATGCACTGAAATTAATCAGTACCGGATTGGTGCATGATATATTGTTACAGCTCCTGAATCTGTTATCCTCGGTGGTGTAATAGATAAATCCTGAATGATCCAGATTAATTGAATCAATTTTTGATGAAGTTGAGATTTGTTTTTCAACCCAGATTTCAGAATCCTTATAAAAAATTTTTCCGGAATCACTGCCTACCCATAGCGTGCCCTCGGAGGAAACAGCCATAGCTGTAATTTTTGAATCGGAAAGCTGGTCAATAGTCCAGAATTCCCAGTGATCGTCATACCAGGATGCACCCTGACCGTTGTTTCCACCAACATGAAGTATATTTGTACCGTTAATATTATCAAGAACAGAAGAAACTCTTATGTCAGGCAGGGGTGCTGGTAAGTCATTCACTGACTTGCCATCTGTGATCCGCCATTCAGGCATAAATAAATAAAGACTATTTCCAAGATATTTTACTTCTGGAAGATGGTGAAAATTCTCAAGTATATTACTGGTGGAATATTTTTGAGTTGTGAAAGAGTAAGCGTCCTTGGTGACAGTCAGTTCAGTGAAGTTCATGAATGAAAATGAATCGTCTAAAAGATCTTCATCATAATATATGTTATGTTCTGGAAAATCAATGTTTACCAGTTTCCTGTCAATAATTGCAATTAGTCTGTCATCAAAGAATTTAATATCGTCGATAAACAATTCTGTTTCAAAAAGTAAAGCACTGACACCATACTCCAGTCTGAAAATGCCGTAATTATCAGTATCGGTTTTCTGGATATAATAATACTGATCACCTTTAATAATAACCTTTTTAACCGGATTCTCGTTTAAAGTGTCATAAACATCAAACACGTTGTTTTGAAATTCGATTATAAAGCCATTATTTGTCCCTGAAACAAATCCGCTTCCATCTTCATTGCATTGGATATCATTGACAGTGAATGAACCCAGATCAGGCAATCCACTGAGATAATTTATTCCCATGGAGTTGCGACGATAAAAATATTCACCGTAGTTGATGAAAAGTTCGGTGGAATTGGAACAAATCGGCATAGGAAGAATTGATTCAAACCCTGTTGCATTTCCCAGTGAATAGAGTTTGTTCCCATCGTATTTATAGAGGTCCCCGTTCAGAGTGGAAATGAAAACATTTTCATGATTCTGAGCAGCAAGTGAATAGAAAGAAAGATTTTCAGTACATACCAGTGTTTCAAGTTGGAAGTTATTATAAAAATAGAGACAGTTTTCTGTGAGAATATACTTGAAATTTCCTGTCTGAGCACTTGCGTAAATCACTTCGGGAAGTGAATTTACGGGCCATTTGTTGTGGCAGTTTTCTATCCTCTGTTGACAAAATTCTGTACAGGTGGTGAATCCAGATTCAAATCCGAAATCATCACAGGATTTAGCAGGAAGTGAATTTCCGTCACAGCTTTCATCAAGCGTAATGGAAGAATCCCCGCAATACCCCATGCAGTATTTTGTATCAAACTCAAGACAGTTTTCGCCGCAGCGTAATTCTCCCTCATAAAAACCAAAGAATTGGCAGGAATAAAGTCCCATATCCTCTGTGTCACATAATTCAGGTCCATTTGTCTGACCATCACCACAATACTGAGTGCAGGAATTATCCTCATTAAATTCAGGGCAGTATTTTTCTACCTTACATTCTGAACTGCATCCGTCATTTTCATTTGTGTTGCCATCATCACACTGTTCCAACCCTTCAATCTTTTTATCTCCACATACACTGCAATAAATGGTGCAACTCTCAGGATCACAAACTCTGGATGAATCAGCACACTTACATTCCTCAGGATTTTCTATGCAGTCTGATGATGGGGAAAATATGTAGCCATCACATTCTTCATCCGGATCCAGCTGGTTGTTGCCACAGTATCCGGCGGACTTACTGTAGCAGCGGAAGACCCCGTCAGTACCACGATTCTGGCAAATCCAACCGGACGGACAGCTTCCAGGAAGATCCTTATCACAACTGTAATATCCGTCTTTAATTTCCGGTGAACATGCCCAGAATGAAGATAATAAAAAAGACAGAATCAGGAGATTTCTTCCTAATAACCCATGCTCTCTGCTAGAATTCATTTTCTGCTTTTCCCAAAACGTCCATAGCAGTTTTAATATCATATTTTAATTCAATTTCAGTATAAAAACGTTTCAGATGATGTTTATAACCAGGATTAGGAAGAATAAAGTTTTTAAGGTGAGTTAACAGATAATCGACACGTTCCCTGTGGGTTCTTAAATCATCAGGAATTCTGAACAATCTTGAATCAATACTGTCGAACAGCTCAAATGGTTCACCCAGTCTTTGTATAATCAAATCCACAAAGTCGGGATTAATTTCAATACCTTTACAATTTCTGCCAAGTATCTGGCAGACTCTTGAACATGTTCCTGTGCCGGAGAAAAGGTCAAGTACTGTATCTCCAGGATCTGTTGATGCCAGAACCATTCGCTCAATTACTCCTTCCGGTTTCTGAGTCGGATGTTTTCTGCGACCGGATTTGCAGTAGTGAACATGTGAAAATTCCCACACATCTCCAGGATTGGCCCCTGACATATTATTTCTTTTTCTGTAATATTTTTGGGGAACTCTGATAGAGTTCAGATTAAATTTATAGTTTCTGGTTTTGGAAAACATTAAAATATCTTCGTGTCTCGGAGAGAATCCTCTGGTTTTCCCGGTACCCTGAGTATAATGCCATGTAATCCAGTTGACAAAGTTCATATTCAGTTTTTCAAGAATACTCCAGGTTGTTGAAATATTTCTGAAGCCCATGAAAATATAAATAGTACCTGTTTCAGAAAGTACCCTGTGAGCCTGTTTTATCCATTTCTCTGAAAACTCTACCCACTGTCCGGAAGTAAATGAATCAGATCTGTTTCCATAATCCTTATCAAGGTTGTATGGTGGATCCGCCACAATCAGATCAACTGAATTATCGTCAAGACCCGGAAGTATATCGAGAACGTCGCCTGCAATAATTTCCGGTGTTATCATCTGAAATTTCATATCTGAACTCCTTTGAGTAAGTGGCAATGATGTAAATTGCAGATTTGAATCCTGATATAATATTCATTGATCAAGATTCAATATCAATGTATTTTTCCATTTCAGATAACCAGTCGCTTTATCTGGTAGTTAAAATAAACCGGAGGTTAGTTATGAAAACCATAGAAACGAATTCAGCTCCAGCTGCAATAGGTCCTTATTCACAGGGCAAAATCACAGGAAATCTTGTGTTCTGCTCGGGACAGTTACCTGTAAACCCAGCTACAGGTAAAGTGGAGGGTGATAATATTACCATTCAGACAAGACAGGCAATTTTAAATATGAAGGCTGTACTTGAAGCCGGTGGTTCATCCCTTGAAAAAGTTGTAAAATGTACTGTATATCTAAATGATATTAAAGATTTTTCTGGAATGAATGCTGTTTATGCTGAGTATTTTTCCACAAAACCCGCCAGAGCAGCTTTTCAGGTCGCCGCTCTTCCTCTTGGAGCACTGGTGGAAATTGAAGCAGTTGCCGAAATTAATGAATGATTTATAGCCTGTGAAACTATATCTGATAATTGAAATGCTAACAGGATCAACTTTCAGTGGAAAGTTGAGTTGAACTTGGATATATTATGAACATGGTTCGATATATTTTGATACTGCTTTTTCTTTTGTCTTCCTGCGATAAGGTTCGTGAAATGATTAACCAGGAGAGTGAGGGTAGACAAAAGGGCAGTATGGTGAAAAATGCTTTCAGGGATTTTTTTACATTTGCCGTTGATGTTCCACAGGATGTGGAGGCTTCCGAAAATTCGGGGTATAACGATGTCTGGAAAATAGCAGATAAAAGTACCAAACACAGAGGTCGAGTCCTTGTATGGGTTGATGCTGATCTGGAAATACCGGAAAAACTAATAAGACGTAAAGGTTTTGAACTTGCAAATTATATTCTTGTGGATACCAAGGCAGACTGTGTGAAAATACAGTTCTGGACAAGAGGTTTTCGTAAAACCGGTGGTGTCTTTGCTGAGATTTTTCTCTCCAATGACGGCAGTACATGGGAGGGCAGCAGAAAAGGTCGGGATAAATACTTTTCATATCTTCCTTCAGGGAGAAAATGGAAATCTTTATCAAAGCAGCAACTGGCGGCTCTGAGGAAATATACTTCCAGTCTGGTTAAAGCAAGGAAATCAGGTAAGAAGGATTCCGCTGCTGTTGCACTTCGGGATGCAGCTGGTGCTACTGGAATTTCACCTGTTGAAATTAAAAAGTTACTGAAAAAAGTTGAAAGAATGTTTTATCATCCCAAAGAGGAAACGAGAGGCAGACGATAATGAAAAAAATAATCGTGTTTTTTCACGGAAAATGTTTTGACGGTGCAGTCAGTGCTGCTTTATTTAAAAATTTCTATATGCAGTGTATAGATTCTTTTGCTGAGTTTGAATTTGTTCCTCTTTTTCACCGAAAGAATTTTTCTTACACGGCTGATATGTTTGAGGGTGATGAACACGTGGTTCTTGATTTCAGGTATCCGCCTACAGGTAAAGTGCAATGGTGGTTTGACCATCATCAGACTACTTTCATGATACCAAAGGATAGAAAACATTTTGAAAGCAGAAATCGGAAAGAGCATTTTTTCTGGAATCCTAAAGCTCCATCCAATGCGGGGTTTATGGCAGACACTCTCATGCGATTTTATAATTTTAAAATGGATTCATCATGGACTGAAATTCTGGAGTGGGCTGATACAATAGACAGTGCAGCTTTTGAGTCACCTGAAATTCCCGTTGAGCTTTTTGACAATCCAGTTGCTTTTGCTGTTCTTTTGGAAGGTGCGGATGAGGGTACTCTTAATAAATTCATTAATGATTTATATGAATTTGGAAATTTTGATGAGATGGCCAAAACCAGTTTTTGGAGTAATAAGTTAAATTCCATCAGGCAAAAGAACTGGGATAATGTGGAAGATATAAGAAGGGTCCTTGATATAAAAGAAAATGTTTCTTTTGTGAATCTCTTTGAGCGGGTTCAATCTGGATACAACAAGTTTATAGCTTATTATCTTGAACCCGAATCTGAATATACAGTTGCTCTTATCAGGCATCACGAGCATCTCAAAATAAGTGTAGGTGGAAATCCATTTTTACCCGAGGAGAAAAAGGGTAATTTTGATATAGGGAAGTTATGTGAAAAATATGGTGGTGGTGGTCATCACAATGTTGGAGGGATAGCTTTTGCCATTGATGATGAAGAAACTGCCAGGGGTGTTTCAAATGAAATTCTTTTTATACTGAGAAATTTTGAAAGGGATGTTCACTCTCTTAAGGCCAGAGAGCGTATTGAAGAGATTCCGGAATTTTTAGATTGAGTAATGTCTTTCCCGTAGTATCCTGAATAAGTGTGAGTGGTTATCTGCCGCAGGGGAGAATAAAATGCTGGATTTGATACAGGTCAAATGTGATTCGTGTGGAACGATAAACGAAGTGATTCCTGGGAGTAGTATTATCGAATGTGATTCGTGTGGTTCACTTTTAAGAGTACCTGAAATGGGGAAATCCAAGGATGATGATTCTTTTGAATTCGGTATGAATTTTCAATCCTCATCGGGTACTTCTGCCGGACTGGGATTTACGTCATCGTCTGACAATGAAGCCGGACTGGGATTTACGTCATCGTCTGACAATGAAGCTGGACTGGGATTTACGTCATCGTCTGACAATGAAGCTGGACTGGGATTTGCATCATCGTCGGACAATGAAACTGGACTGGGATTTACGTCATCATCAGACAATGAAACTGGACTGGGATTTGCGTCCTCGTCTGACAGTGGTGCAGAGCAGGTTTTTTCGTCAACTCAGGGGCAGGATAATAATGATACTGACTTTTCTTCCTCCAATATTGAGGCGGATGAGCATGATGTTTCTTCCAGGCAGGATGTCTGGCAGCCTCAGTCCGAAGAATATATTTCTTCAATAGACCAGTATATAACAGCAGATGAACTTGTTGAAGAAGAAGGAGATGATAATTACTCCAGGCCACAATATTCGGGAAACAGCCATCACTTGAATAGTCTTGAGATAGAAAAAGTTACTGAACCGGGGTTTATAGGTGCACCGCCTAAGGCTTCAAGTGGTCTGGGACCATTACCACCAGCACCAGCTGTTACTCAATCCCGTGTGCCGGAGAAAAAAACGGCAAATTCTCAGTTGATTCTAGTGACGATGATGATTTTTATTGGAATTATATTTTCGGTTTTTATAAAAAATAATAAAAAAAGAAGTGCTTCCCGCCGGCACAGTAAACACAGGATTGAAAAAAATAGTTACAGGAAAAAACAAAGACTTCAATATCCTAAAACTACCAGCAGGAATAAAGCAGTCGTTCCCAAAGATGTACCAAATGTAAACAGCTCTTTAAAAACAAGCTGGCTTCAATACCGGAAATCTGAAGGTATACTTCTGCATCCTGATATGGTGAATGCTCTTGATAAGTTTGTAGCAACCGTAAAACCTCCGGTTATCCACGATGGTAGGGGAGTAAATATTTTTATATTTCATCCATATACTCATATTGGTGTTGCCAGATTAAGACAGTTATCGAAATATCGTTCAAAAATAATTTCAAAATATCCAGGGAAGATCAGATGGATTGAGGTTCCCCATAGTGGTGAAAACAAAGCTGATTATCTGGTGGTGAATGCTCTATACAGTGTGTGGAAGATTGGCGGAGCCAGTTTTTATGAATCTTTCAAATTGGGACTTTTGAACACGATTGAATGGCGTCTGAAAGGGCGTGAAATAAAAACTATTATGGAAATTGCGAAGAATTCAAATATAGACGATAAAGTTTTATCAAAAATGATTAAATCCAGAAGTGAGCTATGGAGAATTAAGTCTGCAAACCAGTATGTAAAGAATCTCAAAGCCAGTCAAAAGGATTTCTCTCTGGTGGTGGGAAATTTCATTTATCCCAGCAAAGCAATTTATAGAATTGATTTTATTGTAGATGGCCAGATATTATGGGGTAACTCAAAATAATAAAACAGCTTTTGGTGTTTTTATTCTCATTTTCTTTTCAGGATAGTAAATACTGTTGCCAATCAGAAATACATCACTTGAGTTATGTGCTTGAATAAGAGTTTCTCCTGTGGCTTCCCATGTGGGGTCTTTTTTATCGATTGCATTAAGGCTTTTTCTTACAAGATATAATTTTCTGTAGATATAATCTCCGCTGCCGGTAATTTCTGAAACAAGAATAAAATTACCTGATTTGGAAATTGCATCAGTTGAAAAATTACATTCACTTTTCATGGGTAACTTATAAATTTTTCCTGATACTGATAATTTGCATGTTTTAGAATCCATTTTTATTTCAGGATGCTTCGGTCTTGCAGGAAATAAAATTTTACAGGGATGTTTTTCCGGAGCAGGTACGCAAAACTTTTCTGGATTGTAAACGGTTTTTACTACGGGATTTCCACTAAACGGAATGAATACGACGGATTCTATATTCATCATGTTGACGTTATGATCCTTAAAGGAAATACAGAAACCATCCTTTTTTTCAGAAATTCCAAAATCTTCAGTTGCCTGTACATTATCAGAGGTCAGTTTCAGACATTTGGGATTTCCAGCAGGCAGAGAAGCAGCAACTGATATTTTCCCGCTATTAGTATCAATCAGGTAGATGTTATTTTTTATAAGAGAATACAACTTCCCATTGTGATAAGCCAGATGACTTTTAGTTAGATCCATTTTTAAAGATATTCTACGGGTTTCCTTACCTTCTGAGGAATAGAATATCATTTTATCCTTTGACAGAGATACCGCGACTTCTGATTCTGAATTCATTTTTACTTTATGTTTAATATTTACATCATTATTCTTCGGTTTATTAACGTTTTTTTTCTCAAGGATCGAATTTATAATTTTTCCACCGTTCTTTTTTATTTTGCTGTTATCTGGTTTTTCATCCTTCGTGGGATTGGTTTTTCCACAGGATATCATGGATAACAGAATTGATAACACAAATATTCTATGCATTTTGATTTCCCCTTTGAGTTCGAAATTCAGTTTTGATAGAATTCCAGTTTAGTATTTTTTTCAAGGCCGTATTCGCGTGCAACACCTTTATGCAGTTCCAGTACGCCATGAGCTGCAACATGGAGTCGTGAAAGTCTCCATGGTTTTAGATCATGGTAGATTTCCAGAATTACACCATTAGAATCAAGAAAAACTGCATCAATGGAAAATTTCATAAAAAACATGTGAATGGAGGTACATGGTGTGATATAAAGTCCCTCGTCTTTATCAATACTTTTTGTAAACATAAGACCCTTGAGACGGCTTCTGAAGGAAGATGCAAGTTTGACATTACTGCAGATCCGGTTATTCTCAGTTGTAGTTACTGTATAAAACTTTCCGTTGTTTCTGCTTTTTTCTGGTATCACTTTTCCCTCCGATTCTGGAACTATAGCAGAAAAATGGATTTTATAAATGGGGAAGGCAATGCCAGAGTATTCATTTGATTCTTTACCACCAGGGAAGACTCTGATTCAACTTCTTGAAAAGAAATTTACAGGGTTACTTCAGTACAGGTACAATTCAACAGAGAATACCATCTATTTTAAAAATGGGTTACCTGTTGATACAGGGTCTGAAGCCGGAAATTTAACAAGTATTTTTCCTATTTTTACTGATGACGTAAAGATGTTTTCTCTTACTCCATGCGATGTTGAAGGAAATTCTGTCCATAATCCTTTTGATATAATTCATGATGGCATAATTAATGAATATTCAAAAGAACGGTTGTTGAAGGAAAGTCAGGAACTTATTAAACCCTTTATGGCAATAAATGAGGGATATCAGTCTTTTCTGAATCATATTAGTTTTGATGAAAATGATACTAAATTAATCAGGGCACTTGAAGAGGGCGGAACTGCACGTTCATTAACTTCATGCTGCAATCTCAGTCTGGAAGACGTTTTGAGACGGCTATATTTTCTTGCAACTCTAAAACTGCTGCATCAGGCAAGAAATCCTGAAGAGGAGTTTGCAGGGATGACCGATGATCTGAGAGCCTTTGTAATGGGGTTCAAAACAGAACTCAAAAGGATGTTAAAGGAAAACTTTTTTGAAAGGCTGAACCTTGATAAATCTGCATCTCCACTGGAAATAACAGATGCATTTAAGGACCGGGCCAGGAAATACCATCCGGATGCTTTTGTTAGAATGGGTCTGAATAATTACAGGGATGAGGCGGATAATTATTTTGGTATGCTCACAGAAACATACAATCTTCTTTCTGATGATTCTCAGAGAAAAGCGTATATTGAGCAGATATCAGTAGATCCTGCTGAAATGGAGCAGGTCAAGAAAGTGCTCAATGCCGAAGTTAGTTATCAGAAGGCAATGATACACTTCAGACGCAAAGAGTTTGCTGAAGCCGTGGAAAATATATATACAGCGGTAAATGATTCTCCTGATGATGGTCATTATCTTGGAATGTGGGCATGGATAAGATACTCAGACCCCGCTGCTCCAAGGGAGGAAATAAAGGATTCTGTAAAAGAAGCACTTTTAAAAGCTGTTCAATTAGCTCCTCGAGAGCCAAATCTTTTTTATTATCTGGGCAAAGTTCTTCTGGACTGTAACCAGATTGGAAGTGCCCGTCAGTATCTATCAAAAGCCTGTGAGTTGAATCCTGATCATTTGGAAGCCTCAAGGGAATTAAGGCTCCTTGAAAAGAGGAAATTACGTGAAGAGCAGGGAATAATCGCTAAAACCGGTACTTTTCTTAATATTTTCAAGAAGAAATAAAGAATTCACACATTTAAATATATCTAAATTTGGCCTGTCTGGGTTTTTCTGATAAATTTGGAGAAACTCTAAACAGGTTATGATATGTTTGACTATTCAGATAAAAGAAATAAGGAAGTGGTTTTACCTGATGATGAAACTTCAGTAGATGAACTGGAATTTCTGGTTTTTGATACAGAGACTTGTGGCCTCTGGAAGGGTTCAAGAATTGTTGAACTTGGAATGTGTCTGGTTACTTCAGATACAATTGGTGAAGTGGATGTTATCAGAGTTAATCCCGGAGTGAAAATTCCCGATGATGCAACGAAAATCCATGGTATCACTGATAGCGATGTAAAGAATTCTCCTCTGATTGGAGAAGTTCTGAAAAAGTTCTTCGGTGAAAGCCAAAACAGAATCCTTGTGGCCCATAATGCGCCTTATGATGAAGGTATTTTATCCACTGAAGCTGCCAGAAACGCTATGTATGCGCCACGGTTTCCGGTGATAGATACATTGAAAATGTCCAGAGTTCTTTTAGAACAACTGGAAAGTTATACCCTTGGTCATTTAAGTGAGGTTTTTGGGTTTCCCCACACAAAAGCGCACACTGCTGGCAGCGATGTCATAGCAACTTCTCATCTTCTGCATTTACTTCTGAAACACTTGAAAAAAATTGACGAGGGAAAATTTAAGTATTTACGTAATTATGGCGGTATGACTACAATTGGGAATTCAGCCGGATTTATAGATAAATTCCCTGATAAGTTTTCATTTCTACGAATAGGAATTGTTACAAAGGCTGATGTTGAGATCATGTATTCAAGTGCGAAAACTACCATACGGTTTCCTGTTACTCTTCAAAGTGGTTACAATCTGGAAAATCATGATTATATAGAGGGACGGGATCACCGGAATAATGAAATTAAGGTTTTCAGGCTGGATAGAATAGAAAATATCTATCCTATGTTTTAGAAAATAGTCCCCCAAAACAGATAAAAAAACGTAATGTGGAAAAAAATACGCAAAAAAGTGCGAGGCAGGACAAAAATGTCATGGTATACCGGAGTATTTTTGCTTTAAGTAGTGTATGAAAATAATAAATGTATTGAAATTACAGCCAAAAATAAAAAAAAGCAGAAACCGGCATTGTTTGTGCAATATAAAAGGGTGAAGGCCTTATTACTTAGCTTAGCTTATTTCTGCTTTTTACTACTTTTGAGTTTTTAAGGAACGGTGCTTAGCTTAGATTAAATCTTAACTCTTAAAACTAGCCTAGCACTTCTTTTTATCCTTTCAATCATGTTTTTGTAGATTTCGGAAAAAAATTTTTCAATCTGTATTTGTTGGATGTTGGGCAGCGTGTGACAGGAATGTCATATGGTTACACTATAAAAAAATAAATATAGAAAACAACAGGGAAATTAAAAAATTATTTTTTAAGTAACTTGGGTTTTTGAGAGCCAGAGAGGATGTGTCAAGGATCACCTGAGGAAAGCAAAAAGATGAACTAATTTCCGCATTTTCCCTGAACTTTTGCATCAGAAGACAGTTTTTTCCCGCAGCCTTTGAGTTTGGGATTGTTTTTACAGAATCCTGTTCTTATGTGTTCCGGCGATGTGCCCTGAAATTTGTATCGATTGTTGGAAAGCCAGGTTGGACTTCCACCAATTTCCAGTTCTTCAGCCTTTTTTATATTTTCAGAAAGTAGATTTTTTCCTTCATCACCATCAAAACACTTCTTTATAACTTTAGGATCAATACCGTTTACTGCACAAAGTTCCCACTTGGAGTTTCTGTAGTCTTTACTTCTACAGATAAGATAATCCATATATTTCATATCCTTTGAATAATATTTCATAGCACAGAGCTGTCGGATATTTTCATCAACTTCACTTTGTCCATGAAGACTGTCAAAACTTCCATCTGGCCTTTTGGATGCAATATAATTGATATTGAATTTGATTTCGTCTTTAAAGTTTTTCAGAACTTCTCCCATACTCACAACAGCTGCAGCACCATAGGGACACTGACTCATTATGAAGACATCCAGCGTTCCTGCGGTTTCTTTGCGGCAAACAATGGACTTGGAACAGGCATCATCATCGCAGTCTTTTTTACCGTTGTTATCATCATCAACTCCATTGTCACAGATTTCAGCTTTGGGATCAAATATAGGCTGAATTCCAGCAAAGTTGAAATAATTTCCAACCGGTTTCAAAGCTTTTTCAAAAAGTTTGAAAGTTAATATATCTTTCTTCACATTCTGTCCGAAGAGGAGCATCGGTAGTTTTTTTGCCCCTGTATCAGCAAAAAGCTTCTTCCCTTCAGGGGATGAATAATCCACAGTTTTCAGACTGGGCTGATTAAGATCACGCTTTATAAAATCAAGAATCCGTTCATACTGTTTGCATTTATCACATCGTTTATCTGTGAAAAATATTACCTCGACACCTTTGTAGGGGGTGCAGTGCTCTGATTTCTTTTTCATGTTTTTACATAATTCTTCTCTTATTGCCCAGGGTGACATGCCAGCTTTGAATAATTTATCATTGATGTAAAGGGTTGGGGAACCTTCTACTTTCATGTCCTGTGATTTTTTAAAAGAAGCTTTTAGAAGATCCTTGCCCTCTTTTCCGTTCTTACACGCAGTAAGTTTTTCAATGTTAATACCAGCTTCTTTTCCACACTGCTGCCAGTTTGTATTTACATTTTTTGCATCCCTGTTCTGGCATGCAAGGAATTCCATCATCTTTTCAGGGTTGATTTTCTGAGCACATAACTGGGCGATATCTCCATCTACCTCGCTCTGGCCGTGAAGTGACTCAAAAGTTCCGTTTGCCCCGGTATTCCCGATATATTCAAATCTTAAGTCAAAGTGTTTTCCCATCATTTCATAAAGGGGAAGAACGCTCATTTCAGCCATTACTCCATAAGGGCACTGGCTCATGACATACATTGTCAGTAAAGGTTTATCAGAAGTAGATTTATTTTTTTCTTTAGAGTTTATTTCCTTTTTTGCTGGAGACTTTTTTTCGTCATTTTTTTTGTTTCCACAACCTGAAAACGATGTAAATGATACTAATAACAATGAAATAATTAGACTTTTTCTCATGACCAATTCCTTTCGGTGCACAATTAAGCACTAATTATGTGGAATAATCAACAAAAAGCAGTACTTCCAATTAAAATTGAAGTATTTTTAGAAAATGATCTTGCAATATCTGTTTAAAATAAATGTTTTTATATTTCTGTTTTCATCAGGTTGTTCATATGATGGAACTCCAGATTATATTAAACCTGAAATTCAGACTTACAGATTGAGGTCAAGGGGAGATGAACGCAGAAAACCTATAAAGAAGGTGAAAAAAAATCAGATACGTGTCATATGTTCCAGTCCTGTTATTTTAAATCGAAAAATTATCTGGAATAAACTGAGAGAGAAATTGTCCCTTGAATATATGTTTTTGCATCATGGTATGAAAAGTACAAAAGCAATAATAGCCCCGCGGATGATTGTTGTTCACCATACAGGATCAAATACTTTTAAAAGTGCCTGGTGGAGTATGGAAAAACCACAGATAAAAGGCAGACCTTATATTTCAAAAAGTAGTTCACTAAATGTCAGTGCACATTTTTTAGTTGATACTGACGGGAAAATATACAGATTGCTTTCTGACAAGAAGTTCGCAAGACATGTGATTGGTTTAAACTATATGGCAATCGGCATTGAAAATGTAGGAGGTACTGTCAGAACTCCACTGACTGAAAATCAACTTAATTCAAATGTAAAACTTATCGAATATTTATTGTGTAAATACCCTGAAATAAAATTTTTAATTGGTCATCATGAATATTACAGATTCAGAAAATCATCCTACTGGAAGGAGAAAAATAAGAGGTATTACACATTCAAATCAGATCCCGGAATTAAATTTATGAAAAGAGTAAGAAAGAAGTTGAAAAGAAAAATAAAGTCCAAACCATAAAAACTTATGCTGCAGTGGTACGATTGATGAGGGATAGAAATTTACTGTGGTCAAGACTTCCTCCCTCTAAATGAACAAGATATTTTTCATAGAGGCTGTTAAGTGTTACCACATTTCCCCTGTATCTGAATTCGAGACGGTCATCTATCAGACTGGCACTAAAATCAGGATTTGTACTTATGGCTTTTTCCAGATGATCAACAAATTCATTAGGTAAAAAATCTAACTTTCCCGATAGCATGTGCACCTCCAAACAAAATAAGAAACCATAACCGACAGTCTGTTATCATATCAGATGACAGCATAATCATGTATTTTTCCATGACAAGTGAGTGAACCTCTATATACCGGAAAAAATTTCCGTGTCAATGAATTCCTTAAAAACAATTAAAAAAGGTTATATGTGATCAATAGTTGAAGTGGTTGCGAGGAATAAATAAAGTTATTCAAGAGCCTTCAATGCTGATGAGTAGTCAGGCTCCTGGGATATCTCGCTTACCTGTTGTGAATATATAACTTTATTCCCCTCATCAAGTACAATAACAACTCTTGAAGCAAGTCCGGCAAGTGGCCCATTAACGATTTTCAGGTTATAGTCTTCTTCAAAGCTGCTTCTGAATGTACTCAGTGTTTTTGCATTGACGATTCCTTCGGCTCCGCAGAATCTTTGCTGGGCAAAAGGCAGATCTCTTGAAATATTTAAAACAACAGTATTATCCAGAGACGCTGCTGCTTCGTTAAATCTTCTCACGCTCATAGCACATGTTGGAGTATCAAGACTGGGAAAAATATTAAGGACTTTACGTTTTGATCCCAGTGTTGAAAGTGTTATTTCAGCTAGATCTGAACTGTCAACCAGATTAAATGAGGGGGCAGTCTCACCATTGGATGGAATAGTCCCAGAAGTTTTAAATTCATTACCGTGTAGTGTTATTAATGACATTATGGTACTCCTTTTCTGTAATAGCAGAATTCGTAATACCATACAATAAGTTATATTGAAATATATTTTTATAAAAAGTGTAAAATCTGCTTTTAACTGAGCATTCTCTCAACTGTGAGTTCACCACGGTCCCGGAGAGTATCCAGTTCAGCTCTGGAAAGATATCTGCCGGATACATCCAGCTCCATAGGCTGGAAATATCGTGATTGAGGTACATATCGAACGGGAAGTTCTTCTCCCAGAATAATCGATTGAATTTCAGTTCCTTTTTTACAGGTTATTCTATCAATTACTTTCAGTCCTTCAGAAGTGAGTTTCAACACCCTTGTGAGTGAAACCGGAGCTGTTTTATTCCTAAGCATCAGTACTTTTCGAATAGCCCCTTTAATCTGGTTGGCACTTTTATGGTGCCAGCCCAATGCGGCCATTCCTGCACGGAAAACAGTCATCTTGACTGGATCAAAGGTCTGTGAATTCATTGTAAAGCATCTGCATTTTACAGTGGCCTCGACACCCTGAGAAGAAAAGTTTCGTTCCTCATCAATCCAGGAGGATGTGAAAAATGTTCCATTTTTTAACTGACCGCTTATTCCGGTATCACTTGTGATAATTTCACCCTCATCACCGGAAATCTTGAATAACTTGAAGTTCCCGCCTTTTGCCAGATTAGCCACAATATAATAATTTCCCCTCTTTCCACCCCAGATTCCTCCTTCAGGGAAGTTAAATGTAGAGTCTCCATTAGATTGCCATGGTAGAGGAGGTAACTTTTCAGGTCTCTGAGCAAAATCCCTTGCGCTGAAAAGAAATTCAGGAATACGATAAACAAAATATCGTTCTGCCTGTAAAGCTGGATATACACTGGCTCCTTTCAAAAAGCCCTGAAGCATATAATCAGCCTGACTGAGTGCAATGGGATGCTCTCTTCCGAAAACTTCATAACCATGTGGATAGAAATGAAGCGTTTCTCTGCTCCCCAGTGTTCCCCCGTAATGATGATTCGGATACACAAAGTACTTCGTCATATTAAGAGCATTTATGGCCACGTCATATAAGTCCTTGTCAAACCGGCTCTGACAGGTTCTTGCTATAAATGAAACAGTGGCGCTGAGGTAGCCAGGGTCTATACCATCATACTCAAGACACCAGCCCTCAGGATTGCAGTAACCTAAGAAATCATTTTTTCTTTCTTCAAAAAGTGGTTCCAAATCTCTTGCATCTAGAAGCTCAATTGCTTCTCTCAGGGGGAGAATAGCCATAGCGTGATGGTTTGCAAGTACACCTATTTCGTCGTTCTCTCCCAGAAATTTTGCTGCTTTATACATTGATTTGCGTATCAGATCATTTTCATCTCCAGTAAGCAGATTTTCAACGGCTCTATAAGCATGAGTCATGGAGTGAAGTAGAAATCCAGTGGGACCAGCCCAGCCTCTCTCATTGGGATAAAATTCATCAAAGGAACCATCATTGTGCTGAATTTTAGGAAGGTACAGCAAACCTGCCTTAATCCAGTTTCCAATTTTCTGGTGTCCATAATATGGGCTGTTTAAGTCTTTTGTAGTGTAGGCAAGGGTTAGTCCCAAAATGCCATACTGTGCAATAGAGGAAGGGAAGTCAACTGCTCTGGCAAGCCAGTATTCTCTGTTTGCACAACCAAATGTTTTGGACAGAGGGTTGCGATCCATTGTTGAAAGAAATCTTGGTATCTGATCAAGCGCAAATTTACCATAGGTATTGGGTGAATTTAATTTATTGGGATTCATTAAAATTATCCTCCAGATAAAGTGTGTACAACAACGCATCTTCGCCTGTGTCGGAATAATATCCAGGTCTTTTCCCGACAAAAACAAAATTCATTGATTCATAAAGAGCCAGGGCAGATTTGTTTGAAGGGCGTACTTCCAGAAACACAAATTTGCAAAGGACACTTTTTGCCTGAGTAATGATGGATGAAAGCAGGTACCTTGCCAGACCCTTCTTTCTGAACTGTGGATTAACTGCAATATTTAAAATATGAACTTCGTCATCAATAAGCCAGAAAACTGCAAAAGCAAGAATAGAATTATATTTTCTTGATTTTATTCCAACTGAAAAAGAATGGGGAATACTCAATTCACTGATGAAAGCATCCCGAGACCATGGTGTTGTAAAAGACATTCTTTCAATATCAAGTATTTCACTGATATTATGCAGATCCAATTCTACTATTTCCACATCATCAAGATTCATTTGCCTGTAACTGCCTGATTAAATTTCGCCATATATCCTCAACACCGATTCGTTTCAGAGCACTGAACATAACAGGCTTTTTGCCTATAGCAGATTTGATGGCTTCACTACGGTTACCCCAATGTGTTTTAGGAATTTTATCAACCTTGGTAATTACAGGAATCATTGGGATATTCATTTCTTTAAGCCAATCGATGAAAAGAATTTCCTGATCTGTAACATCCCTCCTGAAATCAAACAGTAAAAGTACTGCGCAAAGCTGCTCCCTTGTTTCAAGATACTGCGAAATAAACTCTCCCCACTCTTCTCTCATCTCCATGGGAACTTTTGCATATCCGTATCCCGGAAGATCCGCAACTATAAAATCCGGTGATGAATCTGTTTTTACATGGAAAAAATTAATTTCCCTTGTTCTTCCAGGGGTACGACTGACTTTCACCATTTTTTTACTGTTGAACAGAATCTGAAGTAAACTGGATTTCCCGACATTACTTCTTCCTGCAACAGCAATTTCCATAAAACTCTCATTTTGAGGTAGATTGCTGACGGTGGTGGAACCTTTTATGAAGGACACATCACCTATTTGTGGAACAACAAATTTACTCATTGAATTTCATTCAGAAATGCTTTGATAGCTTCGTTAGTGGGATCTTCACTTAATCCTCTTTGGGCACTGGCTTTTGCCTTGGGAGTATTACCCATTGAAAGATCTATTTTTGCAATTTCCAGGAAAATTTCGGCCTTGGTTATAAAACCGTCTATTTTCTGGAAAAGCAGTGCTCTATAGAGTTTCTGTGCCTGATCATTATTGCCCATTTTGAGATTACAATTCGCCATAGCAATAAGATTGGGTATATAAGTTGGATCAAGTCGCTGAGATTTCGTATAGAAATCTACAGCATTTGCAAAATCGCTTTGGCTCTCCCTGATCCCACCAAGTCTTTGATATATAGTAGCGAGCTCTTTTTTAGCACTTCGATCCTTGGATAGCTCTTCACTCAGGGCATTGTAAATTTCTTCAGATTTTTCAAAATTACCTGATGAAAAATATACATCTCCAAGTTTCTTTTTCACTTCTATATTACCTGAATCCAGGGAGCTGGCCTCTTCAAGATATGGGAAGGCAGCTTCCGGTGCACCGGATGCCACAAAAATATCTGACATCTCAAGAAGTGCTTCGAGACGATCTTCTACGTCTGTAATAAAAGGAAGCCTTGTCTGGAAAAGTTTCAGTTTCATGTGGGAGTCATTTTTAAGATCGCTGTATTCTTTCAGGTGTGTGAAAGCCTCTACATGACGCGGGTGATATCCAAGGGCTTCTTCCCATCTCATCACTGCAGTCTCTTCGTCTCCCAGTTTAGAAGCAACATTACCTCTTCTGCAGGCAAGTTCCGCACCTTCGACGCCAGTTGGTTCTAAAAGAGCAGCCTTTTCAAGGTATTGCTGACAACTTTCCCAGTCACTACGGTTCTCGTAGAGTCGGGCAAGACCAGTGAGAGCAGTGACATTAGAAGGCTGTTGTTCAAGTATCTGCTCAAGGATTTTCAGTGCTTCATCAGGATTCTCAAGGTTTTCTTCCCAGATCCTCGCTATTTTATCAAGATGTATAATCTCCTGAACACTGTCCCCAACAGAGTTGAAATGTGAAGCTCTCTTTTTAAACAGTTCAATCATATCATAAAATCTTTCGGATGATTTCAGTATAGAACTAAGTTTATCAAAGATTTTCTCCATTGAAGGATCAATATCCATTATTTGCTGATAATAGTCTGCTGCATCTTCAGGTTCATTAAGGTTATTCAGACTAAGATTTGCCAGTGCAGTCAAAGCCTCAATTTTACCAGCATCTGTTTCAGCCATGGAAAGTCTTGTGAAATACATATCCTTAACTGCATCCCAATCTTCTCTGCCTTTGAATATTTTAAGCATTTCCTTGAATGCTTCTTCATCAGAAGGACTTGCCTCAAATGCGTCTCTCCATGCCTCTTCAGCCTCATCAGGTTTATCAAGTTTCTCATCATAAATACGCGCAATTTTTTTCCTGACAGCCTGACGTTCCTCCACAGTCTGAAGGTAATTGATGCGGATATTGAGTATATCAACCAGATCGTTATAATACTCCATCTTCTCATAAATTCGAATTAACTGAAGTTGTGTCTCTCCATCAGACTCATCATTCTCCAGGAGTTCCTTCCATGCCTGAAGGGCTTTGGGTAGATTATTCATGCCATTTTCATAAATGTCAGCAATTTCAACCAGAAGAGGTTTCTTCACTGAGGGATCAAACTCTATTTCAGAACGTTTTTCTAAAATTTTGACAAGTTCCTCTGTGTTATCTGATACACGATACATTTCCTCAAGTGATTTTAATGCAGTGTTATTTTCTGGCTCACGTTTTAGAATCTGCTGATACATCTCCTGAGCATATTCGGAATTACCATTTCTCAGCATCAGTTCGGCAGTTTTTTGTGCTGCTGTAACCGCTGTCATATCATCGATATCGTTATCAAGAGCTAATTTAACTGCGTTATAGACTATTTCGGTTGAGCCTGCCATTTCAGCTGAACTGATAAATTCTTCAAGATACAATAGTTCCTCGGGACTATAGGAGAATGCTTTTCCCCAGTAGGATATGGTACTCTCAAAATTCCCAAGGGTGCTTGAAAGTCTTGCGGCTTTTTCCATAAGAGCTGATTTATCCATTGAATCTTCAGAAAGAGATGTCCGTGCTTCGTAAACCTTAATGAGGTTTTGTTGTTGTCCAAGTGATTCCCACACAGGTTCAAGTACATCAAGTACTTCAACGAGATATTCCTTTTCTCCACTCATCATCTTTTCGAGAGCAGCGATACTGTCCGGATGTCCAGGGGAAGAGTCAAGAGCTGCACGGAAAGAATCAATTGCTCCATGATGGTCTGAAAGCTGGTTTAGTTTCAAGTCACCAAGTCTATAATTGAAAACTGCTTTTTCATCGGGTTCAAATGCACTATTTGCTTCCATATCGAGGAGTTCAGACAGCTTTTCCCATTTTTGTGTAGAAACAAGAAGTCTGTCGAGTTCCCTGAGGATTTTCAAATCAGGCGGAATGGATTCAACAAGTTTTTCCAGAACACTTACAGCTCCTTCCAGATCTTCCATATTTAACTCATGAATTCTGCTGTCAGTGAGCATAAGTCTGGTTTTCAGTTCTTCATCGTATACATCTTCAGTGATATTCTCATAAATTTCGGTGAGATCATTCCATTGCTCGGTTTCAGTTGCAATTCTCTGCAACTGAAGTTCCGAATTCTGATCACCAGGTTGAAGTTTGAAAAGCTTACCCCAGAATTTGAAGGCTTCCTTGGGATTGCCGGATTTCTCATAAAGCTTGGCAAGATTTTCAAGGTATCCTGAGAGCTCTGTCTGCTCAAGATCGCGATCAATCAGAGTGCTGTATAGTTTTATGAGAGCCTCATCATTATCCTGTGAGACATAAAGTGGTTCAAGGATAGAGGCTACATTAGAAGTATACTCATCCTCCTCAAGTATTTTCTCGAGTGCATCAAGTGCAGGCTGATAGTTGGGACTGAAATCAAGAATAAAACGATATTTTTCAAGAGCCCCTGTAACATCACTCAATTCATCATGCAGGACCTGAGCTGTGGTGAAAATAAGTTTATTTCGTTCAGTATCTTCAGTTTCAAGACTAATCATCCGGTCAAGACAATCGATTAGGTCTGCCCAGTTTTCTTCTTTTCTATAAAGTCTGGAAAGATCATTGAGTGCTTTTTTGGAATCAGGAACCTCTTCAATGATTAATTTAAGGGCATTGGTAGCTTCGTAAAGATCTTCAAGTTTCTCTTCATAAATACCAGAAAGTTTAAATGCCTTTTCTATTCGTTCATCAGGACTGACATCCATCAGATTAGAGATAATATCAGGAAGTTCATCCCACATTTCTGATTGTTCATAAAGTTTTTCCAGAGCACGAAGGGCTTCTTCATCCATTGGAATGAAATCAAGA
Source organism: Deltaproteobacteria bacterium (assembly GCA_016937155.1). Taxonomy (GTDB): domain Bacteria; phylum Myxococcota_A; class Polyangia; order HGW-17; family HGW-17; genus JAHJMN01. The sequence continues at coordinate 31,630 of JAFGWM010000066.1, forward strand.
AGTTTACGCCAGGTTTCAATTGCCTTCTGATTTTCCTCCAGAATATCCATTCTGAGGTTAGCAAGTTTTCTGAGGGTTTCTCCTGCTGACTCCGGATCACTGAGAATCTCAGATTTTTTATCCAGAACTTCTGCGAGTTCCTCCCAGTTTTCTGATTCACTTAACAAAATAGAAAGTTCAGTCAATGCTTCAGGATGATCATCACGTATTTCAAGTACACTTCGATATGAAGCAATTGCGTTTTCAGTTTCCTCAAGTGTTTCATTCTGGATTCTGGCAATACGCATGAGAACATTCACCTGAAGTTCTGTATCATAGCTATCCTTAATTCCAGACTGAAGGACTTCAATAAGTTCAGCCCAGTTGCCAGAGCGAAGAGCTAACCCATATATGTTTTCCAGTGTCTGTGCATCACTGGTTTCCAGTTGCCAGGCCTTAGCAAGAGCCTTAAATGATTTATTGAGATCATTAGCTCTTTCATCATATATGAGCGAGCATTCTTTCAAATAAGAAATTCTCTGAAAATCATCATCTGAAAGTTCAATCTGGACTTCATATACTTTGACAAGCTGCTGCCATTGATCAAGTTGCTGATATATGGGAAGAAGTATGATGGCGACCCTGAGCTTAACATCCTCATTTGCTATAAGTTTTTCGAGATAGGTGAGGGCACGTTCGTTTAAGGGGTCTGCTCTGAGAATATTTTCCAGACAATCAACTGAACTCTGGGGATCCCCAAGTTTCTCAAAATAGAGTTCACTGAGTCTCAGATTGATTGAAATAATATCATCCGCATCTGTTCTTGTATCAACCTGATATGTGAGGTGTTCAACAAGATCCTCCCATTTTTCCAGTTTTGTGAAAAGTCTGGTGAGTGAATCAACAGCTCGCTGATCCTGAGGATCTCCCTCAATAATTTCACGGAAAACTTCGATGGCTTCATCATTTTTCTCAAGACGATCTTCAAGTACACCACAAATCTTGTAAAGATAGGGGTTTTTCTTTGTGGGATCGAAATAGGAGTCAGCCACTTCTCGGTAAACTTCCAAGAGTACATCCCATTTTTCATTTTCAAGCAACAGAAGTTCAAGTTCCGTGAAAATATCATCCCTGGAACGGTCCGCGTTCAGGATACGTTTGTAACACTCAATGGAACTGTCTACTCTTGAAAGTTTTCGTGCATAGATTCTGGCCAGTTCTTCTGATATTTTGAGAATGTGTTCACTGTCCCCGTATGATTCTTCAAGTACTTTAGCAAGTACAACTGAAATCTCTTCCCATTTTTCCAGAAGTTCAGCTAAATTGAGTAATCTGTCCAGAACACTGCTGTTTTCCGGTTTTTCCTGAAGCAGATATCCATACCAGACAAAAGCCTGCTCAAGATCCTCAAGAACAGACTCATATAAATCAGCTATGCGCTTGGTCAGGGATGATTTTATTTCTGGATCCGACTCCAGATTTCTTTGGAGACTAAATACATTTATCAGTTTAGTCCACACCTGTCTTGCTGCATAAATCGGAACCAGTACTTCTGCAGCCTGCAGAGCGTAATATTCCTCATCAAGGAATTTCTCAAGACGGGTAATGGTTTCTTCTGATGATGGATTTCCACCAAGTGATGCTTTAAAGGATTCGATAGCTCTGTCGCTGTCTTCCAGAAAATCCATAAAGATTTCACCCATGTTAAATCTGATTTCAACAGCTTCTTCGATATCCTCCACAAACCGGATTCGCTGTTCATAAAGCGAAATGAGTTCCTCCCATTTCTCGAGATCGAAATAAAGACCCTCAAGTGAACGGAAAATTCCCGAATCATCAGGTCTGAAAAGTAAAATATCATTGAAATGTTCTACTGCCTGCTCAGGATCTTCGAGTTTTTTATGAGACAGTTCAGCCGCTTTCACAAGAACTTCAAATTTTGTATCTTCTGCTATACCAACCAGTTCACTTCTTCTGATGTATATATCATGAAGAGCCTGCCAGTCTGAAGTATCTTCATAAACTCTTTCCAGAGCATCCATGGCGTGGAGATTTTCAGGAGACTGTTCAAGAACCTTTTCGTAATACTGTCTTGAAACTTTTAGATCATTAAGTGCATCGCGGGCAACATCAGCTATTGTCAGATAAACATTCTCCTGAATTTTCATATCCATGATGTCATCGCCGATTGAACGGTACAACTCCACCAGATCTGTCCATCTTCCTTCAATGGAAGCCAGTCTTTGCAATTGAGAAAGAATTTCCGGGAGATCAGGATCCGAAAGTGCTTCCTTACATGCCTGTCCATAAAAGCCGAACGCTGCAACTACTTCACCCAGTTGATTCTCTTTGATACGAGCTATTTTGAGGAAAAGGTCTATTTTTTCCCTGGGATCCATACTGTATCCAGCCTTTAGAACATAAAGGCCCGTCAGTTTTTCAAAATTGTCTTCGAGGTCATAAATTGTTTCAAGGATTCCTGCGGCGCTGAGAGCAAGATACTCATCCCCCTGAAGCATACTTTCAAGAGCAAGTTTTGCCTTGTCGTGGCCTGGATCCTCTTCAAGGACATCACGGTATTTCTCTATTGCTCTTTCCGATTCCTCAAGATGAATCTGGAGGATATACCCCAGTCGGTATTTAAGACTTCGGGCCATGTCGGGATCGGTTGTCAGATTAAGTTCTCTCTCAACCAGATCATAAACATCTGCCCATCTTTCAAGACTCTCATAAAGTCTGGCGAGATTTCTGAGGGCTTCACCATCTTCAGGATTTTCCAGAAGGATAGAGTTCCATGCTTCAGCAGCACCCTCGGTTTCATTGAGGCTCTCTTCCCTGAGAATAGCAATTCTACTGTAGCAGCTGTGTCTTATTTCACTGTCTGTAGTAAAATCCACCTTCTTTGAAAGTACATCAACAAGTTCAGCCCATTTTCCAATACGGCTGTATATGAATTCGAGTCTTTCCAGTGCATCCTTATCATCCGGGAATTCTTCAAGAAGTCTATTGTACGCCCTGGCAGCATCTTCAGGAGCGTCAAGCATATCTTCCTGAAGAGCAGCAATTCTTCTGTAAATATTCTTACGCTCGTTCTCCTCTGTAACCCACGAAAGCTGTCTGTTATTGAGATCTATAATCTCAATCCATTCAGACTGCATTGAGTACAAATCTATGAGGGCAAGAGCGGCTTTTGCCTGATACTCGGTATCGCCTTCTGCATCAAGTAGTTTACGATACCATAAAATGGCGTTTTCAATATCTGATAACTGGCGTTCATATATTCTGGCAATGCGTTCTGTATAGAAAAGAATCAGCCCTTCTTCATCTTTGGATGAACTTATTGCATCTTTCCATACTTCAACTAGCTCGCCATAAGAATTGATTGCTATCGCTAACTGCTCAATAGAGGCTCTTACCTCCTCATTATCAGGTTCTCTTTTCAGAGCCCTTCTAAGGGCACTGAAGGCTTTTTCAGGGTCTCCAAGTTGAATTGTGAGAACATCTGCCTGACGGGCCAAAATCTCAACAGCATCATGATCTTCAGTGGCAAATTCAAGTTGAATTTCATACATATGAACAAGACTTTCATAATCGCTGTCCTGCTCATATAATTCACTAAGGATAACTGAGCTTTCCTGTCGGGTTTCAGGAATATCAAGCATTTCAAGCAGCAGTTTTCTGGTATTCTCATGATCTTTTCTGATATTTAGTATATCCCTGACTATTTCTACAGCTTCCATATTTCTGTTAAGCTTATGGAGAAGGATATCGGCCCTTGAATAAAGATATCTTATCTGCTGTTCAGGAGTTTCCTGATACGCAAAATCTTCTTCGTAAATTCTCGCAAGGCTTTCCCAATCATCCGATAATTCATATAGTCTCACGAGACTCTCAAAAGCCTCGGGAGAACCCCCTTCAAGTTCGCGAAGAGTTGAATAGGATTTTATAGCTGCAGGAATATCAGTCAGCATGTTCTCATTCAGATGTGAAAGCTTAAGTACCAGCTCTTTCTTTAGTTCAATATCATCCTGAGCATCAATTGTTGAACTGTATAATTTTCTGAGTTCTTCCCACCTGTCAGAGGAACTGTAAAGTCTCTCCAAAGCAAGAAATGCTCCTTCATGAAGAGGATTTTCTTCAAGAACTATCAAATAGTACTTTTCAGCTTCTGTTCTATCATCTCTGTCTTCTTCTTCAAGGAGAGCAATTTCCCATGCAAGTTCAAGTCTTAAATTCTCGATCTCAGAGACAATAAATTCAAGATAGAGGTCTTTCAGATCCTCAAGTCTGTCATCCAGTCTGGAAAGACTTCTGAGCTCCTGTCTGGTATCTTCAGATAATGGATCCAGCTTGAATAAGGTACATGCAATTTCAAACCCTTTTCCTGTATCTCCAACTTTTCTGGTTACAACACTTAGCAGTTCTCTGTAGTGATCAAGCTTTTCCTGAAGTTCATCTTCAAACTCAGCTATAACTTCCAGCGCCTGAGAATAGTCTTCCCAATTATTGTTTTCACTGAAGTGTGGAGCTAAAAGCCTAGCTGATTTCAATCTGAAGGATTTTTCTCCATCTCCCAGAAGTATTTTCATCAGGCCCTGAACTGTTTCTCCATGTGCAGGTGATGTATTCTCCATTATAAGAGCAAACTGCTCCATGGCTTCATCTTTTTCATTCAGATGTTCGAACTTCAGAGTCCCAACTCTGTATCTAAGATCAGTCTGATCAGGAGAGTCATCATTAGTAAGGGTTAACCTTGTGTCCAGTATTGCAGAAAGCTCGTCCCACTTTTCTGTTTCAAGATACAGTCTGTCGAGGGCTGAAAGAGCCTTAAGATTCATTTCATCATCTGAGAGAATCTCTTTGTAAAGAACAATTGCATCATTTTTTCTATCCAACTGGGTCTCATATATTTCAGCCATTTTGTGTCGGGCACTTGTGAGATACCCGGAGTCAGATAATATTTCCAGTTGAAGTTTGAGTATATCTATAAGGGCATTCCAGTCTTCCCTGAACTCATAAATAGTACCAAGTCCTGAAAGTGCCACAGGGCTTTTAGGATCAAGATCCAGAACTTTTTTCCATGTAGTCTCTCCCGTTTCGAACTCAGTTAATTCCTCAACTTGGATACGAGCCAGTCTGGATAATATATCAATTTGATTTTCTCCGGATAATTCCTCTGAAGATTCAGCGAAAACATCGGAAGCTTCTCTCCATAATCCTGCTTCCCCGGCAAAAGTCTCTATCTGAGATGCCAGAGCTTTATCATTCGGTTTAATTCGGAATGCCCTGCATGAGATATCGAAGGCTTTTTCGGGTGAACTCAGATTCTGAGTATAAAGGCCGATTAATTTGTCCATCCATTGAAGTTTTTCATCAATGTCATCTACATTTTCAGCCAGAATTTCATACATGCTAGCAGCAAGAGGCCATTTGCCGGCGTTTTCGTATATTGGGAGAAGTTGCTGTGCAGCTTCCCTGTTGGCTGGATCAGTTTCAAGTATTTTTTCAAATGGTTTTACTGCTCTATCTGGCTTCTCCAACTGATTGATGTATATACTGGATACTTTAAATAGAAGAGAAATTTTTTCTTCAGTATCATCTGTGGAATCGGCACAGCCTGAAAGAGTTTCAATATATCCGGTCCAGTTTTCTTTCTGAGAGAACAGATGTTCCAGTTTTTCCCAGTTTTTGTTTGCAGCGTACAGCTCTTTCAGTATTTTAATTGCTTTTGGATGGTTGGGGTTGAAATCGTTTACTGTCTGCCAGATTTCCATGGCCAGACTTCCGAGATTTCCAATTTTGTCTGTGATAAGAGCTCCTGCTTTTTCAAGCAGAGGAAGTGCTTCATCATCAGTTGAAAGACTTATTTTTCTACGAAGCATTTCAACCAGAGCACCATAACGTTTTTCCCTCTCGTAAAGGAAAATAAGGTTCTCCATTGCATCAATATCATGAGGATCTTCTTCGAGTACCAGGTTCCAGGATTCAATTGCGAGTTTAAGATTTCCAAGGGGTTGTTGAGCAAATTTTGCAACTTCAACCAAAAGAGGCATTTTCTCTGAATCGGAAACCATGTTCAGTTCCATCATCTTAAGATCGAAAAGACCCTTCCAGTTCCTTCTTTTTTCATAAATATCCTTAAGCTGCTCAATAACCTCACGATCGGTAGGATCAATAGCAAGAACATTTTCCAGAGGTTCTGCCGCTTTATTTGGATTTGAAAGGCGATCGTTCCACAGGGTGGCAATTTTTTTCAAAAACTTGATTTTTGCATGATCATTCTCTTCAGAATCAAGTTTTTGCTGGTATATGCTTACAACCTCTTTCCATCGATTCATTGCTTCATATTTTTCAACGAGATTATCGAGTGCTCTTGAGTTTTCCGGGTCAAGCTTAAGAATCTGGTTGTAAACGCTTACAACCATAGCATCAACTTTCATTTTATCTTCGATAAGCTCAGCCATTTTAAAAAGCACAGTAATTTTGCCTGCATCATCATCCTTGCTCAGGCGGTGTTCCTCATCCTTGTAAAGTTCAAGCAAAAGGTTCCATTTCTCAGTTGATTCATAGAGTTCCTTAAGAGCTTCAATGGCTTCAGTTGAATCGGGATTGGATTTGTAAATTTTCTTCCAGACTTCAATGGCTTTCTCCGGGTTGGATTCTCTGGCAACCTCAGAAATTTTTCTAGCCAGTTCAAAAGTCCTGTTTTCATCATTTTTAACTGTTCTCATTGCTTTCTGCAGCATAGCAATATGTCTGAGAACATCACCTTTTGAAGTGTAAAACTCTCCATAGAAATTAAGAACCAGAGGTGAGTCGGGTTCTGCCATCATAACACGCTGGAAATACTGCTCGGCACTGTCAAGATCTCCAACTTTTTTCCACCAGAGCATTCCCAGTTGGATGTAATTTCCGATATCCTGAGAACGTGAGTTTTTAATTTCAAACTCATAAAATGCAATGAGATCCTCCCATTTTTCCTGAACAGTAAATGCTTCAACAAGAAGACTCTTTGCAGCTTCATCACCAGGTACTACCTCAAGTGCAGTCAAAAGGAATCCTTCAGATTTTTCAGGGGTGTCTGTCTTTTCAATGTACAGTTTACTCAGTTCAAGAAGATATGTTAATTTTTCCTGAGGCTCTTCAATTGAATTTAGTTTGCCTTCGAGCAGGGAGATCAGATCCTCATATTTGCCGGAAATTCTGTAGTAATGTTCCAGATGAACAGTTATATCCGGATTCTCCGGGTCCGCATCGTGAGCTTTTATTAAAAGCTCCTCCACCATGGACGGGTCTTCACTGTATTTCGCTGCAACTTCAGCAGCTCTGTAATACATATGCCCTATTAATTCCGGCTCTGTACTTCCATCAGCTTCACTGAGATACTTTTCCAGCAGTTTTTCCCAGTTCTCTGATTCAAGTTCCAGACTTTGAGCCCGATCAACAGATTCCTCATCTGATGGTTCAAGGGAAGCCAGTTTCTGATAGGTTTCGAGTGCAGCGTTCCCCATCCATAATTGGGAATCCAGTAATTCTGCCATCGTTCTTAACAGTTGCACATTTTCAGGATCATTTTCGATTCCGATTCTCAGCAAATCATACCCGAGCATATACAGTCTGACTGCAACAGCTTTCTGGTAATATTTCAAAATGAAATCGGTTTTTTCATTTCCTGAAGACTCAGTTTCACGGAAACTGCTGGAAAACTCTTCCAGTAAATCTGAATCAGAAGGGGACCTTAATAAACTAGCGGCTAACGTCTTGATTTCCTTTATCATGACCTCTCTCTTGCCAATCAATGTTGAAGGTTTCTAAAGTCTACAATACTAAACATGGCAGTTATCGTAACCCTTAAACAAATTTGAATCAATCTCAAATAGAAATTGTTTTTTCAGTTTTTTGTAAACATTCATTTTTAGACGCGTAACATATTGTAGAAAAACAGATTTATCCTGTACCAGCAGGAAAGTTAAACATCATGTTAGGGTGCTGGAAGGGAGAGTTATTACAGTGCTATAGAATTTTCCCTGTAAAATATTATACACATATTTGCAAAGAAGGCTTCTGATGACCAAGACAGTGGACTTGAAATCAACATCAAAACAGACTGATTAACCTTGATGGTATTTTGTCCAGGTGAACAATGTGTTCTGCTGCACCAAGTTCTATAGCAGCCCGTGGCATGCCGTAAACCACACAACTTTCCTCATTCTGGGCAATGGTATGTGATCCGGCTGACTTCATGTCAAGAAGGCCATTGGCTCCATCAGAACCCATGCCTGTAAGAATGAGACCAACAGCATTTTTTCCAGCCGTTCGTGAAACAGACTTGAACATAATGTCCACACTTGGTCTGTGATTGTTGACTCGTGGACCAGACATACACTCAACATAATATCGTGCACCTGAACGTTTAAGTACCAAGTGTCTATCACCCGGAGCGATCAAAACCTGCCCTGGAACCACACTGTCGCCGGTTTCAGCCTCTTTGATATTCATTTCACATACTTCATCCAGGCGATTGGCAAAGGCTTTTGTAAAACCGGGAGGCATATGCTGGGTGATAATGGTTCCGGGAATATTATGTGGCAGCTGACGAAGAATTTTATCCAGCGCTGTGGTTCCTCCTGTGGATGAGCCAATTGCAAGAATTTTATTTGTTGTTTTTGCAAGTGCATTCACTTTGGTGATAACAGCCTCACTGGAATTTAGATGCTTTTTTACATTGACCCCGGCAGCTGCGACTATTGTTTTACTCAGGATCTCACTCAGTTCACCTACACTGTAGGCTTCTCCTGGTTTTGCAAGTACTTCCACTGCACCAAAATGAAGTGCCTGAACCGCAATTTCGGAACCCTTCTGAGTGAGGCTTGACACAATTATGACCGGAATCGGGAAATGCTTCATAAGTTTTCTAAGGAATGTGATTCCATCCATTCTTGGCATTTCAATATCCAGTGTAATTACATCAGGCTTTAACTGTACGATGAGCTCTCTTGCCTTATAGGGATCCGGGGCTGTTCCCACAACCCGAATTCCATCCCGGCCATTAAGCTCCTTTGCAAGAATACTTCTGACAAGGGCACTGTCATCGACAATCAGTACATTTACCGTATCTGTCATTTTACCACAGCCATTAAGGAAAAAGTGTTATCAAAATCATCGAGACATAAAACTTTTGCCTGAGAATTTGAAAGAATTTTTGAAAATTCACTCTGGCTAAGTTCAATCATTGAAGGAATACCCAGATGGTAAGCCTGAGATTCCCCATAAACTTTATTAATAAATATTCCAACCACCATATTCAGCAACTCTTTGATAGCTCCGGATTTTTTTTCTTCAAGCTCTTCGTTATCGGGTTCAAGTCCCAGTAGATTTGCAGCTATTTCGATGGAATATTCTTCAGGAACGCAAAGATAAAGCACACCACTTAATGGTCCTTTAAAGTTCATTGAAGCTATCATTGTATCCGGATCCCATGAAATTTCATCTTCACTTTTTTCCAGCAGTGCAAAGACGGCCTCTTCAAAAACCTGTGAAACTGCTTCGAAAAGTATAGTGTCATTTATTTTATTAAGCATTTTATCCTCCTAGAACCTTCTGGAAAATAGTCTTAAAATGCTCTGGTCTGAATGGCTTTTTGATGTACTCTCTCACCCCCTTACTCAGTAAGTCTTCAATTTTCATGCTGCTCTGTTCTGAAGAAACCACAATAACAGGAATATCCTTAAGCAGATCCTGTGTGTTCATGTTGTCCACCAGTTCAAAACCGTTCATTACAGGCATATTCAAGTCAGTAAACACTATGTCAACCCACTCGGATAACAGTAGATTCAATGCTTCACTACCATTTGGTGCTTCAAAATATTTCTCAACTTCCACACCACTTATGTTGATTGCCTTTTTGATAATATTTCTGATGATTTCAGAATCATCCACAATGAGAACTCGATATGCCATTATTTACTCCGTATCTCATTAAATATTTCAGAAAGTTCAAGTATATCATCCAGACTTTCACTGGCCAGTCTTTCCAGATCATGTGTTTTCATATTGAATCTCGCCAGCGCCCAGGGACTGACACTTCTCATCAGTTCGGCCACATCAGATCCCATTCCCATGGTATGTGAGAGTGAATCAGCTATGTGAACCATCGCCACTATGTTTCTTGAAGACTCATCCACAGTATCCTCAGGATTATGGTGGTAACGATTCACTTCGGATATGTCCGAGGTCAGTTTCCATTTTTTGCAGATAAGTTCTCCAACTTCACAGTGATCTATCCCAAGCATCTTTTGTTCAACCTCTGTTTCTGTCAGATTTGTTTCAATAAGTTGAGTCATTTGACTGGGATTTTGTTCAAGGTAAGTTGAAACAACAAGCTTTCCAAGATCATGCAAAAGACCAGCAGTGAATATCATTTCAGCTGAGTGGTCTTTTTCCTTTGCGATATTGGTTGCAATTATTGCAACTGCAGCACAGTGTTTCCAGAAATCAGTGGAACTTATCTGATATCCTTTCAAAACAGGTGGCAGTATCTTTCCCAGTTCATTTGCAATTGCCGCTTCAAAAACCCGTTTTGCACCCAGAAGATTTATTGCAAGCTTGATGTTGTTGATTTTCCGTGGAATTCCAAAATAACTGGAATTTGCAAGCTTTAAAAGATTTGCAACCAGAGAGGGATCGTAACTTATGGTTTCTTCAAATTCACTTAGACTGAAGTCAGGCTTTTGAAGAATGTGAGAAAGTTTAAGGCTTGTCTGGCTGAACGCCGGTAAGGATTCAATATTTCGTGTTATATCATCTCTGGAAATCATAATTCAATTTCCTCTCCTCTGGATTTAACCAGGAGTTTACCTGTACTGATTTCAAGTTTTGCTGTCCTGCTTTTGGAATCTCCTACATCTTCCGCAAGAATTGAATATCCATTCTTCCAGAGCATTTTTCTCAAAATTGTGTAGTTTCTCTTCCCAATATCAAAAGTACCGTTATCTTCATAAAGCTTTCCTCCACCTGTAACTCTGATTGTCATAGTATTCTTATTCCCCCCGGCTTTATAAAATTCCTGAAAAAGCAGTGGAATACCGGTGTCAGCAAACATCGCCGGTTTCACAGCAGCTTTTTCCGGGGATGTCTTGGAAAGTGGGAGCATGTAATGTATCATTCCTCCAACTTTAGATACTGGGTCATATAGTATCACAGCAATACAACTTCCAAGAGCATAAGTTATTATTGTGTCTTCAGGAGATGAAGATACCTTATAATCAGCTATCTGAACGGTTATACTACTCATAATGGTCACCGGCGTAAGGTTTCAGGTAAACTGAAGGTGTCAATGCAATCATTTCTGTATCAATGCTTCTTAGTGTTTCGCTGTGTCCTGTAATAAGAAGTCCACCTGGTTTTAAAAGAGATTCTATGTTGGAAATCAGATTCTGACGCACTGAGTTATCAAAATAGATCATTACATTTCTGCAAAACACCAGATCCAGTGGTCCTTTCATTGGAAAGGGAGGTCTGGACAGATTTAATCTCTTAAAAACTATTTTATTTTTAACCTGATTTTTAAATGTAAAATGCCCAGCCTCAGAATTAATTTTCTGAGTGTACTGAATTCTGTATTCGGGAGGAATTGTTTTGAGCTTATCCAATGGATAAACTCCTGCTTTTGCAGCATCCAGAGCTTTTGTTGAAATATCTGTAGCCAGAAGTTTGAAATCAATATTTCCCTGATTTAAAAATTTCATAAGTTTGAGAATTATCGAATAGGGCTCTTCACCCGTTGCGCTTGCTGCACACCAGAATCTGAATCTGCTCTGATGTTCGTCAAGCCATTTGATAAAATATTTTTCCATTATCTCGAAATGATCATCTTCTCTGAAAAAATATGTGTAATTAGTGCTTATGGCATTTATAAAATTAACCAGTTCTTCTCCGGATGAATCAAGTTTTAGAAAATTCAGATAATCCTCAGGAGATGACAACTGCAGTTCCCTGAGACGTTTTGCTATCCTGCTGGAAACCAGAGCTTTCTTCTTATCATTCAGATGAATTCCAGCCTGAGAATATGCGATCTCTCTGAGTGCTTCAAATGTTTTTCTGCCAAGGGCCGATTCTCTATCGGATACCATGATTTCCTCAACTTCTGTGAAGTTAATTCCTATTTCGCAAGTACCTTGTCTATATCCAGAAGGAATATTACTTTTTTTCCGCTTTTCCCGACACCTAAAATGAAGTTGGATGTATTTGCATCATCATTCATCTGAGGAGGAGGTTCTATCTGACTACCCTCTATTGAGAGCACTTCGAGAACCTCGTCAACCAGAATACCCATGGTTGAATCAGCGCCATCCTTTATTACTTGTACCACTATGATTACTGTCTGATCAGTTCGGACAGTTTTTTCCATACCAAATTTCATACGAAGATCCACAACGGGGATAACTTTACCTCTCAGGTTGATCACCCCTTTTATATATTCTTCCGATTTTGGAACAGGTGTGATATCCAGCATACCAATTATTTCACGAACTTTCAGAATCTGGAGTCCATACTCTTCATCTGCAAGTTTAAAGGTCATGTACTTGCCTTTCAGTTTCATTGCTGTTTCTTTGAATGATTCAGTTTCGTGCGAAATATTTGCTGTATTTTCTTCAGACATCATCATACTCCCTCCCGGATTCTTCTGCTTCCGGATCTTGACTGATTAACAATTTCTTCAATATTCAGTATCAGACCTACTTTACCATCGGATAAAATTGCTCCACCTGTAAAGAAGTCCTGTTTTTTTACTTCATCTCCAACCGTTTTAATAACTACCTGCTGCTGCTTTAAAATATTGTCCACAAGCAGGCCAATTTTTTGCCCATATGTTTCCAGTATTATAACCAAAGCCTTTACAGGATCACTTTCAGCTCCATCTATTGAAAATATTTCAGAAAGTCTCACCAGAAGCAGCACTTCTCCTCTGACATTAATAATTTCGGCGCCGTTACCCAGTCTGGAAAGCATATTTTTTTCAGGTTTAAGTGAATTGATAATGGACAGTGTCGGTATAATGTACTGTTCATTTCCACACTCAACAAGCATTCCGTCAATGATGGCAGTGGTCATGGGAAGTACAATTTTAAATACTGTCCCTTCACCGGGTGATGTGCTGATAAGAACCTTTCCGCGCAGACTCTCAATATTTCTCTTTACTACATCCATTCCCACTCCACGGCCGGAAATTTCCGTAACCTGTTTAGCCGTTGAGAATCCTGGAGCGAAAATAAGATTGTATATATCCGATTCATTCAGACGATCTTCTGAATTTATAAGTCCCTGCCTCATTGCCTTGGATAGAATAGCCTCTTTATTCAGACCTTTTCCATCGTCACCGATTTCAATGATTATTTTTCCACCTTCATGATAAGCACTTAATGTGATTTTTCCTGTGGGATTTTTTCCTGAGGCGATTCTGTCCTCTTTGGATTCAATTCCATGATCTACACTGTTTCTAATCATATGAACAAGAGGATCTCCAAGATATTCAACAATATTTCTATCTATTTCCGTTGTTTCACCTTTCTGTTCAAATGCAATGCTTTTTCCACTTTTACGGCTGAGATCCCTAACCATTCTAGCCATCTTCTGGAAAACCCCCTTAACAGGAACCATTCTCATCATCATCGAGACACTCTGAAGATCTCTGGTTATTTTATTTAACTGATTTATATAATTCCTAACCTTAAGACTTGAAATTCCTATTATTTCCGGAGCATTTGTAACCATGGACTCTACAATTACAAGTTCTCCTATCATTTCAACAAGGTTATCAACTTTTTCAAGGTCAATTTTCACAGTTTCCTTGAGTTTTGTTGCCTTTTTATCCGTGGTGGCTTTTGCCTCTTCCGTTTTTGAGGAATCCACCTGGTTTTGTTCAACAGGAGATTTGTCATGAGTGTCTTCACTGGAATGTTTTTCCACAGAGGTAACCTCAGGGACTGTGGCCTTTATATCTTTTACAGTTTTTAATTCCCCGGTCACTTTTCTTTGAATTTTTAATGCTTTTGCTACTTCTTTTGGCTTTACATGCCCCTTTTCAACAAGAGCTGCACCAAGCTTCTGTCCGCTTTTTAGATCTGTCAGGGTTCCATTAACAACTGATTCACTGACAACTTTATTGTTAACAAGAATTTCGCCAATACGATCACCTTCTTTTGCTGTCATCTCATGACAATCTGTTATACGACCGTCTATGGCAAGATTAAGTTTTACCAGATGTTCCTTGAGAGGTTTTTGGGGACTGATTGTTTTTCCGGTTTCAATACCTATCCGGATTGATGTAATCATTTTTCTCATCAGTTCAGTACTGTCAAAGATAAGATCCAGACGACATCCTATAATTTCAATCTCACCCTTTCTTCCCATATTAAGAAGAGTTTCAGTTGTATGAGCAAGTTTTTCGATCTCCTTAAGTTCTAAAAATCCGGCTACTCCTTTAATAGTATGGAAAACTCTGAAGAGATCATTTATTAGAGTTTCTCCCAGACCATCACTTTCGGAGTTCATCAGAATTTCATCAACGCGAGTAAGTCCTTCTTCTCCTTCATTGATGAACTCCCCCAGCATTTCTGTAGTTTCAGCATCCCAGTCAGGCTCAAGGGAAGCAAAGTCAGGAATTTCATACTCTCTCGAAAGTTCCGTAAAATCTATAAACCCAGGAATGAGAACAACTTTCCCCTGATTTGATTCAGTTGAAGCTTCAGCAGATTCATCAGGTTTCACTGGTGTTGTATTGGTAAACTCGCTATCTACAGCATCACTGGGTGTCTGGGATGTATTTTCCAGGTCAGTATTGTTTTGTGGCTCATCAGCAACTTTTTCAGCCTGTGAATTTTGCGAAAAATTTTCTATCTGTTCAAGAATCGATCTGTGGGAAACACCGGGGATTTTAAAATTTTCATATGAGCTGTTTGCTTCTCTGAACCAGTCACATGCCTGAAACAGAATTTCTATCCCGCTATCCCCCTGCTTCCACTCAATCATAATATCTTCACATTTATGGCAAAGTTCCTGAATATCCAGAAGATTTAAAACGCCGCTTTCCCCTTTCATAGTGTGAAAAAGACCTTTTAGAATTTGAAGTATACTTAAATCACCCTTTTCAAGCTGTAGCAGTAGTGATTCAATATCATCAAGAACTGTTCGTTGATTAGACAGAAAATCCTTGAATGTTGGTTCATCAACCCAGGGAGGAAGTTGAAATTCATTATTGCGAGTTTTTTGAACAGAGTTCTCAAGTTCCAGGAACTGTGAAAAAAGGTCAGATAATTTTCCGGGGAAGGTTTCATCAGGCTCGGATAAACCTATTTTTGCAATCTGTTCTATTTCCTTACATATTTTTTCTGCCCCCGGATAGGATGTTGCAAGTGCTTCAAGTGAAGGCAAGTTGGATAACAGATCTTTGTAAAAGTTGTTATCAGTCCACTCAGAGAGCATTGAAGCAGTTGCAAGTTCTTCAATTAACTTTGCTATTTCAGGTTGCATACTTGAAGTCATTAGCGCTCCGATAAAAGTTACAATTATAATTTTATTAATCCAGATGGTATATCGGTAGAAAAAATTAGAAAATTAGATTTATTAAAGGTGTTTATTATCTGAGATTTCGATGGTTTGTATCAAATATCATGGAGGGAGGTCACAAACTGAAGAAAGAACACACAACTGATTGTGGTGATTTAGTTTTCAAATTTAACTGGAATGTTGAGTTATCTGGATATAATATTTTCTTCTGAAAGAATATTTTCAAACTGTTCCTGATTGAAACCTAATTTCTTACTTACTTTTGTGATTAGTCTTCTTTCGGATTTAGCAAGATCACCGTCGCTGGATATTGCTCTGGCCATTTCAATAATCACGAGTTTTTTTGCTTCATCAGATTCTATGTCGGAAGCCAGTTCAGTAACATCATCATCAATGTTTCTTCTCATAACTTCTTTTTTATCATCGGGATCCAGTTGGTATTTATCCATTACTCCGTCCAGATAAGCTCTTTCCTTATCTGTTAGAAAACCATCAATTAGTATAGCCTGACAGACAACTTTACAGATTGCTAATTTTTCTTTTTTCTCCATCTGAAACTCCTTTTGTACCATGACAATACACAAGTAATTCTAAAGATCAATAGAAGTGCGTCAGTAACCAAGAATATCCCTTATTCCACCTCTGAATCTGATTTTATATTTTAATTCTATCCGGGCCTTGAGGGGTTCTTCATATTCATATGTGTTTATATCAGGTATATATCTTCGAACCTTTGAATCAAGGGACACCCTATCATGTAGTTTTACCTCGAAAGTACCCTCCTGACGGTTTTTCCCGAGAAACCCTACTTCCACCTCACTTTTAAGTGATATTCGTTTAAGAAACTTTTTAGTAAGTTTTACCTGGAAACTGTCACTGCCCAGTTCAAACCGGACAGCATCAAGCTTTGTAACCATTTTTATCGGATTTTCAACCAGAGTTGAAAGGAAATCACCTGTAATCTGTTTTATCGGTTGATCATACATTTCCACTGGATTGTAATTTACTGAAGCCGTTCCAGTCCCGGATTTGGGATCGCCATGGTACTGTTTTCTTAGTTCCTGAGTTGTCTTACCTGATGCGAGAAGCATTAGTATCTGTCCCTGATCCATATCCGGTATACTGGTGAGGTTGAAAAAAATTCTGTCCAGAGGACCGTTCATATTGAGTTTAATCATTATTTCATCGCCAAAATTGTCCTCTATCGATGTTGTGCCTGATAATTTAAGAAAAGGGTTTCGGGTTTTGTCAAAATCAACACTTCCCGTCTCCACTTCATAAACACCTCTCAGAAAAGGTATTTTAAATGTCCCGCTGTTAATGGAGACTCTTCCCTTCAGTTTAGGAGTTTTCAGTGTACCTTCGAGAGCAAGTGCACCATCCAGTTGGAGATTTGCTATATTATTGGCAACTGAAAAATCTCCGGAGTTGTGAAGACTCAGATTTAGTCTGATGTCTCCTGTCCATGGGATGGTATTCCATATATTTCTGGAGGATTCAGAATACCTTTTGGCAGTGATGATGTGTTTAACTATATCAAAGTTCTGACGATATTTCCCGTTGACAATGTCAACTCTGCCGGAAATTTCCATATTGTCAGGCACTCCTTTAATAAATATGGATGGATTTGCCTCCACATGAAATACTTCCCTTTTGGAAAATGGAATATTACTTCCTTTAACAGAGAGTTCCACACTCAGGGAGGGAAGTAGTCCAACTGTCCCGTTTGCAGTCAGTTCTCCACCATCGTAGGAACCGCCAAGATCCATAAATGTCATTAAGCCTGAGTTGATTTGAATACTTCCCTTCTTTAAAATGAAGGATGAATTGAATCCTCTGACTTTTATCTCCAGATTCTCAGGCTTTAAGGACCCTGAAATATCAGGTTTATCCATCAGTCCTGAAATGTTCATCGAAATTCTGGCGAATCCGCTGCTTTCACTTATTTCCTCAGGGAAAAAGCCTGAAAGCAAACTTCCATCAAGTCTTCCATGGATGGTTGAGTTGAAATTAATTATTCTGTATTTTTTGAGAAAAGCCTTTCCCTCCGCAAAAAGTGTACCTCCACGCTGATCCCTTACACCTGTTTTTAAAGTCAAAAGGGAAGGAGATAAGGATATTACAGTATTTTTGAGTGAGATTTTCTGTCCGTCCTTATTAGTAGTCATCCACCCCACAGGTAAATTGGCGGAAAAAAATACAACTGGATTGGACCATTTTCCTTTGAGAGTACCTGAAAATTTGCCTGTTCCATGGAGATTTTTTATTGCATCGGGTAGCCAAGGGTTGAAAAGAGAGATGTCCATCGTTCCCTTTAAAAATACGTCGAGTTTTTTCTCTGAAAAAATTCCGGCGAGTTCAAAAAGATTTTCAGCTATTTGAAATTTCCCTGACTCGATATGCATTAGTCCTTTTTTTAACGTTACAACAATGTTGCCATGATTCCTTATTGTTACATTTGACTCCATAAACCGTGATTTTTTTAATCTTAGCAGAAATCCGGACAGTACTGCACGAAGATCCAGTCTGTCTTTGCTATAAGAAAATGAAACCTTTCCTCTTGTGTTTATGGATAGCAATTTCTGCAGTTTTTTATTGAGGTGGGATTCCATTCCCATACCATAAATTGTAACTTGTCCACTTAAATATCCGGATGACAAGGTCCCCTTAATGTAAAGTTTGTTTCCTATTTTTCCATTGAAGTCTGAACCCGTAGTTGTTTCATTCAAATTTATATTGATGTCACCGACATTTCCATAGAAAGGAAGGGTGAGACCCCTTATTGTAAAAGAACCTTTTATTTTTTTGATATTTTTAAGGAAATCACTCAATGAAGTGAACTTTCCAGTTTTTAAAAAAGCATAAAGGTTGGAGGTAATAAGTCCACTGATTTTATAATTTTTGTAAGTGTGCACAAAATTATAATTATTTAAAATAATTTTTAATTTAAAGAGTTTATCAGATTGTTTCCACCTGCCTTGGAGACTGTGGCTTTTTCCTTTTATATCAGCATTGATTTTAGTTATTCCAGCCAGATTTCCGCTGGCAGTCACTTTTGAGTTTCCAAGGGTGATTGTATCAGAGTGGGCATTGTCTGAGCTTATTGTCAAATCCCAGAGTCCATTCCTAATAAAAAAATTGAGATTGCCTGTAGCTCTGATCCATTTATGCCTTAGTTGGATATGTTCTCCGTTTCCGTTTGCCTGATAGTTTCCGGATAAAACATTCTGTTGATAGTTAATTGTCAGTATGCCCATTGGGGATTGAAGTTTTCCGTTAATTTTTATTTTGTTATCCTTATAAATAACATGCCCTATGAATGTTCCGTTCATGCCGCTATAAGTCAGATTATTGATTCTAAGATCTCCTGAATACACAGGTTTTTGCCATGTTCCAGAGACGTTTCCTTTCGTCACTGCACTGGAAAAAATGATGCTGTTTGAAAACAGGTTTTTTTTCAGTTCAATTCTGAGTTTAATTTCTGGACCATTTTTGGAAATTTTTCCATCTGCAGATAGTTTTGTATTGTCACTTTCTGCGGTGATTTTCACTGGAACAATATTAAATCTGTCAAGCAGTGTTTTTGTTGAAGAAATACTGATGCTGATATCCTCTGAAGAAACTGGAAAATTCAGCCTTGAGGTAACGTTTAATGTGAATTGTATGAACCTTCTTGGTAATCCAATAATCCTAAAATTACCTTTGGAGGATTCAGCAAACCTGAATTTTTGAGTTTTAAAGGAACCATCCATTTTTAATAGTGGAAATGTATTTCCTGAAATACTAACGGAAATATTTCTGTCAGTATAGGCTGCCTGAACTGGAAACCCCTTTTTTATTTTCCCTGAGACAGAAAAAACACCTGGTATATCATTAACTTTAATTCCTTTTGAGGAATATTCAATATCATCTTTCTTCCAGATGGTGATTTCAGGAATCTCCCTGATAAAGTTACTGAATTGAGTGGGGAGAATTGCCCTTATATTTGTGATTGTACCTCTGATTGAATTGAGAGCACCATTGTCAAAATCAGCGTTACACTTAAGGTTTGATTTTCCAATGGATGAAATAACTTCTCCTTTTATCTTTTTTCCGGAAAATGAAACAGAGATCTCATGTGGTCCAATTTCTTTCAGATTGAAATATTTTCCAATTGGAGGAAGTACTGGAAATGTATGTTTTTCTAAAATAATTCTATAATTTGAGACTGATGGCTCCACATTTCCAGTGAGTTTCCATTGGATCTTTAATGGGGAAGAATACTTTGTTGATGGGTAATGAAATATTCCTTTTACATTCAGATTCCCGACAGATATCTGATCCCTGTTTTTATCATTTCTTTGAATTGCAGATAAAAAATTTGAAGGGATATAACTCCCCGGTACCAGTTTACTGAATATCTCCAGATTACCAATTGAAAAATATTTGAACTCGGGTGTTCCGAAAATAAAATTCAGATAGTTGGTTTTAAATTTTATATTATGTCCTCTTGCTGTTAAAAAACCCTGCTTATCGGTAAGTTGAAATTCTTTACACTTTTCGTTGAAAAGATTCAGATCCTTTATTTTAAGAGTATGATCGTGTGAGCTGTTGTAGGATTTTTCAACTCTCCAGGTAATAACCGGAGTTGCTGCAAAAAAAAGTGCAGTAACCATCAAAACAGTAGTTATTCCTGTGATTATTAGAATCTTTTTCATTATAGTTTTAGAGCAACTGACGATAATAACAGTTCACTGCATGTATTGCTCTGCTCTTAAGTACATAGCAGAAAAAACAGTGATATACGAGTAAACACTTGTTCACGTTTTATAGGGATTTGCCGATAAGGAACTGTTGATGACAGCAACCATCAGCACTAGACAGAGCCATGGCAGGAAAACGATAATAAATGTTTAAGATGTCCACTTGATTTTTATCAAAAAAAAGATAACTATCGTGGTTATTCGTAATTCAGACTTAATTACCAGTTGAAAAACTGGGCGGTCGGGGTCGTTTTGTGCGATCTTTTCAGGAGTGAAATATGAGTCAGATAAAATGCCCTTATTGTAGCCATTCCAATACAGGTCAGATACCTTTTTGCACTGAATGCGGCAAGGTTTTACCCGTTGGTGACGAGATGGAGGTTATGGCTGAAACAATAGGTGCCAGTTTTGCGTTCAAGTGGGTTCTAGTTGGAGCTGGAATAATTTTTATTCTGTCAACTCTGTCCATATTCCTTTTTAAATATTCCGGAATGGATCTCTCCTTCATGAGAGCTCCAGAATCGTCCAGATTGGATGAACCTGGAATTATCGGTCTTACCCCTGAATGGGTTCTATCCCCCAGTGATGAACCTATGTCTCTTTCCATCAGAACTATGGGAAACGAGGAATTTATAGGTGCTGCAGCAACTGCGGTAAAGATATGTGGGAAAACAGTACCTGTAATACATAATGAAACTATGGTCAGAAGGCCTGTTTCAAGTAAGGTTCTTGGCATTGACTTTATAAGATACAAGGTGCTTCCTGAAGAAACAGTATCATTCAAACCACCGGTTTGTGAAAAGGAAGGTTTCTATACAGTAGAAGTTAAATTTGAGAATGGTAAAGTTCTCGATAAAGATCGTGGAGTATTTTATTCAAGTATATCGAGCCCTTGGTATCTTTTTTATACAGAAACAGGATTGGATGTGCTTGGTAAATATCTGAAATCAGATATCAAAAAGCCGATAGATCTTGTTGATGAGTTCAAAGATAAAATGAAACTTCCCATTGAAGATCTGATAAAAAGACTTAATTCCATTACAAAAGAAGAGAAAAGAATGCAGATGCTCAGTTTTCCGTTCTGGGGTTTGTTTATTCTTGAAATGCTGGCGTTTTTTGTTGGTGGTCTGATTTCAAGCCGGCTGAGTCCTGGCATTACAATAAAGGAATCTTTGGCTGCAGGTGTATTTGTTATGATCTTCCTTGTTCTCAGGAACGTATTTTTCTTTGGAAGCAATGGAAGTTATATGGTTTTTCTTCTTCTCATAATGTTCCCTCTTTATACTGCAATAGCAACTCTTGGTGGCTATCTTGGGGAAATGTGGCAGGGAGTTTTACCAAGTAAAAAGTAGTTTTCACAATTTTTCCTGAATTTTCATCTGTGTTTTTAGATAAAAAATAAAATAAAGGGAATTTTTAGCCATAAATCCTCATAGAATCTTTGATTGATATGAACTTATCTGGTATTATCACTTGGATTCAAGGGACCCGATTAGAGGGTTATCTTTGCTAATAGTTTTTCATATTGTTTATTAAACGGAGATGTAATGCCTACACCCATTAAACTCACTATTAAGTTTAAAGCGGATACACTTGGTGAATTTGTAGAAAAATACGGTACTTATGTTAGTCAGGGTGGTATTTTTGTCAGAACCCGGAAACCACTGGCTGTGGGGACTCTGCTTGATTTTGAATTTAAACTTCAAAATGGTGATGCCCTCCTTAAAGGTATGGGTACGGTTGTCTGGACCAGAGAGCATGATCCCGGGCGAAAAACTGCTCCAGCGGGCATGGGGTTAAGATACGATTCTCTTGACTCTGAAAGTCAGGGAATTCTTGAAAAAATACTTAGTATTAAAAGTGAAAATGCCAGCGATACAGACAGTGTGATTGAAGAGAGTAAGGAAGTAGAGACAAGTCCAGGTAATCAGGAAGAAAAGACTCGTGTTGCCAGCGTAGATGTTCTGAAAAAGTTAAGAGGTACTGATAGCTCAACTGAATCAGACTCTTCCGATGAAAAAGGACCAGCATCCGATATTTTCGATGATATGGATGATCTTCCTTCCAGTGATGGGAAGCAGGAAAAAGCAGAAACTGCGAAAGAATCAATACCGGATGAACCTGAAGATTCCGCAGAAAAACCTGCAAAGGATAGCCCTGTTCAGACAAGCTGGGATGATGATGCTACACCGATTCCCAGTAAAATTCACCCTCTCATTTCTACTGATGATTCAATCCCACCGGAGGAAAAGGACGAAACTGAAGAAACTGAAGAACATAAGCAGGAAGAACAAAAAAATATCAGTGATATGGAAACTTCTCAACTTCCAGCAGATGATGATATTCCGGATCTTGACGAGGACGTGTCAAGTGCGTTTGATTCTTTGTCGGCACAGAGTGAAAATGAGAAAACTGCTGTTCCTGAAATTCCAGTTGACGTAAAGAAGGTATTTGATATTGAGGACGATAATAAGAAAATAATAACTGAAGAGGTAGTTGAGGAAAAGAGTAGTGGTTCACTTACCATAATGCTGTTCTTTATTCTGGTTGTACTTGCTGCTTTTGCCCTCTATTATTTCCGGTTTATGCATAAAGATACTAATGAAAGCCAGACAAAAGTCAGTTCTGAAAAAAATCTAAAAAAGACTTCTGCTGACAGTATGAAGGTCAGCAGTATGAATTCTGAAATGAAGGTTGATACTGTAAATGGTTCCATGAAACCACCTCTGGATATGAAAAGTGGTGATGCCACCAGAGTGGAAGTGGTTGATATGAAAAGTAGTGATGCCACCAGAGTGGATGTGGTTGATATGAAAAGTGGTGATGCCACCAAAGTAGATGTGGTTGATATGAAATCTGGTGATGCCACAGAAATCAGGAAGATTGGTATCGCAAAAGACGTCATGAAACCGGATACTGTTATGCCACCCAAGGAGGCAACTCCCGCAAATTGTGGTCCAAATCAGCACGAAGCACAGGTAACAACAGTTCCTGAAGGTGCTGATGTTATGTTGAATCTTGAAAAAACAGGAAAGAAAACCCCTGTGAATATTTGTCTTGATAAAGGTAAAAGTTACAGTTTCAAAATAGAACTTGATGGTTATCTTGCTGTAAATTCATATCATCCGAGAGTTAAAGGTCCATTGAAAATTCATAAGCAGTTATCTCAGGTTCCAAGACAACTGGTGATTCAATCCAGACCCAAGGGCGCTATGGTCTATATTGACGGGAAAAGAATGGGGCCAAGTACAATTGCCCAGAAATATCCTGTTCCTCAGGAACTATGGAAAATAGAAATCAGAATGCGTGGATATGAGCCCTATAAAACTGTTGTAAAAAAAGATGATCCCAAGTGGATTAAAAAAGGTTATGCATATATTTTCAGTGTGTTTGCGATTCTCAAGGCTCAGTAAGTTCCCCACCAAGTATTATAATGTAAAATGTATTTAAATTACTATCAGGTAACTGTGTGAAGTTTCAGCGTATTGGTTCTTCCGGGTTCATTTCCTTCATAACCGAAAGTAATTGCAATTGTGTCTCCTGAGGATACAAATCCTTTGTCAATAAGGAGTTTGTTCATCGAATCAAGCATTTTACTGAGATTGGAGTTGTCTTCAAAATAAAGTGGAATAACACCCCAACTGATTGCAAGATGAGAGAGAATTTCAAGTCTTGATGTCAGTGCGACAACTGGAATATTATTCCGAAATCTTGAAATGAGTCTTGCTGTCTCTCCGGTCTGGCTGAATACGGCAATGAGTTTAATATTCATATGTTTGGCGATATTGACAGCACTTGTCACGATTGCATCAGAGGCACTTGTGTAGGTATCGTTTTTTATTGATGCAATTTTGAAGTACGGATTATCCTCAACTTCACATATTGTTTTACTCAGCATGGATACTGCTTCCACAGGATAGCTGCCACTTGCAGATTCAGCACTGAGCATAACAGCACTTGTTCCATCAAGAACAGCATTTGCCACATCACTCACTTCCGCTCTCGTCGGCACAGAACTATGGATCATACTTTCAAACATCTGTGTTGCTGTAATCACAGGCTTTGCTTTCATTCTTGCTTTTTCAATGATCAGTTTCTGAATCACAGGTACATGTTCAGCACCAATTTCAACTCCAAGATCTCCTCGCGCAACCATTACACCGTCAGCTTCCTCGATGATTGCATCAAGGTCTTCTACGGCCTGAGGTCTTTCAATTTTGGCAATGAGAGGAATGTGTTGTACATAACGCCTTGCATTGATTATATCGCCAACGTTTTGCACGAAGGACATGGCAAAAAAATCAAGGCCAAGATCAAGTCCAAAATAGATATCATCAATATCCTTTTCTGTAATTGTAGGAAGGTTAAGAAGTGTTCCTGGTAGATTTATTCCTTTTCTTGAAGTGAGAAGGCCACCCGTTAGAACACTGCATACTGCTCTTTCCAGATTAATATCAATTACTTTAAGACTGAAAGCACCATCATTTAAAAGAACAATAGCATCTTTTTGGAGGTCATTAAAAAGAACTGCCTGATTGACTGGAATATCACCTGATTTTCCCTCAGGAAACAGTGTTACTTCATGATCCTTTTTTAGGAGAAACCCATCACCTAGTTCTCCAACTCTAATTTTTGGACCACAAAGATCCCCAAGAACAGCTACACTGACACTTCTAAGTGCCGCCTGTTTTTTCACTTCATAAAACAGGTGTTCATGACTGTCATGAGTTCCATGACTGAAATTAATGCGTGCCACACTCATTCCAGAATCAATAAGTTTTCCTATCACATCAGGAGATGAACTGGCTGGACCCAGAGTTGCGACAATTTTTGTTTTTCCTTTAATTGCCATTTTATTCCCCCATTTAGAAATACTAGAAAAATATCAGAGGTTTATTCCGTTTTTCTTGCAGAGTTTGAAAAGAAGTTTTTTCATTCCACCACTTGATCTGCCGTAGGCCCATTTTGACCAGCCTCTGCGCTTGTTTTTACACCCACAAAGTCCGACATATTTAACTGCAAGAGCACTTGGCTTTATCCTGTAAGCTTTTCGTGCCTTGGACACAACGGTGGGACAGTTTGAAGGATACGCTGCTTTTGCACTAGCCATCAGGCTTTCGTAGCTTTCGGCAGGTTTTGTGGTTTTCTCAACCTTCATTGAATTATTGGAAGAATTATCTGATTTATCAGACGAGTTGTTTTTATCATCTTTAGCAACCGTAGTGGTTTTCATACTAATCTTGATGTCAGTTGAACCGGATTTACTGCATTTTGTACTATAACTGCTCAAAGTTGATAGCTCAGCCTCGGTATATTCCATACTTTTCGCTTTCAAAAGAATTTTTTCAATAGAGCCACAAGCTTTATTTTTCAAAGCTTCTTTGGAACTGATAAGAGCCTGAGATAAAAACTCTGTTTTTGCTTTGGAAATCAGTTGAGCAGCAGATGATGAATAAACTGATTTTGGCGTAACCTTTTTTGCTTCAGTGTACACGCTGTCCCATGCTTTAATTTTTTGAAAACTGCGTGCAGTTTCAAGAGCCTTTTCATTTTTTGATTCTTCACCGATACTGGTGCGAATTTTCTTCAACTTTATTCTGTCATCATCTGAAATGCCTTCCCTTTTAAGGGCACTATCAACCTCGTTCAGAGCTGCAGCCCATTTCTTGTCCTTTGTATATTTATCCAGATTCTTTTTCACATCGTTGTACACACTGACGGTGGATGAATTCTGCTGGGTATCAGATGAATCTTTTTTGGATGAACCAAGAAATTTTGAGCCAACTACCACAAAAACAATACCAAATACAAGGACAAGCACCACAGCAATGATAATACTGTTATTTCTGCCTGATTTTTGGGAAACCGCAACTTCAGGAGTGAATACATAATCTTCACCAGGTGCGACGAATCGGAATCGGACATGACCGAGATCTATAGTATCCCCTTTTCTAAGGGACATTTTGTCATACTGCTCACCGTTAATTCTCACTCCGTTGGCACTCTGCATATCAGTGATTGAATAATTGGAACCATCAAACTCAATCTGGGCATGATTTCTGGAAATGCTTTTATGATCGAGGGGTATATCGTTTTCAGGTGTTCTACCGATTACACTTGTTTTTCTGGTGATTTTGAATGAAGTTCCGGCAAAATTGCTGGTAATAACAACGAGTCCTGCTTGCTGATCTGCAGGAATCAGATCCGTGTCAGTTTCTTCAATCTCGGCAGGTTCAGTCTTCACGTCGGAAGATGGTACAGACAAGCCTTCAAAATCATTGAAATCAACTTTTTCAACCGGAACGGTAGCCATTTCTTCAAAAGGATCGGTTTCAGCCTGTGCTTCGACTTTCAGCATAAGCATATAGTCGCCAATGTTTATACGATCACCTTCGTTAACTAAACAGGGTTCGGAAATTTTCTTTCCGTTGTATTTCACACCATTATAACTTCCAAGATCCTCAAGATAAATCTGACCCTCTTTTTTAAATAATTTGGCATGACGCCTGCTGACATTTCTCTCTGTGAGACGAATCGTATTTCCTTCTTTTCTTCCGATAGTTATCTCGTCTCTGAGCAGCCTGACAACTTTGACCTGTTTATCGTCGTCTTCTATAATTAATTTCAGCATTAGTGTAACTGGCCTCTTTCATATAAAAACACGTTCTACAGATTATTTACTATGGAGTTAAACGTCAAGGAATTTCCTGTTTTTTTTCAAAAGACGGTTCCAGTTCCGATGGTAGTATAATTCCACCTGAAATACAGGCAGCTTTAATCAGACATGAATACACAAGTGCAACTGAGGGATCATAATTATTTAAAGCATGTAGGTGCTTTTTTATAGTACTAAAATCTTTTCGGATTAATGGTCCACTGATTACAGATTCAGCAGAATTGAACAAATTTACGAAGTACTCCTTGTCATCAATTTGAGACAGGCTGCACATCAGGTCTGTTAAAATATCAATCGAAACCCCAGATAGTTGGGATAAAATATCCATTGATTTTCTGAATACCGGTTTGGAGAGATTAGCCACTGCATTGCATGCACTATGATAGAGACTATAGTCAGGTTCACTTTCCAGAAAAACTATTGAGAATCCTGAGTGTTTAAGAAAATTAATCTCTGTTTCTGAAGCAAAATGGGAATGAAATACCCACTTGACTTTTGAAAGATCCGTATCATGGGAATGAACAGGAGCTGCAGGATGAAAAAGGCACCCTCTTGCATCCCGAGAAGTTTTTTCATACCATGGGACTGCACCGGAAACTGATAAAACAAGGGCATGAGTATCCTCAATAGCAACTGTAATATTGTCAGGTGTACAGAGAAAAATGTAATCCACGTTTTTAATGTCCACGTTCATGATGCTATTTGACTGTTGAATGTAATCTTCTGAACTGTGATGAGGAGTCAGAATCCAGTCAACTCTGATGTGAGAACCTTCAAGAAAGTGGCAGATTGATTCTCCAACTCTGCCAAAACCAATGATCCCTGCTGTTTTTTCAGACTGAATTTTATAAAGCGAATGTTTAAGAATGAGGCTTTTAACATCAGGGGCAATGAAATCTCCGGGGCTTTGTCCTCTGGAAATCATCCGGCGAATATAGCTGGAGCTTATTTGGGGTAGAGATATACCATCTTCACTACTGCTGATTAATCCTCTTTTTATTTCACGAATCTGCCACCTGGATTTTAAGTCTGAATATCTGTACCAGTTTTCAAATGAATATGAATTATCACTTCCTATATAGAGAACAATATTATAATCAGGATAGATGCTTTGAATTTTATCCAAAGTGTCATATGTGTATCCACTTAATTCAGTTGAATTTTCTATATCAGAAATTTCAACATTTCGAAAAAAAGAAAATGCTTTTCGGCACATTTCCATTCGAATTGAAAAATCAGTCATTTGCTTATGATAAGGATGGTTGGCTGATGGTACAACCAGCAGTTTATCTATTCCGTCTGTGAGGGCTACAGAAATAATGAAGGAATGGGCAATATGTGGTGGGTCAAAGGCGCCTCCAAAGACTCCAATAGTTTTTTTCATGTTTTTCTCCTGGCCAGTCCTCCTGCAGGATCACTTTTTGCCGCTTTAAGAGCTGGAAAAAGAGTGGCTGCAATGCACAAAACAAAAGTAGTCAGAGAGATCATAACAAAACTTTCAATACTGATATTCACAGGAAGTTTGCTTATAATATATACTTCCGGGTCAAGAGGAAAAGAATACTCTTTAAGAAGAAAACTGATAAGTGTTCCAAGGGTCTGCCCTGCAATAAGGCCAATGATTCCAATTATCATACCACTGGTCACAAAAATCATTGCAATGCTGGAGTCTGAAGCCCCAATGGCTTTCAGAATAGCAATTTCTTTTCTCTTATCAAGAACGAGCATATAAAGAGCACTGAGAACTCCGAAGGAAGAAACAGTGATGAGAAAAAACAAT
This sequence comes from Deltaproteobacteria bacterium, assembly GCA_016937155.1. Lineage (GTDB taxonomy): Bacteria > Myxococcota_A > Polyangia > HGW-17 > HGW-17 > JAHJMN01. The sequence goes on from JAFGWM010000066.1 coordinate 60,374, forward strand.
AAGACCCAGATAACAGTTCTGTGGAACTGAAGATTCTGAAAGACCTGTGGATTAAGCTCACTCCAGGTTACAACCCTTAGACTTACACCATTTTGCTGTAATGCAGACTTTAGTCTGGCACTGACAGCATCCGCCTGATCCATATTTTTGAGTCTCATTTCTATTCCAAAAACTGTAGGTTTATCGTTCTCACCAGTGGGATTAAAAAACCTGGTAACATGAATATGAGTATAGGCCAGTTTCTGATCATATTCTTCAAACCCCGCAAAGAATATTCCGGTTACACAAAATTCAAAGTTCTTAACCGGGACAGTTTTTGTTGAAGAACCAAGAGTTCCGGAAAAACCAAGGAAAGGGCTTACTAAAGTTACTGCATCTCCTATTTTAATATTCAATCGATCCGCAAGGGCTTTACCCAGAATTATGGATGGCCACGGAGCCTTCTGGGATCTGCATAGTTCATTCCCAAGGGGTTTGGTCCCGTTTTGTTGAATACTGTCAAGGGTATCCTCAGAATCATCAAAATCGCTGGGTTCATCAGTATCGGGAGAGTAGTCCTTGTTAAGGTTCAGTGATTCTATGGAACCTGATTTCAGATGTTTTGGCAAATCCAGTACTTTTTTTGAAATATCAGGTGATATTCCTTTTATCAGTACTCCACTGTGCTTTCCATCTTTCATGATCAGCATTTCATTCAGGTTAAAGGGAGCTGCTTCAATTACATCCGGATCTTTCCTGGATATTTCCAGGGGAAGCTCAAAGTTCGAAAATGGACTGGAATGAGGCATAAGCAAAATATGTCCATTTACCCCAAGAATTTTTTCCTTGAACTCCCGTTGAAATCCGGATGATACAGACCAGACGATACTTATCACTGCGGTGCCCAAGAGAACACTCGTAATTGATATTGTGGTGAAAACATTAAAAAATATCAGTAATCCTGTGGTTAAAAAAGTAAGTAACCCGACACTGGTGAGAATAATCGCAGGAAACTGTAGAAACTTAATATCAAATATAAAAACACTGATCCCAAGAAGAACAAGGGTTATGCTGAATAAAAAAATCTTAAGTATACTTTTACTTTTTCCTGGGGAATACAGATATTTCCAGCTGGTGAAAATCTCGAACATTATTTAGTCTTTCCGGATAAATCGCTTCCAATTCTGTGCCATCTGATACCTTCATTTTTCCATGATGACCAGAGAATGCTGATAGGGCTGCCAAGGATATCTGAAATATCATTCAATTTCCAGCCATCCTTCATATAGTTCTTTAAGGTGTACTCTGTCCTGATATCAGGAATCAGAAGATATTTGGTTCCCGTATCTAGGGTAATTTTTTCTATGCTTCCGAGTCTGGAGTTACCGCTTTTATAGGCGGTGCGGTATCTCAATTCAGGAGATATTGTCTCTTCAACATAATAGCATCTGGTATATTTCCCATCGGAGTCAAAAAAAACACAGGGTTCATTTGAACGTATCATACTTATTTTTATGTTTTTATTTCCAGTTTGGATGGCGAATTCCATTTCGCCTCTTGCATTAAACTGAATTGTAACTTTTTCATCCGGAAGAGCAATGACCCGTGAGAACACTTTTTTATTACCATCTCTGAATGCCACTATATCTCCTCTTTTAATTTTATTTCTGGAAAACAGTGTGGAAATTCCAAATCTGCTTCTGTTAAGAACGACTATGGTGTCACCAGGTTCTATATTGCTGATTACAGATGGAATCTGGGCTCTTATGAATGAAAATTTGTATGCAAAAATTCCAAATGTAAATAATGAAGTTGTAGTGAAAATGAGGAACCATTTTCTAACAAGGGGTTTTCTTGCTTTTTTACCCCCCAAAAACCAGCTGTCAATAATGCAGATAAGTTTAACGGGGATGCCCAGCAAAAACAGAGGAGAATTAAATGAAGGTATCAGTCCCAGTCCGATAATTGGTGCACTGACGATAAGTGGGCCTGTAAAAAGTCCGGTTACGGCAGCTAAATAAAAAAATCCCGGGGATTCGAGAATGATTGTGGCAACCATTGCGGCCACAGGCCCGAAAAGAAAGACGGCCCCCTTAACTCTGTGATGTCCTTGCCACTGTCCCCATCCACTGAAAAGAAACGATAATAATGCCAGAATAAAGCGATGCTTCATATTTCCTCGATGATTAACCTGTTTTTCTACAGGCTTTCGAGATTCTTCCTCATTTCTTTCAATCCCTGTCAATGAGTTACTCATTCACGCAACACCCCCGGAATATCATGCTGCAGTATATTGATATTTATTTATTTGGAAAGAAGGTTTTCCCTGAGATAGGCTATTCCAGCTTCAGTCATGCGATATTCTTTCGCATTGCGTTTCCCGTTTTTCCGTAGTCTGGAAGAAATAAGTTTGTTTTCCAGCCCTTTATTGTGAAGAGCCTTTCTGACATTCCCAGGAAGAACTGAAAACTGATAAACCTCACAGTGATCACTGATCTCTCTTGGTGAAAGCCATTCCTGCTCAGACCGGGCCATAGCATAAAGAATTTTCAGCATCTGATCTCTTGAAAATGCATTTTTCAGTTTTGAGTATGGAATTTTTTCAAGTGATGGAATCAGATCGAATGAATCTTCTTCAGGTGGAGCATTCAATGGGATTTCTTCATCATCAACAGATTCTTCCTCTTCAGGTGGCTCAAGTTTAACTTCAGAAGTATCAGGCTTTTGAATTGAAATTTCTGTTTCGCGAACTTCCACAGTTTCTTCCGGTACAAGGGAAGAAACACGATCCCATAATACCGGACCCCACTGTTCAAGAAGTCTGGTGGTTCGGGAGAAAACCTCCTCAGTCAGTTTTGAGCCAATATCGAGCCCTGTTTCCAGAATTCTATCTTTCAGATCCAGTAACTTTTTAATCATGTGCAGTTCCTTTTGTTTCAGGTTCGAATTGTTATAATACAGTTTTTAGCCAAATGATCAATAGTCCTCAGTATAATTTAGTGAATTTAGAATGATTATCAATTCTTCAGCTGTTGCGATAAGATCCACAATTATATTGGGATCCAATTTGTTAAGGAAAGGAGAGTCAGCATTAAGAGTAGTACCAAGGTAGGGCAAAAGTGGTACTAAAAGTTTGCGGGTGCCGCTGCTTAAATGGTTGATATCACCATTTAGAATATTTTTCATTGAAGGATCAGATGTAATTTTTTCCCTTAGAATTTCAGTTACAGCAAGAAACCTGTATTTCAGTTTCAGGTACCTGTTTGTGGAACTATGGGAAGGTGGCAGTGGTGTTGAGAGAGTTTTCTGTGTACCAAAAAGAACAGTTATATAAATAAATGGTGTAAGGAAAAGGAGAAGAAGTAATCTTAATCCGATCTGATTCTCACTCAACTGTTCATACATCTGAATAAGGAAGTCTCTAATAATTTTGCTCAGCGATTCTGAATATTTTTTATCCGGAGAGACTCCTTTAGGCCAGCCTGATTCGGTAAAATCAGTAAGAAATAAAATATTTCGATTTGATTTCCTGAGATAGATTGCAAGATTATCAGCAAATATTCCATTATCTCCTCTTTCAAGCATGTCATTTATCAGAATACTTGGATCACTCAAAAGAAGAAGTTCGCCTTTACCTATTGTGACTTGCGCAATCATTGCACGTTCCGAATCAGGAAATCCTGCAATGGGTGTATGGCTTATGTTGAAGGAGGAAACATGATTACCAACAAGCTGTTTTACATTTAACGTGAGGGGATGTAGGTCCTGAAGAGGAATTGCAACAGGAAAAACTGTGGATTCAGGCATTAATGGTATACCCAGAGCATTAAAAATCCTGGTTCCAAGTCTGTGATCATCAGCTAGTACCACCTGTCCTCCGCGGTTTAAAAAAGAAGCCAGCTTTTGTGGATTGATTTCCGTAAGTGGGCTCAGGAAAAACAGCAAATCCTTTAAAGGATCAGATTTTTCCCAATTGAGGTGGTTTATCCTTCTGAAAGTAACCCCGGTTTTGTCAAGCTTGGAAAAAAAACGTCCCACGCCGTTCCATTCGGATGAATCCGATGAATAATCCCCGGTATTTGTTGGAAATAATAAAAATGATGCTAGGGAAAAAGTTAATAAAAACAAGGGGTATTAGTCACATACACTGGTGTTCTCTTCACCCGGAGTACCTCTGGGAATTTCTTTTCTGCACCAGTTTGAGCCGTCGTCGTTATCGGTTTTGTTATCCTTGTCATTATAGAGGCCAATAATGCACTCGGTATCTTTATTATCAGGCCAACTGTTTGCATTATCATCATAATCAATGGTGTCAATCATGGTTCCATCAGATGTTGCAATTGTAATAATACCATCGCTGGAGAAGATATCAGACGTTGTTCCACCGGAGAATGCAAATGCAACATTGTCTATTCCTCCCATGCTTGATGTTGATCTTGTTGTGCCAAGTACAACATATCCATTTGCAGGAAGGATGATATCCTCATCTATTGAGATATCATAATCCCAAGAAGAGTTATCGTCTCTGTCAGAACGAAGCCTTAGATCTTTGAGATTGTAATCTGTTCCATCACCATTGTAGAATTCAATCCATTCATAAGAACTTGATGGTCTCAGTTTAACCTCATTTATGACTACTTCAGAGTTTTCATCCGGAGTGACTGCCTGACCAACGATAACCTCCAGTGTGAATGAACCGGAATCGGCAGCATCATAACCATCAACAACAATTACATAATTTCCAGCAGCAGGAGCAACATAGTGAATCAATTCTCCCTCTTCTCCGGAGACAGCAGCACTGAAGTCACTTATGTCAAGAACAGTAGGTGTGCCGCAGTTGTCATCGGTCAGTACCAGAACTCCATCCCACTGATCGGGAAGCAGTCTGATTATGATGAAGTCACCTGCATCAAGATTGATGTTGTAATACATATCCGGACCATCGGCCTGATATGTATTAGAGTCATAATCCCAGCTGGAAACATCATCCAGCATTCTCGATGAATCAGAAGTAATGTTACCAGCAAGAGCCTCTCCGGGGCATGTGTCCTCAGGTATTGCGACACATCCGCTGCCATCACATTCATAGCCGGGATCACATGCATCATCGTTGTCACATGTACAAGTGCTTTGAGCCAATAATGTGTTGGTGCAGGTCCAGTTAGGTTCTTCGTTACATCCTGAGTCACAGCCGTCTCCATCAACTGAATTGCCGTCGTCACATTCCTCATCGGTCTCTCTTTGAGAGTTGGGACATGAGCTGCTGCAGTTTGAATCATCAATTGTGGTACAGGAATTAGTACAGGTAAGTGTACCTCCGGTGTAACCATAATCATTACAGGTGTCTCCGTCAAAGTTGGTACCATCACAGGTTTCACCAGTGACAATCAGACCGTCACCACAGTCAGGTGAACAAGAACCGGGGCCTGTACCCGTGCAGATATAGCCTGTTTCTGTATGACAGTTTTCGTCACAGCCGTCATTGGGTGTGGAATTACCATCATCACAGGTTTCTCCTCCAACCTTCATGCTATCGCCACAATCAGGAGTACAGTTAGTGGGAGATGCACCATCGCAAGTCCAGCCTGTTTCAGGCTGACATGAGCTGTCACATCCGTCTGTATCGCTGGTGTTGTTGTCATCGCAGGTTTCACCCGGTTCAACCTGTCCGTCACCACAGGTATTGGAGCATGAACCCGGATCATCAAATCCCGTACAAGTTGAATTACATACAAGACCTGTCGGATTTGAATAACCAAATTCAGTTGTGCATGTGTGACCATTTAACAAGGCACCGTCGCATATTTCGCCTGAAACAAGAAGTCCATCACCGCAATCCGGTGTACAAGAGCCTGGTCCAGTACCAGTACAAGTCCAGCCGGTTTCTTCCTGACATGTGTTGCTGCAACCATCTGAAGATGTTGTGTTTCCATCATCACAGGTTTCC
>JAFGWM010000067.1 GCA_016937155.1 Deltaproteobacteria bacterium
CGGCGATGCAACGCTCACTGGTACTGACGGCTTCGGCGATGCAACGCTCACTGGTACTGACGGCTTCGGCGATGCAACGCTCACTGGCACTGACGGCTTCGGCGATGCAACGCTCACTGGTACTGACGGCTTCGGTGATGCAGGACTCACTGGTACTGACGGCTTCGGTGATGCAACAGCACCTGGATTAAAAGCTGGCATTACCGGAGTTGTCGGTTTTTCAGAATGTCCTCCCGCAAAACCCATTTCCGGGAATTCAATATCAAATTCTTCACCATCTTCTGCACTGTCAGGGGGCTCAGCATCTATAAATATTTCATACTCTTCCGGCTGAGTTGATTTTGTTGCAGAAGATTCAATGACTTTATCGATCATATCCAGAAGTTCTTGAGTAAGAAATGGCTTTGAAATATTACCATCAGCACCAACTCCACGCACTTTATCAAACGGTTTCTGAATACTTGTCAGAACAATGAAAGGAATCCCCGATGTCGCTGTTTCCTGTTTCATTGCTGCCAGAAGATCATACCCATCTAACCCCGGAAGTTTATGATCTGCAAGAACAACATCAGGCTTTTTATCTTTTGCTAACTTAAGTGCAGTGGAACCATCAGGAGCGCTGATCGTTTCATAACCTGTGTTGGAACCAAAAGCCATTTCGACCGCGGTCCGAATTGTTTTACTGTCATCGGCAACCAGAACAACTTTACTCATCAAATTCCTCACTAAACCCCCGCCATTCAGTAAAATACTGAAATCAGGGACGAGATGAACCCCGGAAAGCAACCTCCGTGGATCAGATGACCAGAACTGGTGGGAAATCCGGGTTAACACGAAATTTGTAACAGAAAGAACAAAGGATCGCAAGAAATGTAAGAATAAACAGTTTTTTTTTGAATAAACAACAGTTTTCAGACAATGAATCTTTTATTTTTTTTTAACAATTAAAAAAAAATGAGAGAGGCATCAGTAAACATGCCTTAAATGAGCTAATAATCCACCAATGTCTCTAAAAACGAGATCCGGGGTGAGATTGAAATTCTGTAATTTTTTCTCATCTGTTTCACCGGAAAGAACAAGTATGGAAATGAGATTATTAGTAACCCCCATGGTGATATCTGTGTCCAGTTGATCCCCAACCATGGCAACTTTTTCTGAGGGAGTATTACCCAGAAGCTCGAGAGCTGCTTCTACCATTGGAAAAGAAGGCTTACCAAGTATTACCGGAAGACGCCCTGTCATTTTCTCAAGACCTGCGATAAAAACTCCGGTATCAGGAGTTAATCCCTTCTCGGTGATACATGTAATATCTGGTTGTGTAGCATAATATGGCAGACCCTGGTATAGAAAGTGTCCAGCCATTTCCAGTTTATGATAGGTTATCCCGGTATCAAAACCAAGAATTACACAGTCAGGATCATTCTCAGTCAACTCAAAACCTGAACTGATAAAATCATTTTCAAGAGAAGGCGTTCCCACAAGAAAGATTTTATGGTGATCAGTATGCTTCTTTATATATCTGATTGAACTGTCACCGCTGGTGAGCACCTGATCTTCCCTTACTGAAATACCTTTTTTCTCCAGTTTATCTCTATATTCAGCGGCACTTTTTGAAGAATTATTTGTAACAAAGATATGAGGAATATCATGTTCCCTCAAAAATCTTAAAAACTCTACTGTATCAGGCATCAGATGTGGACCGACATATAGCGTTCCATCAAGATCCAACATAAAAGCGTGGGGTTTGATTAATTCATTCATCGGTGCCCGGAACCGGAGTCGAACCGGTACAGGAAAACTCCCGGCGGATTTTAAGTCCGCTGCGTCTACCTATTCCGCCATCCGGGCAACCATCGTGGCTCTGCTGGGAGTCGAACCCAGAACCTCTCGATTTTGAGTCGAGCGCCTCTGCCAATTGGGCCACAGAGCCGTGTAACTGTGGAGTTTATGCAAAAAGATTTTTTTTTTGCAAGATCTTTTTTATCTTTAACAACTTTTCATCTCCAGTTAAAACCACTTGTACTTCTCAATCCGGAATCATTAAAAAGAATTTAATGACAGCAAAAAAATAATGTGGGAAGATCAGTCATCAGGTAATTATTACAAGTATTACTTAATTACTGACTTGATATCTCTGTTTTATATATCTTTAGGTGGCATTATGACTAGCAACCCTGGACCAAAAAGAAAACCGACTCTCAGAGTCAGTATAATTTCCACATTTATCTTATTAATACTATTTAGTTTTTCGTCTATCACAGGATTAATTTACTATTATACCAATCAGGGTCTGACCAACATGGTTGAAGATCTCACTGAAAAAGTTGCAACAAGGGTGGAAATAGAAACACTCAACCACTTCACCGGAGCAATTAATGAAATCAGTTTCTTTTCGGAACTATTCAGTCGTGGTGTATTAAAATCAACTGACTTTCAGACAATTGAAACTCTTTTTCTGAAAAGACTCACTGAACATAATGAAATTGAAATGTTGAATCTGGGACTTACTGATGGTTCATTCATAATGGTAAAAAAAATGCCATCCGGCAGTTTTGATACCAAACTTATCATCGGAACTGATACGATCTGGCACAGACGAAAACCGGACAGCAATAAAATTGTCAGTGTGGAAAAATCAAAAAATGATGGATATGATCCACGAAAAAGACCATGGTATAAGGGGGCCGTGAATAGTGTGGAATATTACTGGACTGATGTTTACATTTTTTTTGCGGATAAAAAACCCGGAGTGACCGTTGGACGTAAAATTACAGTAAATGGAAATCTGGTGGGGGTTGTCAGTGCGGATATTGGTCTTGAACAGCTCAGTCGTTTTGTATCAACAATGAAAGTAAGCAAAAAAGGTGAAGTCTTTATCGTTGATGGAAATAATCGAATTGTTGGAAGTCCTGCAAAAATTACACAAAGAAAAAATTTTAAATTTCTATCAGATCTGGCTTCCCTTGAGGGTTCAGAATACATATCCGTTCAGAAAAAAATTTCATCCGGAATTACCCCCGGTAAAACGGTAACTTTCAAATCCGAAGGAAAAGAATTCAGCCTGCTTTCAATCGATTTGAAATATCCTGAAGGAAAAAACTGGCGCGTTCTAATTCTGGTTCCCTCAAGTGATTTTCTTTCCAGACTCATTACAATGACTAAAAAGGCTTTGATCCTCATTGTTTTTCTTTTCATTATCGCTTTGGTTACCGGAATATGGGTCACCCACAGGATGAGTAAACCTCTAAAACTTCTTGTTTCAGAAGTTGAAAAAATCCGGAATTTTGATTTTTCTCAAGGGAACTCAACCCTTCACACAAGTTTTCAGGAAATTGAAAATGTAATGGTGAGTGTGGAGAATATGAAGGTTGGTCTGCGAGCCCTGGAAAAATATGTTCCCAAGGATCTTGTAAAAGTTCTTCTGGCACAGAATGTTGATCCTTCACTGGGCGGAGAAATTAAAAATCTTACTATTTTCTTTAGTGACATTGAAGGTTTCACTGGATTTTCTGAACAATGTTCACCAGATCAACTTACCGAATTTCTTGCGGATTATCTGGATGTTATGAGTTCCACAATACGCTACCATCAGGGCACAGTTGATAAATATATAGGTGATGCTGTAATGGCATTTTGGGGGGCTCCTGTTGAAGTGGAAAATCCATCTTATCTGGCGTGTCTGAGTGCTCTTGAGTGTCAGCAGGGAATAACTGAACTTACTGAGAAATTTCCTGAAAGACCAGTGTTCAGAACAAGAATTGGAATTGACTGTGGAAATGTCCTGGTGGGTAACATTGGAAGCAATAACCGGTATAACTACACCGTCATAGGTGACCATGTTAATCAGGCTTCCAGACTTGAAGGAATTAATAAAATTTATGGTACATCAATAATCATAAGTGATGATGTAAAAGAATCTGTAGGAAATCTGCTGATTACCAGAAAACTTGATATGGTAACTGTGAAAGGAAAACAGAAACCCGTAGTTTTGTATGAACTTCTGGGAAAGGCAGAAGATTTTGAAGACACTGAAATCCTTGAAAAAGTCAAGATCTATGAAGAGGCATTTGAACTGTATCTGAAAAAAGACTTCATATCTGCAGGCAGATTATTTTCTGAGGGTTCCAGAAAATTTCCGGAGGATACCACTTTTACTCTTTTCCAGACAAGGTGTGATGATTTTTTAAAAAATCCACCGGATAACAACTGGAATGGTGTTTATAACATTAAGACAAAATAGTTGTCTTTTATTCCTTATTCAGTTAACCTTGCGCCCGATTGTGAGGTTAGCATGAGTAACAATAAATCCATGGAAGTTGTCATCGGCGGTCATACACTGAATATTCGTTATGAGAATGATGAAAATACTGTAATGGAAATTGTTGACCATGTTCGTAATCACCTGAAAAGCATGGGGCATGAGTCAGGTGAAATTTCGGCAAAGGCAGCACTCTTATGTGCTCTTAATATAACTGAGGAGTATTTCAATTCCAGAAATGAGACCACTGAAGTACTTAATCAGTTGGAAATGAGAACCAAAAAGATTCAGGAACATCTTGAATCTCTGGGAAACTGAAGTTCAGTTTTTCAGTTACTGTATAAAAATGGTCATTGCTATATTAGCAATGTTAAAATAAATCTTTAACTTGTTGAATAGATTCGAAGGATTGCCGTGTTAAACACGGCTGGTTTGGAAATATAGAAAATTACAGTTCCTTGGATCTATTCACCAAATTGGTTGTTCGGATGCAATCAAGGAGGTGAATTGTGGTGTATTATATTATCACTGCCTTAGTCAGTGTTGGTGCAGGCCTGTTCTTTGGTAAACTCGTTGCCGATTACATAATTCGGGTTAAACAGGGAAGATCACTTGATGAATCTCAGAAAGTGCTGGAAGATGCCAGGCGTGAATCAGAATCAATTAAACAGCAGGCCTCTCTTGAAAGCAAAGAACTTATTCTCAAGGCCAAGTCATCTGTTGACAAGGATCTCTCTGAGTTCAATGTAAATATCCGGGAAAAGGAAAAACGAATTGCCAGAAGAGAAGAAAAGTTGGAAATTCTTGAAAAAGAACTGAAAGATAAACAGCGGGATATCTCTGATCGTCTTAAAACCCTTGAGAAAAAGGAAAACAGTGCTCAACAGAATTTTCAGAAGGCCACAAATGCTCTGAACGATATTAAAGTTGAACTGGAAAAAGTTGCTGGCATGGATCAGGATGAGGCCAGAAAACTGCTTGAAGAAAAAGTAATTGATGAAGCAAGGATTGCAGCAACGGAAAAAATCAAAGAAATTGAAATCAGTACCAGAGATAAAATAGATTCAATCGTTAAAAATATCATTGTTACAGCCATTCAAAGATATGCATCTGATTATGTTTCCGAAAGAACAGTAAGTGTTGTTCAGTTGCCCAATGATGAGATGAAGGGACGAATAATCGGTAGAGAGGGAAGAAATATCAGGGTATTTGAGGCTGTAACCGGAGTTGATGTCATTATCGATGATACACCAGAGGCGGTTATTTTGTCCTGCTTTAACCCACTCAGAAGAGAAGTGGGAAAAATAGCCCTTACAAGATTAATAGCTGACGGCAGAATTCATCCCACAAGAATAGAGGAAATCGTAGCAAAAAGTGAAGAGGAACTCTCACAGCTCTGCAAAAAAACCGGTGAACAGGTTGCCTTTGATATGGGACTTCAAAAAATTCACCCGGAATTGCTGTATCTCATCGGGACACTTAAATACCGCAGTAGTTATGGTCAGAATCTTCTTGCTCACAGTATTGAAGTTGGACATCTTGCAGGAATGCTTGCAAGTGAGTTAAACATTGCTCCCAAGTATGCGAGAAGAGCAGGATTGCTGCATGATATTGGAAAAGCCATTGATCAGCAGGAAGAAGGTTCCCACGCCACAGTTGGTGCTCTCATTGTAAAAAAATACGGAGAATCAAACAAAATCGTAAATGCAATTGCCTCACATCATAATGAAGTCGAGCCGAAATCCCTTCTTGACCATATAGTACAGATAGCTAACACTCTAAGTGCACAGCGCCCTGGTGCACGAAAAGAGTTCTTCGCTTCTTACATAAAGAGACTTGAAGATCTTGAAAACCTGTGTACTTCTTTTCAGGGAGTTAAAAAAGCCTATGCCATTCAGGCTGGTAGGGAAATTCGTGTTCTTCTTGAAAACAATCGTACCGGTGATGAGGGCGCCATGATTCTCGCCAGAGACATTGCAGGAAAAATAGAGAATCATCTTTCCTATCCGGGACAGATCAAAGTAAGTGTAATTAGAGAAACAAGGTCCGCAGAATATGCAAAATAATTTTCCTGAATCACCTTTTACACACTCAAAGACCATAAAGGTGGTTCTTTTTGGAGATGTTATTGGAAGTTCAGGACAAAACGCTGTTTGTAAAACAGTGCAAAAAATCAAAACTTACTGGAATCCTGATCTTATAATTGTAAACGGTGAAAATGCAGATGGGTTTGGTATGCTCCCCGATAGCGGGAAAAAAATGTTGAAGGCTGGTGTTGATATTATCACCGGCGGCAATCACACTTTCAGACCCAAAGCAGTTCTTGAATGGCTTGATAAAATACCCAATGTTATCAGGCCTCTTAACCTTGTAAGTTCTGATTCACCAGGTAGAGGATATACTTTTTTCAATGTAAGAAACCACAAAATATGTATTATCAACCTGTCCGGCCAGGTTTTTATGGATAGTGCTGACAGTCCCTTTCGCGCTATAGACAAAATACTGAATTATTCTGACATAAAAGAATGCAGTCATAGAATTGTTGATTTTCACGCTGAAGCAACAGGAGAAAAAGTTGCGTTGGGATACTATCTATCATCCAGAGCTTCCCTCGTCGTAGGAACCCACACACATGTTCAAACTGCAGATGAAAAAATTTTCCCCGGTGGATGTGGATATATTTCTGACCTTGGTATGTGCGGAGCCATAGACAGTATAATAGGTATGTCTCCGGAATCAATCATAAGGAAGTATACAACCGGAATTCCTGGAAGATTCAATCCGGCAGGAGGTATTGCCAGTTGCGAAGGTGTTATAGCTGAACTTTCTGAAGACATACCCGGAAAATGCTTGAAAATTCAACGAATAAAAGTTTTCATGGAAGACTATGAGTAAATTCATCTTATTTGTGATTTTTCTTTCATCATGTAACAGCGAGAACCGCCTGCCAGATTCAGATTTAAAGCAAAAAGTATATAGACCCGATTGTAAAAAAATAACTCCAAAATACATTTCCTGTATGAAAAAACCTGCATTACTACCTGAACTTCGTAAATTCCAGCTGCCTTTTTCGGTGATGAGGAATTCATTAACTGTTACTCATGGAATATCCCAAACCAGAGGAAGTATAATTGTAGTCACCGACAGTGAAAATTTCACAAAGGGTAAATTCAATAAAATTGAAAAATATTTCAGTGCGTTAAAAGTAAAAACAGAGTTTCTTATAAGGGATATACATAAAAAACCGGAAATTTGGAAAAATCATCAAATCGATGACAAATCTGAAAAAAATTCCAAAGATGTCACTGTCCCCGAAAATAATTATCTGGATAAATATATAAAAATTAAAAGTGATTTTTTGCTTGTCAATAATGTCTTTTCAACGGATTTTTCCATAAAAAGTATAAATAGTATTTTGAAAATAAAAACAGACACTTCAGAGAAAATCAACAGGACTATAGATTACCTTCCCGAAACTGAAGTAATAAAAAAAATGGAATCTGAATTTTTTCTGATGTGTAAATCCCGCAAGGATTTGAAAAACAGAATGAAATATATCACCGACTGTGGCAATAAATTCAGTGAATGCAATCAATTGATTGAATGTATAAATCACAAGATTGCCAGTGATTACCTGTCCAACTCTCAAATTCAACTAATGAAAAAAAATAGCGATTATCCTTCTTTTGGTAAATCGGGACCTGAAATAATATATATTTTTAATCCATTAAACAGCTCTTCGCTGCGATTATTTATAAAATTTTTAAAATTATTTAAAGAATATCCAGTTTTCAAACTGACTGTATTCATTACCAGTGAAAATTCTGATGATATTGAAATTCTTTCATATTTTTCAGACATAATTTCTAAGAGTTCTATATTGGAAGCTATTCAGTTTTCACAATCTTTCATTAATAACAGGAAGTTTTCTTTGGAAACATCTAAAAAACAGAAAAATCTGATAACTGAGAATATTTCATTTCTGGAAAAGTCCTTTATCAATCAACTGCCAACAACTATTGTGGATGGTAAACTCATTGAGGGAATTCAGGATATAAACATATTTAAGCATATAATAATGCTAATAAATTCTGAAAATGGAGTTTAATATGAAATTTTTTTTAATGATACTGACTGCTGGATTATTTTTTCAGGCATGTGGAGGAAAATCCGATGATGTAATTCAGATGGAAACAGATAAAAAAAATTCCGTTAATGGTATTTCAACAAAGTCATCAAAATTGAGTTGTGAAAAACTACTGGAGCGGCATGCTTCCTGCTTCGTTCCTGATTTTGAAAAAATATATAACATTCCAGTGGGGAAAAGCCCTGTAAAAGGGAGTAATGATGCACTTGTCACCCTTGTTGAATTCACGGATTTTCAATGTCCGGCATGTAAACATTTCTCAACTGTGACTATCCCCGCCATACAAAAAGAATTTGGTGACAAAATAAGAATAGTCTTCAAACATTTTCCACTTTCTTTTCACCCTATGGGTCTTAAAGCATCAATAGCTGCTATTGAAGTAATGAAAATTGGTGGAAACAAAGCATTCTGGAAATTCCAGAAACACCTGTTTGCTAATCAGGATAAACTTTCTATTGAATTCATTCTTGAAACCGCAAAATTGGCCGGGGTTGATGACGCAAAAATCAGGGAAGCAATCGATAAGGGTAAAAACAAAGATATTATTAAGCAGGATCAGTTACTTGGAAATGATCTTGGGGTGGAGGGTACACCCTGGGTATATATCAATGGCATTCATATTTCCAGACAGAGTCCCCTTGAAGTTGCCAGAACTGAACTGGAGAAGGCTGAAAAACTTGTGAAAGCCGGTACCCCCAAATCAAAAATCTACACATTTATTACGGACCATGGAAAATCATTTCATAAAGTTCCAATGGATAAAAAAATCAGAAAACAGCTAATTGAAAGCTTTAAGAAACCTTTTCTGAAAAAATGTGAAGAAAAGACAGATAGTCCGATTATTAAAATATTCAGGGAATGCTCAACTGAAAAAATTTCATGTGGGGAATTCAGATCGTGTTTTGAAAATAAATTCAACAAATAGGAGATAATATGCTCAGGTTATTTATTTTATTGGTTTTTATCAGTTCCTGTACAAATGAGGCTAAAGATACCTCACCTAAAAAAGATAATGATTCATCCATTAAAGTCACAATGAACGCAGAAAAAAATGCTGCTAAAAACATGAGCTGTGACACACTTTTTGACAACTATGGAAAATGCATCGTTTCTGACAAACGTGCTGTATTCAATATTCCCATCGGGAAATCTCCAGTAAAAGGAAATGCTGATGCTCTGGTAACCATTGTGGAATTCAGTGATTTTCAATGTCCTGCATGCAAAGGATGGTCAAATACAGTATTTCCAGCACTTTTTAAAAAGTATCCTGGAAAATTGAGGCATGTATTCAAACATTTTCCACTAAATTTTCATGATATGGCTAAAACTGCAGCCCAGATTGGGGTAATTGTTCAGTTGAAAAAAGGTTCTGATGCGTTCTGGAAATACCATGATCTTGTTTTCGAATCCAAATCTGATCTGACTCTTGAGATTCTTATTTCTCTGGCCGCTTCTGCCGGAGTAAATTCAAAAGTCATTGCAAAGGAGCTTGAAAACAACGATGTAAGAACATTTGTTGAAAACGATCTTAAACTTGGAAATAAACTCAGTGTCGGAGGTACTCCATGGGTATATATCAATGGTGAACTTTTCAGTGGAAACGCAAGTATAGCAGTAATGATTGAGCGTAAAATAAAAGAAGCTCAGGCTCTGGAGAAATCAGGAATTGCCAAAGAAAAACTATATGAAACTATTACCGGTAAAGGCACTCCTGTTTCCATGGTTAAAATTCCATCTGCTGAATATATGAATCTGCTGTCAAAGGTCAGAGCTGGTTTTCTCGCCAAATGTAAAAAACCTGAGGGAAATTTTGTAAAACTTCTCAATATTATGAAATCATGCGCTGCAACCGAAAAGAAGAAATGTGATGATTTTGTTAAATGTGTGGAATTAGAAATAAAAAAAATTCAGGAGGGTCAGTAAATTTCTCCTCTTGATTTTACTCTTTCAGTTGCCTCTGATAACGGCCTCATTAATTCATCCAGAATAGACAGTTGATCTCTAGTGCTAAACTCATCCTGAATAATTGCCATATATACATCAAGTTTTCTGTGAAAATCCTTTATTATGATTCTCAATTCTTTGAGTGTTTCTCTTGCATGCTCACTCTGTATTCTTGCGGTGTATTCTGTTTTTTCAAAATCCTCCTGAGCCTTTTTTATTGCAGCTATGGTTGAACCAAGGCCAAGAAGATCAATTGGCCTTTTCATATCATGGCTTTCTGCATCGTGGATAAGTTTGTGTATCCTAACTGACTCCTCTGTATATGGAGCTTTTATCCAGGAATAACCATCACCAAAAAGTACTGATTCAACAAAATCTGCTGCCTGTTTTTTCTCTTTATCATCAAGACGATAACTGAAATGTGCAATACCATGAACCAGACTTATAACCAGGGCATCGCGTATTCTGTCTGCCATATCAACGCTTAGAGACTCAGGCTGTCTAATTTCCATCAGGCTGTCGCTCAATTCACTTAAATCAGATGCAATTGACTTAAGTTGTGAATGCCCGGGAATGACCCTTAAGACTACGCTGTATATATCAGAACCCAGACGTACAATCTCACTAACGGGAAACCTTTTAAAAATTGTCATTGAAAAACTCCTGTTCAGAAATTTCGGAATATTTCAATTAAACTTTATTGGAAAATAAAAAACTTGAGAATGATTTTAATATGGAAGACCCAGATACCTTGCAGCTCTGTTCTGTATATCTCTTGCTCTTTTACCACCACCATTTTTAGCACTTTTTCTGGCCAGCTCATGAGCAAGTGTATACTCACCCTTTTTCATCGCCCGCTGAGCTCTTCTAAGCAGCCCGGTGGCCGGAGATCTTTTCTTCCATGAGGATTTTCTTCTGATAACTTTCTTTTTTTCTTTCACTTCAGGGATATTATTTGGTTGAACCACTTTATTCAGGTGTTCTGATTTTCCCTCAACAACATGCATATCATTTTCCGAAGGTCCTTCAACAAGAAGCAGCCTTTGTGGAGTAAATCCTTCAAACTCTGCCATTTCAGATGAAGAACCTTTTCCAGCCTGAATCATTCCAAAAGTGAATATCAAAGCTCCAAAAAGCGCCAGTCCAAGCGGCATCCATGAGCCTGTATCAGATGCCCTGTGGGATGATTTCTCAGAAGGATTAATTTTCAACTGTGCTGTTGCCAGCATTGGTTCTGGACTCTCATTCTTCAAAGATGGAGCATTACCATCAAAGGATAATTCTCTCAAAACAGCCCCTACACTACTCAGAGACGATGGTCTTTTCAATGGGTCCTGAGCCAAACAACCCTCTATCAGTGCTTTTAGTCTTAAAGGAAGATCAGGCCTTTTCTGTTCAATTGATGGCCGTCTTCCATGAATCTTATCCTGAATAATCGTCTCAGTTCTCATGGACTGATATGGCGGTTTGCCAGTGAAAATTTCAAAAAGAACGGCGCCAAAACTATAAATATCTGCTTTGGGAGAGGGTTTTTCACCCAAGAGAAGCTCAGGAGCAATATATTCCGGTGTGCCCAGAGTAATACCGGGTCTGGTGAGATTTTCATCATCTCCAATTACAGATTTAGAAATACCAAAATCAATTATTTTAAGTTGTTCCCGTCCAAGATGGTCCTTAACAATATGAATATTCTCCGGTTTAATGTCCCTGTGTACAAGTCCTTCCTCGTGTGCAGCCTGAATACCTAGTGCCAACTGGGCTCCCAGATTACAACCTCTCCTCAAGTCCAGTGCTCCTGATTCGAGAATTGTACCAAGATTTTGCCCATCAAGAAGTTCCATTACAAGAAAAGGCTTTGAGCCTGAGATGAAACCATAGTCAAGCACATCAACAACACTTGGATGTTCAATTCTGGAAGCAGCCCTAGCTTCTCTTTTAAATCTGATTTCAGCTTCAGAAGCATTCATTGTTGTTTTCGGTTCAAGAATCTTAAGGGCAACTTTCCTGCCGAGAGTCTGATGAACTGCTTCAAACACTCTTCCCATACCACCTTCACCAAGAAGTCTCTGGATGAGATACTTGTCAGCTACCAGATCTCCTGGCTTTACCTCTTTTTCTGTATTCTTCTTCCATCTTCTGTATTCATCGAGGAGATAACTGCGTTCATTTTTAAAAGTTGATATTTCATCCTGAAAAAGATACTCCATAAAGGCGCTCATGTTTCTTGATTCGGTTCCAGGATAATTTACACTCAGCCACGTTCCCATTGCAGTAGTCAGACTTGGAGCATCGGGCCTTTTTTCAGGATCATATTCAAGCATTGAAAGAACTATTTTATCTAGCTCTCCATTTCCTCTACCGGCAACCTTGCTTGGGGGAACCAATTCCTTGTTAATACCACGCTTTTTCAGTTGAGCAGCCAGATTTGTATCCTTATCATTCTCAAAAAGTCTTTTCCTCGTAATCATCTCCCAGAAAATAATCCCCAGAGAGAAAATATCACTTTTTGAGGTTAATTCTTTTCCAAGTGCCTGCTCGGGACTTAAGTATGGTAATTTTCCATAGATAATTCCAGGCTTGGTAAAGCGTCTTCCTTCGCTTTGTCTGGCCAGCCCAAAATCAAGAACCTTCACCTCTCCGGTAAATGAAACCATAATATTTGGAGGACTTATATCACGGTGAACAAGATTCAATTCCTGAAAACTATGGGCATGAGATAGGCCCTTGGACGCCTCTTTCATAAGATAAACAACAATTTCAAGAGGAAATGGAATTCTCTTTTCAGCACATCTGTTCCATATACTCCTGAGGTTTTCCCCTTCAACCAGTTCCATCGCCATATATGCTTCCTGCCCCATAACACCAACATCAAACACACTAACCAAATTGGAATGGTTTAACTTTACACTGATTTCAGCTTCTGACTGAAATCTCAATAAAGCATCAGGATTAGAATTCTGAGGAAGAATTTTTTTAATTGCACAGAATTTTTCCCATCCCGAATCACCAAGTATGGATAACCAGACCTGACCCATGCCACCGCGTGCAATTGATTTCAGTAAAACGTACCTGCCAAAATTAGAAAATATATTATCTTTCATACGTATACATTATCCCACATTGTATCCTTTTACAAATTACTGGTGAATATTTTTTACAACATATTGTTTTTTGTTATATTTTTACAGCATCAATATATTTTCCCCCAAATCCATAATGATTTTGATGTAAAACTAATTAAGCCCATTATGGGTTTATTCTCTTTGAACATGTGATTTTTTATTGTAGTATTCGTTGAGATTTTCCGGCAATGATGAACACACAAAAGTATCAGATAATCAAGAAACTCGATTCCGGTGGTATGGCTGAAGTTTTTCAGGCCAGTGTTGAAACAATTAAAGGTTTTAAAAAAACCGTTGCGATTAAAAGAATCAGACCGAATCTAATAGAGGATCAGAAATTCGTCCAGATGTTTATGGATGAAGCCAGACTGAGTCTTTACCTTCAGCATGCTAATATTGCGAGTGTTTTTGATGTAGGAACAAGTGGTGATCATTTCTTTATTGTCATGGAATATGTTGAAGGAATGAATCTTAGATCGATTCTTGAGCATATTCCGTCAAAGAAAATTTCTATCCCAATGGCTGTATATATCATTAACAACGTATGTGAAGCACTTGACTACGCTCATTCACTGAGAGATTCCGCCAGTGGCAGGCATTTGAATATTGTGCATCGTGATATAAGCCCACCAAATATACTTCTTAGTGTTCAGGGGGAAATAAAACTTGTTGATTTTGGACTGGCTAAAGCAGCAAATCAGGAAGAAGAATCTGATCCTGGTATCATAAAAGGAAAATTCAGTTATCTTTCCCCTGAAGCAGCAATGGGACTTACTGTTGATCATAGAACAGATATCTTTGCAGCAGGTATAATACTCTGGGAGCTAATAAGTGGGAAAAGACTTTTCCATGGGGAAACAGACTATGATACAGTTTCTCTTGTAAGAGATGCTAAAGTACCTGAACTGAATGACTCCGACGTCCCTGAAGAATTATGGAAAATTATACTTAAATCACTGGCTAGAGATCCTGAACTTCGTTATCAGAAAGCCGGAGACATGAGTGAGGATCTCACAAGCTTCCTTTTTAATTATGGAAAAGCTGTTCAAAAAAGAGATATATCAAAACTTGTGGCAGAAGCCCAAAAATCAAGAAAACGTAAAGAACCAAGTGCTCTTATATCCAGAGATAGTCTGCTCACAAATCTGATTCAGGATGAATTGAATAAACTGATAAGTCTTGGTACGGATCTTGAGCATGGAGAAGATGATATAGGAGCGGCACCAATCTCTCTTGAAAGTCTTGAAGTCAGTCATAGCATGGAAGCTACAACTCCACCGGTTTTTGAAAATCAGCAGCCAGAGAAAACTTCCTCTGAAACTGAACATGAAAGTTATGAGGACCAGTTTCCTCCAGTGGACTTAAAAAACCATCATACCACGACATCACGTCCTATCTCCTTTATGAGAAAACATCAGGATACATCCAGTAAAAACTGGATTGTTCCAGTCATTATTCTCATCTTAGCACTGGCTGCAGCAGTATATTTCCTGATTTTAAGATAAATCAGCCACACAAATTAATTTTTTCTGTCTTCAATATTGGTTTTTTAGAAATTAATAATCTGAGGGTTGGCTATGAGGGTTTTGCAATAAGATGCATTGTGAAACACCAAGATTTTGAGTATTTCTTGTCAGCATCTTTTTTAAGCACAGCACTTCTCGAATGTCTTACACAGCCGGAAAATCCACCAGCGCTTAAACCGCTGACACTTGTGATTGAGAAATTTCCTCCGCTAATACTGGCACAGACTTTAACTGTCTTCGTTCCAGTACCCACAAGACCTTTTTCGCCAGCTTTTCTGAAACATCTGATAATTCTATACTTCACACCACCCATATATTTAATCAATGCCAGAGGAGCCCCGGGAGGAGTCAACCCGGAAGCTGTAGCGGTAACAATAGGCTTGGTCATACCAACCATTGCCGGAATATTTGTCATAATTGTTACCGGTGGGGTTCCTATCATAATAGGGGCAATCATGATGTTGCCTATCATGCCTGTTGGAATCATTATCTTCCCGGTGTCAATCTTAATACCAGGATTAATATTGGTATTTATTCCACCCTTGGGAAGCTTACCGGATGGAAGACCACTTCTTCCACCCTTTCCACCGCCGCCGCCGCCACTGCCATACTCATTATCAGCTGTGTGCTCGCCTGCTTTAAACTGGGTATGAGTCTGTGTTGTACATGTAGCACCAGTACAGGGACCATCAACAACAGTTTCCTTTACGCTACTTCCTACACTTGTATTACCAACATTGGTAATATTTGTTGTTACTATTGGTCCTCCCTGTGGCAGGCCTAGATCCTTAGGAATATTAATATTGTTACCGATATTTTTTATTGCCTTCAAATCCGCATCAGACATTTTGATATTCAGTTTGTCAATATTCTTTAATCCTTTGTCTGATGCAATCTTGTTTGCAACATTCTCTTTAGTGGCAGGTCCTGTATCCTTTGAAGTTGATTTTACAGCAACCTTTTTGGTTGCCACATTTCCGGGATCCTTTTTTTCTTCCTTCCCAGCATTGGCTTTAGCGTTTTTATCAAGCTCTTCCTGAGATTTCTTATCTTTTTTATTTTTCTCATCCACCTGTTCAGTGTGTCTTGCCATAGCTTTGGCTATCAACTTTTTGGACGCATCATTACTTGGTTTCCAGTTGGGATCATAATATGAATTCATCAGGAAAATCACAAGAGGTGCGAAAATAATTACAGAACCAAAGACACTGGCGATAAAAGTGCTTCCAAGATATGTCCTGAGTGCATAAACACCCCACATGATGTGTGGAAGTTGTGGTTTGGGAAGTTCGGGAGGCTGAGGTACAAAATGAAATAAAATTGTCACCTCTCCAATAACCAGCTTTCCTCTGGAACAGTTTGCGAGATCAAGCTTGTAGTACTCACCGGACTTTTTAATATGTTCGCCTCTTTCAAGAGCCTGATTCAGAGTGACAACCTTACCATCAATCGCCAGTCTTGCGTCCATACCCTTTACAAAATTAAGAACATAACTATTTTTTACTTCTTCAAACACCTTAAAGGATCTGGGCAGATCCTTTGATGGAATCAGAAAAACATTATCAGCACCCCTACCTATAGTTACATGACCACCCTTTTTAAGTAGCTTTTCTTCAACAATTCGCCCGTTCTGGACAATTCCTATACGCAATACCTTCCTTGCACTTTCAGCAACATTTAGCGCACTCGTGGATTTTCTGGGAGTCTGAGAAGCCATATTTTCCTCCAGTTATCAACTGCCTGCAATATTACTTATGTAAATTGGCAAGGGAATACTAGCAGTTGATCAATGCTAAATCAACCAATAATAAAAAACATATACTATCCTCGGTATTTTACATCAATACTTCAGCATTTTATCTCAGTAAAGTACATTTTATCTAAAAAGATATTTCAGTCCAGTTGGGATGGTTTCACCTAAAAGCCTTTTCCTATCAACTAATGGACGGGGTTTTTTCCAGTTTTTACTGATCATATTGTCCGGTGGCATTTTTATCTTTGTATCAGAACCTGATAACTTATGTTGTATTTCAACACTTACATAAACTGGTTTATTATTCGCATCAAAATATTTAACCATAAAACTCAAAGTTCCGGATAAAACATTTCCTGATTTATCGTTGATAAAAAAACCTTCTGTTTTTAAAATTTTCCCTCCGAATTTACCATCCGATGTCTTTACCGGTTCATTTTTGGAACCCTGTGAAATATTCGTCCTGGTTTTTCCATTTTCTGTGTTTTCAGTATGTAATACCACTCCATCAGAAATTTCTCCAAGTAACTGCTTAAAAGCACTAAGAATTCCCGAACTTTTCTCCACTTCCTCATCCTCAACAGGTTTTCGGCAAATAAATTTTTCATATCTGAGTCTTACACAGATCTTATCCTTCATGTAAATAAACTCATGTCCATCTTCAGAACTGAGTTCAGTAATTCCATGAAGATGTCCCTGAGCATCACCTGTAAGAGTTGATAACTCTTCCAGAACTGAAGTTTTCTCTCCTGTTTTAATTTTCCATTTTATTTTAACTACAACGCTAAAGGGTTTTTTGCTTTTCAGTAGTTTTTTCTCATTACTACCTGCTATTCGGGTCTTTTTTTCTTTTTGAATAGAATCTTTACTACAACCCGAAAAAACAAAAAAAACTGAAAAGAGTAATATATTTATCTGCAATTTAAATATCCACCAGAGAATTGAAGTCAACAGTTTTCGGAATGACTATTAGCAGATGTATTTCAAGTCAACAAGGAATAACTGTGAAAACCATACTTTCATTTCGTATAAAACAATTCAGAAACAAGCTATCACTGTGGCAAAGTTACTCTGTGAACACCTGATGGTGCAACAACCAGATCTGATTTTTTCTTTCGTTTTTTTGATGCGGATTTTTCAGGTTGAAAAATGCCATTATATCTGTCAATGCTCAGTAGCAGTCCCAGTGAAGCAAAACTGAGGAGCAGAGATGACCCTCCGTAACTTACGAATGGCAGAGTAATTCCTTTAGATGGGATTAGATTCATAACAACACTGAGATTAATAATCGCCTGAAATACAATCATCAATGTAATCCCTGCTGCAACAAACATTCTGAAAGTTTTTCCCCTCTGTCTCAATGCGATCCTGATACCGGCTATTAAAATAAGAACATACATTGAAATTAAAAATGATATGCCTAAAAATCCAAGTTCCTGACCTATCATAGCAGCGATATAATCAGTATGAGCTTCCGGAAGAAAGTCCATCTTGTAAGGACCATTGCCAAGTCCCCATCCCATGGTCTCGCCACTGCCAAAAGCATCAAGGGACCTTATAATCTGATAAGCAGCTCCCTGCTTAAAATACTCAGGATGAAGAAACGGGATAATACGTTTATGCAATCGCCATCCTGCAGCAACGTAGTACCAACTGAAAGGAAGGAGAACAACACCTGCAAGAAGAAAATATACCAGACGACTTCCAGCAATATAGAGCAGAGCTGCTGCAACACTCACAAAAAGTATTGCACTGCCAAGATCTGGCTGAAGCAACAGGAAGAAAACCATAATACCCACAACAAACAATGGCTGAGCAAAGCCCTTCCACAGATCAGTCATTATAGCCATTCTCTTTTCAAGAATAACACCCAGATAAATTATCAGAGCCACCTTCGCTATCTCCATAGGCTGCAGTGAAATGGAGCCCATCCTGAACCACCTTCTGGCACCATTTACATTTTCACCAAACACTGAAACAGCAACCAGAAGTAAAACAGCTCCAAAAAGTCCCAGTTTCATGCTTTTTCTGTAGAATTCCGGTGGCAGACTCATTGCAATCAAAGTAACACTGATACCGACCAGTAGAAAAACACCCTGATGAAAAAAGAATCGTGTAGTTTCCGGAAGACTGCCGGATACAACCCGATTTGAATGAAAATACTTGGAAAGTATCTGGCCTCCCGTTACAGAAAAAACCATAATCAGACCAATAAGTGAAAGGGAGAGAGCTGCGAATATCAGCATCCATCCATCCAGTGAAAACTTCTTTTTAATCACAGTCTGGTTCATTGTGTTGGCTTTATTTTCCTGCAACAAAAAACACTCCTCCTGTCACAACGCATTTCAACACATAAATCTGAAAAATCAAAAAATGTGTTTTTTATGAAACTTTTTCTTAAAAATGAGGAAAAAATAGAAGGAGGTAAATTATAATGAAAAATTCATCCAGCACTGAAAAAGATCCTGGTACAGTAGAAATGTTGATTAATATTCTTGGAAACAAACACTCAAAACAAAAAGCAGTAACTGATGCACTTGAAAAAACCGGAGGCTTTCCAAGATTAGCAAGAATGACACAGCAGCAACTGGTGAAATCCGGATTATTCAATAAACCTGATGCGGAAAAAATTGTAAATTCAATAAAACTCGGTAGAAAGGCTCTCACAAATCAATACCCCAATAATGCTCAACTGATCTCCAGCAGGCAGGTTTTTGAATATCTTGTTCCGTATATTTCCTGGCCTTTTGTGGAAGAATTCTGGATTGTTGGTCTTGATGTTAAACAACGAGTTGTCAATCTTGCAATGGTTGCAAGAGGTGGTATTTCTGAAGTAAGTGTTCCTGTATCCTCTGTTTTCCAGCATCTGATTTCATGGGGAACACCGCGTGGTATCTGTTGTCATACACATCCTAGCGGGGATCCGGAACCAAGTTCTCATGACATAGCAATAACAGATCGTTTGATAGAGGCAGCATCATTTCTGGACATTAAAATAATTGATCACATAATACTTGGTCAGGGCACCTATTCAAGCCTTGCGGATATGGGTTATGTATAAAATCATTTTTCTATTTTTAACATTTGCTTTCATTACCGGGTGTAACAAAAAAAATAAAATAAGTTCTGAACCGGTTATAGTAAGTATAAGTATATCCAGGTTACGCAATCCTGGAGAAACCCCTTTTTCAATATCTGATGAAAAAATCAGTATTTTTATTAAAAAAGCATCTTCTGATTCAGAACTCTACCCAATTAAACTCAATGGCCGCAGCAGGAAACCTTTTTCACTTGAATTAACATGGACATTAAGACCTGTTTCAGAAATAAGACCCAGAAAAGTTGAAAACCAGATACATGACAGAGCCATTGAAATAAGCACAGAAATTGTTTTAAGACCCCTTTTTTCGGAAAATGCACCGGAAATCCTTAAGGGGACCGGTGAATACTGGCAGACTTTTTCAAAACTTTCACCTGGAGATCTGAGTGAAAAACTAATTAATGGTTTCAAACAAACCATTAATACTGCCCTTTTAAAAATAAATCTGGAGAATAAACTACTCTCCTCACCATCCTCTTATCTTAAAAAGAAACTGGAGAGTGAATCGCCTGAAACAAGGATACTCACTATTGAAATCATAGGAAAACGTAATCTTAAGGACTGTGAGGACAATCTGATTGCCATACTTAAATCCGAAAAATATCTTTCAATCAAACTCAGAGCCAGCGCTGTACTTGGGATGATGAAATCCCGTAAAGCTGTGGAATCAGTAAGTGAGCTGGCTCTAATGGTTTCTGAAGAACATGCAATTGCCCTAATGAATGTTCTGGGTAATATAGGCGGGAAAAAAGCCAAAACTTTTCTATTGTGGATGGAAAACGGACACAGCAGTAAACAGATTCGCTCAGCAGCTTCAAATATCCTGAAAAGACATTTTATTATGGAATAAATTAATTTTTCTTAAGTACTTTTCCGTTTTTTCCTGAAAATACAACTTTCCATCCATGTTGCTGAAGCTTCTTAAGTAGAGGATGATGTGGAAAAACTACCATGGAGGGATTATATGAATTAAAAATTTCTACCCAGTCATTTTCCAGATTGTAGATTTTTCTGTATGCAATAAATGTTTCCTCATCATAACAATCATTTCTTGCATCCACAAAGGGTCTCAGCACACCATTGAAATGATATAGAACGGCTCCCCCCCAACTGTGCGTTGTAAAAATACGACTTCTAGTTGTGGGATCTTCAACATTAACGTGTTCAAGCAGTGATTTTGGATAAAACCGGTCATCAGAAACCGGAGTGCTGATCACTAGAAATAAAGACATACTTATTGTTGCTGCACCATATTTTATGCGTTTTGTTATCACATTTTTGTTTTTAAAATCCATAAGATAAAATATTGATACAATTGCAAAAAGAGGAAGATGTCTTCTCCCACCAAAAGAGTAAATAAACAGTGCAGAAGTTAAAATTACCATTTTAACCTTTTCACCCCGGTGGTTTCCAAAATAAAAAACCATGGCAAGGAGAAAAATACTGATCAGCATCTGATAAATATTTGGTGGTCCCCACTCCTCAAGGTGATTTAAAAAACTGTACTGACCAGTGAGATACTCAATAAACTGAAGGAAAACTTTCATCCCTGACGGATTAATACAGATTGCAATAATACTTATTAATATCAATATCAAATAACGATGTCCAGATACACGCCATGATGAAAAAGGAAAAACAAGGAATGAAAAAACGAGGAACCCCCCTAGGGCACTTCCATGAAAGTTTCCCCATAGTAAAAAGAATAAAAACATCCCTGAAGTGGTTTTTAGAAATTTTTTTTCAGGAAAACCTGAGGTTCCAATACGGTGAGCCGCAATCATCGAAAAAAACAGGAAAAAATCTCCCAATATATAGGGTCTTATGGCCCAGTGAGTCATTAAAAGCCATAACCCTAAAAGAATACCGGATGTTCTAAAAACATCAGAAGTGCTTAACATTGCCATCAGAATAATAATAAAAAGAAGGATGAAATGAAGTACTGTCACACCCTTTATACCTGAGAATTGAAATACTTCTGATAAAACCACATCATAAAGCCAACTGTGATTTATCCAGTTTTTTTCTTTTTGGGTAGTTGGCGAAATAACTTTTACGCCTGCTTGCCTTTTTTCCGTAATTTGCTTCCCACTGTATATCCTCCACCACATGTCATCAGTTCCGGGATTCCACAAACTGAACAATATCCCCGCAGCAATAATAACGGAAACGGAGAGAAGATTTGACCAGTAAACTCTGGTACCGGAGAATGTCATGATGATGAAATTTCCTGTTGTAATGGTTTATTTTCCTCTTTTTTTTCAGCAGACTCAACATCACTTTTATCCCTACTGGGTTTTCTGAGAGAAATTTTCCACTGTATAAAAATCAGGATATAAAAAAACAAAACAGATTCAGGAAAAGGAAAAGTTTTTTGTATTGTAAAAATCCTTATGAATATCTGAAAAAGCGGAAAAAACATTGCTGCTATAAAAAATTTTCCAATACGATCGTATGGTGTTTTAAAAACCATCCATAAAAGAACAATAGACAGCAAAGGGAAAAACCCTATTAAATTCAAATTATAAGAGCATATGCCATGATGAAAATGCATAAAAAGCATGATGCCAAACAGGATTAGTACAATTGAAGAAACAAGTATCACGCTAATTTTCAAAAACAGAGGATCATCTCTGTAGAAAAATGGGGCAAAAATTAAAAATAAAAATAAAATGAGTATGGGATAAAGCCATAGGGGAATTTTTAACTCACCATTATGATCTTTCCCTTTAAAAATGATTTCTGAATTGACAACCAGAGGAACACTGGAACCGAAAGGATCAAGTCTGATTCTACTCCTCAGCAGTTCTTCCTCAAGTAAAAGCGGTAAAAATGCTCCATCCCATGAATTTCTTGAAGAATCCATAATAGAGCTTAATATCAACTTCAGACCATATTTAACCAGAAATGAGGAGCCAAGTATCCTGTCCAGATTAATACGCCATGATAAGGCTTTGCTTTTCTCCATCACCTCACGAAGTTCACCCTTTGTGGCCCTTGAAATAACATCCCTTATTCTGGTTGCACAGTTATCTCTGAAGTGATCATACAAATAATATCTTTCAGAACTGTTGTATGTCGCTTCCAGAATACTGTATACATTAGCAGCCTGTTCCGGAGTAAGATTGAGTTTATGTCTTCTTATAGTTCTTTCTTCACCGACGTAACTGTCATAAAAACTATCAAATGACCTAACCGAAAGACTGTAGAATGCCTCTCCATGGATGAAATCCCTAATGAACTTTTTATCCATGATAAAATTTCCAAAATCATACACTTTTTTATATCCATCCGGCCGTTTCACCATTAGGGCACTGTGGCCAAATTTTGAAAAAATTTCATCTCCCGGATCAACGATTAGTACACTGACCTCATATGAAGAGGCTTTGGGTAAAAACGATGAAACTGTAAGAAATATTATCAGAAAAAAATTCATTTTTTTAAATACACATACTGAGTATAAATAGAACTGATCCCTCTCATGGTTCGAGCAACAATCTTTATTTTATTTAATCCTCCAATAATATTAATTTTAGAATCAATCTCAATAAATGCTTTCCCATGGCCCGAAAAGAACATCAGTTTTCGATATTTTTTACCATTTATACGTTCCACATAAACATCCTGAATATGCTCACTGTGTTTTACCACAATATGAAACGGTATTACTTCCTTTCTGGAAAATATAGAAAGTTTTTTTACTGTAATTACAGGAGGTTCTATCTGAAAATAGGGAATCCATCTTGGATTAATTAACACATTTCTGATATCATCTGAAATTTGACCCTCAGCAGTTGGAACAAAGGCACTTCTTTCAGGATGAAGAATTATTTTTATCCATTTTCCCCGGGATCCAGATACATTAAAAGTACTTCCTGATTTGGCAATCCCAATTATATTCGAAACAGCATCAGGACCATCGCGAAGAACTGTATCCCCACCAAAAGAAATAAGGCCCTGAGTTTTCATTGGGGCAGGACCTGACTTTCTGATGGGAAATGTAATTATGGAAGGAATTGAAATTCCAAATTTTCTGTCTTTTACAATAAGCTTTAGTCTTCCGGTTCCAAGTGTTCCATTCTGATTAATTTTGAGGAAAAAGTCATGATTTCTTGTTTCCCCTTTCATCAGTCTATTGAAAGAAAATCTTCCTTTAAGAATTTCAAATTTAAGGGGGGTTTCATTTATTAACTCAAAACTCGTGTTCCCGGCATTTCCGGGCCCTTCATTTTCAATCATAACTCTAATTCTGATTCGTTCACCTGCCTGAGAAAGCCCATCACCATTTCCACCAACATCATCCATAAAATGATAATGAAGTTTGAAGTATGGCCTGAGTGAAGGAACCACTTCTATTCTGTATTCTCTCATTGAAATCTTTTTTGGAGAAATATGAACATCACCTCCATTGAAAAGAACAAATTTCATAGGCCAGAGCATTGGAGGAGTGTCATCACTTACCTTAAAACTGATTTCCCTGCTGATTTTGTCACCGGGATCTACACGTCCTAGTATTATTTCTCTGACTTCAGAACGTGAATAATTTGTTATTTTAACAAAAACTCTATGCGCGGGAACGGTACCAAGATTACTTATTTCCAGTACAAGCTTTAAATTCTCCCCTGCTCTGACAAAATTACCATTTATGAGACGAATATTCATTTCAAGTGCATCCGGTATCCTGTCGTTGGTACTTTTTGACCAGTCCGTACCGTTATTGCCAAGTAAAGACATGAGTTTTCCCATCTGAGCTTTACTTTCTTCAAGCAACCAGTCTCTCAGTTTTTTAGTTTTTTCCTTAACGGGATCATGAAATTTAAGCAGGATTTTTCTAGCTGTATCAACTACATCAGAGGGAGCACTGTTAGACCCGCCATCTCCCGGGACTTCAGGTGACTGGTCGAGAATATTCAGCGTGAAAAAAGGTTTTTTGTCTCTAATTCCAGGTACAGGATTCTTCTCTTTTGTCTCCATTAATTTTTTCTTGAGAAAAGGACTTACAATAACTGAATCAGGAGAATATTTAACCATATTCACTTCAACATGAGGTTCTATTCCAAGTTTGTGAATTGAATACTTTCCAATACTCAGATAATGAGCAACAGTCATTTTAAGGGCACTTCCATCAAAATTTTCAGAAACTATCTGAATTGAACCTTTACCAAATGACCTTTTTCCAATTACAAGAGTTCTTTTATGATGTTTTAATGCTCCAGCCAGTATTTCAGAAGCACTTGCACTACCATTATTCAAAAGTGTAACCATGGGCCCGTGGTAAAGTGTATCATCGGGAACTGCGAATTTCGTCTCACTGACAACTGTTTTTCTGGATACTGTAGAATATATGGTACCCTTATCAAGAAACAATCCGGCTGCTGATGTTGCCTGTTTAAGGAGACCACCCGGATTATTATAGAGATCCAGAATTAGACCCTTAACCTTTCTTTCGGAAAAAATTGCAAGTTGTTTTCTCAATTCATCGGTGGTTGTCTGGGTAAACTGTTTTATCCTTATATATCCAATATTTCCTGATAATATTCTTCCTGAAACACTGTTTAAATGAATAACAGCCTTATCAAGATCAAATCTTATCTGGTTTTCCAGACCTTTTCTTTCTATGTATATGACTGCTCTGGCATCCCCATCTCCTCTCAGAAGTTTAACAGCTTCATTTAAGGTAACATTAACGGTACTTACGTTACCTATTCTGACTATTCTATCCCCCGCCTTGATACCTGCTCTTGCAGCTGGTGTATCATCTATTGAAGAAATCACTGTTATATAGCCATCCTTCAGGGTAACCACTATTCCAATTCCTGTAAATGATCCTCTGGTACCAGCCTTTATTTCACTGTACATTTCAGGGGAAAGAAGTGATGTGTGTGGATCAAGTTTTTTGAACATACCGTTTATTGCAGTATATTCCATCTCCCTCATATCGGTATTTTCAATTGAACTTCCTATAATGGTGAATACTTCCCTCAATTTTTCATAAAGTCCAAGAAGTGATTTTATTTTATTAAGGGGAATATTATGGCGTTTATCACCTATCTTAAAACTAAAGTTTCCTTCCTTCAGTTGGACAATTATTTCCGGAGTGGATTTTTCCAGAGCATCCATGGCACCCTTAAACATAGAAACCGGGTCAACCAGTTCAGGCTGAATGTAATCCTCCCTCACCTTGAGAAGAATTGAACTTACAAGTTTCAGTGGAAGTTCTTTTCTGGATGGACGTGACTGAATGAGCTTTTGAGCCTGCTGCTTGGGAGAAGGCCTGCCGAAAAGTGTAAGAGAGGCCGCAATGAAAATTCCAATAAATGGAACAAAAAAAACAACATTTCTGCGCCAGGTAACAAGCTGGTAATGATTCAGTTCAATTTGCTGCAGTTTGCTTTGTGCCTTCATACAGAATATACCGTTCAGTTAAATTGACAGACTCTTGAATTTCACCTTTCAAAAATTCAGAAAAATCTAATCTATACTAAGATTTACAAGACTGGAATTCAATTTATTAACTGTTTCCATATCCTGACCTTCCATATAATATCTCAAAACAGCATCTGTACCACTTGCTCTTAATTCAAACCAGAAATTTTCATACTCAAGATATGTTCCATCACCGGCATAATATATGGCAACCGGATTTCTGAATTCTTCAAAACCCGTTTCTCTTACCAGTTTTTCAACTTCATCCGGTGATGATATAAGAGATTTGAAGTAATTCACAATTGAATTCTTACGTTCATTTGCCTGTGCCTGAGCTTTTATACGGTCTTCTCCCTTGAGACTTTCATCATACAAAGTCACATCCTGTCTCTGATATGCCCTGTACTTTATATCATAGGTATTAAGCAACTGCACATAGTGTTCCCCCATACTCACAGAACCTTCAAAAAGTTCTGACACAAGGGCAAGAGTCAAAACTCCAATCTGCATACCATCTTTTTCTTTCAACCCCAGACTGGAACGGTTTAACTTGCTGGAGGACATCAGTTCTCTTACACCTATGGAAGCTCCACCACTTTCCTCCGCCATGATCAGCACTCTGGGGTTACCGCCAACAAATGTCTCCTTACCGGTAACATCCCTAAAAAGAATTTCCTGATTTTTACTTTTTAATGCACTTTCAAAACCGTCAAGCATACTGCCAAAATACTTAAAACCCACAGGCACAAAAATTTGTGAAATTTTTCCACCGTTTTGAGCTGCAATTTTCAGAGCTACTTCCCCAATTGATTTTGAAGTCGGGTAGGTGGTTGCAACCACCCAGTCATATTCCCCAAAATAATCTGAAGAGGAAATTTTTTCCATAAGTAATGCGGTAAGCATAAAATATATCTGATTGGGCTTAAAATAAACGAGTATTCTGTTTTCATCCAGATAATCCACTTCAAGAGAATTATCAACAGCAGAATCTTCAAAGGTTTTTGGTGCAACCGTAACAATATTGAATCGATCTCCATCAGGATCCCATATAAAAACAATATCAGCTTTACCGTCTCCAAGTAATTCTCTGGCACCAATATTCTTATAAACCTGCCATTTACCCGGATCCACACCATGATTTATACCATCTAAGATACCAATTCCATGGTACTGCTGATTTTCTTCCTCATGGAGAAAAACAATGCCATTTTCGTCAACTGGAAATCTTAATTCCTCAAAAATCATTCTGGCAGTGGCTCCCATTGAACCACCCTCAGTGCTTATCGCTACTTTGAGACCTGACATAAAACTGTTTCTGATGGTCTGCAGAACCTCATTTGAAATCAGTTTTTCCAGCATACGGGTATATGGAACTGTTGGATTAAAAATGCTTTTGATCAGTGAATCATTTGAAGGAGCCATTAAAATTTCCAGTGGCTCATCATCTATGGCTTTTACGATTTTCTTTACTTCTTCTTCAATTTCTGATGCCATTTCAAGAAGCTGCATGCCACTTGAGTCCATAGGTTTCCATCCCCCTTTGTAAGACTGAGAATGAGAAGCCGTGAAATTTTCACCACCATCAAGCTCATGCCAGAAAACACCATAGCTTGAAAGCCATATGGGAGTTGTCGCAGGCCCATCACCTCTAATAAAAACTTCAATTCCCGATGCAGCATAAATTCTTGCAAACATATCAATAAACCGCTGAGTATGGGGCCTCACTTCCCCCCCCACATGAAGACTTTTAACACCATGTTTCAGCGCAACATTTCTTCGTGCACAGCAAACCACTGCCATCGTAACGGCATTAAATGGAACATCAGGACTGAAAAAATCCTCCGGATCCAAAAGATCCCTGTATCCGGCGGTGCCAAGTTTGAAGTTTTCACTCCAGCCTTTTAGAGAATAGTTTTGTTTAACAGAAAGATTTATTAAAATTTTATCCGATTTTTCAGCATAGGAAGTAAATAATTGGTTCATCTTTTTCTCCTGAAAATGCAATCTAATTTAAACGGCCCCGGAATGCAACGCCATTGATTCCCCCCATTCCTCAATATCACTTTATTTATTTCACATCATCTGCATAAAACTAGCAGTCCGTGAACAAGACTATCTGCAAGTTTTTCACGGTATGATTTTTTCAGGATTTTTCTTCCCTCCACAGGATGATCAATAAATCCACCTTCAAAAAGGATTGCTCTGGAATTTCTACTGAATAGTACATCAAAATTTCCAGGAACTATTCGATCCACATGAAATCCATGGGCGATAATCTTCCATGCCAGTTTTCTACCGAATTCTCTTGATTTAAGGTAAAAACCATTCTTTCTTTTTTCCTGAATATATGAGGCCACAATAAGTTGATCGGAAGATTTTTTTCTTTTAAGAAAACTCTCTCCATCCCTGACAAACCCTGTAATAAGATTAATCTCCGGACCATTATCTTCTGTTGGATGGTAAATTTCTATTCCGGTTCTGTTGTGAAGAGGAGATGCATTGAAATGAACACTAATAAAGCATCTGGCTCTGTAACTGTCAGCTATTTCACCCCTTTGAAAAAGTGAAAGAAATCTGTCATCATTTCTTGTGAGTACAGCCCTCAATCCTTTCTTTTCAAGTTTAGATCTCAACTCTTTTGAAAAATCCAGAGTCAGATCTTTTTCCAGAGTTTTTCCATCTACACTCAAGGCACCGAAGTTCGTACCACCATGTCCTGGATCTATTATGATATCAGCACTATGAGCCAAATCCAAAAAAAGAGAGAATATCAGTGAATAAAACATTTTTTCTCCTACATTGTGGTATTATACCATACAATGTAGGGCACACAAGTTTTCTACTTCAGATTTTTAAAAAGATCTTCAAGTTTGGATTTCGCTTCAGCCTGATCTTTCATCACCGGAGCCGTATCACTGTCAATATACTGAAAAGAACTGCAGAAATTGGGAGCTTCCCTGTCTCTGATAAAATCTGTATAACTTTCACGACACTGGTTATGAAGAGAGGGATCATAAAAGTGACAGTTTTTGCAGCAATGCAAATAGGCATTACAGTGGTCACATGTGTCAAGACGGCCCACCATGATACCGCCCTTGACGGCAAATTCCATTTCATTTCCACATTTATAACAGTAATAAGCCATGGTTATCTCCTTCGAAAGCAATAAATCAGCTGATCCTGTAAATAGTTGAAACAAGTAAATTTGTCCAGCTGATAAACTTATGAGCGTTCCATAACTTTTTAGTTGAAAATATGAAAGTTCCTCTTTCAGTATTGACAGTTTCATCCGAGAGTATTTTATAAACTACGGCATCGGAATAATTTCGGTACTAAAATTTTGAAATCGGTAGGAGAAATGTCTGTTCTGTTGTTAAAATCAATGAAAATGTTAAAAACAAACATATATCTGGCATGCTTTGTAGTAATAGCCTCAACCAACTGCACCTCCAATGCAAAAATTATAGTAAACCCATTACCCGGCAAAGTTGAGGGCACTCTAAAATGCAGTATTCCTGTGGAACTTGGATTCACCACAGAACAATTTAAAATTATAGGTGTTTTTACTACATGGGATTTAAAAAGCCAGATTATGATGAACCGTTTCAGAAAAACAAGAGCATTTTTCAAAAAAAAGAGTTCTTCCCTTTCGTTTAATTTCATTTTCATTGATACAGATTCGAGAATGGTTGATAACTGGTATAAATCATTCAAACCTGATTTTACAACGCTTTATGACAAGGATTTTCGATTCTGCAGAAAAAAAACGATGTCTGTACCAACCATGATAATAATGAACAAAAAAAGACATGTATGTTACATATACTCAGGAGTGGTCACTTCGGATACTCTGGCAAAGCAAATTGAAGATTCAATAAGCACCTGTCGTTGAATTATTTTTTCCCTACAGAAATTTTTTTCATATCAGATTTTTTTTCAGTTTTAATATTTTTCCCTTTGGACGTTGGGCTGTCACCCTTATCGTCATCATCGTTTTCCCTGATCATTTCCAGTGTCTCAGCAGCAATTTTCTTTTTAAATTCATCGTCAAAAATTTTAAGCTGCTGTTCGGGAATAAAATTTCTGGCATAACCAAACACCATTGGTTTATCCAGATCATTTCTTCGTACCTGTACAGTAATGCCAGGACTGTTCATCCCCATCCACCGGTATGTCCAGCCTGAACCGGTGTATGGGCTTGACCATTCATAAATAAACCTGGCATCCCTAGGGGCCAGATTCACACATCCATGACTCTTCTTTCGACCGAAATCATCATGCCAGTACGCACCATGAAGTGCCTGACCCTTCCAGAAAAACAGGCTCCAGGGAACATCAGCTGCGAGATACTGATCATCGGCCCCGACCTCATTCTTCATATCTGTTTCCGAGACCTTCCAATACACTCTGAAAACACCATGTTTTGTGCTGTGTCCTGATTTCCCAGTGGAAATGATAGTGGCATAGATTGGTTTTTTGCCTTCCCAGGCCACCAGTGTCTGCCTCATAAGGTTTATATCTATCCACTTTTCATCGGGTCTTACTCCAGGGGGAATTGAAGTAGGAAATGCCGCCGCAACATGTCTGGCCATAATCCATCTGCAATCACCGATACGATAGTATTTTCGACCTTTATGTTTTAAGTCACCAAATATCCTGACTGCCTCATGATATTTTGCAGTTGCTATTTTGGAACCGCCTGGTTTTGAGTAAACAGGAATGGCAATTCCTTTTCCCGAGGAATCCTTGGCTATTGGAAATGCCAGAGGAAGAGAAATTTTTTCATCCAAAATAACTCCAGCATGTCTCGATGGCCTGTGAGCTGCAATCCTATCCACAGGTACGTATCTGTTTTTCACTGTTTTCCAGTAGTTTTTTCCGTTTATCCTTGTAAATCTTTTGAAATGGACATAGAAACCGCTTCCCAACTCCCCCGAAGGTTTATTCGCCTTAACCTTGCTTCGGGAAGCATACCATGGTGCTCCGCCTATTCGGACATATGCATATTTTCCAGGAGTCAGCATGTCTATTTTTACCACGGGAAGAACATGAACCTCCGGCAGTTTTTTACTTTTATGAAGATTTTTCGAACAGACAAATGCGTTAATTCCCAACTGGATCCATGGACCTTTACATCCCCTGCCCTTAATGACCCCAACAGGAGGAATCGGAATCTGGGGTTCCAGTTGACCAATTTCAACACTTTTTGAATCCGGAGCTGTGTATATTTTCAGTGGTTTTGATGCAGCAAGAGATTTGAACCACTTAGCTCTGGTTGGAAGTCTTCTGAAAGCACCATTTATTGCTTTCAGTATTTCTTCATCACCCGGAACTTTATAAAGTGGTTTCAGGACATGTTCTGTTTTCTGATCTTTAGCATAACCAGGAATACCTTTCACTGAATAATCAGTGCTGTTCTCAGTCGCGGTATCCAGACAGTTTCCATCACCTGTATAAACAGATACAATTTTCCTGTCTGAATGCTGATCATAGGAAATTTGTACTTTTTTCCCTTTGCAGCCAGTGGCAAAAAAAGTAACTGAAAAAATAAATAGCATGCGAAGCATTAAAACCCTCCAGTGAGTGTTGTATATAATCATCAAAAAGTGGTACCATTGCAAAAAATCTGTTGCTTTTATCCGGATTTTTTTCTCTGGAGGTAAAAATATGGAAAGAAAAGAATGTTATCTTCTCACAAATGAACCTGATTCATTTCCTGTATCTCTTGGGAAAGTCATAAAATTTGTTCCTTCCATACCTGAACTTAATTTTAGCAATGGAGAGGAACTTTATGTTGACCTTCTTCATTTTTCAAGTGTTTCCAAAGAGATTCAGGAATGGAATTCAAGAGTTGGTCCTGTTTACCTTATTACCAGAATTCCAATAAATGCATCAAAAAGCTATTTGAGAGGGCTCGACAATTTTGAAATAATACCCATTGAATCTCTGGAAAAAAGAATAAGAGAAAACATCAATCCGGAAATAAACATGCTGGAGGCAGTATCAGGCAACTTACCGGATATTCCAGAAAATGGGAGTTTTAATCAGAACACATGGGGAAATATATTAAGTTCTCTCCATTTGAGAAAAGTCAGCGGAACCCTTTATATTAAAACCGAAAAAATAAAGAAATCCATTTCGTTTTATCAGGGCATACCTGTTGAAATAAAATCAAACAAGGTAAAGGAACTCCTAGGAAGATTACTCGTTGATGAAGGATTAATCACCTCCGAACAGTGCGAAGAATCATTGTCTCTTATGAGAACCGAAAAAATTTTACAGGGTCAGGCATTAGTAGAGTTAAATCTTCTGAATTCTCAAGAGCTTGAAGAAGCTCTATCCAGACAATGGGCAATTAAGCTTGTGGATATTTTCACCTGGGGAGAAAGTGAATATCAGTTCAGAGAAGAGAAAACCCTTCCACCTGAGAGAACTTTTCCATTCACATTCATGGAGTTGATTCAGGCCGGATTGAATATACTTCCAAGGGGCATAGTAAAATCTTCAATGGCCAGATTGGGTGAATATTACCTGATTCCAAACCCTGATCCATATCTTCGCTTTCAACCACTGCCATCCAATAGTGATCTTTCCTCCCTCACTGGAATTGATGGTAAAGTTAAACTGAAAGATCTCATTAAAAATATTCACGAAGAAAAAACCATGACTCTGCTTTGTGCATTATTACTCAGTGGTTTTTTTATACTCTCAAAAAATCCATCAGATATTCCGATACCATTCACAGGATTTCCAGTTCCAGGAGAAATACTTGACAATGGCCAGAATACTATAGCTAATCTTGAGAATGAGTGGCACAGCAGTGAAATTGAAAATGAAAGAGTTGAATACTGGTTAAGAAAAATTCATTTTGACCGATTCATCTCTGAGGGTGATATTTTGATGGAACAATCTGATTTGTGGTTCAAAAAACTGATTGAAAAAAGGGTTTTTCCATCCACACACCTCAGAGGCCTCAGGTTCTTCAAACTTGGCTGGAAGGATTAATCTATGAATACCAGTGAGATTAAGCAGCAGAAACAGAAAATTCTTATAGTTGATGATGAACTTTTCAATCTCAAGGTTGTTTCTCTAGCACTTACAGATCTGGGAGTTGACATTGTAAAAGCAGTTTCCGGAAATGAAGCCATAGAAATATTGAAAAAAGACCCCATCGATCTTGTACTGCTGGATCTTATGATGCCAGAAATGAACGGTTTTGAAGTACTGGAAACAATAAAACCAACAGGCATACTCGAACACACAAGCGTTATAATCCTGACTGCAATTCAGGAAAGCTCCGAAAAAGTGCACGCTCTTGATCTTGGAGCAGTTGATTATATTACAAAGCCTTTTGTCAGAGCAGAGCTTCTGGCGAGGGTAAAACTTCATCTCTCGTTAAGGCGATATCAAAACACCCTCAATGAGTATGCTACAAATCTTGAAAAACTGGTTTCCGATAGAACCGTTGAGTTGATAGAAACTCAGGATATCATTTCTTTTTCTCTTGCCAGACTTGCTGAATCCCGTGATCCGGAAACTGGAGATCATCTTGAAAGGATGAGTCGTTACAGTTCAATTCTGGCTGCAAAATTAATTGGGAATCCTGATCTGGATGTTTCGATAGACAAAGAATTCGCAAGAAATATTCAGAAAGTTGCGGTTTTACATGACATTGGAAAAGTTGGAATTCCCGATCACATTCTTTTAAAACCAGGAAAACTCACTAAAGAAGAATTTGATATTATGAAGACCCACACCACGCTTGGTGGAGATACTCTTGCGGATGCCCTTTTAGCATTGCGGAAACCAGTTGATTATCTCGTTATTGCCAGAGATATAGCCTATTTTCATCATGAGAAATGGAATGGTCAGGGTTACCCCAAGGGTCTGAGCGGTACTGAGATACCACTGGCCGCAAGACTCGTTGCACTGGCCGATGTATATGATGCTCTCCGATCTAAACGTGTGTATAAACCGGCATTTTCTCATGAAAAAGCCAAGGATATTATTTTGTCTGAAAGAGGCAGCCATTTCCAGCCACTTGTAGTTGATGCCTTTCTCGAGAGCGAGAAAGAATTTATTGATATTTCAGAAAGATACAGCCCTGTTGATTGACCATGACAGGTCAACGAGAATATCATGACTGAAAATTTTTTTGTTTCACCAGAAATCAATTCCCTTATGACGGTATGTTCACCCGATGGAGTAATGATACTTAAAAACTGGAAGGTTTTTTCTTTTTCATCAAGTATCGCAGATATGTACGACTTTGATGAGGATGAATTTTCTGGTTTTGATTTTGGCGATCTTTTTTTCTGGGAATTAATGGATTTCAGATTAAGCGGATTGAAATCAAGATTCAACCAGAATGGTCGTATTCTTCTGGGAATTGATGCTGTTGGACTGAGAAGAGGTCAGAATACATTCCCGGCGGTTATAAACATTTCCGGGTTTGGTGATTCTGAAGATTTCGCAGTGTGTATGATTAAAGACAAGAGTATCGAACTGAGAAATGAAAAAAGACTTTTAGAGGAAAAAAGAGCTCTTGATGGATCGCTGCAGATTCAGAACAGAAAAATTGACGATCTTAATGCAAAACTTGAAAACTCCATTGAAAACACAAAAACTATTGAACGAAGAAGTGAAATTTATTCCAAAATAGTTAGTTATATTAATGCTGTATGGGATTTAGATATTCTATTATCCGGTTATCTGGATCTTCTGAGTGTTGTAGATATCAGTTACATATCAAGTATATATATTTACAATGAATCAACAGATATTTTTAAATTAAGAGCCTACAACGGTCTTAGAGATCAACCGGAAGAGTTCATAAAAGGATCAGACGGAATTCTCGGCCAGATAAAGAAGCATAGACGAACCATCCAGACAAAATATCTAGATGATGAGAGCAGTTTTGTTTTATGGACACCTCTAGGGCCATGGACTCCTGGCAGTGTACTGTCATTTCCCATTGAATACCGTGGTGATTTTCTTGGAGTTATATCTCTTGCTCTTGGCCACACAGCCCAACTGGAAGAGTTAAAATTTCTGGAAACTCTCATCACTCACCTTGGGATAGGTATCAATAATCTTAACCAGTATACAAGTCTCAAAGAACTGGCTGAGAAACTTCATCATCAGACAATTGAAATTGAAGGAAAAAATAAACTTCTGGAGCAATCATCCAGAATGAAATCTGTCTTTCTTGCCAACATGTCTCATGAATTTAAAACCCCTCTTAACTCAATTATAGGCTTCAGCGAAATTCTCAGAGACGGTGTTATCGGGGCTCTTTCAGAAAAGCAGATTGAAATAACATCTGACATTTACACCGCCGGAATTCATCTGCTGACTCTGGTAAATGATCTCATTGCCCTCAGTAAAATTGAAGGTGGAAAGCTTGAACTGGAAGTGAGTCTTTTCCATTTTCAATCAAGTATGAGAGGTGAATTTCAGGTCTGGGAAGAACGTTCTCAGCGTCATAGCCAGACAATGGTTATTAATCAACCCGTCAAACCTTTGTTTCTCAGAGCTGACGAAATTAAAATTCGACAGATCATTTCAGGACTGTTGTCAAATGCAGTAAAGTTCAGCAGAAAAGGCGGAAAAATAACTATTGATATTTCTGAAGAAAATTACTGCTTTGTTTTTACTGTGCGTGATGAGGGCATAGGAATTGATCAGAAAAATTTTTCTATGATATTTGATCCTTTTCAGCAGGTGACTAATGGTGAAACACTTCCATCAGGAGGAGCTGGACTTGGGCTTACCCTTACCAAAAAGTTTGTTGAACTTCATAAAGGAAACATAGAGCTGGAATCTGAACTTGGTAAAGGAAGTCTTTTTAAGGTAACAATTCCTGATATTATTGTTGAATCTGATCCAGGCTCTGTATGACCTGTCAGGTTCTCAATGGACCTGCTTTACTTTTCCTTAATTTTCTAATTTATTTCATAAAGATAACCTTAATAAGTGCTAAAATATAAAATTCTGGCAGATCTCTTTAAAGCAAAATGCTGTTGATTTCAAACAATTTTCCATTGCGACAAAATAGCAAGTATGATATAAATAGCGCTCTTTGAAACTCTTTGATAAATAAGGAGTTCTACAAATCTGGACGTTAGTGCACAACAGATATTGTTGTTTCCATAATGGAGGTTCCCGTGGCAGACTTCAGAGTAGAAGATCTCATTGTAACGCTTGATGAAACCCATGAAGGTGATGTTGCTGAATGGCTTGGAAAAGCCGAAGAATTTGAATCGGAAGGCAACCTGCCTAAAGCTCTTGATGCGTACAACCGTGCAGTAAGAGCTGCAGATGATTCCCTCGTTATTCCGAGGCTCAAACAGGCTGAAATCTTTTTACAGATGGAAAGATGGAATCAGTATGTTGATGCTCTCAATGATGTTTCAAAACGTCTATCTGACGAAATGATCGAAGAAAAAGTGGGACTCCTGAAAATTACTGTTCCTATTCTCAGGGACAAAATGAACATTGCGCCAAAAGTGCTTGATGCCTATAAGCGTATTCTGGAAATCAAGCCTGATGATGAAGAGTCATTCAACGAACTTGTTGATATGA
Source organism: Deltaproteobacteria bacterium (assembly GCA_016937155.1). Taxonomy (GTDB): domain Bacteria; phylum Myxococcota_A; class Polyangia; order HGW-17; family HGW-17; genus JAHJMN01. The sequence continues at coordinate 36,861 of JAFGWM010000067.1, forward strand.
TAACATCAATGAAAAGATGGCCGGATCTTGTCAAGCTTTACAATTCAAAACTTGAGACACTCACTGATGAATATGACAAGATTCCTGTTCTCTCAGAAATTGCACGCATCTATAACGATGAAATGCACAACAAAAGAGAAGGGGTAAAGGCATATGAAGCACTTCTTGAAGTGGATCCCCACAATGAAAGTGCCATTTCCAATCTCAAGGAAATGTATGAGCAGGGAAGAGACTATGATAATCTCATAGCACTGTATAAACGAGAAATGGAAACCATATCCGACGGTGATGAACTCCGTGAAAAATCACTGGAACTTGCTCAGATGGCTTCCACCAGAATAAGAACTCCGGAAACACTGATGGAACTATGGAACAACGTTATTGAAGTTGATCCTGACAATCTTGAAGCCATGGAAAATCTTGAGAGTCTCTATGACAGGGCAAAAGATTACGAAAATATGGTTCTGATCAGCGAAAAAATGCTGGAAATTCTTTTTGATGACAAAAAGAAAATTGATGTATGTACAAAACTTGCCCCGATTTACCAAGATAAACTTGAAGACAATATAAAAGCTATAAACACATGGAAAATCCTCCTTGAACTTGATTCTCAGAACCGAAGAGCTCAGGATGCACTGAAAAAACTTCTGGTGGATGTCAAAGCCTGGGATGAACTGGAACTTCTATTCACAGAATGGGATAAACTTGAGGAATACATCAGAATTATAAGCAAGGAATCAGATCATCAGGATACAGATGAAGGAAAACTTGATCTTCTTTTCCGCGAAGCTCGTATCTGGAGAGAAAATCTGGATAAAAGCGACAGGGCTATGAAGGCCTATGAAAAAATACTGAGTGTTGACGATAATAATCTCGAATCAGCTCAGGCTCTCATCGATCTTTATATCGAAAGCAACCAGCATAGAAAACTTCCTCAGGTTCTGGAAATCAGAATTAATCATACTGAGGATGAATACACAAAAAGAGAGCGGATGGAGGAACTTGCAGGGATCTACGAAGAACATTTGAGAGATAAGGATTCCGCATTTACCTGGTATCTGGAGGCCTTCGCTCAGGAACCTCAAAGAGAAGAAAATCGTCTCAAACTTGAAGATCTTGCTTCAGGTGTAAAAGAGGGATGGAATAAAGTTGTTAAGGCTTATGAAGAAAGTCTTGAAAGCTTTTCAAACCCTGCTGATTCACTACCTCTCCTGCAGGTAGTGGCGAAAGCTCAGGAAGAAGAACTCAAGGATTCCGATGCAACACTGCTGACATGCAAAAAAATTCTCGAACTTGATCCTTCAAACAACTCCGCCTTAGATGGATGTGAGCGTATTTACAGAGAAAAACAAAAATGGGAAGAGCTTCTGGAAATATACTCCCAAAAAATAGAACTCGCTTTTGAAGAAGAGGAAAAAAAGGATCTTTTCTGGAAAAAAGCTGAAATTTTTGATTCCCTGCTGGAAAAACCAGATGAAGCTATTGACTGTTATCTTGCTGTTCTGGATTTCATACCCGGTCATATTGAATCTCTTAGCCAGCTTGATGCCCTGTATCTGAGACTTGAAAATTGGCAGGAACTCAGTGATGTCATAGAGAAAGAACTTGATCTGGCATTTGATGATACCGATGCCCGAGTGAGTCTGAAATTCAGATGGTCCGTAATTCAGGAGTCCCATCTTGAAAATGTGAACGATGCAGTGGAAGGATATCGTGAAGTACTCGATCTTGAAAATGGTCATGAGGGTGCCAGAGCTAATCTTGAAAAACACCTTTCTGATGAAGATATTTTTATAAAAAGATCCAGTGCCGATATACTGGAACCCATTTATGAACTTATGGGAGAATTTGAAAATCTAGTCAAAGTTCACGAAATTCAGGCTGAAACAGAAGATGATCCGGAAAAAACCCTTGAACTGCTTTTGACAATCGGAAAAATATGGGCAGAAAACATTGGTGAACCGGCAAAAGCTTTTGACGCACTCAGTAGAGCATCTGTATTCAATCCTGAAAGTCAGGAGGCCCGTTCCAGACTTGAATCTATTTCTGAAATTGAGGATAAATGGGCGGATACATTGGCTGTTTATAAAAAAATTCTTGAATCAGAGGATTTATCTGATGATGTTAAAAAGGAAATTAGCATAAGAGCTGCTCAGATAGCTTATGAAAAACTGGATCTTGAAGATGATTCGATATCATTTTATTCCAGTGCCCTTCTTATTCAGCCTGACAACGAAGAAGTGCTGAATGCTCTTGAGCTTCTTTACGGGCAGAGTGAAAAATGGGAAGAACTTCTTGAAATTAGCCGCAAACAGCTTGAACTTGCCTTTGAAGTTGATAAAAGGCAGGCTTTGAGATTCAGGTGTGGTGAACTTCTTGATTCCAATCTTGACAGACCAAAAGAAGCAGTAAGTGTTTATGAAGAAATTCTCGGAGAAGAACATGAGAACCTCACTGCCCTGCATGCTCTTGATGTCCTTTATCAGAAGCTTGAACAGTGGAGTGAGCTTGCAGACAATCTCACAAGACAACTGGAGCTGGCTTTTGAGATTGATACTCAAAGTGAACTTCTCAGAAGACTGGCGGTTCTTCAGCATGAGAAACTTGATGAAACTGTTATTGCAATTGAAACCTGGAAAAAAGCTCTTGATCTGAATAACGAAGATGAATCAGTTATAAAAAGTCTGGAATCACTTCTCACCGATGAGGATAACTCATTAAGTGTAGCCAAAATTCTTGAGCCGGTATACAAAGTTCTCGGTAGATGGGAAAATCTTATCCGTACATACGAAATAATGAAAGCGGCCAGTTTTGATCCTTATGAGCAGATTGAGCTACTTTATCGTATTGCTACAATTTATGAGGACAGTGTAGAAAAACCCGAAAGTGCCTTCGATGCATTTTCACGGGCATTCAGAATTGATCCCACAAAAATTGAGACGATTGAGCAACTGGAGAGACTGTCAATGAGCCTTTCCAACTGGGAATCTCTGTTTGAACTCTATGAAGAAAAAATTTCCAGTGGAGATGACATTGAAATAGCTCTAAATCTTCAGACCAGAATTGCTCAACTTTTGTCAACTGCAGTTGGGGATATTGATAGAGCAGCAAAGGCCTATGAAAAACTTCTGGAGATTAAACCTGATCATATTCCTGCAGTAGATGCACTTGAGCAGCTTTTCCTTGAAAATGGTGATACTCAAAAGATGGTTGAAGCCATTCTCAAAAAAGTTGAACTCGTGTACGATCCCGATGAGAAAAAGCAACTGGCGTTCCGTGCAGCTGATATTCAACTGAATCAACTCGAGAAAAAAGAAGATGCTATCAGCACCTACAGACTGATTCTTGAGATTGATGATACCGATTTTGATGCACTCCAAAATCTCGAAGCTATTTTTGTTCAGGACGGAGACTGGGAAAACCTTAAGGACGTTTACGCAAGAAAGGCTGATCTTGCTCCTTCTATGGATGAAAAGAAAAATATGCTTTATATCCTTGGTCAGGTATATGACGAGGAAATCAAAGATCTGGACAAGGCAATTGAAACATATGAGAGAGTTCTGGATGAAGATCCTGTTGATGATGTTGCACTTCAGAGACTTGATAATCTGTATGAGAGAGCCGAGAAATGGCAGGAACTCATCAACATTCTTGAAATAGAAATTCAGAATGCAATGAGTGACGGTGAAGTTGCCTCCATAAAACTCAGACTTGGTCAGATTCACGAATTAAAACTTTCAGATGTCTCCACTGCTGTCCCTGTATACGGTGAAGCTCTTTCCCTTGATGACAACAATTCTGAGATAATAGTTAATATAACAAGGGTTATGAATGGTGGTGAGGCTGATACAGAGATAGAATATTCACCGGAAGATCGTCTTGGTGCCGCAAATCTCCTTGATACTTATTATTCAAGAGTCATGGAACCGGAAAATCTGGTGAGTGTACTCAATGTTATGGTTGATCAACTGGAGGACAGTTATGAAAAAGTTGTTCAACTTCATCGTCTTGTTGAGATCCATGAACTTCAACTTAATAATCATGAAAACGCAAGAAATGACATGGGAAGAGCCATTCTTTTAGACTGGCGCAATGAAACAACTCTTTCTGAAATAGAACGTTTGAGTGGAATTGCCGGTGACTGGAACTGGCTGATTGCAAAATATGATGAAGTACTCGGACTTTGTGAAGATGATGAGGATAGGATTTTCTTCCAGATTCTCATTACCAGAGTTTTTGAAGACGAACTGCAGTTACTTGAAAACGCAACTGCCAGACTGGTCAAAGTTCTGGAAATTGATCCCGAGAATGAAAAAGCACTGCGTGGTCTGGACCGTCTTTATGACAAACAGTCCATGTATGATGAACTAACTGAAATTCTTCGTAAAGAAATTGAGATTATAAATGATCCAATGGAAATACTTGGGTTCAGAAGCCGACTTGCACAGTTGCTTGTTGATCATCTTCAAAAACCACAGGATGCAGTAATTGCATACAAGGAATTACTTGAAGAAGCTCCTGACTTTGCAGGAGCAAGGGATGGACTGGAGCAACTCCTTAAAGCCGGTGTTGTTCCTTCAGAAATATATCAGATTCTCGAACCCTTATACAGGGGTGATTCCGATTGGGAAAGACTTGTAGAAATATCAGAAGTCAATCTCACATTCATTGAAGATGCATTTGAAAGAGTTTCAATGCTGAAAATCATCTGTGATCTTCATGAAAACTATCTTGCTGATCCTGAAGCCGCTTTCAAGACCTATGCTAGGGCTTTTGCAGAAACAGCAGAAGACATGGAAGTCAATGAAAGACTTGAAGAACTCGCTATGAGTCTTGCAATGTGGCCTGATCTTACTGTTGTATATCAACAGGGTGCTGAACGCGAAAGAAACTTTGCCCTGATCAATCCTGATGAGGCTGAAGATCACAACATTCTTTCAATAAACATATGGCTTAAATGCGCAAGAGTTTTTGAAGAAGAGATCCATGATCCGGCAGGTGCTGAAAATTCAAACCTTCAGGTTCTGGAGATTGATCCTGTAAACTTCACATCTCTTGAAAGTCTCGATAGAATTTATATTGAAAACATGATGTATCCAGAATTGAGCGGAATTCTTTCCAGAAGAGCCGAGGCCAGTGAAGATGATTATGATCGTGTAAATTTCTATTTCAGACTTGCAAAACTGGAAGAAGAACAACTGGGGAACATAGATAAAGCAGTATCAGCTCTTGAACATGTTGTCTCTGTGGAAAATGATAACATAGAGGGGCTTGAGGGCCTGGAAAGATTGCATTTCCAGAGTGCTAACTGGAAAGATCTCTATCATGTTTATGAGAGAATGACTAAAGCAGTCACCAGCGATGATGAAATCAGTGAAGCGCTGAGTCGAATGGCTAAATTATCCAGTGACGGACTTTCAGATCCGGTAAATGCCAAGGGATTATGGCTGAAAGTTCTTGATCTTAGAGGTGAAGATCCACGAGCACTGGGAGAACTTGCTGTTTTAGCTGAAAATGATGAGAACTGGGATGCAACTGTCGACTTCCTGGACAGAATCACTCAGGCTTCATACGAAACTTCTGAACAGATCAATGCATATCTCAGTCTGGGTCGCGTATGTCTCGAAAAACTTTCTGATCACAGAAGAGCAATGGATGCTTACCTCAATGTTCGCAGTATGGACTCTGTCAACATTGAAGCGCTTGAAAGACTTGCCTACATTTACAATGAAAGCCAAGCATGGGAAGAACTTGTTGAAGTTCTTGAGGCTCTTGTCAGTGCAGGTAATGAGTCTCTCGGTACTTTAAAATTAAGAAATCGCTTTGCTCAAATAGGACATATCGAAAAAGAGTACCTCGTTAGAATTGACAGGGCTATAGACGCATGGGAGAGAGTTCTGTCCATTCAACCTGGAGATAAAGAAGCTCTTGATGCTCTTGAAATTTTATATACTCAGGAAGAAAACTGGGGTAGTACCATCCGTATTCTCGAGGAAAAACTCAAGGTTGCTCAGACAATTGATAATCAGAGAGAACTTCTGTTCCTCATTGCCGACATCTGGGAAAACAGAATGTACGGTAAGAGTGAAGCTGCTGATGCTTACTTCAGAATTCTTGCTCTTGACAAGATTAATACAAGGGCATTTGAAAATATCGAACGCCTTTACAAGGATCTTGAGCTCTGGGATAGACTGTCTGAGATATATCTCAAACGCTATGAAAATCTTGGCGGAATGGATGAGGATATCCCCGAAAACAACCAGGGTGAAATTGTTTCACTCCTTCAAAGATTAGCTGAGGTTTATGAGGATAAAAAGCATGATCGTGAGCAGGCTTTTGTTGCATTAAGCACTGCCTTCGATATTGAACCCACAAACAATATTACTGCTGAAAGACTTGAAAGAATTGCCGGCATTGAAGATAACTGGCAAGAACTTCTTGATATGTATGAAGAAGCAGTTGAACATGAAGATGACAGAAAGGTAAAATGTGATCTTCTTGTAAAAATGGGTAAGTGGTATGCTGATCAACTGGAGAACCTTGAAAAAGCATCTGAGGTTCTCAAGCAAGCTCTTAAACTTGATCCCAATTATGGCGGTGTCCATATTGTTCTTGCTGAAGTTCACAAGAAAAATGGCTCAATTGGAGAGTATATTGATGAACTCAAACGTGCTCTGGAGGTTGAAGAGGATCCAACCATAAGGTTTAAAGCAGCAAGCGAACTTGCTCATGTTCATGAAAAAGAGTTTGCTGATAATCAGGGAGCTATTCTTTACTACAGAGTCGCCCATGAAAGTTCTCCCACTGATCCGGTTCCCATTCAGGCCCTTGAAAGACTTCTGGAGTCAACTGAAAAATGGCGTGAACTTATTGATATTATACAGGAGCGCGTAACCGCTTCCACAAACGAAGAAGAAATAATAGATCTCAAAATTCGTATTGCGGAACTTTATGATGATAGACGTGAAAGTCCCACAAAAGCTATCGAGACTCTGAATGAAATCCTCGAAATGAGAGAGGATCACCTCCCTGCAATGAGATTCCTCGAAAGACTTTATGATAAAATCGGTGATATGGAGGAATATCTGAGTCTTCTTGAAAGACAGATGAACTTTGTTACAAACAGCGATGAACGTGTAATGAAATATCATCAGATGGCGGCTGTCTGGGAAGAACATTACGAAAAAGTCGACAAGTCCATAGAGTGCTATGAAGCAATCCTCGAAATTAACGATAAGGATGAGCAGGCATATCGAAATCTTGGCAGATACTACAGACAGGAAAAACGCTGGAGTGACTATATTGATATTCTCTATCGTCACGTAAACTCAACATTTGATCCATCTGAAAAAGTCAGACTGTACAAGAGTGCAGCTGATGCTCTGGAACGTTATCTTGAAGAACCGGAAAGAGCAATTGATGCATATCTGGCAATTCTTGATGAAGAGCCCAGAGATGTGGATGCTTTAACCGCTCTTTCAAGACTTTACGAGCAGCAGGGTAACTGGGAAAGAAGTCTTGACATCAGTCAGCAGCTCGTTGAACTTGTTGACGATGATCAGGTCAAAAAAGAACTCTATTTTAGACTTGGTAAGATAAGTGAAGAACAGCTTAACGATCATGATGAAGCTGAAAGACTCTATGCTGAAGCCCTTGCAATTGATCCATCTTTTGTTGGTGCTCTCAGAGAACTAAGTAGAATTTATGAGGATCGCGGAGACTGGATTAAAGCAAGCAGAATGCTTGATACTGCAAAAGAGCATACTGCAAACATTGTTGATAAGGCTCAATATCTGTATCAAAGTGGTGTAATTTATTACGATCACCTTGAGGATCCACAAAAAGCTGAAGAACTTTTCTCTGAATGTCTGGAAATTGATCCGGAACATGTTGATGCCGCACTCAAGTATGTGGATATACTCTGGAAAAATGAAAAATATTCCGAAATGTATTCTCACCTACAGATGCTTGTCAGAAAACTTAAGGCTCAGAACGCAGACAGAGATGTGATGGTTCAGATTTATTTCAGATATGGTACTTCCTGCCATAAAATGAATGAACTTGAAAAGGCACTTAAGGCATTCAATGAAGCTTTCATTCTTGAAAAAAGCTCACTGCCTATTCTTAAGGGTCTTGCAAGTGTTCACTATGCCCTTGAACAATGGGAAGAGGCTTTCTCTAAATTCAAACAGATTCTCGTACACCTTCAGGGGAGTGATGACACAGATCTTCAGACCGAGATTTACTATAATCTTGGAAACATCAGATTTAAACAGAATGACCTTAGGAGAGCCCAGAATCTGTATGACAAAGCCCTTGAAATGAATCATCTTCACAGACCCACCCTTGAAGCGATGGTTGAACTTTATGAAAAAGAACGCAATTTCAAGGCGGCAGCTGAAGTTAAACAGCAGATTATTGATGCAATGGAATACAGTGAAAAAGTTTCTGCGCTTCTTGATCTCGGAACCTACTTCAGAGAAAAAGTAAAAGATGACAAACTGGCAATAGAGGTTCTCTCGAAGGCCCTGGAAATTGATCCGGATAATACCACCATCATCCATGAACTTATTGAACTTTATCAGACCACTGAACAGTGGAAAAAAGTATCACGTCTGATGATAAAACTTGCCGAGATGGAACAGGATCCTATGATTCGTTCAAAAATCTGGTACGGAGTTGCAGGTATTTATCGTTCCTACATAAACAGCCTTGATGATGCAATTGATTACTACAACAAGGTTCTGGATGATGATTATACAAATCTGAAGGCATTTTCCTACATTGATAAACTTCTGACTCAGAAGAAAGACTGGAAACTTCAGGAAAGATCATATCGCAAAATGATCAAACGCATAATGGAGAACAATCCCTCAAATACAGGTTTGCTTGTAAGTCTATGGCATGCTCTTGGCGAAATCTATCGTTCGAGACTTCGTGATATGACCAGTGCCATGGCAGCATTTGAAACTGCAATTGGTTATGATCCAAGTGATATGAGCAGATTTGAAATTCTAGCTGAACTTTATACTTTATCAGGAAATGACACTTGGCCTAAAGCCATTGAAATGTATCAGGAAATACTCAACAGAAATGCTTATCATACTGAAGCACTTAAAAATCTCTATAAACTGTACCTTGATACAAGAGCATACGATAAAGCATGGTGCATTTCATCAATTCTGAATTCACTTCGGCTTGGTGAGCAGCAGGAACTTGAGTTCTTTCATCAGTACAAACCTGGTGGATTTGTCAAACTTCAGGATAGATACACTGAGGATCTCTGGAATCGTCTGATTATATCCCCTTCAGAGGATGTTTATCTCAGACACATCGCTGCTTCTATAAGCGGACCAATATCACTTGCACGTGGCTTGACATTCAAGGCACTGGGAATTAACCGCCGTAACAGACAGGAACCTACTGGTGAAGGTCCAATGTTTACGAAAATATTCTTCTATCTTGCTGAAAAGATGGGGGTTGAAGTTCCTGAAATCTATCTCCTCACAGATAGGAGAGGTACATTCAATCATTATATCGGTGTTGAAAAAGGACAGCGAATTCCGATAATGACAGTTGGTCTTGATATGCTTCAGGGGCACATGGAAAAAGATCTCGGTTTCCATATTGCAAAAGAACTTACTTATATGAGACCTGAGCATTATTTACTGAAAAATGTACAGTCTGTGGGTGAATTCACAGCTTTCATTCTTGGTGCAATAAGACTTGTAAATCCGACTGTTCAACTTCCGGGTGATGCCAATGTTATCAACCAGACTGCTGCACAGTTAAATGGACTGCTTCCTCAGGCCAACAAGGAAGCTCTTGCAGGCATAGTATCCAGAATGGTTGCAGCAAATCACCTGCCCAACATCAATGAATACATCAAAGCTGTAGAGCTTTCTTCCCATAGGGCTGCGATGACCGCTGTTCAGGATCTTGATACTGCACTTACAATAATTCAGTCCGAGCCCATGGTTTCGGGTGGTGGTTCCAATCAGGATAAAAAAGAAGCCATAATAAGATTCACCACCAGTGAACAGTTCTTCGAACTCAGAAAATATCTTGGTGTTGCAATAGGTTAAGGGTGTATCATGGTAAGATTTCTTATAATTATTGGGATTTTTGCAATTGCCGGATGTACTGATTCCGGAAAAAAAACCAATTCTGGAAAGATAAAGAATGATGGAAGGACGAAATCAACGATAACAAAAAAGAAAACGGTTAATTCTTCTCAGGGTGATTTATGTAAAAATGACGACTGCCCGGGTTTTATCCGCTGATTTCCTATCCTTTCCTGATTTGATTCACTTTCGATTGTTATCCACTTCACAGTTATGCTATTCATATTCAGGCCGGAAATTTTACCGGTTAAAAAATAATGGAGGAGCACATGTCTGGACTAAACCTGAGCAAGGATAAGATTACTGAACTCAGAATACTCGCCGATGATATTACTTCACAGATAAGTCCCCTTATCAAATCTCACACTACGGTAACGGTGGAAAGATCTGTTTTACGTCTTATGGGGCTGGATGGGGTTGACAATGATGATGTTCCCCTTCCCAACGTACTGGTCAATCACCTTTCTGGCGAACTGAAAAATGGTGTGGCACTGAAAACCGCCTCAGCTATGCTTCATTATCGGCTGTCAATTAATGAACTGGCAGAAAAAATCAGTAATAAAGAGATTGATATCACAGGAGATCTAAAAACATCCACTTCAGAAGCATTGGATTTTCTCAATGAAATCGTTGAGCAGCAACTGGAAACCATACTCCAAGTGCGTTCTGATAGAGAAAGCATGATTAGCTCCCTTGGAGAGGGCTCTATGCCCTGGCAGTACGTCATTGTAGCAACAGGTAATATTCATGAAGATGTAATTCAGGCAAGGGCCGCAGCTCTAAAAGGAGCAGACATAATTGCGGTAATCCGAACAACAGGACAATCCCTGCTGGATTACATTCCTTATGGTATAACCACGGAAGGTTTTGGTGGTACATATGCCACTCAGGCTAATTTCAAACTTATGAGAAGTGCTCTTGATGAGGTTTCAAAAGAGTGTGGAAGATATATTCGTCTGGTGAACTACGCTAGCGGGTTGTGTATGCCTGAAATCGTCGTAATGGGTGCATTTGAACGTCTTGATATGATGCTTAATGATTCTATGTATGGAATCCTTTTCCGAGACATCAATCCTGTCAGAACTTTCATCGACCAGTATTTTTCCAGAATGATCAATGCAGTCAGCGGAATGATTATTAATACCGGAGAGGATAATTATCTTACCACCGCTGATGCAATTGAAGGAGCCCATACTGTTTTAGCAAGTGATCTTATTAATGAGAGTTTCGCTAAGGCTGCAGGACTTAAACCGTGGCAAATGGGTCTGGGACATGCTTTTGAAATAAATCCTGATATACAGGACGGATTTCTGATGGAACTTTCTCAGGCACTCATGCTGAGAGAAATTTTCCCACTCAGCCCTCTCAAATATATGCCACCCACCAAATTTATGTCCGGAGATATTTTCAAAGGTTATATAATGAACGCACTTTTTAATCTGGTTGGAGTATGGTCAAATCAGGGAATTCAACTACTTGGGATGCTCACTGAAGCCATGCATACCCCATTTTTACATGACCGGTACCTTGCCCTAGAAAACAGCAAATACGTAATGAACAATGCCAGACATATTGGTGAAAGTTTTACTGTTAATCCTGATGGCCCTGTAGCCCTAAGAGCCCGTAATGTTATTGATGAAACCCTTGAATTCCTTAGAACAGTAAAGGATGAAGGACTTCTTGAATCTATAACTGATGGCAAATTTGCTGATATTTCCCGAACTGTGGAAGGAGGAAAAGGTCTGAGTGGAGTTATTAAAAAATCTGATCACTATCTGAATCCTTTTGCAAAAGTAATGGCTGATAACTTGAAAATCAGTGAGGAGGCATCCAAATGGATATAGATAATAAATCTATAAAACCCTACGGTGATACACTTAATGACGGATCGATGCAGTTAAGCTTTACGCTTCCCCTGCCCAAGGGTGCTCACTCCACAGAGGTTGCAAGAAGATTTGTTGCCCAGATGGGTATGAATGAGGTTGAGGTGGTATTAAGCAATGATATTGGAGAAGGTTTCACCTTCTTTGTAGTTTACGCTAAAACATCACAGACAATTGACTCAACACAGGTTCATGTGCAGGAAATAGTTTCTAAAAAATGGTCGCGAGAAGTCTGCAATGAGAAAATCGACGAATATTTTCACAGAAAAGTAACCGTGGTTGGAGCCTGTATTGGTGAAGATGCTCATACTGTAGGCATTGACGCAATAATGAATATGAAAGGCTATAACGGTCACTATGGACTTGAAAGATACAAAGGATTTAAAGCGATAAATCTGGGAGCGCAGGTAACACCTGAGATACTTCTTAAAAAAGCCGTTGAACTAAATGCAGATGCCATACTGGTTTCACAAATTGTTACTCAAAGAGATATTCATATTCAGAACCTTACTGAATTTGTCGAATTAGCTGATACATCAGGAATCAGAAAAAACACAATTTTAATTGCCGGTGGTCCTAGAATTGATAATGGTCTGGCGCTAGAATTGGGTTATGATGCTGGTTTTGGCAGAGGAAGTTTTGCAGATGATGTAGCATCATATATAATTCAGGAACTTCACAGAAGACTTACAGGAGCCTGATTTTCAAATTTCGCATATAACACATAGAGTTTGACATCAGTGACATACTGAAGTATTTTGCCTCTCGAACCTGAATATTCGCAATACATTGTGAATTCCGGTGGGACCGGTGTACGCTATGCTTATTTACATTACTGTGGCAATAATACTTACTGCTCTATCCTTGAGTATTACTGCTTTTTTTAAGATAAACCTTCTAAATAAATCAGTTTCCTCAGCACTTGAAAAGTCAAATGAAATTGTATCTGCATCTAAAACAGAAGCGAACATATTGATCTCTAAAGCTAAAGAAGAGGCAGCCGAAATCATCCTTAACTCAAAAAAGAATATTGAAGTGGAAAAAACCTCTGTTGAGGAAGAACTGCATCAAATGGAATTAAGGCTTGAAAAAGAATCACAGCGGTTGTCACTTTTTGAGAATGAGTTGAGACTTTCCCAAAAGTCAATTGATTCAAGATACACAGAACTTAAAAAGGTGTTTTCATCTATTCAGGATCTGAAACACAAGAGGCGTTCTGAAATCCAGCGAATCCCTTCTGTTCTGGAAGAAACAGCTCATGTGAAGGCATCTGAAGTTTCACAACAGCTCTCCAAACAGATGATAGAAAAATCTGTAAGTGAATCACAGGCCCAACTCAGACAGTGGGATGAAATTCCTGAATCCGAGTTTACTCCCATGGCAAAAAGAATTCTTGGAATAGCTATAGGAAGACTGGGAACCGTAAAAACTCAGGAAAGACCTTCCTCAATTATTGCACTTTCAAAGGCACATTATGATCGAATTCTTGCCATAACAGAAAAAGATCATGGGACTCTCAATGAACTGTTCGGAATGAATCTGAATATAATTGAAAATGGCGATTCCCTGATACTGAAATTTGATACTCTGGATGCAGTCAAGAAGGAGATTGCCAGACGCGTTCTGGAAAAGCTACCGGACTCTGTTAAAACCATTCAGGATCTTCAGGGTCTATGGGATAAAAAATCATCTGAAATGGATAATGAACTCACCGGTTTTGGACGAAAAGCTTTTAAGCTTGCGGGATTAAAACCCAAGGGAGATAAAGAAATAATCCGACTTCTTGGAAGGCTTTTTTATCGTACAAGTTATACCCAGAATCAGTGGCTTCACAGTGTTGAAGCTGCCCAACTGGCAGGCCTTATGGCGTGGGAACTTCATATGGATGTGGAAACAGCTAAAAGAGCAACTCTGCTGCATGATATCGGAAAGGCTCTTACCCATGAAATTGAAGGATCACATGCTGAAATTGGAGGTGATTTTGGTACACGGTTTGGTGAGAGTCCTCAGGTGGTTGAAGCAATTTCATCGCATCATGGAGAAACAGAATCAATATCACTATTCACCAGACTTGTTATGGCTGCTGATGCAATGAGTGGTGCCCGTCCTGGTGCCCGAAGAGAACTTGTTGAGAGCTATATGGATCGCATTAGAGATCTGGAATCTGTTGCAAGGACTTTTGATGGTGTAAAGGAAGTATTTGCTGTTCAGGCGGGTAGAGAATTGAGGATAATGGTCGACAACAAAGATGTGGATGAAAATCACACTTCTGAACTCGCCAGTGGTATTGCAAAAAAAATCAGTGATGAGGTCACTTTCCCCGGACAGATAAAAGTTATGGTAATCAGAAGATATAAAGTTGTGGAGTATGCCAGATGAAAATTTCGGGAAATATTCGAAATGAACCGCAGTTTAAATCCGGATGGTATTTGTCAATGTTCACTTTGTTCTGGCTTCTCACTGCGGCAATCAGATTTCTCAGTTATATTTCCGGGTACAGAAGCAGAGGCAGTTTTGAGAAAGTTGATGATGTCTGGCACTTTACAAGAAAAACAACACTATTTGGCATTATAATAGAAGATTTAAAATGGATTGTTAGTGATTCCCAGATAACAAATGTTTCTGAAGGAAAGCTTGGTGACAGTTCGTTTGTTATTCAGGGAATAATATTGATGCTGTACTTATCCTTCATTGGAATCCTCAGGATTTTTTCGGGGATAACATTGAGTAACTCAACTGCAATTCTTACCGGTGCAGCGCTTGTTATTTCTGGTATTTTTTTTGATATTGCACTTGTTGCAGCCCACACAATATACGTTAAAAGATATGGTTATGTTAAGATTTTCCGTTTTTCCGATGGTACAAGTCTGATCATTAATCCTGATACCAAATCCGATGACTGAACTGTTTTTCAGGGAAATTAAACTCCATAACTGTATTTTCTAAAATCCAGTCAAATCTGATTCCTGTCTGCACATATTTCGTATCCACTGTTATGCGGTTATTTTTTTTAGTGAGAATACGGTTCATTGTTTAATATGGAAAGTGCCCGATAAAGTTGCTCAAGCAGAAACAATCTGGCCATCTGATGAGGCATTGTAAGTGGAGAAAGTGATATACTTCGAATTGCTCTTTCTCTCATTTCCTTAATATGCCCATATGCTCCACCAATTGCAAAGACTGTATCCCTGGAGGAGTTACACAAAATTTTATTTATAGTATTTGAAAAATCCTTGCTGTTCTCAGGAAGTTGACCAGTTTCATCTAGAAGAATAAGATCCTGACTATCCCTTATGCTTTTGTACATTGATATATCGTCTGGGAACATTCTCGCCTGTACAGGTACATTTCTGGAGATTCTTGAAAGATATAATTCACACTGGGAAGAATACTTATCTCTTTTTTTATTTCCCACTGCGTAAACAAACCACTTCATCAAATACTGTTATTCAGAAATTTCATCGCCAAAAGACGGGTTATCTCTCCATATGCTGTCAAGCTGGTAATACAGCCTGCTTTCCGAAAGCATAATGTGAACCACAAGATTACCAAAATCTGTGAGAATCCAGTCTCCGTTATTCCGGCCTTCACTTCCAATAGGCTTGATTTTCATATCCACCAGAGCCCGTTGAATCTCATCAGATATTGAAACAGCCTGTCTGGTTGAATTTCCATGTGCAATCATGACATAATCAGTGTAACCGCTGGTTTCTGACACATCATAAATAATACACTCTTGAGCTTTGCGGGATTTTGCAGCTTCATACGCTGCGAGAACATATTCAGGTAATTCCATAACAATCTCTTTCACAGTGTCCCCGTTTAAGTCCATGTCTGGAATTTTGCGGGGTGGACGGGACTCGAACCCGCGGCCTCCGGCGTGACAGGCCGGCGTTATAACCATCTTAACTACCACCCCAAGTGGTAAAAAAATTCAGCCTTTCGGCAGTGGGCGGAACAGGGCTCGAACCTGTGACCTATTGGGTGTAAACCAATTGCTCTTCCAACTGAGCTACCCGCCCTAAGGTGGTGCCAGTTACAGAACCGAGCATAGAACCGCAACCAGTTCATATCAGCTGGGCACCTGCCAGCAACGAGAAAACTAATTACGCTACTTTTGTATTTGTGTCAAGATATTTTTTTTAATTTTAAACTTTTTTTTCTATTTCGTTTATTTTTGAATGTCTCTTTTTCCTTCACTTGTAAAATTTATAAACAAACTGTTTTTCTTTCAGTTTTTTCAAAATCTGATATATCAAAAGTTTCATACTGTATTTTTCTTATTTGGATGTTACTCTGCTTCAATCGGTTATATTATGGATTCTGAAATTCTTATACGATTACTTATTCTTGCTGGTCTTCTTCTGTTGAGTGCATTTTTCTCCGGAAGTGAAGTGGCTTTTTTCAGTCTGAATCATTTAGCCAGAAAAAAAGCAAGTACAAGTAATGAAAGAAGTGATATTCATCTTGTCTGGATGCTGAAACGACCCAGAAGACTCATAATTACTCTTCTTGTGGGCAATGAACTTGTCAACATCAGTTCTTCAACAGTGAGCGCTACCATTGCATCCATGCTTTTTTCTCATATGGGAGAACTTGAAAGAACTCTCATTTCAATATCCATTGTTGTGCCATTACTTCTAATTATCGGGGAAATTACACCCAAAACAATCGCTATTTTTACATCTCAGAGATGGGCAAGAAAAGTTGCTACACCAATTTATATTTTTTCATGGATAATAACCCCTTTGAGATTTTTATTCAGAAAACTAAGTGATCTTATAGTTAATCTCTTTGGTGGCCATGCATCCTCCCATGAAAACCCTCTTTCTGAGGAAGACTTTCTTCAGTTGGTGGAAAAAGGGAAGGATCAGGGGAAAATCCTTGATCAGGAAGGGGATATGATTGCCAGAGTTTTCAAATTCGGGGATGGTCTGGTAAAGAACGTCATGACACCAGCTTCCAGAGTTTACGCAGTTGATCTCACTACCCCCATGTCTGAAATCCCTGCAAAATTCAGAAGCGGCATGTTTTCCAGAATACCTGTGATGAGAGGCAGTGAAGTTATCGGAATACTCCATGCAAAGGATGTTCTGAAGGAAACTCACAGCAAAACATTAGCTGAACTTCTAAAACCACCGTTTTATGTTTCCCAGAACACAAAATGCCTAAGACTTGTCAACGAATTTCAGAAACGACGAATCCATATGGCTATAGTCTTGAATCAGCATGGAAAGATGTCCGGAATTGTCACAATGGAAGATCTTCTTGAAGAACTTGTAGGAGAAATTCATGATGAAAAAGAGGTCTTCCCGATTAGAACAACAGGTGAAATTAAATGACACTTCTAACTGTTGTATCAATCTGCATATTGGGGCTTATTATAGAGGGATTCTTTTCAGGAAGTGAAATTGCTCTTGTTTCTTCGGATCAACTTGCCCTTGAAAAAGCTGCAAAATCTGGTCATAAAGGAGCAAAACTGGCTCTGAAGCTGCTTGATAATTCAGGAGTTATGCTTGCCGTAACCCTAATAGGCACAAACCTTGCCGTCGTTACAAATACCATTGTAATGACACTTTTTTTTCTTGAAAAATTTGGCCCTAGAGGTGAAATTTACAGTGTACTGATTATGTCACCTCTGGTTTTACTTTTTGGTGAGATCGTACCTAAAGCTGTATTTCAACAGCACGCCAATTCAATAGCCATCCATGTAAGTTATGTAATCTACTATTCAAAATATCTGTTTTATCCTCTGGTTTTACTGATGAGACTTTTCAGTGCCAGTGCCACTTCATTACTTGGTATTCAGCAGAATAAAGTGCAGGCTCTCTCAAGAGAAGATCTAAAATTTCTAATACAGGAAGAAAACGAACTTTTTGATAAGGATGTTCCAAGAATCAACATTAATTCCATCTCCATCAAAGAGGGGGAGCGGGAAATTATCGGCA
Source organism: Deltaproteobacteria bacterium (assembly GCA_016937155.1). Lineage (GTDB taxonomy): Bacteria > Myxococcota_A > Polyangia > HGW-17 > HGW-17 > JAHJMN01. The sequence continues at coordinate 54,816 of JAFGWM010000067.1, forward strand.
ACATACTCACCCTCAGAGATACCACCGTTGAAGAGGTGATGATTCCGCTCAGTGAGGTGGTAAGTGCTCCCCAGTCCAGCACTTTATCTGATCTGGCAGATCTGGTGACAAAATATGGTTATACAAGAATTCCAATCTATAAGGACAGAGTTGATGTCGTTGTAGGTATTGTGCATGGATTTGATGTCCTTGCAACCGCCAATCCCGATAATAAAGCCTCATCAATAATGCAGCCTCCTATTTTCGTACCGGAAACTCAGCATGCATATAAACTTCTCATTGATTTGCAGCAGGCACGAAAGGGAATGGCCATAGTGGTCAACGAATACGGTGGTGCAGAGGGAATTGTTACTATTGAAGATGTTCTGGAAGAGATTGTTGGAGAAATTGAAGATGAATTTGATAAACCCGAAGATATTATAGTAAATATTGATGAAATGACTTGGGTTTTGAGTGGTAGAATAAGCATATCTCATCTAAATGAAGAGCTGGAGTTGGAACTGAAAGAGGATGAGCCATATGAAACAGTGGCCGGACTAATACTACATCATACAAGAAGATTACCTTCCATATCTGAAGAAATCTATTTTGAGAATTTTAAATTTACTATTCTTGAAATGACCGATCGGGCAATAATTAAAATCAAACTGGAAAAAATAGACATATCCTGACATAAATTCACTATCAGACACGTTTCTGATTCATGGTTTCATCACAGATTGCATACATACCACAATTTGAACCAATTGCGTTTTCTTCCAGTTCCCCAATACTTAAAATAACTTCATATCCCACATCTTTGAAGCTATTAACAATTTTTGCATTATTCTCATGTTCCTCCGGAATTACTGCACTCTGGAGATTGTTGTATTTCATATTTCTGGTAGGATTTACAGGAGTTAATTTTACGATAAACCTTTCGGGATCAAAATATTCTCTTAAAACTTTTGCATCCATGGGATAATTTTTTACCCCTGCAAAATTTAGTGTGACTTTTCGATCGCCAACACGATAAATTTTCTCTCCCCACAACGCCATTTCACCAAAACTCATAGTCTTTGTAGGAATCAGAATTTTTCTCTTTTCAATATCAGTTGTATGAAGTGAAAACTGCATCTGAAAAAAACCAGGACTGTACTTTCTATGAACCACGTCAATAAGCTCTTCCATAAAACCACTGGATGAGGCCGGAGCTATTGTACTTATGCTGGGCATAAGACCAGGTGCGTCATACAACTCTGGTAGTTCATTTAAAACACTGATGACATCCATGTTAAATGCAGGATCACCCATTCTCGCAAATTGAATTTTGAATTTTCTACAGGGAATCTTTCCATCGGGATATCTTCTCCTTACCATCATATCAATCTGCTGTATCATTTCCTCTCTGCTGATTTTCCCTGTATAATATCCACCAGCATCACACATAATACACTTTACAGGACATCCCCTGAGAGTGGAAATAATCAAAACCCACTTATCTTCTCTTTTAAAAGGTGGTTGAATTGATTCTACACATTCAACAGAACTTCCATCAGAAAATCTAACAACATAAACCCGTGCTATTTCATCGTTTCCCTGCTCGGTAATTACCTGCATTTTATTATATCTCCAAATATTTTTATGGCACACTCAAGACCATCTCCAGCAGCTATCCCAAGTTGACCAAGGGAACCCAGTCTGGCATCACCGGCAACGTACAGTCCTTGTCTTTCAGTTACAACTCCAGTTGAAGGAATAATATCAAACATGGCAAGCCTTGAAACTCTGCCTGTGGCATTAATCAGAAAATCAAATTCTTTCTGAAAATTATCACATCCTGAATACCCACTCACTATGTATTTTTTATTTTCAGAAACAAAAATTTTGGATGGAATAAAATTCTCCACAAACCTTATATTCTTTCTGGATTTCACATTATTATATAGATCCCCGGAACATTTGGGATTACTTCCCCGTAAAAATATTTCAACCTCACAATTTCTGTCTGCTAAAAAAAGTGCATGATCGCACCCAGCTTCCCCGCCTCCGATTACTCCAATTTTTTTTCCGGATTTATCCTTAAGAGTTGTAACACCATTGAGAATATCTTCTCCAGGCCAAAGTGAAGGTAATTTCCTGTTTTCGGTACCAGGTGCCAATACTGCATACTCTGTTGAAAAGTTACCATCATCAGTTACCAGATTTATTCTCTCATCCGCAAAAAACACATCAGTAACTTTCCTCTTCAGAACTTCAATACCATATTTAATGGATTTTTCCCTCATCCTGTCCTGAAGCTCAAATCCTGTTCCTTCAAACCCGATATAATTTTCAATTCTCCATGCATTTGGGATAAGCCCACCCGGCTCTCCTTTTTTATCCAGAAGAATAAATTCGATTCCCAGCCTTCTCAGTTGCAGCGCTGCACTGAAACCAGCCATTCCAGCACCTACAATTACTACCTTTGACAAGATGTTATATCCCTGATTGTTAAAGGAACAACGCAACTGTCAACCATACCAAGTAAACTGGATTTGTGCAGTTCACTATTAAAGGTGGCTGTTCCATCAACTGGAAGAAAAACTTCAAATCCTCTTACAAATGCACTCCTCGCAGTTGTTTCACAGCAAAGATGAGTCAGCACTCCGCTTATAATCAGCCGATTTACACCAGCTTTCCTTAATGAATCCTCAAGAAAAGTCCCATAAAAAGCATCATATGTATTTTTTGTAATCACTTTTTCATTAGACATCGTATCAATAATCAATTCACTTCCAAAACTTCCTTCCATAAGGAGAGTTCTATAGAATTTGCTCATCATTCCACCTGAATCACTTGGTAGATGAGCATGTTTTGTAAAAAAAACAGGGACACTGAATTTTCTTCCCCAGTTGATTAATTTTGTAACATTTACCAAAAGTTGAGATGAACTTTTCAAAAAGGCTTTTCCTTCAGGATGAAGAAACTCTTTCTGTAAATCAATAATCAAAATTGCCAGATTATTGATGGTGAACGGAATTCTTTTTCGAATTCTTGCATTTAATTCCAGATAGTTGAGCATACCAGCCGTGAATTCATCATGATTTTCTTCGGTGAAATACTCGCTATTTCTGGACATGATATCCCCTGAGTACATACCCATCCACCTGAGTAATTTTCACTGGATATATTTTTCCGGAAACAGGGTTACTATCTGATTTAAATGAAACATTATTAAAAAATTCAGATGTTCCAGTATAAAATCCCCCCGGAAGTGACCTCTCACAAACCACTAAAAGTGTCTGGTTTAACAAAGCAACCAGATGCTCCTCCTTCAATTTTCCCGCTATGTTGCGCATTTCCAGAGCACGTTTTTTTGCTGTGTTTGCATTGTAGCCTTCCATTTCACTTGCGACAGTTCCCTGTCTCGGAGAGTATGGAAATACATGAAGATATGACGGATTAATTTTCTTCAGAGCAATCATGGACTTTTGATGTATCAGTTCAGTTTCCCCAGGAAAACCGGTAATAAGATCTCCACCAAACCATATATTTTTCCTGTTTAGTTTTTCAGCTAGAATTTCATACTGACGAACATTATTTGGACGTCCCATCTGTATCAGTATTTCATCACTCAGTGATTGAAACGGAGTATGCAGATGTGCAGCGATTCTTTTATCTTCCATAAGCATTATGAGTTCATCGCTAACATATTCAGGTTCTATACTACCAATACGGATTCTGAATCCATCAGGGATATCTCTGACAAGTTTTTTTAATAATTCAGTAAAATTCAATCCGCTTTTATTTTCAAGTCCCCAACTGCCAATATTTATTCCGGTGAGTACAACTTCCTGATGTCCAAGCCTGAAAAATTCAAGCATTTCACTTTTTATATCCTCATATGAAAAACTTTTAGAGGGTCCTCTGGCTATGTGAATAACACAGTATGCACACTTTTTATCACAACCGGTCTGAACAAGAAGAGGCGGTCTGGCAACACTATCCACGTTGCCTTTACCTCTGGGTTCTCCATTAACACCAAGTAAATCCATTATTAAATTTGGGATAGTATCCTTTTTATGACCACTTACAGTCAATATCCCCTCATAATCCAGAGAATTTTCCTGTTCAATTTCCACGTAACACCCAGTTAGAATAACTGTTTTAGAAACTGAATTTTTTGCCCTGCTTATATATTTTCGTGTTTCTCTTTCAGCCTGGGACGTTACAACACAACTGTTTATCACTGCTATTTCTGCATCATCCCCAAATGGAACAATACAAATCGACTCCGGGAGGTTTTCCATAATCCTCCGGGTTTCATACTGATTTACTCTGCATCCTAGTGTATAAAAAGAAACTCTGGGTCTATTCATCAGAAGGAGTATTCCACACCCATTAAAAAATCAAGGGTAACAAAAGCTCCGGCTCCATAGTCATTTCTGAAAGATGGACCAACTTTCATTCCAAGTTCTGCACTTACAGCAAATTCACTGGAAAAACTATACTTTCCACCAAACGCTGTCTTGACAACAAGTGCTGCTCCGTCATTAGGCCCATTTGCAACAATCATGGAAACCCCTGTCAAAGCTCTGAAATATGGGTTAAGAGGAATTCTCCAGTTCGGCCAGTTTAAAAATCTATACATAATACCAACTAAAATATCGGTACCAAAACCACTTAGACCGCTACAGTCCATTGGACTGGAATCATCAGAAGGATTTGAGCAATCACCGCCGAAGTTAAAACCCAGATTAAAATCTGCCCACAGATATCTTCCAAGCATATAATTATATGAGAAACTAAGTCCAAAACCACCTGTACCACTTTCTGTAAATGAACTAACCAGCCCTACAGCAGCAGTTATTGCATTGGGACCACTGGGACTTGTGCGCAATTCCGGTGGAAGACTGTATCCGGGAAGTACCTTGTTAACGATAACTTTCCTTTTAGGAATAGGAGGAAATGAATCATCCCTGCTTTTTTTATCTGTGGTTTTTTCTCCTGTATTATTTTCAGACTTTTTATCTGTGGTTTTTTCTCCTGTATTATTTTCAGACTTTTTATCTGGAGTTTTTTTTGAAGAATCCTGAGAAACTATTTTTTTCAGTTTCGGCAGTTTATCGGGAGGCTCAATGCCATTTTTCTCCTGACCAAAAGAATAACCCGAGAAGAGTAAAATGGTTAAAAAACAATATATTCTAAGCATATAAAAACCTTTTTCTTCTACCTGAATTAAACAAGGAGATCATCCGCAGGAACACTATCGGATTGTAAAACCTGTTCATTAATCCGGGTTCGTTCGATAGCCACCTGATAAACATGACTTAAAAGTTCAGGGTATGTGATGGCCAAATTCTGAAAATCATTCCTGTCCAGATGTAATAATACAGCCTCTGAACCTGTGGTTTTAACTGTTGCTTTTGCGTTTCCTTCTCTGATCAGACTGATTTCACCAAATACATCTCCAGCCCTGAGGGTTGAAAGCAGAACTTCAGTATCTCCATTACCGGAAGTAACAACTACTTCTCCATTTGCCACAAGAAAAAGTCCCGGAGAAGGATTTCCCTCTGTAATTATCTCTGTATTACCATCAATGACAACCGGATTGAAACTGGCCATAAGATCAACCTTAGCCTGAGAAGGCAGAGTTCTGAAAAGAACACTGGTAGCCATTAAATTTTTAAGTAATCTGAATCTGGTATATCTCGCCAGTTCGTGAGCAAGCTCAGGATCAGTTGTCAGAACTTTATTCAAAAGTGGCCATTCTATTTCAAAAACGTATGAATCCTCGGTGCATCTTGTGGTGGCATTTCTGGGAGCACTGGTGACAAGTGCCATTTCTCCAAAAAAAGAACCCGGTCTCAAAAACCCCAGTTTGACTTCAGAGTTCTCATCCTCTCTCAGAACTTCAATAACACCCCTGATAAGAATAAAAAATGAGTTATCCACTGCACCCTGTTTAATTACATTCTCTCCTTCCGGAAAAAATCTCAATTTTCCCTCTCTGAGAATCAGTTCCAGTGATTTTGCAGTCATAGCCTGAAAAAGTGGATACTTTCTTCCAGGAAGTGGAGGCGGGATAAAAATTGACTGAATAGATTTATCCCAGATATCAACAGCCTTTTCCACCAGTTCCTTTTCCGAAGAAAAAACAAGTTCAGAAAACTCATCAATATTCTGTCCTCCAGGGATAGGTGGTGATTTTGATGATGATGAAGTACTGCTTCCGAAAGTTTTAAGGAAAATATCCAGAATTGAGTCATCATGTTCTCCCGGAATAATTCCAATAAAAGCCAGAGTTTCAAATGCATCAGTAAAATTTGCAGTCTGGCAGAAATACTTCAGAAGCTTTGTTGCATTTTCCATGGAGACACTTTTGGCATCCAAAAGTGCCAAAGCTCCAAGAAGATCCAGATGTGCCTGAGGAATTTTTGGAAATTTCTCCAGAGTGGCTGCAGCAAAACTCAATGCTTTTGAAATATTTTTATGAGAAATATGATGAACTATGGAATTTTTATTTGTCATGAAGTTTTCCCGAAAGATCCTAGAATCTGATAAGTGTAAGTCCTGCAGGCTTAGCTTTTGCGAAACCAGGATTCATAGCTGAACTATCTGTTTGCAGATCGTTTAAAACAACGCCTACAACCACTACTGCAACTGCAACACCCACATAGAAATACCACTTTGTAAAAAGTGAACCATCAGATGAAAATGGATCGCTTGGATTTCCCGGACCAGTTGGTCCAGGACCTGTTCCCGGATCTGAATTATTAGGAGTTGTGGTTCCACCAACAACGCCATCTGGTTTATTAGGATCATTATTACCGGAATCAGGAGTATTCTGGTTTGTATTATAATCCTTGAGACTTTTAATACGATCTTTTACATCTGAAGGGGCAGGATTATCGCTAGGACCTCTGTTTTTCAGATAAATATTGTAATGTTTAATGGCTTCTGTATATTTCTGCTGATAATCGTAAGTTACAGCAATATACCAGTCAACTCTCGGTTCATATCTGTTCATTTTCATACTCAGAGCTTTAAACTTTGTGAAATAATTTCTTGCGCTGGTATAATTTCCCCTCCCGAAATATCTGTTGGCCAACTTTCTGTATCTCTCAAGATTTACAAAATCATTTCTGCTGGTGGTATTCATTCGTGTAATATCATTTTTAAGTCGTTCTTTTTCCTGAATTGATTTAATGATTTTCACTCTAGCTGATATTTCAGATTTGGAAGGCCAGTCGGGTTCAACCGTGGCTGTTTTGATATAGTTATCATAATATCTAATAGCCAATGGATATTTTTTGAGTCCTTCATAACACTTTCCAATTTTCAGAGTAATGATCGTTTTATAGGTTTTGGTTCGTCTCATAAGACGTGAAATCTCACGGAAATACTCAAGAGCTGTTCTGTAATCACCCGATGCGAGTAACTCATCGCCTTTACGGCTTTTTTCCATTATCTGCTTCAGAAGTTGAGTTTTAAGACTTTCATTGGGGTTGACAGTTTTCTTCATCTTAACCTTAAGATCAGCAATTTTTTTCTCAACATCAGCTTTATGTGGTCCTTTTGCTGGAAATTTCTCTGCCCCTATATATATTTCATAGTGAGCCACTGCTTTTTCAAGGTTCCCCTCACCCTCGTAACACTGAGCAATTCGAAAGTCTATCATATGCTGATAAGTACCATCTTCCTTGGCAAATTCCTTCACCTGAATAAACAGTGAACGAGCTTCAGTAAACTTATTCTGAGTAAATTTAGTTTTGGCGTTCTGATATATCTTCATATAGAACGGTGCTGCAGATACCATGGATGGAACAATACTCAGGATTAACCCGAAGATAATAACTTTAGCCTTCATATCAACCTCTTTTCAGAACTAAACTTTAAATATTCAACTAATCGAACACCACATCATTTTTCATGGTCATTACAACATTCATTGGAATCATCGGCCTTTTTACCATAACAGGAGGTTTAACTTCCCTCATAGCCGGTCGCATATGACCACCTCTGGACCTCATCCTGATTTTAACTCTGGATCTTCCACTGCCCTTTATTACTTTTTTAATTTTTTTATAACCACTTCTGGTTACCTCTACTTCTATAGCACCATCATTTTCCATTACAAGGGTGTATGGTGTAGGAAACGTCTTTTCCCCGATCTTTATGACTGGAGGGGGATCCTGATCGTCAATATTTGTAAGAATAACGATCTTCACGGGATTCTTGAATTTGGGTTCAGTACCATTTTTTTTATCTGGCTTCATATCATCGTTTGCAATATCCGTTTTCATATCCGGATTCATTGCATCAGGAACAACATCTTCCTTCATATCAGATTTCGGATCCTTTGGAGAATCAGGACCCATGTTATCTGTTTCTTTAGTATCGGCATCTTTTTTATCATCAGATGTTTTTCCTGTATCAGTATTCTTGGCCACCTGATCAGTCTTTTTTTCTTCTCCTCCATCGGATCTCATTACAAACCACCAGTATCCCCCACCTGCTGCCGCTGCGGCGAAAAAGAGAAAAATAAAAGCAAACAGAAGTCCCTTACCTTTGCTGGACTGCATTGTTGTTGACTGTCCTGCAAAAGGAGACTGAGTCTGTGAAAAATTACCGGTATTCTGTTCAATCACCCCAACGGGATGAGGCGGCTGGTAGGCACCGGAGGGAGGTTGTGTTCCAGGAGGATAAGACGTGGCACTTTGTGGAAAACCGGTGGGTGACTGTGTTCCAGGAGGAAAAGAAGTCGCACTTTGTGGAAAACCGGTGGGTGACTGTGTTCCAGGAGGAAAAGTCCCACCTCCGTATGTGGGATTAGGCTGAGGTGGAACTCCCATCGGTGGCTGATTGTATATATCCGCCGTCACAAGAGGCTCACCAACACCAAGTTCCATTCCCACAGCATTTAAATCCGCAAGGAATTCACCCATAGTCTGAAATCTCTCATCAGGATCTTTTGCCATTGCTTTCAGAATTGTCTGTTCAATTCTGGGATGAATATTTGAGTTAAGAGTAGTGGGTGGAGGTGGAGGTGTTGTAATATGCTGGGTTAAAATACCCATAAAGGATTCAGCCTTAAATGGAACACTTCCCGTAAAAATTTCAAACATAATGACACCAACACTGTATATGTCAGCACGGTGATCAAGTTTGTTCCCCATAGCCTGCTCCGGGGCCATATAATGGGGCGTTCCAAAAATTGTCCCTGTCTTTGTAAGTCCCTGTCCTTCCCCTTCATTTGATGACATCTTTGCAATACCAAAATCAAGAATCTTTACAATTTCACGACCTTTTCGGTTTTTAACAATTATGACATTCTCAGGCTTCATATCCCTGTGAACAATATTTTTAACATGAGCCGCATTCAAGCCATCGCAGATCTGTTTCATAAAGTCCAGAGCTCTGGCTGTATCAAGAGGTCCGCTGAGCATAACATCGCTCAAAGCCTTTCCCTGAAGAAACTCCATGGAAAGATAAATGGTACCATCCTCAAGTTCACCAAAATCATCAATTTCAATTATATTTTCATGTCCAATGGATGAAGCACTGGTCGCTTCCTGATAAAACCGTTTGACAGCCTCTGTTGAAGAAGTGATTTCAGGCCTCAGGAATTTAATTGCAACTTTCTTGTTTATGATCACATGAGATGCTTCATATACTTCTCCCATACCACCCTCACCCAACAGCCGATCCAATCGGTATCTCTTGTTGATCACCTGACCTATTCTAGAATCTGAATCGGCACTCCCCGCTTCCACAAGCTTTCCACCATCCTTGGGACAGAATACCTTATCATCCTCATATGTAGCATTACATGCCGGGCATACTTTCATATTCCTACCTTACCATTCAATAACCGGAGCCCAGAATCTCTTGAACTCACAGATTTTTAGTGTTTAAAATAGCCTAAAAGCCGTTATAAGACCAGCTGATAGTACCAAAATTTTTTATTTCACGAAAAATTTTATCCAATCCGGAATTAACCCCTTAAATCCTGTTAATCAGAGCATCCTATGGCTACTCAGTATACTATGAAAACTCTGAAATATTCCCTTTGTTAAAATATTTTTAACGTTTAACTGAATTAATTTTTCAACTATAGATAAATTTTTCTTATTAAAGATACTGAAATACAAAGGAACTCTTTGGAATATTCTTGCAATACTACCAAAAATAATAGTACTTATCATTGGACTGTAACGAGGGTTCTATATGGCTCAATTATTACTGGTATTTTCTTTAATTATAACTTCTGCCACCGGTATACCCAGGGTAGAAACAAAAAAAGTTTCTCTGAAAAAATTCATAAGTATTGTTTTAGAGAAAAATCCATCAATGGAACAGGCCCGACTTCAGATTCAAAGGTATAAAGCAATGCTCAGTGGAGCAAATATGCTATGGCTTCCATCTGTTTCATCAAGTTTACAGGGGGCTCCAACTCCCAAATACACATGCGTTGTACCTCCGGAGTGGCTGGCTGCAGCGGATCTTGGCAACATGTCCGAAAAGGAATTCAGGGAGACATACTGCGTTGGAACCAACCGGGAAGATACAATCACCACAGACCTTGATGGATACGTCCTTAGATTTGAAGCAAAAGCAACAATCCCTCTATATACTTTTGGGAAAATCAAATATGCCAGAGAAATGGCAAAATCCAGTGTATCCCTTGGAAGAAATAATCTGAAAATGGTCAGACAACAGACAGCTCTTCTGGCAAAAAAAGCCTGGTATGCAGCCAGGGCCAGCAGAGATCTTTCCGCCCTGATGATCGATAGTCAGAAACTCATGGATAAAAGCCGGGAAAAGGCTGAAAAAATGGAAGACGACGGAAAAATTACTTCCACTGATCTTATCAGACTTAAACTGGGGCAAAATGAGTTAAAGATGAGGGCTCTTGAAATCAGAAAACTGGACAATATCAGCAAAAACTCTATGAGAATTCTGGCTGGCATCAATGTTGAACCTGATGATTCAGAACTTAAGGAACTGCCATTAAAACACCCTGCAGCACTCAGTTTGCTTGTGGACAAGGCATTTAAATACAGGCCTGAATTCAAAATTCTCAAAGCAGCCAGAGCCACTGCCCTGGCAAAAGTTGGATTGGCTAAGGCTGCTTTCATGCCCAACATAGGGGTTTTTCTCAGATACAGATATACCCTTTCAAACAGTGATGATCCGAAAAGTGCTTATCTGAATGATCCTCTTCATGGGAATTCCCTTGCTTTCGGACTTGCTGTGGAGGTTAAAATTGATCCTTCATCTATGATAACCGCTGTTAGACTTGCAAAAATTGATGCCGCCAGGACTGAAGTCAAGCTGGCACAGGCTAAAAGTTATCTGAGATTCCAGATTTCCGCTGTAAGAGAAAATATAGTTTATGAGATAGACCGAATAAAACTGATTAACAGAGGAATAAAACTGAGCAGAGGATGGCTTCTGGCACTGGAGGATCAGGAATCCTTGGGAGTATTAAAACCTAAAGAACTGGTGGATGCCCTTGTTGCATGGTTCAAACTTAAATTTTCTCTTATTGAAGCATCCTGGAAACTCAGGTTAGAGCTACTTAAACTTGAAAGTTTCATCGGAACAGGTGTCTGAAAATGTTCGATATCAGTCTGGGAGAGTTTATCCTTATTGCTCTTATTGCCATGGCTTTTCTTGGACCAGAAAAAATTCCTGTAGCAGCACGCAGAGTTGGGGAATTTATAAAAATGGTTAAGGATGCCTTCACACAGGTAAGAGATGAAGTTACAAAGGATGAAGCCACCGCAGAAGCCTTCAATGAAATGCACAGGACTGTTCAGGATATCGCAAATGTTGTTAATGTAAGACGGGTTGTTCGGGAAATGGGGCAGCCCCTTTTGGAACCTTCCCGCCCACATAAAAAATCAACCTCCGATAATTCAGATAACCCTCGATTAGACACCGAGTCCACTGATCAGGAGCTTTCTGAAAATTTTATTCCTGCAACCCCTGATACCGGTGATTCAGAAAATGATGATGGTTTCAGTGACTGGTCTGAAAATCTCAATCTGGAATCAGTGGATCCTGAAAACCAAAAAAAAATATAATCCTGACTCTTGTTTTTGATCCCATAATAACTACCTTTAATCTCCGTAATAAAGGAGTATGTCATGGAAAAGTTAAAAATAGGGTTTGCAGGTCTGGGAAGAATGGGATTCAACATGGTTTCAAGAATTTTATCTTCAGGAATCATTGACGTGGTTGTTTACAACAGATCACCACAGCCTGTACTTAAAGCTGAAAAGCTTGGTGCAATCCCATCTGACAGCATACATGATCTGGTTGAAAAACTGGGTGGTGGTACCAAAATTATCTGGATGATGCTTCCATCGGGAGAAGTGACTGAAAATTACTTCAATAAAATTCTGAATGAACTTTCCGAAAATGATATTCTCATAGATGGTGGCAATTCCAACTTCAACGAAACATTGAGAAGAGGTAAAAAGGCAGAAGAAAAAAATGTGTTTTTTCTTGATGCAGGAGTAAGCGGAGGAATTATAGCAGCACAGCGTGGTTACCCGGTTATGGTTGGTGGAAATGAAACTGCTTACAGAAAAATTGTGCCCTTTCTGGAAACTTTCTGTGCTGAAAATGGCTATGGACTTGTGGGTCCTTCCGGCTCTGGCCATTACGTCAAAATGGTTCATAATGCCATTGAGTACGGGATGATGCAGGCAATTGGAGAAGGCTTCGATTTATTAAAACATGGCCAGTTCGATAATCTTGATCTCAATAAAGTCAGTGGAATATGGAACCATGGAACTATTATCAGTGGATTTCTAATGGAAATGGTTGGAAATGCACTGGAAAAAAGACAAAATCTGGAAGATATACTACCTGTTGTGGAAGATTCAGGTGAAGGCAGATGGGCAGCTATGGAAGCAGTCAACCATGGAGTTCCCTTCGCAATAAATACCCTAGCTCTTCACTCAAGATTCAGCAGTCAGAATTGCAATACTTCATTTGGCATGAAACTGGTCAGTGCTATGAGAAATGAATTTGGAGGACATAAAATATCTCTGAATTCCGAGAAATAATGATATGGAAATAATAAAAGGTTCAGATGAAATTATTTTTCAGAAGGCAGCAAATCTTGTAAGCAGGATTTTCGCATCAGTTAAAAACCCTGTTATAGCAGTTTGTGGAGGAAGAATAATCCAACCTCTGGCTATGGCTCTCAGAAAGAGTGGATACTTTTTTCCACAGGCCACACTCTACCTTACTGATGAACGAATTACCAATTTTTCTGATGCTTTGTCCAATGAATACACTATTAAGACTCAACTTATTGAACCTCTCGAAAATGAGGGAATAATCAGGGACTGGAAGTTGATTTCACCACGAATCAACGGTAATATTGAAGAAATTTCCTGTCCTTCAAAAATCAACCTTGCGATTCTCAGCAGTGGGGAAGACGGCCATTTCGCCAGCATTTTCCCTGATATGAACAATGATTTTAAATCAGACAGATACATAAGAATAATTAATTCTCCCAAACCCCCTCCGGAAAGAATTTCCATGACTTCAGAAACTCTCATGAAAAGTGAAAATATCCTTTTGTTTTTCACTTCAGAATCCAAAAGAAATGCCTGGAATCTTTTTAAAAACCAGGAAACAAAAAAAACGGATCTACCTGTGAAAGTTTTTCTATCACACCTCCACTGCACTGTGCTTACTGATCTGGAGTAATAATAATGAAAAAAAATACCATTGTTTTTCTATTTGGAGCTACCGGAGATCTAACCAGAAGAAAACTTATAGGAGCCTTCAAATCTCTTTTTGTTAAAAATCATCTTGGTGAAAATCCTTTGATTGTCTGTATATCCAGAAGAGATTTAAATACCAGGGAATACCTTGAAAGTATTAATGTGGATTTCAATTCTCCTTTTGGGAAAATTTTTAAGTATGTAAAAATGGATTTTTCCAATCCTTCATCTGAAGAAATTAAGAAAATTCTTGATTCATTTATCACCAGAACTGAAGGTAATTTTTCCCAATTGACATATCTTGCGGTTTCACCTGATTTTTTCATAAATTTATTGGGGGTTATAAAAGAAATTGATATCTCTCCTGAACACCGTATTGTTTTTGAAAAACCATTCGGGAAAAATCTGGCTGATGCAAAACAGTTAAATACTGAAATAACAAGTATTTTTTCTGAAGATAAAATTTTTCGAATTGATCATTATCTGGGAAAAGAACTGGTTCAGAATATTTTTACTTTCAGATTTTCAAATTCACTTTTCAGTTCAATCTGGAACAGAGAGTTTATAGATAGCATTCAGATAAATGTTTCTGAGTCATTAGGTGTGGAAACCAGAGGCGGATATTATGACGGAAGTGGAGCCACAAGGGATATGCTTCAGAATCACCTCCTTCAGATTCTCTCATTAACAATGATGGATCCTCCAGTTTCCTTATCCTCTGAAGATATCCGTGATGCAAAAGTAAAATTATTAAATTCAATAAAACCCGTTGAAAAATCAGATGTATGTTTCGGGCAGTATAGCGAGGGCAAAATAGACCTTGAAACTGTCCCTGGTTACAGATCAGAAAAAGGAGTCTCTGAATATTCCGTAACAGATACCTATGTGGCGTGGAAACTGGAAGTGGATAATGACACCTGGAGAGATGTTCCGGTATTTATCCGTACAGGAAAGAGACTTGCTGTGAGAGAGGCGGAAATCAATATTATTCTTAAGCCTCCCAGGGAAAAAATACTAAACCATCTGATACCTGATAAATCCAACAATATTATAACCATAAGAATCCAGCCAAGTGAAGGAATCGCTGTTAGATTCCTTGCCAAAATCCCTGGACCTGAAATGTCACTGGAAAAAGCTCATATGCAGTTCTGTCATCCCTGCCATTTCGCATTCAACACAATGGAAGCTTATGAGCTTCTTTTATATGAAGCTCTTAGCGGAGATCACACTCTCTTTACAAGATGGGATTTTGTGGAACGAAGTTGGGAAATAGTTGAAAACCTTCTTAAATACCGTAATATTTTTGAAAAGGATTTTCCTAATTACAGTGCTGGTTCAGACGGTCCCCCTTGTGCTGATTCTCTAACGGTAGCAAGGGGAAGATCGTGGATACCACTTCTTGATTTTTCACTTACAATTGATTGAGCAGGAGGTTTCTCAGCAATTCTTTCAACGAAGCTCGGCGGGAGTAAATGGAGAAATTTTTCTGAGTTCGGAAATAATACCGGGTAAAACGCTGCACACATGTCTGACTTCTTCCTCGGTATTGTATATGCTGAGTGAAAATCTTATGGATGCATGGCAGGTTTCAAATGGTTTTCCCATTGCTCTTAAAACATGTGAAGGCTCCAGAGATCCGCTGGAACATGCACTTCCACTGGATGCTGCAATATTGTTTTCAGATAAAAGAAGAAGTATAGCTTCACCCTCAACATATCCAAAACTGATATTTGCAGTATTGGGCAGTCTTTTATCTCTGTGCCCAAGAAATTCCACCGATTTAACATTTTCTGCAATCAGTTTCTCAAGAAGATCCCTCAGTTTTTTAACTTCGGTATTTTCCTTTTCCATATTTTTAACTGCAAGTTCACAAGCTGTTCCAAACGCTACAATCTGTGCTACAGGAGTCGTACCAGCTCTTCTTCCACGTTCCTGATGCCCCCCAACAACAAATGGTTTGAACATGGTCTTGCGTCTTACATAAAGTGCACCAATACCTTTTGGTGCATGCAGCTTATGTCCACTTATGGAGAGCATTGTGATATCGTTATTTTTTAGGTCTATGGGAATTTTTCCTGCTGCCTGAACAGCATCAGTATGAAAAACAACTCCCCGGTTTTTCAACTCGGAAGCAATTTCCTCCACTGGAAAAATCACACCTGTTTCATTATTTGCCCACATAAGACTCACAAGAGCTGTGTCCTCACGAATTGCTCCTGTAACATCATCAACTGATAAAAGTCCCTGATCATCTACATCCAGCCAGGTAACTTCATATCCTCTTTTTTCAAGCATTTCGAAATAGTTAATTATGGCAGGATGTTCCACCTTGCTTGTTACAAGATGCTTCTTTCCTGGTTGTGATAAAATAGCACTGTTTATAGCAGCATTATCACTTTCAGTTCCGCATGAAGTAAAAATAATTTCAGAAGGATCTTCCGCACCCAAAAGATCTGCCACCTGCTTTCTGGCTTTTTCAACAACATCACCCAGACCACCTCCGAAATCATGCATGCTTGATGAATTTCCATAAAAATCCGTGAGATAAGGAAGCATCTCTTCAAGAACATAAGGGTCAATTTTCGTGGTAGCATTGTTATCAAAGTAATAAATTTTTTCTGTCATAACTATTCCACATTCACTACATTTATTTTTTCACCAAGAATCTGTTCTATCTGCTCTCGAATGAATTCAACTGTCACTTCAGAATTAACACATCCATGACACTTTCCTATCAGACGGACATAGATTGTATCATCCTCAACATCAACCAGATCCAAGCCTCCACTATCCATACCGAGGGCAGGTCTTACTTCTTTGTCAAGAATATCCTCAATAATTTTTATTTTTTTATAAAGAGATACTTTCTTTTTCAGTTCAGGAGATGTACTCCCTCTTGTATCAAGTTGGGGAGCTGTTTCCGGAAAATGTTTACTTCTAACACTTGTTATAATTTCCTCAATCTGATGTAGACAGCTGCCGCAGGCTCCTCCGGCTTTTGTATAGTTAGTGACCTGTTCTACTGTATCAAGGTTATTTTCGATAACAACCTTTTCGATTTGCTTGTCGGTAACACCGAAACAGTGACAGATTATTTTTCCTTCATCTTCATCATCATGTACATATTCTTCACCACGGTATGATGCCACAGCTGCCTCAAGAGCTTCTTTACCCATAACGCTGCAGTGCATCTTTTCTTCAGGAAGACCATCCAGATAATCGGCAAGATCCTTATTCGATACATGAAGAGCCTGCTCAAGTGTCATGCCACGAATAATTTCCGTTAGGGCGGAAGAGGATGCAATGGCACTCCCACATCCATAAGTCTGAAAAGAAACATCTTCTATTTTTTCAGTATCCGGATCCACTTTTAAAAATAATTTCAAAGCATCTCCACACACCATAGAACCAACTTCTCCAACAGCATTTGCACTGTTTAATTCTCCTACATTTCTAGGATGAAGATAATGATCTTTTACTTTATCAGAATATTTCCAGGCCACGTTTTCCTCCCCGGGCAGGATGACTCCCTGCACATAGTGAAAGTAATCCGAAATAACTACATGTCAACATACGTTGTAAGACAAAACTGAAAAAAGTGATATTAGGACTCCATATATTATGTATATTTTTTCTGATTTGTTCGGTCTGTAATTTTTTATAAGACTATAAGTATCTGAATTTATTCATCAAATACCATCATGTTTCAATTCTCTGTCCAAAATAACACTTAACTCTTCTTTTGCTGTCCCTTTTTGAAAAATACCACTGTATACAGCAGTTGTTATGGGCATGTCTACCTCGTACATTTTGGACAGCATGTAACCACTTGAACTTGTGGCAACTCCTTCCGCCACCTGTTTCATACCGCTTAAAATGGCATCAACCGATTCACCCTTACCAAGACGATAACCAACCTGCCGGTTTCTGCTGAGATTGCCGGTACATGTTAAAACAAGGTCGCCCATTCCACTCAACCCGCTGAACGTCATTCCACAGGCACCCATTTCAAGACCCAATCTGGCAATCTCACTTAATCCACGTGTTATCATGGCAGCTCTGGTGTTAAAACCAAGACCCATACCATCAATGGCACCGGCGGCAATTGCCATGACATTTTTCAAAGCACCCCCCAATTGAACACCTGTAATATCAGATGTTGAATACAGCCGAAAATGTCTGAGATGAAGTCTACCGGAAAGGTTTTTGGCGAGCTCTTCATTCACAGCGGCAATAGAAACACTTGTGGGATGGTTTTTCGTCACCTCTTCGGCAAAACTTGGACCACTGATTACTGCAAAATTATCATCCACAATTCCTGGAAACAGATCCTCAAAAATCATTGAGACCAGTTTAAGTGTTTTTTCTTCGATACCCTTGGATGCATTAATAACTATTTTATTACTTCCCAGAAGATCTTCGGATACCATAGACCATGAAGAACGAATAAACTGTGTAGGTACAGCATTTACTATAATTTCTCCGAAATTTACCGCTTCATCTATAACATCAGTACACCTGATATTTTTGTGCAGTGAGAAATCCTTCAGGAAAATAGAATTCTGATTTTCTTCATTTATTGAATCGACAACTTCTTCTTCTTTTGCCCACATCAATACATCAAAACCGGCCTGTGCAAGAACCTGTGCAAGTGAAGTTCCCCAGGCTCCTGCCCCTATTACAGATGCTTTTTTCATATTTAGTTCCTGCTCTGGTTTTTAAAGATCGTCATCCCCTGTGTTAATTGATGGAAATTTTTTAATATCTGCTCTGGCAATTTTCCAGGCTGTCTGAACAATCCAGCTTAAGGATCTGTCCTGCCTTGTAGCCTCCCCCTTTATTTCCTCAAGCATATCCACAGGAAAATAAAGACTCTGTTTTCTTTTATCGGTGTTTTTCTTATCATCACTCATTTTTGCCTCCATATCCTTACATGTATTGAAGAGTAATGAATTACTGGATATTTACAAGCTGAAATATTGAACGTCGTGTTATAAATAACAACACCGCATAACCCTTATCCCCTTGACATAACCGTCTTTATAGCATATGCCCCTTCAGGAGGTTTTATTATGAAAATTTGTATTCCGGTTGAAAAAGGTACAATAGAAGCCAACAGAGTTTGTCCTCATTTTGGTTCAACTCCATTTTTTGCTCTGTTTGACAGTGAAACTGACTCAATAACAATTCATCCCAACAGTAACGATCACAGTGCCCACGGGCAGTGTAATCCTGCAGGAACAGTTATGAATCTTGGTGCAAAAGCTCTTCTTATCGGTGGTATTGGCGCCAGAGCTCTGCAAAAACTCAATGCTGCAGGAATTAAAGTATACAGAGCAACAGGAGAAACTCTGGATGATGCAATAAGTAAAATCAAATCAGGAACCTTACCCCTATTTGATCCAACTTCTTCCTGTGCAGGACATGACTGCCACTGATTTCAGTATACTAAAAGAAATTCTTCTATTGCATCCACAAGTGTTTTCATTTTGACAGGTTTCACAAGAACCTTCCTGATACCATTTTTTTCCAGATCAATTCCATCAAGTTTTTCGGAATATCCTGTACATATAATAACCGGAAGATTTTTCTGAATATCATGAATATGTCTTGCAAGCTGTAATCCTGATATTTCCGGCATAGTAAAATCGGTAATGAGAATATCCATGCTATCCCTTTCAGTATTGAAATAATCCAATGCTCCAGATGGTGTGTTGAATCCCACTACATCGTAGCCAAGTTTCACCAGAATTGTCTGCCATAAATCTACCAAGTCTGACTCATCATCCACCAGAATTACTTTTTTTGAAGCATGCATCATGATTCTCCATATAATGAACTGTTTAAAGCTGTCATCGGTATTAAACCAATCTTCTTTAAGTTTTGATTTCTAATATTAAATAAACCATTTATTTTCAGAAGAGACTTTTTAACTGCAAATGATTTTTTTGGATTACATGTTACAGGGATGATGTATATACTTAAAGAATCAATGGAACTTGGTTGTTAATTCCAGAACAGGTATCAGTGAAATTCAATGAGAATCATTTCTTTCTTACTTATTATTTTTATTTTTCCTTCAAACGCTAATGCTTCAAACTGCCCTAAGGGTACTTACTTCAATAAAAACAAACTTAAGTGTGTTCCCATAAAATGGATAAAAAACCACAAAAAAAAATATATTCTTACCAGTGTTGAAAAGCCCTCCCTGCCTCAAATTGATAATTACCCTCCTGAAGCAAGAAAGTGGATATTAAGAGCAAACAGTGCTTTTAAACGAAAACAGTTTTTTAAAAGCGGAAGTTTTTTTAAAAAAGCAGTGAACCTGCACAGAGACAGAAATCTTATTCTTATTATGGCTGATGCCTTCAAAAGAGGGGGAAAAATCAAATCAACTATTGAAAGTTATGAAGATTTCATCATTAATTTCCCGGGAGAAAAAAATATTGCGGAAGTAAAAAAACAATTTTCGCAATTTGAAGTAATCCTTGAAAAAATTAAAGCATGTACAGCAGGCGTATTAGAGTCCTGTGACGCCCCAAAAACCTTCCTTGAAAAAGTATGCTCATCTGATTATCCCGGTTTTTGTGTTGAATTAGCCAAAATATATAAAATATTAAAGAAAAACAGTATGGCTGTGTCCAATTTAAAAACCGGTTGTGAAAACCAGAGTGGTGAAGGATGCTTTCTTTTAGCTGTTGCAAACGGCAGTTCCCGTTCTTTATTTCAAAAAGCCTGTGTTCTTGAATTTCAACCGGCATGCGAAAAATTAAAGGAACTGGATAAACCAGTTGTCAAACCTCAACTTGTCAAAATCAAAAAACAACAACCAGTTTTACCTGAAAAAAAGAAACCAGCTCCAGAAATCAGATACCAGAAAATCATAAGCGGTCTGTTACTTGAAGCATCCCTCGGGGTGAATGGAGAGGTTGGAAAAGATCTTTACTACACTGATGATACTGAAATATACCACTACTGCAGTCACGATTCCGGTGATGGGAATCAGGAATACTGTCAGGAAAATGCAGCAATAAGCCTTACAGGGCTTGTAAGGGTTCATAAATATATATTTATTGGAGGAAATATTTATTACGGACTATTTAAAAGACTCACCAATCAGGTGGAAAACTTTATGCTGAATATAAATCTCGAAGGCAGGTTATATCAGTATGCATCAGATAAATTATGGTTTTACGGTCTGTTACAAATTGGAAGTCTCCACAGAATAATAAACGACAGTGTATCCGGGGAGTCAAGCAATGATACTTACATGAATGCAATTGGTACAACTGTGGGTGGAGGTTTTTCCTATCTGCTCAACTGGCTCAGCATAGGTGTTCAGGCAAAATTTATTCAGCCTGTATGGATTGATAATAAGATTGAAAGCCCTCTGAACACTGCTCCCGATGGAGAAACCCCACTTGTTTCAATGCAACCTTTCACAACACAAAGGACAGAATTCAGACACTACTATATTGGTATAACAGTGTCATTTTATCTCCCTATGTGATTTCATGCTCCCAGAGCAAGTCTGCTGGCTTTTTCCAGCCCGGCTTCCCATCCAATCTGCTCTGATAAGGACAATGCTTTTCTTATAAAAGGAGATCTTTCTTTTTTAGGATGAACCTGAGCCATAGCCAGAGAGGCCTGTGCTACGCCCATCCTGTCACCGGTAGCTGCCAGAAGATCAATAGCAAGACTGAAATGGATCTTGGCGTCCTGAACCTGATCCATTTTAAGAAAGAAAACACCTATCTGATAGTGAATCCTTCCTGTGGCAAGGAAACTGTAGAAATTTTTATTTACAGCAAGAGATGACATAAGTATCTCTATAGCTCTTGAATGATTTCCCAAAGCAAATTCAAATTCACTCAGCCTCAAATAAAGTCGCCAGTATTTTTCAGGGCTAGAATTTGACTTTCGTATGGACTCTATTCCTTCCCTTAAAATTCTGGCTCCTTCTTCCCATTTCTCCCACTTCAATTCCATAAAACTGAAATCAAAATACGCCTTGAACATCATTTCAGGATTCTTAGTTGATTCAGCTTTCTTCAATGCCTGACCTATAAGTGTTCTGGCTTTTTCTTCTGTTTTTGTTGAAATACTTGTCATTCGAGCCATCGAGGAGAGCATGGAAACCTCGAAATCCAAAAGACCGTCGGAAAAAAGAAGTCCTTCCCTGAAAACCCTTTCTGCTGTGGTGAAATCACCTGTATACATTAGCAGATCACCAAGTCTGCAGCATATTTCAACCAGAACTGCCGGATTCTTACCACCCAGAGTATCCACCTGAGAGAGATCATGAGCCTTTTGAAACAACCTGATTGCACCAGAATCGTCAAGAAGTGACTCACTTCTCTCAGCAGCTTTTTTTAAGTATTCAATACTGTTTTCCATATCGTTGGCAATTACATACTGCTGACTGAGCACAAAGATATCACCTGAGTTTTTCAGCATGTAATCCAGTGAAAATAAATTCAGTGAATCTTTGATATTTTTAGGAGTTGTACTATAAATAACTTTAGCAGTTATTGGATGAGAAATATAAACCTCATCATTCTCCACAATAATAAAATTTCTTTTTATACAGGATCCCAGAGCAGCAGCACTGGCTGAGGTCTTTCCGACATACGCCCATATCATATCTATGGAAGCACACATTCCATTTACTGAAAGTAACTGGAGGATGCGAAGAGAATCACTCCCGATTGCATTTAAACGATACTTTATGATGTCCGCCGGATTATCAGGAAGATGAGTACCGCCTTCAATAAGATACCTTATTGCCTCATCAATATATAACTGACTGGTGGATTTAAATTTTATAATACTTTCAAGATGAGAGTGTATGGAATCACTTTTTCCGGTTAATATTTTAAGGGCATAGAGTCTGCGAATATTTTCATCTATTTTTTCCATCGGTATATTCATGGAAAAACGTATTTCCTTGTCACAACTCATTAATATTTTAATGGATTTACCATGACTTCTTTTTGCAATATATTCGACAAAAGTTTTTGTGGGATTGTCATACCGCTCAAATCCTTCAAAAACCAGAAGCAATGGTTTGATTGCTGATACAGAGAATATCATCTGTAAAAGAGAAGCCATAACTTCTCTGAGTCTGACGGCTCTTTCCATTGGACGTTCATAAAAAGTTCCTGAAAATACACCTGTAATATATCTGGAGTCTTCTCTGGAAACATTACTCTGATCCAGCCACTGCTCCAGATACAGGATTTTTTCTTCGTACAATAAATCCGATGGAATTTCCGAAAGTTTTTCAATCAGCCTCACCACAGGATACCAAGGTCTTTGAGTCAATGACTTGTCAAAACTGATTATTATGGTTCTCACTCCATCGAAATAATCCATTGACGGAATTCTGGAAAGAAGTTTCCCCCTTCCACTACCTTCCGGACCATAAAAATTTAGAGATGTCTCTTCACCACTCATAAAGTGAATTATCTGGCCTTGAATTTTTGGTGATAATTCATATGGGATAGACAGTTTTTCATATTTATAATTTTTTATATCAGGGATTGTGGATGTATCAACAGCTTTCAACTGAAGTGTTCTGGATTGCCTTCGGCTGCCAGGGCGCGTGAGTGTTTCAATTGACAATTCTTTGGAACCCTGAGGCTGAATAGAGAACTCAGTTGCTTCCACAGTGCCTAATTTAAGATTTGAAAATGCGTCAGTCAGTAAATCTTCAAACTGTCTGGTGTTTCGTATACGATGAACCGGATTCTTCTCAAGAGCATTCAATAAAAGAACATCAAAAACATCTGAAAGTGCGCTGTTAAGAGAGCTTGGCCTTGGAGGTATTTCCTTGATATGAGAATTAAGTATCTCCCATGCATTTTCCCCCTTAAAAGGCATATATCCTGATATCATCCGGTAAAACATTACTCCAAGTGAATAAATATCAGACTGAACAGTAGGTCTTTCACCATTAATAACTTCCGGAGACATATACTCAGGTGAACCAATTAACTCACCTTCACCGGTTATCCTTTTCCCAACTTTCCAAAAGACTGTGGAAATACCGAAATCAACAAGTTTTACTATATCACCGCCACCCCTCAGTGGAATAATTATTATATTGGAAGGTTTGAGATCCCTATGAATAAATCCCCAGGCATGAGCCTCACTGAGTGCACTTAAAAGCTGTCTGATAATTGATACAGCTCTTGTCAAGGGAAGGGGAACATCGTCCACCAATAACTGTTCGAGTGTGGGACCCTTTAAATATTCTGATATAATATACTGAAACCCCCCGGGCGTTTCCCCACTGGTAATTACACTCATGATATTGGGGTGGTTCAATGACCCCATAATCTTTGCTTCCTGTTTAAATCTTGCAGTGACATCATCGTTTTTCAGAAAATCAGGTTTCAATATTTTAATGGCTACACTGCTTCCCAGATTTTTATGAACAGCTCGATACACCTGAGACATACTTCCACTGGAAATAAACTCCTCAAGAACGTAATTGTTGTCAATATGCAGACCCTCAAGACTTTTGATACTTCTTGAACTGAATTCATCAATCCCGGTCCCACAGACCGGACAGATCAATGCATTTTTAGCAAGTGGAATAAGACATTTTGAACAAAATTGTATTGTATCACGCATAGTAAAACCAGAACATTAATTTAAAAATATTTACACCAGTACTGAAATAAACTGAGGGAGTTTAAAGAATTTTTTCCTTAATGTTAAGCTGAATTTGACATAATACCCAAAATACTTTTTTTTATTATTTTATCAGATATGTTTGAGATCATGAGAAAAATACACAAGTTCTCTCACATCATCGTTTACCGGGGCATCAATTATTTCCTTCACAGTTCCCTGCTGAACAATTTCGCCATGCATAAAGACAAATAGTTTGTCAGCCAGAGATAAAGCTTCATGAATATCGTGAGTTACCAGTATTACAGGGATATCCATTTCATGAATGACATTTCCCAGACACTTCCTCATATTATGTCGAACCGGATTATCAAGTGCACTGAATGGTTCATCAAGGCATAAAAAATCAGGTCTGGCAGCAATAGACCGGACAAAAGCACACCGCTGTTTCTGACCACCACTAATTTCGTGTGGATATTTTTTATCAATATTATCCAGCCGGTATTTTTTCATCAGTTCATTCAGGGACTTTTCATCAAGTGGTGCTCTGCGTTTCATTCCATACTGTATATTTTCTCTTACTGTCATGTGGGGAAGAAGATTTTTTTCCTGAAAAACAAGCGCTCCCTTTCTTTCAGCAACAGGAAGATTAATTCCCTTTTCAGAGTCAAAAAATGTTTTTGAATTACATTCAATAATTCCGGAATCAGGCGTCATCAGACCTGTAATTGCCCTAAGAGTCTGAGTTTTTCCACTCCCACTGTATCCAAAAAACACTCCGGTTCCTCTCTCCAGTGAAAAATTAATATTCAATGTGAAATCCCCAAATTTCTTAGAAAATATTGCCTTTAAACCCATTATTTTTCCTTAAAACTTTCTGGGATACATATAGAATAACAAATGAAAACAGTGAAAAAATCAGTACCAGATGATGAGCTTTGTCCCATTCACCTGAACTTACAGTGGAATATATCATTATCGGCATGGTATCGGTTCTTGAAGGAATATTTCCTGCTATCATAAGAGTAGCTCCAAATTCACCGGCGGCTCTGGCAAAACTCAGGATACCACCTGCTATCAATCCTTTTTTGGCAATTGGAATCAGTACCGTTCTGAAGGTCTCAAATTCGCTGTACCCAAGAATTGAACTTATCTCCAGATAATTAATGTCTACACTTTCAAAAGAACTTCTTGCTGTTTTAATCATAAGAGGTAGAGACACTGTGAAGGATGCCAGAACTGCAGCATGCCAGGTAAACAGAATTGTATAACCGGTATATTTGTATATCAGGGATCCTATCACTCCATTTTTGCCTAAAAGTAACAGCAGATAATAACCGGTCACCGTTGGTGGAAGAACTATAGGGAGAGTTAAAAATACATCCAGCAGATCTTTACCCGGAAAATTTTTTCTTGCCAGTATCCATCCAATAAAAGTACCTATAATAACAACGAAAAAAGTACTGGTAACTGCGACTTTAGTGCTCAGCCATAGTGAAAACCATGCACTATGATCCATTATTTATTACTCCGCGGAATGAATCCGTATTTTTTAAAAACGTTTTTTGAAAAGTCCGATTCCAGAAATTTCAGCAAAACCTGAGCCCTTTTTGAAGCAACAGAATTAATAATTATTCCAGCTGAATATGTAATGTTTACTTTTTCAGGGGATATTTTTTCCACAAGTCTCAGTTTGTTCCGGAATGTCACAAAATCACTGTAAAACAGTATTGCTGCCTCCACTTCACCCCTGATCACATAACTGGCAACCTGACGTACATGCTGACCATAAACAATTTTACTTTTTAAATCTTTAAAAATACCCATTTCCATGAGGACTTTTTTTGCATAAATTCCTGCAGGTACAGTACTTGTATTGCCTATTGAAATAGATTTGAGTCTGATAATATCCTTTAAGGATACAGGAACTGAAGAACTTTTTGGAGCTACCAGAACCAGAGTATTTGACAGAAAATCTATTCTGGAATCCGGAACAATAAAACCGGTATCCACCATATGATCCATAAACTTACTGCTTGCACTCAGATAAATATCAAGTGGCGCTCCGGCTCTTATCTGTGTTGCCAGCACACCGCTTGAAGCCAGATTAAGACGTAGTTTTATATTGTGTTTTTTTTCAAATTCACTGCTTATTTCTTCCATGGGACCTTTCAGACTCATTGCTGTCCCCACCAGAAGGTAATTCTTATCTTTCTTTTCACACCCTGACTGGGATATATGCATCAGTATAACTGTAAAAAAAATAAAATATCTTTGAATCATTTTTTATTACCTGTCAGTTCCCGGATTTACGATTTCTCAGGAAAATTGTTATATCTGTTAAAACCATCATAGAATTAAATATATATAGAAAAATAACTTTATCAGTATTGCCTGTAAGTTTGAACAATATTCCCGCAAAATATCCCATGAGGATTACAACCAGAAAAATAAGACTTTTTGAGCCATTTGCTCCGGTTTTTACACTTTTATATATTGAAAAGGGCCATGCAGCCCCAAAACAGAGAAGCATTATTATTTCAAAAAACGTACTCATGAAAAACACCCTTTACGTGGCACCGAGTAATAACACATAAAACCCGTGAAGTTTCAGCAAATTTTCAGGAAGTATAAGATGAATTTAAAATTTGTAAGCATAATGAAGAAAAACCATATTTCCATTCCCGATGGCGGCATCCTGATTGAATTGAAAATCCAACTGGAACCATATTGAATCATTTGTAAAAAATAGCTTGAAATAAGAAAGTCTTACTGTTGTTTTGCTGAATATATTTTCTGTATGCAGCAGACTGAACTGATGTCTTATATAACCAGTAATACTCTGGCCGGAAAACCTCAACTCAACTCCACTTGTGGTAGCCATTCCTTCAACGGTTTTTACTTCTTCCTCTATTCCAGGGAAGAATCCTGTTATGTTTTTCCTCATACTCACACCGGCATAAAACATAACATGCATTCCATACTCATTTTTGAAATAATCAAAGGAATATCCCGACGCAATTGTTGCAGCAGCATGATTTGAATAAAAATTTGACTGCTGAATTTCACCATTTCTGAGAAGATAATATACATTTAAGTCTGAAAATGCTTTATACTGCCCGTTGAGTCTTAGATTATAGTAATGATAGGTATTCTTGTTTCCGTCTGTATCAAACCCTGCAAATTTATAATAAATTGCTTCGTAATCTCCACTGATAAAAACTGATTTTTTTTTAGTTTCTCCACTGAATTTATTAAACCATGATCCTGTATAGTATTTTGATATTCCGTTACTTCTTACTTCGGGAAATGTCATTAAGAATTTTGTATCTTCAGACCCAAGCCATTTACCGAAGTAATCAGTTTTCCAGTTTTTTAACTGTTTAAAATCATCAATAAAAGCCGGTTTATCAATAGAAAAGGGGTTTCGTGCAATAGCCGCTGTGGAAACAGATAACACAGAGATCATATACATAAAAGATAACCAGATGTTATGGGGATAACCCCTTTTCATAATATAACTCCTCCGGAAACCAAATGGAGAAAACACTACCGGGAAAAACTGGTTTTAAGAATAACAGATTTTCATAGGCAATGATAAATTTTTACTCCTGCAATACTTATGGACAGCATAGCAGGTATAACAACTTGTTTGCGGATCCTGATAATGCTATTCATAACATGCT
Source organism: Deltaproteobacteria bacterium (assembly GCA_016937155.1). Lineage (GTDB taxonomy): Bacteria > Myxococcota_A > Polyangia > HGW-17 > HGW-17 > JAHJMN01. The sequence goes on from JAFGWM010000067.1 coordinate 82,852, forward strand.
GAAATTTCCGAAGCGTTTTGAGCTTCTGAAAAGTATTTTAGCGGAGTAAATTATGAAAATAAGCACACTATCTGAACTAGCTTCAATAACAGGAGGAAAAATCCATGATGAATGTATCCTGCCTGAAGAATTTTTATTTTACACCGATTCACGCAGTGTTTTACCCGGAGGTGTTTTTATAGCACTAAAAGGAGAACAAACAGATGGTCACTTGTATATAAACGAAGCTTTTCAAAACGGTGCATCCGCTGCAATTATCTCCAGTACTGAGTTTTTCGATAAACACAATAACCTGGTACTGGTTGACAGCACTCTCCTTGCTCTGGCTAAAATAGCTGAAATGAAAAGAAAAAATTACAAAGGGCTGGTAATTGCAATCACAGGAAGTAACGGCAAAACCATTGTAAAGGACAGCCTGATTAAAATTATTGAAGGTAAGTATTCAGTCAGTGGTTCACCTGGAAGTTACAACAGTCAACTAGGTGTTCCTCTATCCATACTTTCATGTTCAGACGAAAGTGATCTATGGATTATTGAAGCAGGGATAAACGATAAAAATCAGATGGATGTCCTTGAACGGATTATCCAGCCTGATGCAGGAATTCTTACAAATATTGGGCTTGCTCATATTGGAAATTTTAAGGAACGTTCTGCAATTCTTGAAGAAAAACTGAAGTTATTTAAAAACCTGACAAAATGGCTGATTATCCCTGATAATGAACCCTTACTGTTTGAATATACTCCTTCATTCCCTGTTTACAGACATGGAAGGCCCAGTCCTAATCACCCCTATATAAATAATTTCACTAGAAACAACGGGGAAATCATTGCAGAGTTTTCCTTTCCTGGAAGACAGCTTGGCTCTGTTACTCTGAATACACCAAGTTTGGATATAGCTCAGGATGTTGAAATGGCTGTTTTTGCTGCCTATCTGCTTGATGTTCCATCAGGTGATATCCTTCATAGAAGCAGACATCTTGGGGGAAGTTCAACCAGGCAGGAAATATGGAAATCCCCTGGTGGAGTGACAATTATCAATGATGGCTGTTCATCGGATCCTTTAAGTGTTGAAAGTGCCCTGAGAACAATGGATACTCTGGCAAATGACTCCAGCTCATCCAAAGTATTTGTTTTTGGTGGAATGACAAATCTGGGTGATTTTGAAAGCTCTCAATATGAGAGAATCGGAATGGCCTGTGCATTACATGGTATTTCCACACTTATTCTTCCCAAAGAACTTGAACACAGTGCTGCATCTTCATTCATTACAAATCACCCCCAGGGAAAAATTATATACTTCTCTGATTTTCAGTTTGTAAAATCCTATCTGTTACAGCATCTTGACGCAGGGGATATCGTTCTTTTCAAGGGGCCAAGAAAAATTAATATCAGCCTTGTGGCGAAAGATCTCTTTGAAGCAATGGCTCCAGGAAGACTTATTACAGATCTTGGTGCAGTTTCGGAAAATATTAAAATTTTTCGTTCTCTTGCATCACCAGGTACAATGGTACTTGGTATGGTTAAAGCCCTCGCTTATGGGAGTGACCTGATAAGAATTGCCGGAGAGCTTGAATCCCTTGGCGTGGATATGCTCGGCGTCAGTACTCCGGATGAAGGAAGCAGACTCAGGAAGGAACAGTGTACTCTTCCTATACTAGTTATGATAACCAGTGAGGATGAAGTTCATAAAATAATAAAATACAATCTCACCCCCGTTGTCACAAGTTTGGAACTAGCTGAAGCTTTAAATCATGAAACGGTTGGTCCCATTGATATTCATTTAAAAATTGATACTGGTATGGGAAGAATGGGAATTTTACCCGAAGATCTACCAATTTTCCTGAAAAAACTGAAACAATTGGAAAACCTGAGAGTTTCAGGCATAATGACCCATTTCAGTTGTGCTGATGATAGTTTACAGGATAATTTTACCCTCAGGCAGATAGATCTGTTTACTCAGTGCTGTGAAACCGTTCTGGAAAACGGTTTTACCAATTTCATAAGACACGCATCTGCTACCAGTGCAGCAATCCGCTTTCCTCAGGCTCATTTCGATATGATCCGTATTGGACTGGGGTTATACGGAATATACCCCAATATGAAACTTGCCGAAAAATTACATCTGGAGCTTGCAGTTTCTCTTGCTTCCAGAATTATTGCAGTCAGAAATTTAAAACGCGGAACAAAAGTCGGTTACAGTGCAACTTATGAAGTCAGACGGGAATCAATAAGAGCCGGAGTTGTCCCAATGGGATATCATGATGGACTGCCATGGAATCTCAGTGGTAAAGGCACTGTGATCATTCATGGAAAAAGCGTTCCTATAATAGGAAGAATCAGTATGGACAGCATGCTTGTGGATCTTAATTCTGTTCCAGAAGCAGTTTCAGGTGATGATGTACTTATTTTTGGTAATATGGATGGTTATGAAAGACGGCCAGAGGAAGTAGCAGAGCAGGCCGGAACAATTGTATATGAATTAATTTCATCCACAGGGCCACGGGTTCAAAGAATTTTCAAAGGGAAATAATTCCAGATATATAAAAATTCATTTTCATTTACCGATTGACATTCTTTTCACAATATAGAATCAATTTCCTGAATGGAGGAATAACATGTATATATTTGTCATTAATTCTGGAAGCTCATCAATAAAATATCAGTTATGGGATTTTCCTTCAGGTAAAATTAAACTCAAGGGTCTTGCTGAAAGAATTGGTAGCCCTGATGGTAAAATTTCTCAAAAAGGCGAACAAACGTGGGAGATTAAAGGGAAATTCGAAAATCATAAATCAACCCTGGAGTTAATACTCAATAATCTGTGGGACAAAGAAACCGGTGTAATGAACTCACCCGATGAGATAGGTGCCGTTGGTCACCGGGTTGTTCATGGGGGCGAAAAATTCACAGACTCTGTTGAAGTTGACGAAGACGTTATTAAGAAAATTGAGGAAATGTGTGCTATCGCACCACTTCATAATCCCCCAAATCTTGAGGGAATCAAAGCAATAAAAAACATTTTGCCTAAGGTTCCTAATGTTGCTTTCTTTGATACCGCTTTTCATCAGACAATGGAACCGCATTCCTACAGATATGCCATAAATGAATCCTTTTATGCAGAATCGGGTATCAGAAAATACGGGTTTCATGGAACATCACACCAGTATCTCATGATTAAAGCCTCTGAATTACTTGATATTCCAACGAATGAATTCAATGGTGTAACATGCCATCTGGGAAATGGAAGCAGCCTTTGCAGTATAAAAAATGGATGCAGTATTGATACTTCCATGGGATTTACACCCCTTCAGGGTCTAATGATGGGAACAAGATCCGGAGATATTGATCCTGGAGTTCTTTTCCATTTGCTGAGAAACAATCCACAACTCACAATCGATAAACTGGATGATCTGCTGAATAAAAAAAGTGGTATTCTCAGCATCTATGAAAAATCCAATGATATGCGTGATGTCGAAGAAAATATGGACACAGATCCAAAAGCCATGCTTGCCTTCAGGATGTTCTGTCACCGAATCACTGTATATCTTGGAGGCTATCTTGCTCTTCTTCCTGAAGTTCACGCAATAATATTTTCAGGTGGTATTGGCGAAAACAGCCCTCTGGTCAGAGAAGAAGTAATGAAAAACTTTGCTAAATTCGGTATTCAAATTGATTCAGTAAAAAACAGAGAATTAAAAAGGGGAGAGACCGGAAACATTGCATCTGAAAGTTCTGAAGTGGCTGTACTTGTCATTCCCACCGATGAAGAGGGAAAAATTGCCAGAGATACATGGGATATTGTTTATTCAAAATAAACACTACTGTGCACTAGCAACAGGTGAACAGTATTTTATCATATTGGCATCTTCAATACACTCTTCAAGTTCAGGCACAGGACAGTCATCGGTAGTATCACAGCTGTTTACACAATAACCGCTCCCTTCAACATCAAGACAGTATCCGTCTCCTGCCATACACCCTTCCTCAGTTTCACAATAACATCCGCGGGCACCCTGCGAGAGACATGTTGATGGATATTCTGTGAGTCTGTCAATACACACGATATCTTCAGTTACAGTGGATGTATCAATTTCAATTGCTCCTTCAAATGGATTAACAACCAGTTCATAGGAGCCAGTTTCCAGATTTGTAATACTGTATGTCAGATCATAAGGACACAAACAGTCGCACATTCCTTCATTATCACTTTCTGCAAGTGTTATGGTTCCATTATCAACAGTTATTTCCCCGGTAAGACCCAGTGTTTCATCCGGACAGCAGTTAAAAACAGCATTGATGTGAGCCAATTCAAGATTGCCTTCTCCATCGGAGGAATACCAGATACATTCAAACCCGCTGAATTCATAATCAGATAATGATTTCAACTGATCCTTGCAGCCGGTATGCTCATATGTATACTCTGGCAAAGTGGTATTATTAGTACTGTTATTGGTGGTGTTATTGGTGGTGTTATTCGTGGTGTTATTCGTGGTATTGTTGGTATTTGACTCATCATCATCACAACCACCAAGGATCATTGTTGCAAAAAACAGAATTCCTATTAATTTTTTCATTATAATACTCCTTGATATTATTCAATAGTTAAAGGATTACAGTATTTAACACCAAAGGAATCCTCAATACATTCCTCCAGTTCTGGAACCGGACAATCCTCAGTTGTTTCACAACTGTTCACACATACATTATCTGAGTTTATTTCCAGACAGTAACCATCTCCACCCATACATTCAGAACTTTCTGTACATGGACAACCTCTATCTCCTGCCTGATCACAGGTCATAACTGAAAGTAGCCTGTCAATACATACTATGTCTTCAGTGGATGAATTTAAATCAAGTTCAAGCAATTGAGAGAACGGCTCAACACCCAGAGTGTAGGAACCATTTTCCAGACCTGAAATATCATATGAAAGATCATAGGGGCAAACACAATTACAATTTCCACCATTATCACTTTCAGTGAGAGTTAATTGTGTTCCATCTACTGTAAGATCTCCGGTAAGACCCAGTGTTTCATCAGGACAACAGTTAAATATTGCGTTGACATGAGAAATTTGAAGAATTTCCTCATCATAATTGTAGTATACACATTCAAACCCACTGAAACTGTAATCAGATAGATTTTTATCAGTTCCCTTGCAGCCGGTGTGAGAATATTCAACGGTTACATCTGATGAATTTGTATTGTTATTAACATTGTTGTTGGTATTCGTTTCAGAATCATCGCATCCCCCGATAATGAAAACGAAAAGTGGAAGAATAAGATATTTCTTCATAAGAAGCCTCCTTAAGGGTTAAGATACCTGTAATGTACCACTGCAGTTTTTCGTTTCAAGGGTCTAAAAATATTAAAATTTAAGAAGTGATACCATATGTTATCCCTGTCATGACACATATGTCGCAGTGTGTATTTTTAAAACAAGAGCCTGCTATATTTACATATGCTTTCATGACAAGGAAAATTACATCAAGATACTGGTCATTTCTTTGTAAAATTTGGTCTACAGGGGAAGAATAGGCATCTAGTTCAAATGCAGTATCGAAATACCATCACGATGCATAACCCAGAGTTTACCTTCATTATCAAGTCTTATATCACCGGAATTTTCATTTAGCAGATTTCCAATACCCACAAGTTTTCCATCAACCTTGCCTTTTTTTATTCTGTATAGTTCAGTCTGGGCACTCACATAGATGATATCATTTTTTTCATCATACGCGAAAGATGAAATTGCTCCGGCATCCGGAAGAACGCTTCGTTCTCCACAGCGCCAGGGTCTTCCCTTGCTCTGATGGCATAATCCCAGATCTGTGGCTGCCCATAAACCACCATTTTTATCAATAACAACATCATTGATAACATCACTGTTAAGTCCATCGGTTTCACCTTTTTTTTCCAGATATTTCTTTCCGGAAATTCTCCACAGATGGACAATGCCTTCAGTACTCGCGAGATACCTGTGAGAGTACATTTTTGACATTCTTCTGACACTTGCAGGAATAGTAACTTTTCTTCCATTTATATCATGGTAGTTTTTGGGAGGATAAATTTTATTTTTGCGGAAATTAAAAACATAAACACCAATAGCTTTTTTTCCCTTTCCTATACCGACCCATGCATAATTTTTCTTGGTAAAAAAAGCAAAATTAACATAGATCTTCTTTTCTCCGGTTTCAAGAGCAAGAGTGTTCCCACGCTGTATCCAGTTCCCTTCGGGGTTCTTCATAAAAAATGCCAGACCACCGGTGTCATTTTTCGCAATACCCATCAATCTTCCCAGGGGATCATCAAGAAAATAAATAAATTCCCATCCGGGTTTATTCACATCAACTGAAATAAAACCCTTTTTATTTCCATAGTATATAAAACTTTCTCTCCCTGCTGTGAAATAGCATTTTTTTCCGGTCTCATCACAACTCAGTGCAAGATTTGTAGATCTCCTGTTTACAAGATTTTTACTACTGTAGTATGAAAAATAATCTCCATCCCATTTGGCCGCTCCCATGGATTCGGTTCCAAACCACAAAAACTGTTCATACAACTTGACTATTGTCATTTTGGGAGGAAATTTTGTTTTGACCCTAACCAGTTTAAAACATGGGGAAGTACTTTCAAATCTTGAAAGTTTTTCACCATTTCCACCTCTGGAACAAGGATAAATATTAAAGAGTCCATTTTCAGAATACATCAGGGGAATCCCCTTAAAAAATTGTATCCATTGCACTTTCGATGGCACCTCATAATAATAAAACTTTTTATCAATTATACTGGTCACCACGTTTCTTCCACCTTTTTCCACCCCACTGACCCACATATTTTTACCCTGATGACAGATAGAATTTATCTGCTTCAGATGAGCATCAAACTGTTTACATGAGCCCTCCATGCAGGAATACACGCCATCATTCTCGGTACCCACATAAACTCCACCACTGACGATATCCATCGTATTTATTTTGCTACCCTTTAAATATACAACACTTCTACCAAACGCCATGAAAACCAAACCGTTGTCTGTTCCCACCCATAAACCACCACCAGAGTTTGATTTCAATACTGTAATTTTTCCCTTTACAGGTAACACCTTGTTCTGCCAGGCACCCTGATTATACTGAGCAAGTCCTTTTTCCGTGGCAACCCATAAAAGATTTTTCTCTGTTGCCAAAGAAATAATACGGTTTCCAGGAAGCCCATCCTTTGCTGTAATGGCGTAATATCCTCCACCATCCTTATTAAAGTGTTCAAGACCCTTGTTTGTCCCAACCCATACCTCCGAAGGAGTTACTTCTATATCTGTGGTTTTTCTTGTGGTGGTATAAAAATCCACCCTGCCCCAGGGAGTTTTCTGCAATCTATAAAGGGCTGTGGTTTTCTTCTTTTTTGAAGCGGAATTACATGAAAATAAGGATACCAAAATAGTTAAAACAATTAATTTTTTCATTTAAATTTCCTGTAATAAAGTCAGTGCATAAATCACACACACCCTCCGATTAACCCACTGAGATCAATTTTTCAAGTTCTATTTGAAGTGCAACTGATTAAGCATGGTTTATTCGCGCAATTTCCAATACAAAAGTATTCTTCAGGAAACCATTGCATAAAAATATAACTCATCTCAGTCTGACCCTGGAGGATGAGGATATAAAAACAATATCTTCATCAATCATCCCGGAATATAGCGAGGCCCTTGCCACATAAACTCCTGATGGTGGTGTTATCTCAAGAGAGAACTGAACAAAATCACCCGTCCAACTGACAGTATGAACTGTATCAAACCTGATATCCAGAAATTTCAGAATAACCATAAAACCGTTTGATTCAGAAATATATGATTGTTTTTTTGTATTTACACTAAGTATGAGACTTTCAGATAAACTCTTCAGTTCAATATTCTCCGAAGTGATACCCATCACATTTGAAATAATAAAATCCTCATTATTGTATTTTTCGGACTTCAGAACAAATCTGTTTAGATTTATGTACCCTTTTCTTCCCACAGTTATGTTCTGTTTTAGCATCAGTTTTTCCATAGCCTGTGTCTGCATTGCGCTGGGAATCTCAAAAACTGCAGCATCAGATTCAGACAACTCTTCCACATCCTTTAATTCAACTGCATCCGATGGAACCTTTTTTAAAATGTCATCAAGAATAGTCATCAATCAAAATATCCCTTATTTTATCAATATCCATTTGGATGGCGTACTTCAACTGTTCCAAATCACTATATTTTTTTTGTTCCCTTATTTTTTCTACAAATTTAACCCGTAATTTCTCACCATAAATAATTCCATCAAAATTCAGAATATGAACTTCAAATACTCTGGAGGAATTTTCAAAAATTGTACTTCTGTTTCCAATACTGGCCGCTCCGGAAAATTTCCTGTTATCCGAAGTATGTATAAGTACTGCATATACACCATCACCGGGAATAAGTTGCAGCGTTTCCAGATTTACTGTCGGATACCCCAGCTCACTTCCAATTTTTGCACCATGAACCACTTCTCCATGAACACAGTATCTTCTCCCAAGTTGACTGGTAGCTTCTAAAATATTTCCACTGGCAATAAAATCCCTTATTCTGGATGATGATAATTTCACATTTCCAGTCTTAACGGGTTCCACTCCAATTATCTCAACATGATTACCAAAAAAATTTCTGAGAAAATTTATATCTCCGGTTCTGTCATTTCCAAATCTGAAATCGTTACCCACAACAATTTTTTTTACTTCAGATACATTTATCATTCTGGCAAAACCGTCAGGAGTCAGGGATGCTAATTTTCTGTCAAACTTCACTGTAATCAGAATATCAACTCCAGCCTTCATCAGATATTTGGATTTAAGATCGCTATCAGTAAGAAATTTAAAATCCTCATTAAAAAACAATCCAGGATGAGGATCGAATGTCAGAGCTGCCACATTAAGATTCTGTGACTTTGCTGTTTCAATAAGATGCAAATGTCCCGGGTGAACACCATCAAAGTTACCGATTACCATAACGAACGGGTCAGATTTCAGGACCTCATCATTAAGAGTATTAACTCTTATCATTTCAAGAACATCCAGAAGTAGACCCGCAATTCATACACTTATAACAGGCCCCGTTTCTAACCATCACAAATCCACAATCGGGACAGATAGGAGCATCAGATGAGGGTACATAGTCACCAGTTGCGTGATATTCATTTTTTTCCGGCAGTGAAAAATCTGTTGTTTCCATAGATGCTGCTTTTATATATCGGGACAATCCCTCTTTACCTCTCACGTAAAGCCACCTGAAAATATAATCAAGAAGGCTGCTGGCAACAGGAATTTCAGGATTAGTTGTAATTCCGGATGGTTCAAACCTTGTGTGCATAAACTTTTCACAGAACAGGTTCAACGGGACACCATGCTGCAAAGCGATACTTATAGCTATTGAAAAAGCATCCATAAGTCCGCTTATTGTCGAACCCTCCTTGGCCATAGCAATAAATACCTCACCTGGCTCTCCTTCAGGATAAAAACCAACGGTAAGATATCCCTCATGCCCACCCACTTCAAATTTATGGGTGACACTTAGTCTTTCATCCGGAAGTTTTTTTCTCACGAGAGTACTGTCCAGACGTTCAGCAACTGATTTTTCTGAATTATTTTTCTCTTTTCCAAGTGAAAGTGGTTCTGTTCCTTTTGAACCCTCACGATAAAGAGCAACACTTTTCAAACCCATTTTCCAAGCATCAATATAGATACTGGAAATATCCTCATTGGTTGTATTACCTGGAAGATTCACGGTTTTTGAAATTGCTCCACTCAGAAATGGCTGAACTGCAGCCATCATATTAAGATGAGCTCTGGGACTGATACTTCTTGTTCCATTGTGGGGTCTCAATGCCGTATCAAAAATACCAAGATGATCTTCCTTGAGAGATGGAGCGCCTTCCATGGTGCCATGCTCTTCAAGATGAGAAATAATATCTTTTATTGATTCTTCAGGATATCCAAGTTTTCTTAATCCTGGAGCCACTGATTTAGTAACCAGCCTTAGTGTACCACCACCCACAAGATGTTTATATATAACCAGAGCAACCATAGGTTCAATTCCAGTTGAATCACTGTCCATAAGGAAACCAATTGTCCCTGTGGGGGCAAGCAAAGTAACCTGGGCGTTACGGTACCCACTTACATTTCCCAGTTCAAGGGCCTGCTGCCATTTCTCTATTCCAGTTTTAACAACATTATCAGGAGCATCCTTACCGAATCTTCTGGAATGCTCCATGTGATCAGAAATAACCTTCCGAAATTCAGTTATATTTTTATGGTACTCTCCAAATGCACCCTTTATCTCTGCAAGTTTAGCACTTTGAATATATGACGCAGCGGTCATGAGAGATGTAATAGCACCTGCATAACTTCTACCTCTGGCACTGTCGTAGGGAATACCCAGAGTCATTAAAAGACCACCCAGATTAGTGTAGCCCAAACCCAATGGTCTGAATTTTTTACTATTTTCAGTTATCCTGTCTGTGGGATAACTGGCACGATCAACAATTATCTCCATTGCAGTGATAAAGAGATTACTGGCTTCAACAAAAGAACTCTCATCAAAAGTTCCATCTGCCTTTAAAAATTTCAGCAGATTCAGGGAAGCAAGGTTACAGGCACTCTCATCAATGAACATAAATTCACTGCATGGATTTGAAGCGTTAATTCTGCCTGAATTAGGACATGTATGCCATTTGTTTATAGTGGTATCAAACTGAAGCCCCGGATCCCCACATTTATGTGCAGCAGTTACTATTTTTTCCCAGATATCTCTGGCTTTCACAACATCAAGAGTTTTTCCGTTTGTAACAGCTTTCAATTCCCATTCGGAATCAGATATCACCGCTTCCATAAACCTGTCGGAAACTCTAACACTGTGGTTAGCATTCTGAAAATATACACTGGACCAGGCTTCACCGTCAAAGGATCCGTCATATCCTTCCCTGACAAGAGCCCTGGCTTTGTCCTCTTCAATAATTTTAGAATCAATGAATTCAAATATATCAGGATGGGTATCATTAAGAATAACCATCTTTGCAGCTCTACGTGTTTTACCGCCACTTTTAATTACTCCGGCAAAACTATCAAATCCCTTCATAAAACAAACCGGTCCACTGGCGTTTCCACCACCGGACAGATTTTCCCTGGAACTTCTGAGTGATGAGAAATTAATTCCGCTTCCGGATCCACCCTTGAAAATCATCGCTTCAGTTTTTGCCAGATCAAGAATTGACTCAAGATCATCATCCACTTTCAGGATGAAACAGGCACTGCCTTGAGGTTTTTCCTCTACGCCTACATTGAACCACACTGGAGAATTAAATGCACCGTATTGATTGACACAAAGCCATGTCAATTCATCCCGAAAAACATCACCATCCTCCCGAGTAAAATATCCATCTTCAATTCCCCATTCAGTAATAGTTGCACATACCCTGTCAATGAGGTCTTCAATACTTTTTTCACGCTCGGGGCTATCCACGTTACCTCTGAAATATTTTTGTGAGGCTATGGTAAAGGCGAGATCAGACCATTCCTGAGGAACTCTGATATTTCTCTGTTCAAAAACAGCCTTTCCATCTGTTCCCATCAGGACAGCATCCCGAAAATTCCAACTGATCTGGTCAAATGGTTTTACTGCTTCTGAACTGAAAAACCGGTTTATTTTAAGAGTTTTGTTTTCCTGATTCTGTTCCATTATCTCACCATTATTTATACGAGAGTTATATATCCCGTACTATATTTACTAATTGAAGGATGCAAGGACGTAAAGTTAATTTTCTAAGGTATTGAAAATGTAATTTTTATCCCTTTAACAGAAAACAGGGTACAAAACATTTCTTTTTCGTACCCTCAGGATATCCATTGACTTATTTTTGTGTTTTTAGTTTAAATCACTGTTATATAAGCTGTTTTTGCATATCCTTGTTTCCATGTAAAATATTCAGGAATACACACCTGGATTAACAGGTTCTGGTGTCATGGAAATTTTTCATTAACCGGAGTGTTTTTAATGAAATATATGTGTACAAGTTGTTCAAATATTTTTGATGAACCATCCGAAGGTGATCTCAGATGTCCCGAGTGCCTCAGAAAAAAAGGACTGATCGTATGGGATGGACCTGAAAAACCTGGATTCAATAAAAGAAAATTAATTTTTTTCGGTATACTGTTCATTATTGCAGCAGCATCAATTGCTGCTTTTTTCATTATAAAAAAGAAAAGCCCTTCCCGGAGAGAAAGCAACTCTATTATCTTTAACGTTGATATCAATAATATCAATCAGGCTACAGGTTATAACTTCAATGAAAAAGATAATCCCTTTCATTGTGGGGAAAACTGCCAAAAACTTTCCAGCAGAATACATAAAACCGAGGATGTTTTTCGGTTGATAAAAGCAAATTCCACTGAAAGATATTCTTCTGAAATAAAAGGAAATCTGGCCACAGCAGAAGAACTGTCTGAAAAAATAAATAAAAATAAAAATAAAATATCTGCAACATCTCTGGAGTGGAGTATCCTCGCCGGGGTTTTAATCAAAAAATCTTTAAACATTCCTTTTGAAATAATTGAATTTGAAAAATCCAGTGGGAAATATACTTCCAATAGTATCTGCAATGGTAACTTTGCAGTTAAAATTCAGGGAGAAAAAGAAGAATCTGAATTAAAAGATTTGCTGGCTTTACACAGTAATATCAGTGGAGAAAAAATTATCAGTCCAAAACAGGTTTTTGCAAGATTCCATGCATTAAAGGGTATAAGGATTAGAAGCAGGGTAAATAATGAATGGGAGTTTCTCTATCCACCATCAATGGTAAGCGGTAGAATCACTGATTCTGAAAATGATAAAACGCTTAAACTTCTGGTAAGTCTCGAAAAACTTGACTCTTCCTCTCCAATGATTCAGGGATGCATGCTGTGGTTTGGACTCGAGGCTAAAATGCCATCATTAATTCGAAAATATTCCCGCCTTCTGGAAAGTAACTCGAATTCTCTTGCCACCAGAGCAATGATACTAACAGCAGCTCTGGCAACCGGTAATATGACCAGAAAATTCAAAACTTCTGAGTTCGAAAACAACAGACTTCTCCCTCTAGCGGTACTATACAAAGCTTACACCGGTGAAAATATACAGAAAAACTTTCTACAGACAATCGTCAGTTCAAAAGACTCAGGCGGAATATATGCGGTAATCCTGTACCATATGACCCGAAGGAAAAAGGAGCACTATGCCAGAGTTATAGAACTGATAGATAAATATTTTCCAAAACCCCTCAGGTGGAATACTGAAATGCTTTTTACTGCAAGTCTTGAACTGTCCAATTTTGCCCGTTGTAGGGAAATAATAGCTTTTATAAAAAAGGAACAGCCAAATTCAACTCTGGCAAAACATTATGAGCATATGTTAAATACAAAAATAAAATCCAGTTCTACTGAGTCAATAAAAAATACTGAAAATAATAAAAAAATTTAAAAAATTATTAATTAATATTTAGTGATATGGGCATATGAGCCACCTTATTTCCTAAGTTTACGAAAGTAGTAAGTATTTTCATTTTTATTATTGACATTTCAGTTTTCCACATTACTATTGTTGCTAATGAATTATTATTCGATTTATTTATTCACTGATATATTATTTTAAAAAAAGGAGTTTTCAATGAGTGACCTTAATTTTGATGAAATATTTGCTAAGGTAAAAGAGAAAGTAAACTACTCAAAACATGATACTATTGAGTTTCTCAGGAGAATGCTTTCACCAATTATGGATAAACCATTTGACTCTGTATTCAGCACTGATGCTGTTGATGCAATCAAGCCTCATCTTAAGGGAAACATGGCTACTCATCTCAACAGAATAACAATCAGTGATCTTTTCAGTATTGCTCACGGTGGAAGACCATCAACCACAAGACTGCGCCGTGCCAGATCCACTGCTCCAATTGATTATGAATATGTTATGAAGCTTCTGGTGGACTTCCTTGGAAACGGAAAAACTGCAAGTGCTAGCGAAATTAAGGGACATCTTAAATCAAGTTCCAATATCAAAATGACAACCGGACAGTGGCAGTCCTTCAGAAAAAAACTCCCTCTAAAAGTAGGTAGTTTCAACTGGGATCTTGAAAAAGTCGGTGGTGATAAAGCTCAGACCAGATGGAAAATAATTAAGGTTAAATAATTACCCACCTTTTGTGATCACTGTCACACCCACGGTTTCTTCAGTGAATTATTCAGTAAATAATTGCCAGATATACAGAGTTGGTAATTTTAGTGATTTAGTCACAGTTACAGGGGTTTGTGGGATCATCTGTCGTACAGCCACCGGATACTGAACCCTCTCCGAAATCCTCAACACACTTAATATCACAATCCGTGTATGTATAGTCATAACCAGACTCTGTACAGATTGCAACACTCTCCTCATCAGGACAGAGGAAGTCACCTGGTGTGCATATCGGCATATCACCATCAATTATTTCAAATTCACAATTGCAGGGGTTTTCTGTATTTTCGTCGGTGCAGCCCTGATAACTGATATATCCTATACCATACACAGATGCACAGTAATCGTTGCACTGCCTGTAATCGTAGTATCCGAAATCCTCAGTTTCAGTGACGCAATACTTAATACTGTCATCTCCGGTGCACATAAAATCGCCTGGATCACATGTTTCAACCATGCCATCGAGAATATCATATTCACAGTAACATGGATTTTCTGCATCAGGGTTACATTCAGCACTCAACAAAGGGGCACTTCCATCATCACAATAATCCCAGCAATCCACATATCTGGGTTCTTCATTTTCAACACAGATTTCAGTTACAGATGCCGTATCACATCTGGCTCCCTCAACTTCACAGACTTTTTCTTCAAAAAGTACATTACAACCCGTTGCAACTACTCCCAGTGATAAAGCTCCAATAAGCCCAGAAAAAACTTTTCTAGCTGGAAATGAGGGGGTTTTTCTATTGGAATGAGACAATTTAAAACCGTTTGTTTTTTTCATTTTTTCTTCTCCATCATAAGCTAAGGTGGAATTTTTATTCCCGGTTAATATTATTGAGATTATCCCTGAAATAGATTATAGCCTCACTAAGCATCACTGCCACATTTTTTTAAAGTTTTTTTTTAAAAGGTAAAGCATGCAAAGCAACTTCAAATTTCTAATTACTCTGATTTTTGTCTTAAGTTCATGTGATGACAGTCAGAATCTGATTACTCCGGATGACGGACGTGATTGGCAGAATCTAACTGAAAACGCACCGTGGTCCCCTAGAGCGGGACATGTACTTTCAGTATCTGAAAACGGCATCGCCTATATATCCGGAGGTTTTGAAAACAATAATGGAACACCTACAGCTCTTTCTGAAGTATGGTCAACTGATGATGGATATCACTGGTCATTAGTTTCAGGCAATTCTCCCTGGGCTGGAAGAACATCACACTGCAGTTTGTGGTTTAAAAACAGGTTTTATATTATTGCAGGAAATAATGACAGTGATTACTTCAACGATGTCTGGGTATCAGATAATGGAATTTCATGGGAAGACATAACTCCCCAAAATGCCTTCGGTGAAAGAAAAGGAATGACATGCACTGTTTTTAATGACGCCATCTGGATGATTGGGGGTGTTGATTACGATGGGCTGAATGAAATCTGGAAATCCACAGATGGAATTTCGTGGGAAAAAATGACAGATCCACCATTTTCACCAAGATCTCATCATTCAGCATTCATTTACAAAGGAAGAATGTGGATTTCAGGAGGTAGTGTCTATACCAGTGCTTATCTATCAGACACCTGGTCAACACCCGATGGAGTCAACTGGACCTATGAAGGAGAATTACCTCAGAGTGTATACGGTCACTGCACAGTCACCGGTGGGGCAGGGATCTTTACTATTGGAGGAAATGGCAACACTGATACTATCTTACATTCTATTGACGGCAAGCAATGGGAAACTATTGATGGTCAGAATTTACCGGGAGCTAGAAATTACCACAGCTGTGCAGTACTGTCTGGCCATTTCCTCGTTACTGGTGGTTCATATACTGAGAACCTTGCCATCTACCTCAGAAATGATGTATGGATCTCCCGTTAAATAAATT
The DNA here is from genome assembly GCA_016937155.1 of Deltaproteobacteria bacterium. Lineage (GTDB taxonomy): Bacteria > Myxococcota_A > Polyangia > HGW-17 > HGW-17 > JAHJMN01. The sequence goes on from JAFGWM010000067.1 coordinate 99,011, forward strand.
TATTGAGGCCAGCATAAACCCCATGATGTATTGGTTATATAACTCCAATCTGTAAAGGCTGTACACTGTGTTCCATCGGGACATTCCTCTATTATTCCTGGATAACACAATTGAAAACAAGTGCTGGAATACCCTGAATCACTGCAGTAAAGACCCATTTCACAACTATCTGGTGAAGAGCAGTAATCGTTAAGCCTTACATTTCCCGCAGTCTCATAACATCTGGCAACAAAACCATCTGTTTTATCAACATAACAGACACCTGAGTCACATGGTATTCCAGTAAACGGATCACATTCCCCGCAATAGCTTTCACCAAAACAACCCTCATCCAGACAGTCAATTCCCGAATTACCGTTGTTATCTTGTGCATCATCACATATTTCAGGAGAACAGATAATTTCATTCACACAGTCCGGATCATCGCAGTCTGCATAACTGTCTCCATCATCATCCTCTCCATTGTCACAGATTTCTGAGGGCACCGTATTACAGATCTGATGTGAAAAACAGTCCTGATCATCACAGTCAATATAACTGTCTCCATCA
>JAFGWM010000068.1 GCA_016937155.1 Deltaproteobacteria bacterium
AAACTAACCTGGGTGGGTTAGAAGAGAGGAGGGAAAAGAGGAAAAGAAACTAACCTGGGTGGGTTAGAAGAGAGGAGGGAAAAGAGGGAAAAAAACTAACCAAGGGTGGGTTGAAAGAGAGGAGGGGGAAAGAAGGAAAAAACTAACCTGGGTGGGTTGAAAGAGAGGAGGGGAAAAGAAGGAAAAAACTAACCTAGGGTGTGTATAAAATCTGGTGGGTTAAAATCTATGGATATAGAGTGTATCCTTTTGATTCTTTATCATTTATCAGTTTTGTAACTGCCAGTGAAAGGGCTTTATTTGTAGGGAATGATTTTTTGCTGAAGCTTCCTTCATTACCCACTCTTCCATAACGTATTCCATAGTACAGTTCCTCTCGGTTAACAGTAATTTCCCAGAACTTTTCACGTCCCTTTTCCCTAGCTATGAAATATTTAATCTCAATATTTTTATTGAATTTTTCGTCAAACCCAACAAATCGCAGGAAGTGAGATCTGCTAAAAAGTGTTTCAATAAAGCTATGGTTACTCCTTGTAGAAATCATCCATCCGAGGTGATCTATGAAATACAGGTGCCCAACTGGATCTTCCATGTTTAAGGGTGAAAAGAGATTTTCACCAGATCTAATGTGGTTGAAATTGTATATGATGTGGCGCTTGTTTTCGAGATCCTTTAATAAAACGTGGCAATGGGGAAAAAGTGAGTCCGCATAGTCCCTATCGTTTTTTGAGACTTTTTTATTTGCAGATTCCCAGATAGGATCTTTAGCTTTTGCCAGTTTAAGCATTTCTGAAGCGGTGTAAAACTCATATCCTTTTTCATCCCAGTTCCAGATGTAGCCACCAATTGACTCCCATAATATTTTTAACTCTGTGGGTACACTGTGACCGGCATAATTTTCATATGCTGCAATTTCCCGTTGGGTGGATGGTGTTTTGGGCTTATAGGACATTCCCTTGAGTGTATGACTAAACCCATGGCTCTCTAGATATGCTACAATTTTAGTTATTGCCTCTCCATGGTATAGTGCACTCTGACTATCATCCCGCTCCAGTTTCTGAAAATATTCATATAATGATAAATCCTCATTGACTTTTCTTCCATCATCAATTTCCAGATTAGTTGTAACAGTCCCGGTTTTGAAGTGTTCCAGTTCCCATGTTTCAAAAGAAAAAACAGCATCATCGGGTGTATCATATTTCCGGATATCATTTTCATCATTAAGATTGTGGCTAAAACGTCCTCCAATAATTCCAAGATATTGTCTGCCATCACTGTTATATCCACCATCCGGAAGGGGGCTGTAATAACTACGCAAAATTGTTCCTTCTCCCTTACGGTAGTAGGGATAATCCGCAGTAAAACCCTTGGGTGGATTCTCCAGAAACCCTTTCATTATAGAATCTGTACTGGACTGGTTATCTGTCATTATTCCCAGATGCTGTAAAAAAACACCACCGTTATTTATGCCATGTCTTATTATAATGCGTTTTTCATATGAAACGATTTCCCAGTATCGGTTTCCTTTATTGTCCCAGAATATTAAACGTTGGGACATATGATATTCATCTTTTAAAAAATCCCGAAGATTTTTGTGGAGTTGAGTGTTAACTCCAAAGGGTGGTGGTTTAATACTATAACCATCAAAAAAATGAAAATTCCCGTTTCCATCTATGAACCAAATGAAACCATTGATTGTGTCAGTGTAAAAGCGTTGTTCAACGGATGTTCCCACTAGGAGTGCAAGCTCCTTATCATTAAGGGAAACAGGTTTGCTGCTTTTCCTGGCTTTTGCCAGTTTTGTCTCTACTTTTTTCAAAACCATTCCAGTTTTTCCGGATAAAAGTCTTGTCAATTCTTTTTTTAACTGAGGATCCTTATCAAAGGGTGTGGAATATGGAATATTTCGGTCAACATTCCAATAAAAGGACCATGGATTTATGGATAACTCTGAAAGTCTGTTCTGAATATCCTGAGCCAACTGCATATTATTAGTGCGGACGGCGCCTGCTAAACCTTCAGTTAAAATATACGAAAGTTGTCCCTGATCATCTGGAGACGTTTTCAGGAAAACAGCCCAACTGGAAATTTCATTCAGATATGGATCACTGTTTTTCACAAATTCCGAGAGTGTTGAAACATATACATTTGCTCCCCTCAATGCCAGAACTTCATCTTTTCTGCCTTTTATAGCAGCCATTATTTTAGTATGTATATTCTTCGAGAAAATCTCTGAAAAAGCGTTGGAAAGCCTCCAGAATGAAGTGTCTTCGGTGAAAAGTTTTTCCACCAGAGTATTTTGTGAACTCTCGGTGTTTATGTTTCTTAGTGCGCTATAAAGATTTGCTTTTAGTTCGGAAAGTCCTTCACCTTCATTTGGAAGTTCACTAGTGAATTTTTTTGTGAGAAATTCTTCACCCTCCGGGTTAGAAAAATAATAGATAACACGTCCTAGATTGCCTCTTACATGCCCACTGCCATGATTTAGAATGGAAAACACCCTGGTTAATAAAAATTCACATTGAGTTTTATCCATCTTCTTTAGGAGTTTATTATCACTATAACCGGTGAATAATTTGGAAAGTGCATACTCAGTATATTCATCCAGAGCTTTACCACCCAAATTTTCCACAACCCAGGTTAATACTTCCGGGCGATGTCCGTAGGGAGCAAGGATTTTTAACAGTTCCTCTTTTACATGGGGTTTAAGAATATCATCGCCTTTTAACTCTGGAGTAAGAAGGAGGACTTTTATAACTGGATGATATTTTTCAAAATCACTTTTCATTCGTGAAACAAGTTCAGTCACATAAACTTTATCACCATAACCAAGTGAGGTCATAAAAGTTTCAAGATGACCGCTCTGTTCAGGTCCAGTAATATCAAAAAGGCTGCAGGCTGCTTTTCGCAATAATTCATTTTCAAATTTTTTCCTGTTTTTGAAGATTGATAACGCTGTCAGAGGTTTATCTGTGTCCACCAGTGCATCAAAACTCTTCAGTTGAGCCTTTGTGTTTTTTTCAAGCAAGGCTTCCAGGTGATTATTTATACGCTTTTGAACCATAAATTGTTCACGAAGTTTTTCTGCACGTGGATCCCCAGTTTTTTCATAATAGTAAAGTGCCATACCAAGGGTTTCTGAAGAGGGAGTATCCAATGAAAGTATTTTTTCTACTGCCTGTCCAAATACAGTTATATCACCTACAAGTTTGTAAAGTGCCCAGAGGGAACGGAAATAGATCACCGGGTCTTCTTCACAATTCAGGAACTGCCTGAATACCTCATCTGCATAAACACTGCGTTCTTCAGTTGAATAGGTTTCATTCATTGCCTTCAGGTGAGCAGCACCGGGACGTTTGGGATCGAGCTTACGGGAGAAATCCTGAAGTTGCTTCTGTTTATTATCTTTGACGGCTTGAAGTAAAAGCCCGCGAGCTTTAATTATCCCGTGGTATTCGTCCATCAGATAGGATCTAATCAGGTAGTCAAATCCACCCTTTTTATCAAACCAGTGGTAAAGAAGATAATCCGAACGGCGTCTTTTGAATCCAGGCAGAGCAGTAAGGGTATCAGTGTCTTTAAGCCCGCTGAAAACCGTATAAAAAGTTTTCAAAAGTGGATTCTTAGTCTTTTCAACACTCTTCAGTATCTGAGAAAGAGCATCATCATTACAACTTACACTCCAGTGTAAGATCCAATAAATAGCAAGGTGGGGGTCATTGATAATTCCTTTCAACTCCTTTTTGAAGGTGGTGTGAATACTTTTCTCGGAACTGAAATGACTTAGAGAAGAGGTGAAACCAATTTTTTCCTCTGGAGTGTATTCTGTTGGTTGCTGCAAAGACCAGACCAGCCACTGATAACGATCTGCCAGTTTGCTGGTGGAAACAACAAGTGATGATTTTTTTGTTACAGTTTGATACTGTTCCTTTAATTTCTCAAGTTCATCATAAAGATCAAAATCACCTTCCTCATCCTCCTCATCCTTCTTTTCAAGGATGGATTTTTCCCTGCAGTACTCTTCATATTCTTCAAGAGAAGCAAAATGAGGATAAAAGTAGCGTTCTTCATGGTCTTGAAACCAGACCTGTCCCTTGCCATCGGGTTCTCTAGCGTCAAAAAGTAGGTAGTTATCATCCTCATCGGAAAGGATATAAAATCCTGAAAGTGTTTTGTCTATTGCCCCAAAATACCCATAATTTGCCTTCAGATGGGCAGAGACCAGATCTGTTTCATCCTGTAATGTCAGTCCTTCATCTGTAAGTTGTAGTGCAGGTTCAGGTATTTTCATACCGTAAAATCGATCCGTCGAATTCATATGTTCCTCCTGATAAAATATATTCCCGATAGTCTGGTTCAGATGACCAGTATTTTCTTTTATCATAAAGTTTACTCATTATCATCTGTCTTGTGATATTTTAAATCCGCCAAAATGTATTTATTTACGGATTAATTTGCTATCCGCGGAACCTGTTGTCTACGTAAAGATATTTATACATGAACAAACTTAGTTAATTTAAGGATGTAAAGTGGGATAATGATCACATTTGGATTGAGATACTGGTCGTGTCCAAAAATAAAAAGGTGTATCCGGGAGAAAAAGTAGTAGCATAACTAAAAGAAAGCGGGATTCAGTCCTTTTTAATTTATGGAGATTTCCAATGACAATTTTTTTTGCAGTATTTTTAACATTATTTTCATCCAGTCCCAGTCAGGGAAAGGAAATTGATCCACGAGTGGAAATATTTCTTGAACATCCCACCATGAGAAATATTATTTATAATCCGCTATATTATTCTGAACAGTTGCAGTTACTTACCCATGCTCCTGTTACGGTGAGAGTATCTTCAAGAGAGTTTATGACTTCCTTAAAAAGAGAGGAAAATCAGGATTTTGTTTTAAGACGAAATCATAATAAAGAGTATGTTCATATAGGTTCGATATTTTATGCTTATGTAAATATGAAAGGTTTAAAACTCATTGAAAAACTTCAATATGTAGAACGTCTTGAACTGGACAGGCCTTCCGGTTCATTCAGACCTCTTGATGTTACATCAAAACTTATTCAGGCGGATGTGGTCAGAGATTTGATCAGTGAGCAGCAGTCCCTTTCCGGCCATGGTATTACGGTTGCAGATATAGACAGTGGACTGGATATTTTTCAGCCACTTTTTTTCAGGGCTGATGGTGGTTATTTTTCATGGATTGATGCTGACGAAGATGGTGAATTTACTCCTGGAACTGATTGTGTTGATTTAAATTTCGACAATCTGTGCAGTGATGATGAGATTCTTCACCTTCTGGATGCAAGATTTAATGAGTATTATGGAGAAATTACCACCATAGGGGGGGTCAGTACCGGAAAAGGAACCTATCAGGTGGATCAGGACTATCTTTATGCCGATACAAATCTTAATGGCAAGCGTGATAATGATGATGAAATGGACTCTTCTAAAGACAGTCCGGGTCTTGGAGAACCATTTTTCCTAGCTGATGATGTGGACAAAAATGGAGTGCTGGATCCTGGGGAGAAGGTTATTATGCTTTCAAGTTCAAAGGTAAAATTTATTTATCAGAACATGAGAAGTAATACTCCGGGATCTCTCAGAAATGTTTCAGTTGATGATTATACCATGCATGGAACTGGTGTTACATCAATTCTTGCTGGAGGTCAGCGAGGATACAGCAGATATCTTGGGATAGCTCCTGATGTTGATTTAATTCACATTCAGGATACAGAAATAGGTCTTTTTGAGGCCTATCAGATGGCTATTGAACAGGGTGCCGATGTTATACTTCAGGAATTCGCCCCCTGGACAGGCTATTTTCTTGATGGTTCATCAAATATGGAGCTTGCGATGGATGTGGCAAGTGAAAACGGTGTGGTTAATGTAAATCCCGCCGGTAATCTTGCAGGTTCAAATAAAGGCTGGGTTTATAATCTTCCCTCGGGAGAATCATATACCCAGGAGTTAACTCTTCCGGGAGGTAATTATGCGGCTCCCTATATTCAGATGACACTGCTATGGCGGACAGAGGAAGATATTACCGCAACCCTTACTCTCCCGGGGGGAGAAGAAATTGATCTGAATACCGGAGCTTCATGGACAAGCGCCGGACCTAATCTATGGTATGCGGTAATAAATGATGCATCAAGTCGAAGTACTAATATGATTGATGTGATCATCGCGTCGTGGGATGAGGATACGGGAGCATATGATTATCTTCAGGGTGGCACCATCACTCTTAATCTTTCAAGTGGAGGATTGTTTTCAGGCGATACGTACATAGCAGGGTTTGTAATGGATTCAAATTCAGGCTGGAGTGAAGGTTTCAAATGGAACAACAATGTTTCGGAAGATCATCTTATTGGGTTTTCCGGAACTTCAGATTCAGGTATAGCTCTTGCTGCGTATAATGGCAGGGATGAAGATGAGATCAATATTTACAATGAAACCCAGGGGCAGTTGTGCTCTTACAGTGGACGAGGTCATAGAATAGACGGTGAGAAAATTTTATACATCGCAGCTCCGGCCAATCCGCTTGTGAGTGGTGCAGGTCCTTATGTCGGTGTTGAAAATTATTATAACCAGTATGTAGTTTTTGGTGGTACATCAGGGGCTGGACCTCACGTAGCCGGTGCTGCCGCTTTGCTTAAACAGATGTTTCCATCAAATACTGGAAATGAAATAAGGCAGAAAATAGTGGATGGCGCTCTGGTGGATACTGATGTTCAGACACCGGGGAATTTACCTCAGGATGAACTCTGGGGTTATGGAAAACTTAGAATTTATCAGAGCATGTTTGGTGAGGATCCATCTGAAAACACACCACCGGTAATTGCCGCCCAGATAGTTGAGGGTTTTACAAATACAGATATTTCCGTTCAGGTGACTGTGGATGATAATGAAACTTCATCTGAGAACCTATTGGTTCGGTGGGATGTGGATTATGACGGAGAATGGGATACTGAATTTTCAACTGAAACTGGAATAATCCAGCGATGGATTCTCCCTGGTACTTACACAATGAAAGCACAAGTTATGGATGAAAAGGGGAAAACATCTTCTGTGTTGGTAAGTGCAGTTGTAAGTGAATATATTCCTGATGTGGATCAGGGTAGTTCTGATGACAGTGGATGCAGTTGCAGTACATACAGTGGGAGTTCCAGAATAAATTACCTCTTTTTATTAGTTGCTGTTTTGATCTTCTGGTTTAGAAAAAGGCAACTTTTCTTCAATACTGAAAAGTAATGATCTGATCCTACCGAATATTTCCTCATATTTTTCTTATTGTGATAATTTTTTTACACATATTTCGTACTTACGAGAAATGATCCTGACAATATGTTCTGATGGAAATTAACTGATATACATTCTCCAAGGAAATATTCCATTTAAATTACTTAACTTTATCTGAATTTGGGCTATAAATAGAGAGAATAAAAGTTCTATGGGAATCATGGCACGCAATTTGCGGCTGTTCCCCGGTAGTAGCTTGGAGGTATTATTATGAGAAACAAATTATTTTTCGCTGCTTTACTTGTTGTGCCATTTATTTTTGCTGGTTGTTGGACAGGATCCTGTGAAGAAGTCCAGTGCAGTTATTGTGATAGCACCGGTTGTTATGAAGAACAGGAAGATGGCTCGTGTGAACCCGCCTGGTGCTGGACAAATGAAGATTGCTGGGCAGATGAATACTGCAACACTGATCTCAACCAATGTTTTCCTGATGACATAGAATGTTTCTTTGACTGGGAATGTCCTGAAAGCATGATTTGTGAAAACTGGTATGATGGTACCGGTTATTGTGCAAATCCTAATCAGGATAATGTATGCAGGAGTGACTGGGATTGTCCGGAAGATGGGTATTGTGACGAATTTACCGGTAGTTGTATTCAGACTGATGGTTGTGATACCAGTGCAGATTGTCCCGATGGATTTTACTGTGATTCCAGAAATGTATGTTCACCCAGACCTACTGGAGACTGTGTAAACGATGATAATTGCGGTCAGGGCAGTTACTGTGAAGAAGGCACCTGTGTAAACAGTACAATATGTACTGACTCAACTCAGTGTCTTGACAGTGAAGCTCCAGTTTGTGATGAACGTGGGGTTTGTATTCCCGAAAGAGAGGATCCCATTGTTGTGTGTACAAACAATATTGACTGTGGTGAAGGTAAGGTGTGTATAGATGGTATATGTGAAAATGAGGCGCCAAGAGATCCCAGTCAGAACTGTCTTATAAATGAACACTGCGGTGAAAACGGTGTTTGTATAAACGGTGAGTGTCATGCACCCTGTGTATCTGCCGATGACTGTGGTACTGGTCAACTTTGCAGTGATACAGGAATATGTGTAGATGATGCTAATCCAGGTACTGAATGTGTAGCAAATACTGACTGTTCAGATTCAACAGACATCTGTATGGATGGTGTATGCCATGATCAGTGTACTGTGGATGCTGATTGCACAAACAGTGCAGATCGATGTGCAGATGGGATGTGTATTCCAAATGATGTCGCAAGACCAATGTGTTACACAAATAACGAGTGTAATGGTGGTGAAGAGTGTGTTGACGGTGTGTGCAGAGTTCCCTGCGTAGATAGTGAAGATTGCGAAGGATGTCCCGGAAACCCAATCTGTGGTGACTTTGGTTACTGTGTGGACAATAATGATATTAACCCGGAATGCAGCATTGAAAATGATTGTGAGAATGGAATGATCTGTATGGATGCCATGTGTGTGGCTCCATAGGTATCTCCCACTTTCACTGGATTCTCCTCCTCAATAAAAAAGGCCGGATTTTATGATAAAGTCCGGCCTTTCCTCCTTTTATAAAATTTATAATTGTAAGTGTATAACCCTGAAATGAAAGAATATTTGAAGTTTTTTAGTAAAAAATTTGAGGATTTTGAAACTCCGTGTGATGCTGTGTGTACTACAGTATCCCACAGGAGATAAACATGAAACCTTTACCACTTGCTCTTCTGATAATTGCTGCTTTTACAGCTATAGTACTGATTGATAATTATCCCCGAATTTCGGGAAAAAATGAGAAAGCCAGCACTGTAAAGATTAATAATCCTAAAAAAATTATTGAAGTATCAAGCCTTCCAATTCATTCTCAGCCCCTTTACCAGAGAAAGTAATCTTTAGTTATTCAGACAATGCACAATTTCATTTCTGGAAAACCACACATCAGCAGATAAATAATAAAGAAAACTTCTTAAATGCCGAATATACATTCAGACGGCCTTGATTCAAGGCTAATTAAATATTTTAATTATCCGGATTTATGTCTGTGAGGTTAGTATGATATTCAGAGAAAGAAAGTATGAACGTTTTGAGTATGAGGCCCCCGTACTTTATAAAGCACCCGATAAAAATATCTGGCAGTACGGTATAATTCTCGATGTTTCAATGGGTGGTCTGCTTATCAAATCTCCAAATCTTCCAAGAAAACAGTCAAATCTGGAAATTCGTCTGAGTAATATGATTGAAGGAAATTTTATTCGACTGGAGGGTAAAATTGTAAGATTTGTGGATCCCCCCAGAGGGCCAGCAATGGGTATTGAATTTCTCATACCGGAGAGCTCTCCTGAATTGAGAAAACTAATTGAAACAATACAGATATCTCTTCGTCCAATTGTAAATGGGCAGCAGGCTACTGAGGAACAGAAGAATGAAGCTGTGCGTTATGCCAGAGAACTGCTGGAAAATGCGTCCTATATGGATTATTACAGTACTCTCGAACTGAAATCTGATGTTCTTGAAGATGATCTGGGTGTAAAAAGTGCTGAAATTGTGAGAACTCTATCCATTCAGTATCAGGGTATTTCGGAAAATGAATCTAAAATTATTCATGAAGCAATAACAATGGTTAAAAGGATCAGTGGAATTCTTGGAAATCCTGAAAGACGTCTTGGTTATGACCTATCAAGCGGAAAAATTGAGCCGTCAGTTGTTGAGTACTACGCGAAGAAATATCAGATGGATATGAGCGAATTTATGTCATTTTATTCTCATAAGTTCCCTGAAAGGGTGAAAAAAGCTGAGAAACTGATGATGTTAACCAGAGAATATCTGGATTCGGGGAATCCAATGGAAGCGCAACGTACTTCAGAAGAAGCCCGAAAACTTGCCCCTTTCCATTTTAAATACGGAAGATAGTAGTCAGTTGCTTTTCTCTGGAGGAGTTATTCCCAGATCTCCAGGATCTGTGTTCTTTGCTGTTTCCATAGCAAAATTTATGAGGTCATCGGGGTTTGAACCGTTATCGGGAAAGATAGTTATACCTGATTTGAAAGCTGGAAATCGGAAGCTGCTCTGATTCAATTGCTCATACAGACGATCAATGAAAATTTTTGTGCCATCAAGATCTGTATCAAGTAAGAGAAATGCCAGAGTATCTTCACTTATTCTTGCGAAAACATCCGTTCCTCTGATCCATCGGCTGAGTTTTTTGCCAAGTACACTCATCATGCTGTATCGTTTTATGCTGTCAGGTTCAATCCTGTTGTCAAGAGTGATCGCCAGAACCACTAGAGATGTTTTAAGCCGTTCACATCTGAGAACTTCTCTTTTTAGGAGTTCTCTAAGTCCCCTTTTATTGTAAAGCCCTGTCAGACGGTCTCTTGTGGAAATCCTGCGGATTGTCTGATTGGCGTCCTGAAGTTGGGCTGTGCGCATATTAAGGGTTCTCTCAAGATCCTTCCTGACGTTGTCGTTTTCCTGAATATTGATTATAAACAGGGAAATCAGAACTGCCAGAAGTAACGGAATGAGTGAAACTGTGAGAAGGGTTCCGATGCCATGAAAACCTGCGATCCATCCCATGGAAAGAGTTACAACTCCCATTCCTGAAAGGAGAAAAAAGTAACCGAACCATTTGTAAAAATTAGTATTCATGTAACTTTCCTTGTAAAATTCAGTGGTTTTACACTGAGTATTCACAACTGGCCACGTATACTTAACTTTATTTGATAACTATTATCAAGCTGAATAATCCAGTGAAGGGCTGATTCAATGTGAACTTTCCGAACTTATGAAGGAATACTGTATCTGCTATTTTAAAGAGAATGAAATTGAGGTAATTGAAAAGTTGAAAAAAATTCATATTTGAACCATATTTAACCACTGAATTCAGTGGAGGTTATTATGTCTGCAGTACTCAAAGGTTCTATTGTTGCTCTTGTTACTCCCTTCTTCGATGGAAAAGTAGATTTTGAATCCTTTGGAAGATTGGTGGATTATCATCTGGAAAATAAGACAGATGCACTTTTAGTTTGTGGGACAACAGGTGAAGCTGCAACTCTAACTGATGAAGAATATGGTGAAGTATTAAGATTTGTATCGGGAAGGGCAAGTGGTATTGTGCCTGTTATTGCGGGAACAGGTCTTAATGATACAGAAAAAACTGTTGAAAGAACCAGACTTGCCGCAGAAGAAGGATATGACTATGCACTGGTGGTTACTCCCTATTACAACAAGCCAACGCAAAATGGTCTTGTGGCTCATTATTCTCATGTAGCCGAAAATAGCGATATTCCTGTTATCCTTTATAATGTACCATCACGGACCGGTATTAATCTTTTACCATCAACTGTTTCAGAACTTGCTGTATTACCTGGTATATATGGAATAAAGGAAGCATCTGGAAGTGTTGGACAGGGGGCTGAAATATTAGCTTCAGTTAAAAATTTTCCACTGTTCAGTGGGGATGATAAAATTAATCTACCACTTGTAGCCATCGGAGGAAGTGGTTCAATAAGTGTGGTTTCAAATATTATTCCTATGGAATTTTCCAGAATGTTCAGTTTATGGTGGGAGGGAGATCACGACAGAAGTCTTGAACTTTATTATAAATATCTAAGACTATGCGATCTTCTTTTTATTGAGACAAATCCAGTTCCCGCAAAAGCTGCATTGGAAATGATGAATCTGATAAGAAGTTCGGAAGTCAGGCTTCCCCTTGTTAAAATGAAGGACAGCTCTATTGCAATTCTTAAAGAAGAACTGGGAAGGCTTGAAATAATATGAAAAAACTACTTTTCATTTTTTTTATTTCAATATTTTACGGTTGTACCGTCGGGGATGTTTATTCGGGACATTCAGAGGGTGAGGAATGTTCAAGGCATCTACCCTGTGCAGATGGACTTCACTGCCAGAATGGATACTGTGTTGATCCTGATGGTGGTATTGACGGTGGAGAAGATATCATTGGGGATGCCGATTCTGGTGCTGATATTGAGGATATTTCAGATGTTTCCGATATATCAGATGCTTCACTATGCGGTGATGATGAGATCCAGTGTGGTTCAGGGTGCTGCTCAGGAGACGAAGTCTGTATTGGAGAACAGTGTATAGAAACTTCAGGAGAATGTGAAACATCGGACAGTTGTCCCGGTGATACATACTGCAGTGATGGTTTTTGTATTCCGTGGGGCACCGGACCGGGAGGTACATACAATCCCGAGTGTGGTTTTTTCAGCGCTGCCGGTTTGTTTCAGCCTGTTGTACAGTGCCAGTGGGCAGCTCCTCCTGTTGGAGATGCTTTTCCCGGACATGTGAATGTATTATCAACACCACTGGTGGCGGATTTCAATTTTGATAATGATTCTTCGGTCAGATATCCATCAATCGTTTTTGTGAGTTACAACGGTACGGATGGTTCCAGTGGTTTCTATAATGGTGCTTATGGTGTTATCAGAGTTCTTGATGGCAGAACATGTGAACAGCTTTACAATGTTGGTACTATGCTAAATGGTTGTAATACCCCGGCAATTGCTGATCTTGATGGAGATGGCAGACCTGAAATTATTGCTCACAATGGCTATGGTGGTGTGGAAGCTTTTACGTATGATGCCAATTCAGATTCTTTTATTCAGTTATGGCACGGACATGACAGTGGCGGAAATGCAATAAATTACAGTGCTCAGTCTACAGGGTGGTCTGGAGTAAGTGTCCATGATATCAATGATGATGGTTTGCCTGAAGTCATCAGTTTCGGGATGGTTTATGATAATACCGGGTTACTTATTGAAAGTACCTTCAACCTTTCCTCTGGACTTTATTATCCAGCCGTTGCGGATATTGACAGAGATGGTGAAGTTGAAATAACAAACGGAAATTCACTGTACTCATTTGATCTCAATTCCCAGAACTGGGTGCTTGACTGGTCTTCGGGTCCCATGACTGGAAATGTGGCCTACGGAGATTTTGGAACATTTCCACTTGACTCATCACAGGACGATCGAAAATTACTTGATGGAATAGCTGAGATAGTTCTTGTGGGAAGTGGTGTTTCTTACATTTTAAACTCTTACGGAAGAGTTGTTTTCGGTCCAATCAGTTTTCCTGCTGGAAGTGGCGGCGGTCCACCCACAGTTGGTGACTATGATGGAGATGGCAGAGCTGAATTCAGTGCTGCGTCAAGTGATTCAATTACAGTTTTTGATCCGGACTGCACTGGAATCAGTGATATCAATTACTGTGTCAGTTTGAGAACAGATGGTATTTTGTGGGCTCAGGTGAGCCAGGATCATTCGTCGAATCGTACCGGATCATCACTTTTTGATTTTGAAGGTGATTCAAGGGTTGAAGTAGTGTACGCAGATGAAGTTTTTACAAGAGTGTATGACGGCCGGACCGGGGAAGTTGTTTTCAGTCAGTGGCACAGCAGTTGTACATGGAACGAAAATCCTATTGTAGCTGATGTTGATGGTGATTTTAACGCTGAACTTGTTGTTCCATCCAATGTGAACTGTACTATTTCTCCAACATCCGCCGGTGGAGTTGCCTATCCCTCATCACATCAGGGTTATCCGATGGATCCCCTGTTTAAGGGTCTGAGGTGTGAAGTCGATGATGATTGTATGAGTGGAATATGTGATTCATTTTTCTGCAGGTGTACTGAAGATACTCATTGTGGAGAAGCAAACAGTGGGTATGTCTGTGATGCCCCAGTAGCTGGGACGCCGGGTACAGGGAATGTTTGCCGTAGTCAGTGGCTTGGTGCCTATAGTGGCATCAAAGTGTATGCTGATACTCTCGATAGATGGGTAGCTTCAAGAACAATCTGGAATCAGCACACCTATAGTGTGACAAACATTTCAGAGGATGGAACAGTTCCTTCATTATCCAGTTGGGTTCCCAACTGGTTTGATTCGTCTCTTAATAATTTTCGTCAGAATGTTCAGGGGGATGTTCCTGCAGGAACCGCTCCGGACATTACTCTCAGAGAGGGTTCATACAGTTGTGACTTTGGTACTGCTCAGATACAGATAACAATGTGTAATCGTGGAACACAACCTGTTGGAGCCGGGGTTCCTGTCACTATTTATGATGGTGAAAATGTTGTGTGCGAAACATATTCTGAAACTCTGGCTGATATAGGCCAGTGCATTGAACTTAATTGTGACTGGGATATGCCTCCGGCTACGGCTGGAACAGCAGCAACTCTTAGTGTTAATGCTGATACTGACAGCAGCGGATTTCAGTATACAGCTGAATGTATTGAGACAAACAATCAACTGACAATCCCTGATGTCTACTGTACTACCATTGGAAAGTGATATTATGAAGGGTTTAATTTTTTTCCTATACCTGAGTGTTTTTATAATAGGTTGTTCAGGAAAGAGTGGCAGTTTTGGTCCTGAAGATGCTGGAAATGATCTGCTTGATACTGTGGATACACTTGACATCAATGATGTAACTGACGTAACTGATGATATTGAAGATGTTGAAAATCCAGCTGTTTGTGGAAATGGGTTTGTGGAGGGGGATGAAGCATGTGATGATGGAAATAATATCAGTGGAGATGGTTGTAATTCCTCATGCAGAATCAGTGATGGAATGGATCGCGTTGTAAATACTGTTTATTATGGAGATCAGACATCACCTGCTATAGTTGAGAAACTTTCCAGAGACGGAACATTTGTGGTTTTATATACTGACTGGGGTAACTCTGATGGTTCCAACGCAGGCATCAGGATGAGAATTTTTTCATCTGATGGAACACCTCATGATGATGTACGAGTAAACACTACATTTACATCCGGGAATCAGTATTCTCCTGCAGGGGCAATGGCTGAAAATGGCAATATTTTTGTGGTCTGGACAGATGAATTTGAAAACAGTGAGTTTTTCCCAGGAATACGAGGAAAAATAGTGGATATTAATGGTGATCCTGTAACTGATGAATTTACAGTGGATACAAATTCTGTGGGTGAGGATCTCGACCCTTCAATTGCTGTAAATTCTGATGGTGTGTGGATGGTAAGCTGGGTGGATACCAGTGGTGATGGCGGAGCTGATCTTAAGGCAAGACTTTTTGATTCATCCGGTAATCCTATGGTGAATGGAATTACAGCCGATAATGGTGAATTTCTGTTGCCTGTTCCTTCTTCAGGAATTCAGAAACATCCGTATGTCAGTGTTGTATTTGATTCAATGTGGGGAGTTATATACGAAGACTATAGTGGAACGTGGGATTCAAGTGGAAGTGGGGTTTCCGTTGTAATTATGTCTTCAGATGGTTCACATGTTTCATCCGCAGGGATGAATTCTATTTCAACAGGCAATCAGAGTACTCCATCCATGTCATCCACAAACTCAACAATTACAGGATGCTGGATTGACGACAGTCATCTTTATGATCCATGGGGATGGGGTGTTCACTGCAGGGTTGTCGATGGATCGCTTACTGGAATTACAGATGATTTTCAGATTTCAGACAATACACTTTCTTCACAGTTGAATCCCACTTTATTTGCTGATCCCACAGGCTTTACGGTTTTTTGGGAGGACTGGGGTGCTGTGGATGGAAACGGTGCAGGAATAAGAGGAAGGCGTTTTAATTATTCCGGTGTTGCCGAGACCGATGAGATACCGGTTAATTCAACATATCTTGATCACCAGATTTCTCCTGCGGTGATACTTCTTGATGACCTCTATTTTGTTGTATGGGAGGACTCTTCTTCTTTAATTCCTGATGAAGCAGGTAGAAGTATACGGATTAGAACCCTGAGACAGTCACAGTTCACTGGGGGAGAATAATTTGGAACATCTGGATTTTACCGATGAAATAAAACATCTGCCTGGAAGTGTTGATGCGTGTACTAAATTGAGGAAGGCAATTACCGGTGGAAAAGCCACTGCTACTGAACTGGGTGAACTTCTCTCTCTTGACAGTATCCTTGCAGCAAGGGTTCTTAAACTTGCCAACAGTCCATTTTATGGAATAGGGAAGCCTGTCAGTTCGTTGAAACAGGCGGTTATACTGCTGGGGCAAAGGTTGATTGGTCATCTTATACTCAGTGCCACAATGAATGTTATGACCACCTCGGACATCCTGAAACCCCCGCTGGATCCTGATTTATTCTGGACTCATTCACTGGTATCCGCATTTATTTCCAAAAAGCTTGCTTCGGATTTAGGCAGTGAAGCAGCAGATGAAGCTTTCACCATGGGTTTATTGCATGATATTGGTGTTTTTTTGCTCATCTTAAAGTTTAAAAGGATATATCCAAATCTTTTGATGAGGTTTGGAGACAGTACAGAGGGAATGCGAACAGAAATGAAAATGCTGAAAACATCACATTGTGATGCAGCAGGTGTTTTATTTGAAAAATGGCATATTCCTTCAAATATAGGAAGGGCAATTGAAAATCATCATGGTGAAGTAACTTCAGGTCTTGGTTTTCTTCCAGTGGTTGAAGAATGGACTAAAATTCTGGGCTATCCACTGGTGAACCCTCCAAAAGAACCTTCAGTGCCTAAGTTTCTTAAGTTTAAAAATACAGTTTATGTCACAACTGATTTGAAAAGTGAGATTGAGGAATTTTTGGTTGCATCAAAATAATCAGTGATGTCGTCTGTGTTTGTGATGCTTTACTTTGCAGACGGTTTTACCTCTACTGTTTTTATAGCATCTCCGGGATCCTCTTGATCTTATAATACATCCGCTAAGAAGTGTTGTGGCTGCAAATGCAAATACCATTAGTAGCACTGTTTTTTTATTCATTTTTGAACCTCCTTTCTCTGACGTGCTCTAAAAGTATCACAGATCGCCACAAATAACAAATGACCCCTGAAAGTGTCTTTCAATAATAGGGAATAGATAGGGTGTGATCTTTTTACTTTCCTGTATATTGGTGATGAATAATATTCAGTTATAAGATATTGTGGAGCACAAGGATTTAACCTTTTTCCCTAAAATGTGGGATTCGCAATAAAGGATACGGCTGATGCCTTCTGATAAATTACACATAAATCCATTGTTTCACCCTCTGGTTGATATGATCCTCGGTCAAAAGGAAATTGAACTTAATGGGGAGTTTCTCAAAGAAATAAGGATTATTCTGTCAGATTCAAGAAATCAACTTCTTTCCATTGAGAGGGAACTGTCCAATCTTAATCTGAAAAATGAGGAAATTAAGAGGGCAAACAAGAATTTTCTTAAACTATACAACTTTGCTCCTGTTGGTTATCTGACCATTGACAGTACCGGAAAAATTATAAGTATTAATGTTACCGGAGCATCACTTTTAGGGCAGCTTCAGATTTCTCTTATAGGAGATAATATTTTTAAATATTTTCCTTTGGAGGACGGACAGATATTCAGGGAAAAACTGTCACTGAGTATTGCTTCAGGAGAGGGTTTTAAACAGGATCTCCGAATGAAAAGATCCAATGAAACCCTTATGCATGCCAGTATAGAGGGTGAGGTTACTTCTGTTCATGAGGGTTTCATAAATATTGTAATAAGTGATATTACCGTTCGTAAGATTTCTGAGCTTGCGTTAAGAAGAAGTGAGGGATGGTTCAGAGCCACAATTGATGCTGTAAGCGAGATGCTTGTTGTGGTGAATAGCGAAATGACAGTTTTGTTGTGTAACGAAAGTTTCAGAAGACAGCTGTCACGTTTGAAAATATATAGAGAACCGGTCGGCGAAAATATTATTGAGCTTTGTCCATTTTTTGGGGATTCAGAAAAAAATGAATATCAATGGGTTTTTGAAACGGGAAAATCCATTAATTCCAGACTTGAGTATAGCGGTGAGGAATACAATCTGTTTCTTGATTCAAGAAAAATTCCAATTTTTGATGATCAGGGACAGATAATTCAGACTCTGTCAGTTATGAATGATATTACAGAACGTGTAATAGCAACACATTCCAATGCTGAGAAAGAAGTTTATCTCAAAGGAATTATCGAAAATGCAAATGATATTATTTTTTCTTTCAATCTTGATGGGGTAATAAACTATATTTCACCTGCATTTTCGAGAATACTCGGCAGAAGTGTTAGAGAATTCGAGGGTAGAAAACTTACTGAGCTGGTTCATCTTCAGGATACCGAAAATATGGAATCTTCATTGAACAGACTGTTCAATGATTATGAACACGTTAGAGATCTCAAGGTCAGAATAAGTGCAAAGGATGGTCAGTGGCTGTGGTTTCTTGTTTCAATGTCACTTGTGCGAAATCTTCAGGGGAGTTTCGCGTATGCTGTCGGCGTAGCCACTGATATAAATGCCATCATCAGTTATCAGAAAGCACTTGAAGACAGCCGTCGTAGTTATAAGGATTTATGGGAAAGTCAGGGGGAAGGTGCTGGTTTTCTGGATTCCTCAGAGGTATTTATTCATGTGAATCCATATGGAGAAAAAATATTCGGGATGGACCCCGGAACTCTTGCGGGGAGAAGTCTTCTTGAATTTGTTGAGCTGGAATATCAGGATAAACTTATAACTGAAACATCCAGAAGGAAAAAAGGTGAAAGCTCTACATATGAGCTCGCCATCCACCGAAAGGATAACGAAACCAGAATACTTCTTCTCACAGCTACACCAAAATTTGACGAGTTTGATGGTACTTTTCTGGGAACTTTTGTTATTTTCCGGGATATAACCTCCCGAAAACAACTGGAAAATGAATTGAAAAAAAGTGAAGAAAGGCATCGACAGTTATTCGAAAATAATGCTGCAGTTCAATTGATTGTTAAAGTTGAGGATACAACAATTTTTGATGCGAATCCGGCTGCTGCTAATTTCTATGGATATACCAGAGATGAACTCAGAAATATGAGTATGACACAGATCAATGGTCTTACTCGGGAACAGGTGAAAGAGTTTTTCAGGCAGAGACTTGATGGAGAAAAAATTATTTTTAATATAAGGCATCTTCTGAAAAGTGGTGAATGGCGAGATGTTGAAGTTAAAACTAGCCCGGTATATATAGATCATGATCTTTATATACACAGTATTATCACTGATATTACTGAGCGTCGTATTACCGGTGAAAAAAATGCGAGTCTTGAAAGAATGCTTATTCATTCACAGCGTATGGAGGTATTTGGAAATATCGCTAAAAGTCTTACAAATGAGTTCTCTGAGATTTTAAGTGAAGTAAGCAAAAATAACGCTGCATTACGGGATAAAAACAAAAAACCTGAAAAGGCCAGTGTTGAAATTGATTCACTGGTTGAAAAGGGAAAAAAACTCATAAATCATATACTGATGTTTGGTTCTAATTTGCCTTTTGAGCTTCAGAAGTGGAAACTTATTCCTTTTATTGAGAGATTGAAACCTATTTTAAGTAATATCTGCGGTTCAACAACCGGTATTGATTATAATCTATCAGGTGATGGAAACGTTTTTCTTGATTCCATATTAATGGAACAGGTAATTGTTAACATTGTTACAGCTTCTAGGGACTCTATGCCTCAGGGGGGAACAATTACACTGGAACTCGGGATGATTTCACTGGATAAGGATGCCAAAAGTCTCGGAATTTCTCCTGGGGATTATGTAAAAATTACCATCGGTGATAATAATATTAACAGCATTGAAGATGGTTTGGAAAAACAGATTTTTGAGCCATTTCTGACATCAAAAAGGGTGAAGTCCAGTTCAACTGTTTTAGGTCTTATTACAGTTCATGGAATTATGCAGCAGCATCTTGGTGCTGTTGAAATAACAAACAAGAATTCAAAGTCTTATGTCAATTTGTATCTTCCACTTGTTGAAGAAACGGATAACTGTGTCAGAGATGGTTATTCTCCATCCATACTCATTGTTGATGACGAAGAAGGTATAAGGGCAGTTACACGAAAAATTCTTGAAATGGATCAGATGCAGGTGATGGAAGCCTCAAGTGGAGAGGATGCATTGAAATTTATTGATATTCATAAGCCCAGACTGGATCTTATAATAATCGATATGGTGCTTCCTGGAATGACAGGGAATATCCTTGGAGAAGAAATTAAGCGTCTTTATCCTGATGTTCCACTTTTATTTATCAGTGGTTATCCGGAAAGTATGATGTCCAGATATGGTGTTGATGAAAAAGGTGTCAATTTTCTTGCAAAACCATTCAGCGTTAAGCAGTTCAGAGAAGAAGTGACTGCTATATTGAACAGGTAAAAAAGTTTTTAAATAAAACACTTCAATTGAAGAATACTGTCGACACTGTAATTATTTAGGATTTCAAAAAATTTCAATGAGATCATTGAGCTTTAGTTGATAACTTTTTAGCATGGACTTATAAGCAATCAGTGGAGGGATGATTCAGAGAAAACATCAGCTGTAAATCCTTCAAGAACAGCTTTTTCATGTAAATGTGACCCAACCGGAAGCCCTGCTTTCATGCAGAGATTTTCCAGAAATTCTTCCCTGTCCCAGTTCCATTCAACAGGAACCTGTGGAAGCAAAACACCTCCGAAATTTCTTAGAGTAAGATACAATCCGTGTTTTCCAATGACCACGTTTTGTGGTTCAATCGGAAATAACTCTGAAAGCACACTTATTTCAACTTCAATAAGGGATAACTCCTCAGTTTTTAATTGGTTGAATCTGGGGTCACCAAAAGCACTTGCCAGAGCCATTTTGTGAATTAATTTCGGAAGAGATTTTGTTTCACCGAAATTGCCGATGCATCCCCTGAGATTTCCATTGATTTTCAGTGTAACAAATGCACCTCCACACACACCCTGAATTTTCTGTTCAATTTCCGAAATAAGCCCTGAATCAACTGGTTTTTTTTGAAGTTTATCTGAAATGGACTTACGCGCTAAATCAAGAAGTATTTTCTTATCTTCACAACTAAGGGTGATTTCCATTTTTCTGCATCTTTCTTCTGGCGGTGTTGTAAAGGATTCTCACCTTCATATTATTTACATAATCTGCATTTGCTTTTTCAAGTTTTTTGACTTTCATCATGAGTTTTTCTAAATCTTTAAGCGGTATCTGCTGGTGCTCAAGCCATAAAATAAGTTCCCCGCGTCCTTCAGGAGAAGCTTTTTCGTAAACATCAATGAGTAGTCCGATATTTTCAGGTCTTGCAGTATATCTGAACATTCGGGCAGCCTTTATCTTTATATCAAGAGAGGGACTGCTCTTTAGTGATAACGCATAGCACTCAGGATTTTTTTTACACTTCTTGAGAAGTTCGAATACCGGGACAAATTCCAGTAATTTCTTTCTAATTACCGGTTCGACTGCTTTACGTCTTTTATTTTCCACTTCGTCATTCCAGGGTCTGGTGACTATTTTCAATTTGAGAGCTTCTTCTCCTGGTGAGTGGTGCTCAAGAATATCAGTGGATTTAATGGCATTTAGTAAAAGAGCTCCATTTAAATCAACATGTTTCCAGGCGTATTTTAGAATTTGAAGTCTGAAAATTTCATCAGGAGTGAAGCACGTTTCACTTTTTTCACACTCCTGAAAGTTCTTTAGCTCCTTCAGCAGATATTTTATCCAGACGCTTTGAGTTTTTTCCCATTGAGCTTTGTTGGTGGTTTCAGAATTCCATATGGCAGAAAGTTTCTGAGATACAGTGGGATCGTCCAGAGCCTGATTTAATGCATTCATCCGGAGAACACTGTAGTAAATGGATGAAGTAACAGCCACACAGCCCCTTTTTGCCAGAAGCTCCATCATGGCGACAGTTTCCTTATCCGGTGGAAGAATACTGAGAGCTTCCACAACGGGGATCATTATTGTACTGTCCATTCCCTGAGTCACATACTTAAGAAGTTCACTCCGCAAAGAACCATTTTCACTGAGGGTAATCATCAGTTCATTTCTGACCGCGAGGTCTCTGTCAAATGATGGGATACTGTCTCTGGCCAGTGCCAGCTCAGAGAGTGAAATGTTCTGCTGAACTTTCATGGTGTTTAGTGCCAGTTGCTCACTCCATTTGAGGACGAGTCTGTCACCGCTCCAGTCTGAAAATAATGACTTAATCTGATTATATTCACCCATAAAATTCAGTGCTCTGATAGCTGTGCTTTCCAGAAGAACATTGTTGGAATTCAGTTGTCCCGAATATAGAATTTTTTTAAACGAATCACAGAGAAGTTCTGAATTTTTACCGAAAGAATTCCGGCATCCGGACAAATTGTCAATTATTGTTCCACCTGTTCGGATAATTGATGATAACACTGAAATTGCCTTGGTGCGTGCTTTTCCGGAGGCAGCACTCAGTGCCATTGATGCAAATACACTCCCGCTTTCACCATCCCTTACAGTAAAAAGCATTGGAATGAGATCCATGACAACTTCCTCAGATGAGTAACCCGTGACGCTTAGTGCCCTTGCTGCTTCACAATTTACACGATAATGCTGTCCCTTATTAAACCTGAGAAATTTTCTGGCAATCTCATAAGTTTCAAATGATTTTAAATATTTCAGACTTTTTTTAATGACACCCAGTCTGACATTTTGAAGAGGATCATGTAAATCAGTTAATATATCGGGCAACTTTTTAAGAGATTCAAATACGGCTTTATTTGTTTTCTCATATTTTTTTGAAAGCAAAAGCTCAAGAGAAAGGATAAAAGATGCATCATCCCGGGCGGGGTAATAGTCGTCTCCTGGAAATTTTTTAACCAGTTCAAGAAGCGATTTATTAAACTCCTCATCCTGGGAATTTTTAAGAAGGTTAATTATTGTCAATGGAAACCATGATGGATGTTTCCTTAGATGATTAACTAAAATTCTGGTTATTTCCGGTGTAACAGGAATTTTCTTTTCAACAATTTTTCTTAATACAGCCTGAGCAGCATTTCGATTGTTAAATGAATTCTTTAGTGCAATTTCTGGTGGTGTTTCCTTGTGGTTTCCACAGGATACAAAAAAAATTGTTATAATGAACAATTTTAAATACTGTTTTTTCATCACTTTTCCCTTTTAAGAGCAAAACCAAGAATAAATTTCCCCAGAAAAGCCGTGATAAGAATTCCAGGGATTCTCATTAAAAGCATTTTCGGGTTCCAGTAATAGAAGTAAAACTGATCCAGTATAAATTTAACTGCCATATCAATTAGATGAACAGAAAAAATAGTTCCAAGAATTGTTGTCCAGATGGTGAGATCCACAAACCTACCCATCATATAAAGTATTATTAACGTTCCGAAAATAAAACCAATTTCCAGAATCACAGGAAACAGAATATATTTGGCCACAAAAGGATTTATATTCTGAATATGTTTTAATAAAATAGTCTGAAAGACCAGATCGAGATGAACAGCTATAAACCAGATGGCAATTGAACCAAATATTATAAGGGCGGCAATTCGTCCACTTACCATGATTGATTTGCTTTTAAAGGCCCAGTCCTTATCTGGTTTAGCCATTTTCATATTTTGCTTATCGCTGTTTTTATTTTTTTTTGTCATGCTTCCCGGAAAATCCTATGGTAATTCATGAAAAGGATACTAATCCACACTGGAAGGAAAATAAAGTGTTGAGTTGTCTTCATCAGGATAAACGACTTTTTCCAGACACAATCCATGAGGTGGCGCTGTCATTCCTCCAACTTTTCGATCTCTAGCTTCAATTATTGAGCTCAAATCAGAAAGTGGGATATGTCCTCTGCCAATATCCACAAGAGTACCTGTTATTATTCTTACCATATTTTTGAGAAATGCATTTCCGGATACAAAAATTGTAATAATACCATTATTTTCAACAGTTTTTACCATAAACATGGTTCTGGTGCTGTTTTCACGTTCACAGTCAGATGCCTGAAAAGTTTTAAAATCATGGGTCCCCTCAATGATTTTTCCGGCCTGATTCATCAGTGATATATCAAGTTTTTTCAGATACTGCCATTGAAACCTGGAATAGAAGGGATTGTGAACAGGTCTGTTTAAAATGGAGTAGGAGTATAGCTTTCCCTGGGTTTTTCTAGGATTGAAATCAGGGGTGGTTCTTTTGACTGATTTTATACTGACTGATGATGGAAGAAGCGAATTGAGACCCCTTAAATATCCTTTATCAGGAATAACATGGGGTGTGGTGTAAAATATGCGCTGCCCGCGAGCATGTACACCACTGTCGGTTCTTGAGGCTCCCTTTACACGTATGAAGCGTCCTTCCATCTGACTGAGTTTTTCTTCAACTATACCTTGAATTGTTGGTCCGTTGTTCTGAAGCTGGAATCCGCAGAAGTCGGTGCCGTCATAGGCAACTTCCAGAATAATGCCGTACATCAGAATTCAAGTCCGATTCCGAAAAGAAAATAATCTCCACCAACCATAAGAACATTGCTTCCGCCAAAGTTATCACTTGAATTATAGACCCATTCCACAAAGATGTAGGATGCATTAATGCCTGTTTCAAGATCCAGATTTTTAGCACTAGCAGGATCAAAGTAATTGAGACACAGGGCCAGTCCTGCGGAAAACTCCCAACCATAAGTTCCTCCAGAAGCTTTTGCCCCGGATTGGTTATCTCCAAAGGTTGCAATTGACCCGTCTCCCTGAGTTATCCACCAGAAAGTGTAAGTCAGACCTCCCTTTATGAAAGGAACCACAGGAATATTCCATCTTCGATTCAATTCATCAAATCTGTAAGTGAGTTTTACTCCCGTAGGTAAAAGCCAGAGTGCGGTTTCGTCCTCTGATGGTGTACCATCTTCCAGAAGGGCATTCCCTTTTATCCAGTAAAACCCTGCCTGACCGCCTATGCTCAGGGTCCCAAAACCTTTGAAAAGCTTATAGTCAAGCTGCATGGCATATAAAATGGAACCCTTATCTCCAAATATTGTTTTAAAGGGACCGTTACCGCCGAATTCGTCATCAACATTTGGAATGAAATTTCCAGCCTTGAATTCGAAAAAAAGATCAGATGGAGATTCCAGCTCATCGGTGGCCTTTGCAAGGGGTATTACTGTCAATTGAATCAGTACGAAAAATATTGAAATTATGCGCATTGAAGGGATCTTTTCCTGTTATTTATCTTGATTAAGGAGAACACCGCAATCATTCCCATGATGAGAATCCACCAGGGAACCACCAGAAAAATTGCTGAAATCAGAACCAGAGGGAATAACAATATTTTAATGGCAACATTAAGAACTATATTGTTACCAATTATATCAGCCCAGGCTCTTCCATTTTTATAATAGAAACTCACAAATTTTCTTCCCAAAGTTGAATTCATAAGGAAAGCATCCCTGAATTTCCTGAGAACCTGAACAAACGGATGGTATTTGTTTCCGTACACAGCTGTTGCTATGAAGCAGTAGTCACCATTGGCAGAGCCGCCACTTTCATTGTAGTGCTCAGCAAAATCTGTTGTGGGAACAGGAGTTTCAGATAAAACCTCTCCAATAAGTGACACATTTCGGTGATCATCAACTGCAACAACTGCAACACTGTATTGAACTCCATTTTCAAGACCATTAATTCTTACACTCTCTGTTCCTCCTACAACACTGGCACAGACATAACACTTTGAAGGCATGCCACCTGTTTTCAGATTATATTCAGGGCAGGAATCTGTTTTAAAATTATAGGGAGCATTCTTGAAATCTCCCTTTTGAGTAGTGTTGTTCGTGGTATTTGTATTATTTGTTGTATTTGTATTATTTGTTGTATTTGTATTATTTGTGTTGTTTACACTCTCAGTGTACAGAATTTTTCCACAAACTTCCTCTGTACTTACCCATGATGCTTTACTTTCACTGGATGATTCAGATGGCAGTCCCTCTCTCATACAAAGAACATTGTAGTATTCAACACTTTCTTCGCTGCCTTTGTCTGTATTCCATGAAACAGTCAAAGCATTTTCTCCCGGGCTGACTTTAACATCCTCAGGAGCTGTGGGGGGTTTGGTATCGTAGGACAATGTTATTGAATAAACATCACTGCGACTTTCCTTGTTGTCAAAAATATAAAAAGTGTTTGAACCGGTACCCTGTGAACAGATTCCTTCATCAGGATCCACAACATAGTGAACAGGGACGGCAATTGGTAGGGTTGTGTTCTGAAAAGAATTTTCATTGATTGTGTCAATTTCTGCGCAGTTATCAAGGCTGACACTCACATTTGCACAGTCACTGCCAATATAAATATAGACATCGTCACCTTCAAAAGGTCCTCCGTACTGCATTTTGAAATAATAACTGTAGTATTCATCCTCACCGGCATCCTGATCACACAGACATCTGGAGAGGTTTGCATGCTCATCAATTTCGACATCTGTCATGGCGTCGTTACCTGAAACCGGATAACCATCATACTGGCCATATAGAGTAAACTGAGCCAATGCATTTGCCGGCAGAATAAAAATAAAAAACGATAATAATAATTTTTTTTTCATTACAAAACACCTGCTGAGACTGTAACTATCACAAATTAGCACTTATTCCCAAAAAGAAAATTATTTGGCCTCAATTATAAATCAAAACTATTGGGTTATGAATTTTACGTACTGATCGTTGTCTCTATGATTTGAACGGTATTAAATTTTTTATTTGTACTGTGAAATATTTTTGCTAAAAACGCATAGTAAAGTGGCAAAGTAAAAACGAATTGGAGTTATCATGAAAGTAAACAGGGTTTTAAGCTGCACATTAATGTTATTGGTTGTTTCCTGTTTCACTGCTTCAGTGGAAGCAAAAATTTTCAGTACATCGCAAGTTAATATTCTTAAAAAAGAGCTTGGGGCAAAACCTGATATTTTACTGTTTGTTAATTTTAAGAAATCCCGTGGAAATAACTACTACAATACCGTAGCCCCAGGATTTTATGCAATGTTTCAAAAGGAAAGTTCTTCCAAGTGTTTCAGAAATATTCCCCATGCAAATTTCGATTATGGCCTTGTTGTTGGAAAACTGAAATCTTCTACTTCAAAGGAGAGCGTTTTAGCTGTGGCTCAGGGCAGTTTTAATTCTTCCACTCTGGCCAGTTGCCTTGCTTCTGAAAATAAAATGACATACACAACATTCAAGGGTGTATCGGCATACAGGAATAAATCCGGCAATGAAATTATTCTCGTTACAGGCCCGGATACGATTATTCTCGGAAAAGGCTCATTTATAAAGAAAATTAATCCAAGAAAGAGTACCCTTGCCACAGGTTCTCTTGCTTCGTTTTCACCATCAAATCACAATGCAGCGATGGAAGGATGGAAGTTTGAAAAAGGCTCTGATGTCAGTAAGGCTTTGGGATATATCGATCTGGGGATGAATATAACTGTCAAGGCAACGGTAACATTTCGGGATATTAAAAATCTGAGAAAGACAAAAAGGCAGATTGACCAAACCAGAAAAAGTGCGCTTTTTGCACAATTTCTTACGGGTCTGACATATACCACATCGTCCAACACCTTAAAAGTTGGTTATGTGATGAATTCAAAACAATTCAACGTGGTCTGGTCTCTTTTAAGTGCCAAAATGAATCTTCCTGCTAAAAAACCACATGTCACAGGACCTCGAATTATTCCTTAAAATTTTACTGATTAGAAATTACTGACTGGAAATCAATGAAATATTTGCTTTTTTTAAGTGTGTTGTTTTTTACAGGGTATTCTTACGGCAGTGAGCCGGTATATGAAATAAATCCTGTAGTCGATGTTCCTGTGACGGTTGTTACAGGTCTTACCTCACTGGGACTTCACCTTTTCAGTGATTATACATCACCTGAACAATGCCGCTGGTGTTCGACTTTTTCTCCTGATGAAAAAGTCAGAAGTACCTTAAAATGGAAAGATACTGATATTTCGGCTGTTTCCAGTGATTTATTACTGAGCAGTCTTGTCACTGCCACATTTTCTCTGGGTATTTTTGAGAAATGGGGGGAGGGCTGGAAAAAGCAAATTTCTGATGCAATTCTCATTACTGAAATACTTGCAGTCAGTACACTTTTAAATGGAGTGACAAAGCGTGTTGTTGCCAGACAGCGTCCGTATGTGAGAAATGAGGATGAATCAGGCTATGATGTGGATTACTATGTTTCATTTTATAGCGGTCATACCTCAACTGCTTTTGCAATGGCGACAGCAGCAACAATGATTTATGGAGATAAATGGCTTCCTCAGGGTGTATTTGCCGGAATAGCTTTTTTTTCAGCTGCAACAGTTGGATATCTGAGAATTGCTGCTGACAGGCATTATCTATCCGATGTCGTGACAGGAGCTGTAACAGGGGCTCTTACATCGTGGATAATTCTGAAGCTTCATAAGGGGAAAAAGGAAAAAAAATATTCTTTCTATTTTTCTCCACTTTCAGGTGGTGGAACTATTGGCGGAATATCCGGATATTTTTAGGTTTAATTTTCTCTGAAATTTATTGAAAAAAATTTCACAATAACCCTTGACCCATTGATTCAACTGAGGCAGTTTATTTTCGTTGAGGGTTCGGACTGGCTTCCGATGTGTATTTGTTTTATACTGGTCTTTCAACCTCTGGAGGGACACTAATGATCATTAATCACTCATCTCCAAAAAATATTCGAGAATACAGAGAAAGTTACAATTTATCTGTTACAGCCAGGGAGAAGTACTGGGCTGAAGAAAGTAAACTGATTAAATGGGAAAAAGCTTTTGAACGTGTACTGGAGGAGGATCTCTCAAAAGGAAGTTTCTCCTGGTTTAAGGGTGGCGAGATAAATATCTGGAATAACCTGATCCGAACATGGCTGGACCATGGAAATGGTGATCACTGTGTTATTCACCATATTGATAAATCGGGAAATTTACGAAGTATCACTATGGATGAATTTTCCAGAATGATCATTTTTTCAGTTGGCAGGTGGATGGGAGAACTTGATAATGGTTTCAGAGCAGTTGTTTTTATGGAAGACTGCGTTGAAAGCTATGTTATTGAGGCGGGAATTGCTGTTGGTGGTGGAGTAAGCGTTCCGGTAAGTTCCAGATTTCCGGTTTCATTTGTTGAAAAAATTATTGATGATTCAGAACCTTCACTTGTGTTTGTAAACACATCAACGGAAAATTCAACTTATCTGAAATCCGTTCAGGAAATTGCCGAAAAGCATCCGTCAGTCGTGGTGGATATGGCCAACTCATCAGTGCTGCACAGTAAGGATGAAATAGATGGGTTTACCGGTCGCACCATTTCTGCCAGCCAGCCTCTTTTCCTCTTTTATAATTCAAGTGGAAGTGAGAAACCCAAAGGCTATGTTTTTGAAGCAGCACCTTATCTTCTTCACAGTGCAGTATCAATGCGTGATATTTTTCATTTTCAAAGACCATGGCAAATCAGCATCTGGGCAGGTTCATTGACAAGGGGAGTTGTTTCTCAGGCTTATGGTATCTGGGGGCCTCTCATGTGTCAGGATGCAGTTTTCAGTATTGATCCCCACTGTGCAGTTGACAGGGATATCCTGTATAAAATTGCATCAATAAAAGGTCCTGTGAGTATTCTGGGAAATCCTCAGACTCTTTTGAAATTTGCTGATGAAGCTGGGGATGAAAAATTTAATAAACCGTTTGATATTATAGCCGGAGCAGGAGATATTTTCGGTCCCAGACAGGGGCGGACTATTGCAAGGAAGCTTACTGAAAAATCTGAAAATGTAATTAATCTGTGGATTCAAAGAAATACCGGAGTCAGTTTAATGAGCACTTTACCAGCTCAGGAATTGCAGAAACCAGGCTCTATCGGTGTGGCTGCAAAAGGAATAATACCTGAAATCATTTCTGAAGTTGGTCATCCATGTCAGGTTAATGAGAGTGGTCAGATTGCTTTTAGTTGCAGCTGGCCTGCAATGGCAACCAGTATTTTTAATCAGCATGATCGTTTTTTAAATCTTCATTTCAGAAAAGTACCCGGATATCTGACCACAAATGATGGTGGCAGAAAAGATCAGGATGGATTCTGGTATTTTATGAAGAGACTGGATGATGAGTTTAAAATAAACGATTTTTCTATTTCCACATCAGAACTGGAAAGTACTGTTGTTTCTCATAAACATGTTATGGAAGCAGCGGTTATCGGAGTTGAAGGCGCTGAGTCCGGAGATACAATAGTAATCTTTACTGTTCCTGATGATACTGTTGAAACAAATGAGCAAAGAGAGCTTTTTACATCTGAACTTAAAATCTTTTTAAGAGAGAAAATAGGAGACTTTGCTTTGCCGTTCCAGATTTTCATTCTTGATGAACTGCCCAGAACCAGAACTGGAAAGGTTGTAAGACCTCTTCTTCACAGGATTGCGGGAAATGATTTGAGTTCCACGGATGATCTGTCTCATTTGTCAAATCCTGATTCTGTCAGGAATCTTCTTCCAAATGGAGGTAAATAGCCATGAATCTTCAGATGATTACATCACAAATTGAAACTATTCTTTCTGTAAATGAAAAAGTTGCCGAAAATGCAGTTATTATTTCTGATGGAGGTCAGACAAGTGCTGATTTAGTAGTGTTCCTAGTACCATCAGTCTCAACTGATGAATCGGTTTTAAAAAAAGAAATTGTTGAGTTTATCCTTGATAAAACCGGAGAGGAAATTTCTCCTTCCAGAATTTTTATTGTGGAGGAAATCCCCAGAACGGGTACTGGAAAACTTTTCAGGAGAGTCCTTCACCAGATGATGGCATCCAAAGATGAGGAAAACTAATCTGAAAGGGCTGGTTCTTTTTTATGAATAATATTCGTGAGTTTTTGGATACTGTTTCAGAAGCAGGAAAATACAGGATAATTTTAGGTTCCCTCAGTCGAAATATTAAAGAGTCCGGAGATGGAATAGTTGAAGAGTTCAGGACACTTTTAAGTGAAGCTAATGGACCTGAGGATATAGAACAGATACGCAATAAAATGATTGCTGCTATTTCAGCTCTCAATCAGGTCAAGGGTGAACGTTTTGCTAATATCGTACTGGGTCGACTTATTTCATGGCTTATAGAAATTGAACGGGATTATTCGGGAAACACAAAAATCATGACAAGACTTCTGGGTGATTCGTTATCCAGAAAAGCATCGATGGATGCGTGGAATATTCTGGTGATAAATCCTGGAAGTACCTCCACAAAGGTTGCCTGGTTCAGGGGAATTTACAAGATGGATGAAAGTGAAGTTCATCTCGATGTTGATACCCCAGACAGTGTTGACAACCGTGCTGCACAAATCGTAGACTGGCTCAATACCAGAGGTGTTTCTCCTTCTGATCTGAGAGGAATAGCATGTCGCGGTGGTTTTATGCATCCGGTTCCTTCGGGAACCTATAAAATATGCGGGGAAATGATTCACGATCTCGAAAATCCCAGAATTAACCATGCCAGCAACATGGCGGTTTTTATCGGTATGAAAATTGCGGCAGATGCCGGGCCTGAACATGATATTTTAATAACAATCAGCGACCCTGTGGTTACAGATGAAATTGAACTGGTGGAAAGAATTACAGGACTTTCCAAGATAAGGCTGGATGGAACAGGTGCACATTATCTCAATCATAGAGCTGTACAGGCAATATTGTCGAGTGTAACCGGTGTGCAGCCTCAGTTGTTAAGCAGTATAACTGCACATGTAGGTGGTGGAACAAGTATCGCACTTCATCGGGGTGGAGCAGTAACAAGCGTTGTCGACGCATTTTCGGGAGTTCCCAGTGCAAACAGATGTGGAAAACTTGATCTTCCGAGGCTTTTAGATGCCCTAAAGCATGATTATATAACCACAAAGGAACTTGAGAGTGCTGTTTTTAAGACAGGTGGGCTTTTATCGCTGGCGGGGACTAATGATTTCAGGGCACTCGAAGGTTTTGGAGTGAAAGGTGCCACATCCGAACAGCAGCAAAAAATTGAAGTTCTTTTCAAATTTTACGCCCGTCAGATTACCTCTTCAATGTTTAAACTTGAAGCTGATGGAAGAGAAGTGGAATTCAGTGCTCTCAGTGGAGGACTGGCCAGAAGTGAAAAAATGGTCGCTGCCATCAGGAATAACATAAACGGGAGATGGCCTCTTGTTATAATTCCTGGAAGTGTAGAGCATGAATCACTGGCAAGTGGGCTTATCAGAGGGATCTATGAGCCGGTGAGTTTAAAAAATTACGGTGTTGAAAAGCACCTTCATGCTGAAAGAAGGAAAGCTGAGGATAATCTGCTGGATACTCAACTTTTCCAGCGTAATATTTTCTATCGTAAATCCGGAAGTATGATTACTTCACTGGATGAATTGATTGATGACACCCTGATTACGGTTAAGGATAATTACCTTCCGACTGTTGCAATTGTTGGTGCTGATAACGAAGAAGCTATTTTAGCGGCAAAACGGGCTAATGAGGAAGGGCAGTTTAAAATTGCCCGGTTCTGTCTTATTGGAGATTACAGTGCCATAAATAAAATTGCATATGAGTATGATCTTGTAATTGATAATAAAAATTACATCATTGAAGATGCTGAAGATAGTATCGCAAGAGGGATTGAACTTTTAGACGAGGGAAAAGTTGATATCCTGATGAAGGGCTCCTTTAAAACTGAAGAAATTCTGAGGGGCGTTTTTAAATACTTGAAATCAAGTGGAAAACTGAAGAGTGGTCAATTGATTTCTCACAGTGTTGTTATGGATATTCCCAGAAGAAATAAACTTCTCATTATTTCTGATGCAGCGGTAAATACATATCCGGATCTTGAAAAAAGAGTTCAGATTCTTGAAAATACACTTAAAATCGCGAAAATACTTAATGTTAAAAAACCCAAAGTTGCGATTATAAGTGCAATTGAGAGTGTTAATAAAAGTATCGAGAGTTCCATTGAGGCAAAACAGATCGCAGATCGTTTTGCAGATCGTGATGACTGTGTTGTTGAAGGTCCCCTGTCATTTGATGTTGCTATGGACAGTGGTTGTGCTCTGGAGAAAAAATATGCAGGTGAAATAAAGGGAACAGCTGACATTCTTATTATGCCTGATATTGATGCCGGTAATGTTTTATATAAAACTCTAACAACACAGTCCGGTGCAGTTTGTGCCGGTATTATTCTATGCGGTGATATGCCTCTTATTCTTACATCACGAGGGGATAGCGCCCGCAGTAAACTTGCCTCCATCGGCCTGAGTGTTAATGCATTCTTCAGATTACCAAAATAATGCCGAAGTATCTGGGGGAATGATTTTCCAGTACAAATCAGTGGTGGAAGAATAAGTGAACTATTTGCTGTACAGGTGAAAAATATGGATATGAAATGGAATATACCGAGGCTTAAGGAGATTTATGAAACCAGAATCACCAGTGTTGAAGAGGCTTTCAAACACGTAAGGCCCGGTAATAAAGTTTTTATTGGAAGTGCAGCCAGTGCACCTCAGTATCTCGTTTCCCGTATGGTTGATTTTCCCTTGAATTTTGCAGACACGGAAATTCTTCAGATGGTTAGTATCGAGGAAACTCCCTATACTGACGGACTTCACAGAGATATGTTTCGTCTTAATA
Source organism: Deltaproteobacteria bacterium (assembly GCA_016937155.1). Taxonomy (GTDB): domain Bacteria; phylum Myxococcota_A; class Polyangia; order HGW-17; family HGW-17; genus JAHJMN01. The sequence continues at coordinate 33,672 of JAFGWM010000068.1, forward strand.
CATTTTTTATAGGACGGGCAGCCCGTGAGACTGTTGCCAGAGGACATGCAGATTATACCCCTGTTTTTATGTCGGAAATTCCAAGGCTGATGCACACTGGTTCAATACCACTGGATATAGCTCTGGTACAGGTTACTCCACCGGATGCCTATGGAAACTGTTCTTTAGGTGTCAGTGTTGAAACCACTCTTGAAGCAATCAAGCAGGCTGCATTTGTTATTGCTCAGGTGAATTCACATATGCCCCGCACTTTTGGCAATTCTCTTGTGAGTGTCAGTGAACTGGATGCAATCATTATTCATGATGAATCTCTGATTGAATTTTCTGAGGGTGATTCAGATGATGTTGCTGAGAGAATCGGATTTTATATCTCAAGACTTATTCCAAACGGAAGTACTATTCAGGCAGGAATAGGCAGTATTCCCAATGCTGTTCTCAGGCATTTAAAGGATAAAAGAAATCTGGGAATTCATACGGAAATGTTTTCAGATGGTCTTATTGAACTCTATGAATCAGGGGCAATTACAAATCATTATAAAAAATTTCATCCTGGAAAAATTACTGCTGCATTCTGCCTCGGCAGTAAAAAACTCTATGATATGGTTAACAATAATCCCATTTTTGAGTTTTATCCAACGGATTACCTTAGTGATCCCCGCAATATTAGTTTGAATGAGAATATGTGTGCAATAAATGCCGCTCTTGAAGTTGATGTCACCGGGCAGGTATGTGCTGATTCGATAGGCTCACAATTTTTCAGTGGAATCGGAGGACAGGCTGATTTTATCAGAGGCGCTTCTCTGGCAAAAAACGGCAGACCCATTATTGCACTGCCATCAACAGCCAAAAATGGTGAAGTCAGCAGAATTGTACCTATTCTCAAAACCGGTGCTGGAGTTGTGACAACAAGAGGCGATGTTCACTACGTGGTAACGGAATATGGAATCGCATACCTTCACGGAAAAAATATTCGTGACAGGGTTATGGCACTTATCAATATTGCTCATCCCCGATTCAGAAAATGGCTCATGGAAGAAGCTAAAAAACTCAATTATATTTATCAGGATCAGGCTCTTCCAAGGGATGGAACCATCTACCCTGAGCACTACAGATGGGATTACACTAGCAGTAAGGGTACAGAGATACACTTCAGACCTATCAGGATGGTTGATGAGGAGAAATTAAGAAGGTTTTTCTACGGTCTGAGGGAAGAGGATGTCTATTACAGGTTTATGGGATTTGTCAGAACTCTGAATCACAGTGCAGCTCAGCCTCTTGTGGTAATGGATTATGAAGAAAAGTTCGCTCTTGTGGGATATACAGGTGAGGAACCGGATGATGAGATAATCGCTGTAGGCCGCTGGTTCCTTGACAGACCAACAAACCGGGCTGAGGTGGCATTTACAATTCTTCCAGACTGGCAGGGGCAAGGTATAGGAACTCATCTGCTGGATAAACTGGTTGAACTCGCAAGAGAAAAGGGAATCAGGGGTTTTACTGCGGAAGTTTTAGCTGAAAACCGAAAAATGCTGAATGTATTTTACAGAAGTGGGTTCAGTGTTAAAAGTACTCTGGAATACGGAGTTTACTCACTCAAATTTGATTTTCACACAAAGAGTGAATTCAATTCAGGATATTAATTCAGGAAACTATTTCAGTTTATAAAATCATCATCTTCCCACGGATTTGAAGGGTATGGCGTTCTTTGTGAGTTTTGACGACGGTTTCGAATGGATGGGACAGGTGTTCCCCAGTAATTTTTTCTGTCATCAACATTTTCAGACAGTGTTGCTTTAACCACAAAAATTTTTCCTTTTCTGGAAACTTTCATTTCCACCGGTTTTTTTACCGGATACATGGCAACCATATTTTTGAGTTTACCGCTGTTTTTAACTGATTTACCATCAAAGGATATAATAACATCACCTGGAAGCAGTCCGGCTTTTCTAGCTGGAGTATCCGGGCCCACCTCAACAACCAGTGCACCCTGTGAAGAATTACCACGTGATGACAAGCCTTCATCAGCATCCTTAATAACAACCCCAAGATAAGATCTTGTGAAGTGTCCATTTTTAACAAGATGCTTCATTATTTTCCCAGCCATTTCAGAGGGTATTGCAAAACCTATTCCCTGATAACCTCCGGTCTTGGACAAAATTGCCGTGTTTATTCCAATGAGTTCACCCTTCAGATTGATCAGAGCTCCACCACTGTTTCCCGGATTTATTGCAGCATCAGTCTGGATGAAGTCTTCATATTCCACGATTCCAATATTTGCTCTTCCCTTTGCACTTATGATTCCCATTGTCACACTACCTCCCAGACCGAAGGGGTTTCCAATGGCAAGTACAACTTCTCCAAGTCTCATGGATGCACTTTCACCTATGGGAAGTGGAGAAAGATCATTAGGAGGGGATTGAAGTTTTATCACAGCAACATCAGTTCTCGGATCATTTCCTACAATTTTAGCCCTGAATTTTCTGCCGTCATGGAGTTTTACAAAAATTATTTGAGAGTTGGCAACAACGTGATTATTGGTGAGGATAATTCCATCTCTGCTTACAATAACGCCGCTGCCTAGACTTGAGCTTCCCCTCCTTCTGTAACGGGGGTTACGTCCATATCCTCTCAGCCTCGAAGTCTGGTAGATACTGCCTTTTTCAGCGCTAATATTAACCACACTTTTCACAGTTTTTTCAGCTGTTTCAGAAATGATTCCTGAATTTACAGGAATAGGCATGTGTTTGGGTGTGATGCTGACTTTTGTTCCAGCTGATTTAGTATTTGTTACTACAGGAATTTGTTTTTTATCCGGAACGGTTTTCTTTTCAGAACCATCAGGAGTATTTCCGGTAAAGTGTTTTTGGATATTGTGTTTTTCATCAGATGATGATTTGTCTTTGGCTTTTGTTGAAGAATCACAGGAAGTTGCTGCAATTAACAGAACGAATACAGGTATTACTGAATATTTCATTTTTGCCTCCGACCAGCTTTCTGACTTTAAAAAGCCTGAAGTGACTTTATAAGTTTCAAAAACCATCAGAGTAAAATTTATATTCCCAAAATTCAGTTGAAGGTGATTTTCACGTATAATCGTTTTTGAGGATCTGAGATGCGCTGATTCTACCGGATTCAAGAATGGTTGGAATTCCACTTCCCGGATGAGTACCGCCTCCTGTCAGGTAACAGTTTTCAAATTCCTCAAATTTATTGTGTGGTCTGAAATAGAGCATCTGACCGATATTATGAGCCAGATTGAAAGTAGCACCACGGTATACATTGTGATCCGATTCCCACTGGTTTGGAGTAATTATTTTTTCTTCCACAATATGGTCACGGATATCCCTGAGTCCCCCACGGTTTTCAACTATATCCAATATTTTTTCACGAAATTTTGCACTATGGGTATCCCAGTCAAGACGACTGAAATTATTTGGAGCAGGAACCAGAATGTAAATGGTTGAATGTCCTTCAGGACACAGGGTTGGATCTGTTTTTACAGCATTCTGAATGTATACACTGGGGTCTTCCGAAATTTCCATGGTTCTGGTTATTTCATCCACATTTTTTTTATAATCCCCTGAAAAGATTATATTATGATGGGGAATGTCATATACTTTATCAATACCGAGATACATCATCCAGGTGGAGCAACTGTATTTCATCGAAGAGAGTTTTTCAGGTGTGTACTTGTTTTTATCCTTATTATCAACGATGTTATTCATAGCATGAGCAAAGTCGGCGTTGATTATTACATAATCGCTGGTAACTTTTTCATCATTTTCCAATATGACCCCTGTGGCTTTTCCATTTTCCACAATAATTTTTTTCACTGCCTGATTGAGGTGAATTTCTCCACCTTCCTCTTCAACAACTTTAGCCATTGTGGAACTGAGTTGATTTAAACCCCCTTCAATGTGCCAGATCCCGAAACCATGCTCAAGATAACTGATTATGGAAAAAGTGGCAGGGCATTCCCACGGACTCATCCCAAGATATTTAGCCTGAAAAGTGAATGAAATTTTAAGATCATCTTCCTTGAAATATTTTCCAAGATAACGGAAGAGGCTTTTGTGTCCATCCAGATAAAAAGCGGCTTTAAAGAGATTTGGATTCAGAGTTTCCCTTATTGTGCCATAAGGTTTTTGCAGGCATGGAATAAGTTTTTCATACTTTTTCTCTTCTCTGGACATATATTTTTCATATCCCTGCCACGATCCCGGAAAAAGTTTTTCCATCTGGTTTTTCATTTTGGTTTTATTTCGAGTGGGAAAAAACTCCCTGTCATTGCTGAATGATAATCTGTACATGGGATCAAGTTCAGTGAACTTCATATAATCGCTACTTTTTCTTCCTGTGATTTCAAATATTTCATCAACAATATGTTTCATCATCAGGAAGGTGGGCCCAATATCAAATCTGTAGTTTCCCAGTTGGAAATATCCATTTCTACCTCCAACGATTTTTTCTTTTTCATATACATCCACTTTGTAGCCTTTGGAGGCCAGAATCATTGCAGCACTAAGACCCCCTGGACCAGCCCCTATTACTGTTACAGATTTTTTTTTCATGTTCAAAATCCTTTCATTTCCGCATCAAGTTCCTGGGCAACAAGTTGACCGCACAGTGTTACCATGGGTGTTCCAGGTCCGGGATTTGCGCTGCCACCGGTGAAGTACAGATTTTTATAAATTCTGTCCTTTCTGGGAGCTTTAAATCCAAGATTTGTTTTGAGGTCGCTGACTACCCCGTAGATTGCCCCTCGGTTGGTATTATAAAGATTCATAATATCGACAGGAGTAAGAATATTTTTATATACAATCCGCTTGCGAAGATCAACGAGCCCCATTGATTCAAGTTTTTCATAAACCCTTGTTTCAAGTTCTGAATAGTCTGGAATGGAACCATCTTCGGGAACAACCGGTACATGAGGAAGAATTTTAATTATACTGTGCCCTTTGGGAGCAATTGTGGTGTCTGAAACAGTTGGAGAAACCAGATAAACTGTAGGATCATGAGGCAGAATACCTTTATGAAAAATACTGTTGAAATGCTTTTTTGTACTGTGGGAAAAGAAAAAATTATGATGTGCCAGTTGTTTGTATTCACCTCTTATTCCCAGATGAATAACGAGTCCACTGCATGCAGGTCCAAATTTTTTTAAATGGCTCATCTCTTTTGGAGACGAATGCAGCAGTTTTTTGTGGGTTGGAACGACTTCAACATTTGAGACAAATGCATCTGCACTATGAAAATCACCATTTGCCAGGTTTATTCCGGAAATAGAATCACCTTTTTTTTCATATCCGGTTATTTCTGAATTCAAATGTACTTTTATTTTTAATTCTTCAAGGAGTCTGGCAAATCCTTTTGCCATATTGTATAAACCTCCTTCGACATAATAGAGTCCAAATCCCAGTTGACTCCATGCAAGAAGATTAAGTACTCCAGGTGCATCATAGGAGGACGAACCGACATATTTTATGAAAAAACCCAACATATCCCTCAGGTATTTGTTTGATACCCTCGAATTGACACCCCGCTGCATTGGACGATAAAAATCGGTTTTTAGAATAAGATCTGTAAGTTTTTGATTTTTTATCAACTGAAAAAGTGAATCCGCACCTGTTTTAAAATAACTGTTTTCAGCGAAATTATAGAGTTTTCGGGAATATTCGAGATAACTGTACCATCCGTCTGAATTTGAAATGCCCAGTTTTCTCAGTTCCTTTTCCATTTCTCCTGAATCCGAATGAAGGTCTAGAATTGTACCGTCAGGCCAGAAGTTTCGCCACTGGGGATTTATCTGCACAAGTTTAAAGTAATCTTCCATTTTCAGATTTACTTTTCTGAAAAGGTTTTTGAAAATCTGAGGCATGATGATGATTGATGGACCAAGGTCAAATTTGAAACCTTCATTTTCATGGATATTAAGCCTGCCACCAATGTGGCTGTTTTTTTCAAATATTTCCACATCATACCCTAGACTTTTTAAGGATATGGCGGTGCTGATGCCTCCAAGTCCTGCTCCTGCGATAATAATTTTTTTCATTCTATTCTCCGGGTGGTTGAGGTTATTTCTCCAGAGATTTTTTCAAAACTGCTGAACCTACGATAAAACAAAGTATTCCTGTAATCAATAGAAAGAATGTCTGTGGTAAGACTTCAGTAAATGTACTATTCCGCCATGCAGACGCTTCCAGAATTTTTATTGCCCAGCCGACGGGGGAATATAACGTGACTTCCGACATCCATTCAGGCATAAAATGGACGGGAATCATTCCACCTCCAAGCATGGCCAAAAGCATGAAAACTGACCATGTCAGCCCACTTGCACTTTGCTCAGTTTTTGCAAAGGATGATACAAAAAGCATCATTCCCGAAAAAGAAAAGGACATCAGTATGGCGTAAACTGCAAACCAGACCACCTGAGTGATCACTGTGGAGAAAATAAAGGTAGAAATAAATGTCATTACAAATATCACCATTAAAATAGTGATCATGCTTCCAAGTAGTTTTCCTGATATGATCTGCCATAGAGAAACCGGTGCAGCTCTGATTCTGGCAAGGGTGCCATTGTTTTTTTCATTGACAAAACTAACTGCGAAAACAGCAGTTGCACCAATGATTCCCCAGATGATTCCCTGAGGGAATGAAATATCAAAGGGACCCGGTGAAGACTGGTCAGGTTTTGATATAACAGATGAGGGGATACTGAACATCAACCCCGGGGAATTATGTTTTCTGAAAAGTGGAAGTATCTGCTGTGTCTGATCGAACCATTGATTCACTGTGTCAGATACTAAAGGGGTGGAACCGAAAGTTTTTGTGAACCGTTTTCTGATAACTGAAATATGTTCAGGAAGTCCCAAAAGCCAGAAGTTGTAGAATTCCTTCAGAAGCAATCCCTGAAGCATTTGAGAAACATAAATTTTAGAGGGATCATATTCCATTGAAATACCAGGTCTGGATTTAAAAATACTTTCCGGAAGGTTTGCTCCAAAGTTTTTTTCTATTTTCAGCAAAACAGGAATTTTTCCATTACCTACATTATTACGTGCAGTTATAAGATTTTTTTCTAAAATTTCCAGAGATGGGTTTTTTCTTAAATTCTTAATAAATTCTGCGCTGCGATCCGATTTGTCGTTATCAACCACAACGAGTACTGTTTTTTTTGCTCCTCCTGAGAATCCTCCGAAAAATCCGCCAAAAAGTACTGCATAGATCACCGGGAACAGAAATATGAAAAAGACTCCACTTTTGTCTCTGAAAATTAATTTAAGATCCTTAACTGCTATGGAAAATATAATCTTCATGCTAATCCCTGATCTTTTTTCCTGTTAAATCCAGAAAGACATCCTCGAGAGTTTTTTCTCTAATCTGAAACGATTTGAATTTATTATTTTTCTGAAGTTTCTCAAGTTCCTTGACCGGATCATCTGTTTTTATGGAAATTGTCTGATTTCCAATTACCGCCTCAATAACTGTTTTGTCCAATCTGTTATGGATTAGGTTGCTGACTGAATCCAGTGCAATTATTTCGCCTGCATCAATAATTACGACATTTTTACAGAGTTTTTGTGCCTCCTCCATGTAATGAGTGGTATAAATGATTGTTTTACCCTCTTTGTTAAGTTCCTGGATGTTTTCAAAAATTCTGTTTCTGCTTTGGGGATCAACACCCACAGTGGGTTCGTCCAGAATAATCAATTCAGGATCATGCAGCAGGGCACAGCCAATGTTAAGTCTGCGTTTCATTCCCCCACTAAATTTTCCAGCCGGCTGATTTTTTTTCCTCTCAAGCCCGGTCATCGAGAGAGCTTTTGATATTCTGGATTTAAGCAGTTTTTGCGGAACTCCGTTAATCCTCCCGAAAAACCTCAGATTCTCAAGTGCGGTTAGCTCATTGTAAATAGCAAGAGACTGTGGGACATAACCAATGGCTTTTCTGGTTTCAGAATTTGAGGGATCTTTTCCCCCACATATAAGAATTTCACCTTCTGTGGGCTTGAGAAGACCACATATCATGTTTATTGATGTGCTTTTTCCGGCTCCGTTTGGTCCAAGAAAACCAAATATTTCTCCAGTGTTAACGTGTAAAGTAATGTTATTTACCGCTGTAAAGGATGAAAATACTTTTGTGATATTTTTCAGTTGAAGCATCTGAAACTCCATTATAAGTGACGAGAAAAAATAACATAATATTCTTATTGGAATAAATAGTTTATGGAAGATACAGTGGTTATATGCTAAAATCTCGCATTGCAGCCTTGATTATTCAGGTTAGTTAAGGAGAAGACATGAAACATATTTCTCTATTTTTCACCGGTTTGCTGGTTCTCAGTATTTCTGTTTCAGGGTGTGATCCTGATACTGCAAATCAGAGTAACAACACTTCCAACAATCTGGTAAATAATTCCACAAATAATATCACCAATAATTCCACGAACAACACCACAAATAATATCACAAATGAGATATGTGATGACGGTTATGATAATGATCAGGATGGTATGGCAGACTGCGATGATCTTGACTGCATAGGTTTTCAGGGTTGTCAGAGTAATAATCAGAATGATGCCGGTGACGTTACAGACACAAATCCATGGGAATTTGATGCTGATGCCGGTGACTGTCCTCCTGAAATGATTGCAGAATGCACCGATCCGATTCCTTCCGGATGTGGCAGCGCTGAAATAGCTGATAACGGACTGGATGATAACTGTAATGGTGAGATTGATGAGAACACAAATTCATGTACACCAGGCGATGTTAGACCATGTTTCTTGGGACCACCAAACAGAAGAAACGTTGGTGCCTGTGTTGATGGTCAGCAGCTGTGTGTGAGAGTTGGTGGTGAGTTCGGAGTATGGGGAGACTGCGAGGGTGGTATATCTCCTTCTCCGGAAACCTGTGACGGACTTGATAATGACTGTAACGGTTGTACTGATGATGGCCTTTGCTGTTCTCCACCTATTTTGTGTCCAACTTCAGATCATGAGTCACTTCAGGGTGCTCAGCCGTTTAATGATTTTGTACTGGACGGTGGTGATTTCTATACAGGAACAGCCGTAAGATGGGAATGGACTATTTCAAATGGTCCCTGCGATGAGGTTCTCGGTGTGAGATCCTTCACAGTAAACGGTCAGACTGGATTGAATTATGTTGCTGACACTCAGGAAGTAACATTCAACTTCAAGCTTTCCGGATGGTACAACATTACCATGAGGGTATACTACAATGAAACAGAGTACTACGAGTGTGTTTTTGTACTGAAAGTCTGGGGTCCGGGATTGAGAGTGGAGAACTGCTGGGATACATCAGGTGACGCAGATGTTGATCTTCATCTTATGAAAGAGGGACTGGGGACTTCCTGGTGTGGAGCTGAGGATTGTCGCTTTTCCAACTGTAAAGGAAATAACTGGAGTCATTCCGACTGGAGCGAATCCGACAGTGATATAAGCATGTGTATCGACACCACATATGGATCTGATTTTAATGATGATTTTGGGGTATGTAAAAATCCTCGTCTGGATATAGATAATATTTCCACCATTGGAATTCCCGAAAACATTAATGTGGATTACCCCACAGATGGTCAGACATACCGTATTGGTGTACATTACTACAGTGATGACTATTTTAATCCTTCAATGGTTACTCATCCTGTTGTGAATATTTACTGTGATGGTCAGCGAATCGCCACTTATGGGTATCCTACTGCAAATGAAGTTGAGTTCACTACAGCAAGTGGAACCTGTTCAAGTGCTGATCTTTGGCGTGTTGCAGATGTTCTCACCGAAGTTGATTCTGCAACCGGTGCAGTAACCTGTACTGTTGACTCCCTTACAGATGGTTCCGGTGATCCCTACATCACCCAAAATTCCAGTGCATACTAATCAATTATATATATGTTTGAAAACAGGAGGTTAGACAATGTTTAGATCATTGTTTTTAGCTGTTTTATTTTTATCTCTCTATGGCTGTGCTGAATCAAGTTCAGGTGGCAGTTGTGGAAATAATGTTCTTGATGGGGTTGAGGAGTGTGATGGAGCTGATTTCGGGTTAAGAAGCTGTATGGGATACGGCTACAATGCGGGTACTCTCATATGTAATGATAACTGCACTGTCAGTGTGGAGGGATGCTATGATGTAGTCTGTGGCGATTCTTACGCCGAGGGGGATGAGGAATGCGATAGAGATGATATGGCTGGTGAAAGTTGCGCTACACTGGGATATGAAGGAGGAATACTTAAGTGTGAGGATAACTGTGTTTATGATGAAAGCAGTTGCACGGAGTATCCTTTGTGTGGGGATGACATAATCTCTGAATCCGAGGAATGTGAACTTGGTGATGATGGGTCAATTGACTGTGAATCTCTTGGCTACTATTCCGGAACAGCTTCATGTGGTGAAAATTGTTTATGGGATATATCTTTGTGTGAGAGATGTGGTGACAATGTAATTCAGTCGGAGCTGGAGGAATGTGATAATGACTCTCTTGGAACTGCTCAGTGTCTTTCTCTCACAGGGGTTGATGGCACTATTTCATGCACTAGCAAATGCATGTACAGTTATCTGAATTGCAATGAAGTTACTCAGATGGGTACTAATCTTGATGATACCGCTGTGGCAATGGCTGTTACTTCTGAGGGGGATCTGATTATTACAGGAACAACTGAAGGCTCCATGGATGGTGAAATGTCAAATGGAGGATCTGATATATTTGTCAGAAAAATCTCTTCAGATGGAAGTCATATATGGACAGTGCATCTTGGGGGTGAAGGAAATGAAATTTCTGGTGGTGTAAGCATTGATAGTTCAGGAAATATTATAATAACCGGATACAGCGATGGAGCATTTAACGGAATGGATAATTCCGGATATGAGGATATTTTACTGGCATCCCTTGATAGCAACGGAGGATTAAACTGGGGAATTCTCCATGGGACAGTTGTGGGGGATTACGGCGAAAAGGTAGCTGTGGATGGGGAAAACAATATTTATGTCACCGGTTATACCTATGGCGATCTTGATAGTAAAACAAACAATGGAGAAATAGATATTTTTGTAATGAAATTCACAACTTCCGGTGAGCATCAGTGGACCACACTGATTGGAACACCTGAGAATGATTATGCAAACTCCATACTTGTTGATTCTACAGGTAATTCATGGATCAGTGGTTATACTGCAGGTGATCTGGACAATACAAATTCCGGTGGAAATGATGCTCTAATCATGAAACTGAATCGGAGTGGAATTGTTCTGTGGATGACGCAGTTTGGCAGTTTTGAAAATGATGGTGCAAATGACATTTATGTCGATGCATCGGGAATTATATGGGTAACTGGCTATACTGCAGGTGATCTGTATGGAAACACCACCCTTGGCGGTTATGATGCATTTATTTCAAAGCATGGCTCCACCGGTCTTTTAATTTCAATTAAACAGTTTGGAACACCTGAAAATGATTATGGAAATACAATTTCAGGAAATGAAAATCACATTTTTGTGGGAAGCATGAGCAGTGGAGATACTGATATTTGGACTCATCAGGGGAATGGAGATGTAATGCTCAATGCCTTTGATACAGGATTGAATCAGGAAACAGAAATCAGAAGCATGGGAACTTCATCTGAAGATAAAATTACTGACTCTGCCATTGACTCTCAGGGTAATGTATATCTGCTGGGAAATACTTCTTCAAGTCTGGGGGATAACTGGTCTGGAGGAAGTGATGTGTTTCTGATTCACTGGGCAGGTAAATACTAGGATTAACTTTTCTGAATCCTCAGTTTGTCCGAGGGACATTTATCCTTAAAGAAAGTCTCAACCGAATATTTATTTTCTCCCATAAATTCACATACCGTTGGATTTCTACCCCACAGCTTCATCTGTATTGTTCCTAGGGTGGAATGTTTGAGTATCACTACAGTGAATTGTGGCGGTTCACTGATCAGTATTCTTTCCAGTTTTAAATTTCTGACACAAGGAAGCTGTTTTTTGGCTTTTCTCTGCTCACAACTGAATTTTTTCAATGGTCCCATATTTTCATTACCCCTCTTTATTATCCGCAGTTTATGCTGCATGTTTCATATTTTTTGTAATATTCAGGAAACCACAACATTCATTAGGGGTAGGGCGCGTCGTGCCTATTTAAAAAATGATTTTTCTATTTTTCATCAATCAGTCCAATTTTTACATTCAGATTATTTTCGGACATGAATTCCAGCCATTTTCGCTGATGAATGTTTAAACGATCTCCTGGACTTTTAACTTCCATAAAAAAATATGAATAAGAGTTCCATACAATCAGATCCGGCATGCCTTTATTGTGAAAAACAGGGGATGTAAGAAATTTTATGCATAAAGTGCAGACAGCATCAATTCCCACTGCATCAATTATCTCAACCAGATGTTTTCGGGAGATTTTTTCATTTTCATCAAAGTGTTTGGAAACAGCATTTTTCCACACAGTTTCATCGGAAACAAGTTGGGCTCTTCTGTCAGTAAACAGATCCTTTCTTGCATCAAAAAAAGAGGATGAAAAATAATCCAGAGGTTTCTCCTGATAGGTACTCTGAAATGAGGCTCCTGCATCATGGAAAATCTCATCATGAAACAATGTATCAGATAAAAGTGGAATCAGAATATTTTCTGTATGCAGAGAGTTCATTCCATGATCAGATAAATATTCAGTAACCGCATTTTCAACGGTCAGAATCTTTTCAGTATGATCACACTGTGTATAAAAAACACGTCCTTTTTCAACTGAAACTCTTTTTAACGGAATCATCTGAGTATCAATAATCTGTTCCTTTTTTCTGAATCCGAGTTTGGAGGAAAGTTTCTCCAGAATAATTTCTTCCTCAAAATCCAGTGAATGATTTGAATTATTTATTTTTGAGTAATACCTCCATAAAAGTACTCTGTTTTTTGAAGTCTGAAAAAAACTCAACTGAGCTTTGATTAATCTGAAAAAAAATCTGAAGGAAATATTTAATTTTAAGACCTGAAAGGAAAATTCACTGCTCCATAGTTTCAGTTGTACAAGTTCTTTTATAAGAAACAGCAATGTTTTTAATTTGATGTATGTGCCCCGATATTTAACCGTTATATCCTTTACCGTGGTTAAATCTGAAAAATCAGTTTTAAGAAAAATATTAAATAATTCAATAAGATGTGAATTGCTGATGCATCTAGTGTCCTTTTTTATTTTCTTGTATGATTTGTAATCAGCAAGATACTGATCAAGTTCAATTCTTGTATTGAAAAGACGCTGTGGGGATATCAGATAGTTTTCCTGTTTTCTGATTCCAAGATCAGTTAGAACCATATCTGTCATGGATAAAAATGAGTTACCAAAAAATAAAAGCATAACTGTTTCAAAGAAACTGGTGTGATTCAATCTGATAATTTTTCCGGCGAACAGAAGATGAAAAGGATTGTCTTTCAGAATTTCATCAAGTTTCTTCCGGCTCACTGAAAATTTTAAAATTCCCATGTTTAATGCTTTGCCCAAGGAAATCAAGGAGTAGCATTCTTCAGGAAGTATGGTGCAGTCAGTCTGAGTTTCAATAAAATTCTGATTTAAAAGTTCTCTTTTTCCCTGGGGAATATCCGGTATTTCCTTATATCTGATATCATGTTCGAAAAAAAAATTTTTCCGGCGATTGAAAAGTCTGACGTATATAAGTTGTGAATTTAAAGGAAGATTGAAAAAATTCTCAAGAATCTGGTTTTCGGATTCAGAAAACAGATCCCCGTATCGTGTGATTACAAATTCAACAATTGTCATAAAATGATGAAAATAGTAGTGTGGGGAAAGTTTAATGGTGGATTCAATGAGATTATTTTCAGAATACATATGTTTTTCTTTATCAGCATCGGATTAATATAAAATCATGGCAGTTATTAAAACCAGTGTAAGAAAAATTGTCGAGCTAGTTTTCAGATCCGGAAGCATTGATTTTTCTTCATTCAGTTTTTTCAGGATGGCAGAGGGTGCTCAGGGACACAGACTGGTGCAGAGTAGTCGCAGTCATTATCGAAGCGAAGTGTATGTTCAGAGAATTTTCAATAAAGGGGAACATTCACTGGAAATTACCGGGAGAATAGACGGTATAATAGAAACCAAAAAACATGAAATAATAGAAGAAATAAAAACTACACATCAGGATATTCAAAATATTGAGCCTGCCATACAACATGAGGCTCAAATGAAGTTATATGCTGCAATCTATGCGCTGGACAATGATCTGGAAGAAATGAACTGTGTTCTCACATATTTCAATATCGATACTGAAGAGACCAGGGAATTTTATTATAATTTATCTTTAGTTGAACTGAACTCATTTGTTGATGAGGTCTTAACTGCTTTTCTCAGTTTTTACATCCGTATTGAGAAATCCCGCAGAGATTTTGATGAAACTGTGGAATCTCTGGAATTTCCATTTGATCCTCTGCGTGAGGGGCAAAAGCAACTGATGGATTCAGTGAGTGATGTGATTTTCAATGGCAGGAATCTGATTTCTCAGGCGCCAACAGGTATCGGGAAAACAATGAGTGTTCTTTATCCTGCCATCCGGAGTCTTGGGACCGTTACTCAGGGGATTTTTTTTCTTACTGCCAAGACACCGGGGAGGAATAGTGCAATAAATGCAGTGAAAATTCTTCAGGCCCGTGGATTGCGTTTAAAGGCGCTGGTGATTAACGCAAAGGAAAAAATCTGCACAAACAAAGAGGTTGACTGTGAGAGTGATAAGTGTCCATTTGCTGATGGCCATTTCGACCGTGTGAATGATGCCATAGTTGAGATACTTGAATATGATGTGATTGATTATGCTGAATTGAGAGATATAAGCTACAGGCATATGGTTTGTCCCTTTGAGCTTTCACTGGAACTTACACAGTGGGTCAGACTGGTAATCTGTGACTACAACTATGTTTTTGATCCAGTGGTAAGACTCAGACGAATTTTTGATGATCCCTCGATAAAGCTGGCTGTTTTAGTGGATGAGGCACACAATCTTGTGAACAGAAGCAGGGATATGTACAGCTGCCAACTGACTAAAAAATCACTACTTGCTGACAGAAAAAAAATAAAGGGAATCTCAAGGGAAATTTACAATTCACTGGGCAGTCTGAACTCCAGATTTCTTGATTTGAGAAAACTTGTTGAAAAAAGAGAAGTTGAATGCCTGAGTATGGAAAAACCCCCTGAAGATTTTATAAATTCAGTATCAAGATGCTCTGTTACTATTGAAAACTGGCTTGGAGAAAACAGGAAACATCCAGGTCGAAAGGAAATTTCTGAAATATATTTCACTTTGAATCGATTTCTGAAAATTGCGGATATCTATACAGTGGATCATGTATTTACAGTTGAAAAAGAAGGCAGGGATATTCAGGCAAAACTGTTCTGTATGGATGCCTCATCATTTTTAAATCATGCCATTGACAGTTTGGAGTCAGCTGTTTTCTTTTCCGCAACTCTGAACCCCTTCTCCTTTTATTCAGACATGCTAGGGGTAAGTGATGCCCGGCAACTGGCTCTTGATTCTCCTTTTCCTGAGGAAAATTTTCTTTTAATGATAGCTGATCGCATTTCCACTAAATATTCCGACAGAGATGACTCAGTACATGAAGTGGCCGGGATGATTTTTGAGTTTATAAACTCAAAGGAAGGCAATTTTCTGATATTTTTTCCATCATTTGCCTATATGAAAGATATCCTTCATGTATTTCCGGTGGAATCCGGAAGGGAAATTCTGGTGCAGCAGAGTAATATGGATGAGAAGTCCAGAAACCTCTTCCTTGAAAGGTTTAAGACCAGCAGGAATACAGCCGGTTTTGCAGTTATGGGAGGAATATTCAGTGAAGGTATTGATCTTGTGGGGGATAATCTTGCGGGGGCGGTTATTGTCGGGGTGGGTTTACCGCGAATGGATTTTGAATCCCAGTTGCTGAAGAATCATTTTGAGGAAAGATATTCAAATGGTTTTAAATATGCTTATCAGTATCCAGGATTTACTCGTGTTCTTCAGGCTGCAGGCAGGGTAATCAGAAGTATGAATGACAGAGGTGCAGTTTTACTGATAGGAAAAAGATTCAATCAGCCTTCTTACCGCTCTCTTTTTCCCAAATGGTGGTCCAACTGGAAAAGTGTGAGAACTGTATTTCGTGTTAGAGAGTTGTTATCTGAATTTTGGGCTGAAGATGAAAAAGGATATAAGATAATTTCTGAAAATATATCTCATCCCGTCTGATTCAGTTTTAAGAATTTTTTATGCCCTGATATTTTTTATGTATATATCCTTCAACGGACTTTAGGGAATCAGCTTAAAAATATAAAAGGGCTGTAACATTTTTTTGTTCCCACATTCTGGCCTGTTTGTAAAAATCAAACTTTTTCTCTTCCTCATTGAATGCAGGCGGGTGGAACAGTCTTTTTCCCGTGGATTCATCAACTCCATACTTTTGATGCAGCATTTCATGATAAACAATGGACTCAATGAAGTATATAGGAATGAAATCTCTATCCAGAGCCCGATGGATGCGAATGATTTTTTCCTCAAGTGAATACGTACCCATTTTTGCACTTTGATGATGTCTGGATGTTCTTCCAAGAGGTTTTCCCCAGGTTATTGATGCTTTTATGGTGTTGTCAAAATACTTTTTATTCAGAGAATTATAAATCTCCTGAAGGTCAAAGTATTTTCCCCTCGTTTCCATCCTTGGTGATTTTTTTGAGGGTAGAGTTTCTTTAATCATGGATGAATTGGATTCTATAAAATTCTCCAGAATAATTCCACTGGGCCCGTCAGCTTTCTCGATATACCGTCCCAGAGCCATAACAACTCTGAAGGGGGCATTTAAAAACATGTGATGAAGTCTTACCTCATATTTCCCGGCAATTCTTTTAACACTGATAATTGAACTTCTGTTGTCAGTGACTGTGATTACCAGTGTACCGTTCATGTGAGCCTGAATACGACTTTCAAGTCTTCTGATTTTTTCAGGTTCAAAAACTTTTCTAAGGGGAAGAGCCATGGGTAACGTTGAATTTGAACGGGAAACCGGGTTCACAGCTTTTCTTGCGGGGTTTACCGGCTGTTTCTTTACAAGTTTTCTGGGTTTCTCATCCCGTTCGAAGGGAAAACTCATCTGTATGGAACTCAAATCAACTTTTCTCCTGACACCAATATTATTTAGTACTTTTTCGCTATTTATCAAATTTGAGACACCATTTTGATGTAATAATTTACTATTCAAGACTTTTTCCTCACTCTCGAAGTGTTGTTCCCACTCTCTGAAACAGTTATACAACTGGTGATGAAATGTCGCAAATTATCCTACATCTGAATACCTAAGTATACATAAATACAGTGGACCAGTCATCGCTGTGGTGCATGCGAAAATTACCATGTCAGCTTGATTACCGGTGAATTGGATGCTATTTCTATCAGGCGGAGGCTTAGTTCATGAAATCAACAAAAACTCTGGTATTATTGGCATTTTCCATATTGATGGTGTTATCCTCATGTGATGATGATTCAAACAATAAAGTGGAAAACAATACGACAAACAATATAAATCCAAATCTGCCGTCTCCTGAGGATTGTGAGATTTCCTCCACAGAAGTGCTTTATAACAAAGATTTGCTCAGATTATATACAGTTGTGGAGGTTACTGTCCGAAACGGTGAGGGGACTCCTATGCCCTTTCACAGTGTGAGAATTGGAATCTATCATGATATGAACGGTGATCCCATTGTGGAAAATGAGGAAGCTGTTTCTGATGAATTTGGTATTGCCAGTTTTGAGGTTTCAAGTGTCTATCTTGGTATTGCGACAGTTACGGCACAGGTCAGTACTTCAAGTGATTTTATTTCCGGGGAAACCCTTGATATCCCGCACTCATATGAAATACCCTTTGATTACAGTGTCAGTATTATTCCCATTGAATCGACATTTTTTCATGACCATGGCGAGTACAACCTTAGATTTACAGTTACTGATGAACTATACAGTATTACAGAGGCAGAACTAAACCTCACTAATGAGATTGAAAATTCAACTATCTCGGATTCATCATTTATCACTGATTTAAATGGACGTTTCAATGTTGATTATTCGACTCCCGTTGCAGGAATTCAGAACTTTATTACACAGCTGGAAGGAATGGAGGATTCAAAGGAAAGTGTTGTGGATCTTTCCGGTCCCGTAATTTCAGGCTCCATTGCAAATATGCAGCATTATCCTCTGGGATTTTACAGTGCCAGAGTTGGTGTTTTCACACTTAATATCAATTCGGAAGGCGAAATTGATCCCGAAGACCCGGTGGGAACTGAGCTTGTGAGTGAATCAACATGTCCCTGTCCCGGTCCTGCTGAATATGAACTGATTCTTCCCATTACACCCGTTGATACTGAAAATGTGGTGGAGGAGAACATCTCAAGGGGATTTTATGTGGTCATGGTGTATGATGATCTCAATGATAATCATATTCTTGATGAAGGCGAGTATCTTCTGGGGGTGAATACATCCACTGGAATACTTATGTTTGAAGCCCCCGGTAGCAGCAGTGCAGAAAATCCGGGCTGGAGTATCGTAAACGGGTGGACCTCTGATCGTCAGGTTCTCGACTGGAGCATTTTTTCAGACAGTGTGAATGTTAATATTACCAGAAGTCCTGTTTATCATCCCACTGTGCGGGCAGTCTTTGACACAGGTGATACTGAATACAATATGGCTTTTATGGTGGTTCCCTCCAGCGCTGAAGTAATTGATGATCCGGTATATACTGATACCGATGATATTGAGAATCTTGTTTCCCAGGGGATAATCTTCCATGATGAGCAGACAACGGTTGCTGATTATGAATTTACTCTGACTGATGTTGATGCTGTTGTTTCATCTCAACTAATTGATCAGATGAGTTTTAACTATACAGATGACAGCGGTAATCTGATAAATGTGGTTAGGGTACTGCCTTTTCTTTATACCGATGATGACGACTCAGGAAATTACACTGAAGGTGATGAAATATCAGCTATAAGTGGTTATGGAAGTGAAACTGATGCATTCTTCCTCTGGGTGGTGGATCATGATGACAACCTGCTTTTTATGAACCCCTCACAGATATATTTTCACCGTGGCTTCATGCCCATTGCAAGATCCGCAAGGGCTGAAATATATTCAACTTTTGTCGATGGAAGTGATTATAACTATGAGATTCGTCCCTGGCTTGGAAGGGAGTTGAATTCTACATTTACCGCCACCAGGGATGGAACCACCATAGCTGAGGGTTCAATCTCCAACGGTTTGACTCCCACATCCATTGCAGTTGTTCCCTCTTCCGGTTGCAGTGGCTGTGCTGATATAAGTATTGGGGACAAAATTGTTATCACAGGTGAACTTTCCCCCGGTGAACTTTCCGTGGAGGATTTT
Source organism: Deltaproteobacteria bacterium (assembly GCA_016937155.1). Lineage (GTDB taxonomy): Bacteria > Myxococcota_A > Polyangia > HGW-17 > HGW-17 > JAHJMN01. The sequence continues at coordinate 53,126 of JAFGWM010000068.1, forward strand.
TTCGTGGTGAGATTCAGAAGTATCCAGTGAATTTAAAATCCTTTCTTATCCCTGCTCATATCCGATGACAAAACTTCATTTACATGCTAGATGTTCTTCCTGATAAAAGGATTGATGATGCCCCGGACTGTTGAATCAGAAGAATACTCCCTGAAAAACGAGAAATATCAGATTCGTGTAAGGGAATTGAAAAAATCCTTTGGCGGTCAGCCGATTCTCAAGGGAATAAATCTCGATATTGAAAGACATAAGATAAATATTATCATTGGGGGCAGCGGTCACGGAAAAAGTGTCACGATGAAACATCTCATGGGGCTGTTAAAACCGGATTCCGGTCATATATATGTTGATGGTATCGATCTTGTTCCCATGAGTGATTATCAACTGAATAAAATCAGACACAAGTTCGGTATGGTTTTTCAGTATGCAGCTCTTTTTGATTCAATGAATGTATTTGATAATATAGCGTTTCCACTGAGAGAACATACTAAAAAGTCCAAAAATGAAATAAAGGATATTGTCACATCATCCCTTGAAAGTGTTGATCTTCCAGGAATAGAGCACAAATTTCCTTCTGAACTCAGTGGTGGTATGAGGAAAAGAGTCGGCCTCGCACGGGCAATTGTAATGGAGCCGGAGGTTCTTTTTTATGATGAACCCACCACAGGACTTGATCCCATTGCAACCAAGAATGTTGATGATCTAATTGCTGGCATTAATGAAAAATTTGGGGTAACAAGTGTAGTGATAAGTCACGATATGGCTTCCACATTCAGAATTGCCCACAAAGTTGCCATGCTTTACGGTGGGGTGATTGTGGATTCAGGAACTCCGGATGAAATTCTTCTTTCAAAAAATCAGAATCTGAGAGAATTTCTTGAAGTAAGTGGTGTATTGTGATGACGGGAGACATTGAACTTTGAAAGGAATTTTTTCAGGTGCAAAGGTAGGACTGTTTTTATTGATTGTGGCTGCTGCCAGCTGGTGGGCTTTCCATGCTGTAGTGGAAGGTATAGGCGGAGCAAAAGGATATAAAATACATGCCCTTTTCAATGATGCAACGGGTCTCGTTGATAAATCCATGGTGCAGATTGCAGGTCTCAGAGTAGGCCAGATAGTAAACAGATCCCTGCAGGAAAGAAAAGCCAGAGTAGATATTTTCGTAGCTGCAAAGCACAAAATATATGAAAACGCAACTATCACGAAAAAGTCAACTTCTCTTATGGGCGGGTTCTATCTGGAAATTGATCCGGGAACGCCGGAAATGGTTGATCCCGTGACCGGTCTGAAACGCAAAAGCCGGGTTCTCAAAAACAACGATCGGATTATGGTGGTTTTTGAGCCTACTACAACAGGTGATCTTATAAATAATGCAGGTCAACTGCTTCCGGAAATTCAGAAACTGGTTCTGGAAGTAAGGAAACTGACAACCCAGAATGTTAAAACTCTTATAAATAACACGGATAATGCAATTGTCAGTAACTCAAAGGCTCTTCACAGCCTCATTGGCAGGATAGATACTGTTGCTCAGGATGTACAGAAGATTACCCGGAGTGCTCCAACTGAAATAGATATAATACTCAGGAATATCAGACAGACCACCAGAGATCTGAGGGGGATTGTGGGACGTACCGGTGGCAGGATTGACGGCGTCGGCGATTCTCTTCAGACGGGACTTACCAAAATAAATAAGCTCATTGATAAGCTTGATGCAAATATGAACGGTGATAAATCCATTTTAGGGAACACCAAGGGTCTGACGCATAATATCAAAGAAATAACAGAGAAAATCAACAAGGGTGAAGGAACTATCGGCAAGTTCGTCACCAGTGATACAATTGCAAACGATATTGAGAAAATCACCGGAGATGTGAAAGGATTTATTGGGGGTCTTACGAGTCTCCAGACGGAAGTGGGATTGAGATCTGAATATAATCTTATCGCCAATACAGTTAAGACATATATCAGCGTTAATATTTTTCCACGTCATGATAAGTATTATCTGATTGAACTTATTGATGATCCCAGGGGTTTGAGATCAACATCCTACACTGTGACAAGAACCGACAACCCCGAAATCGGACCTCCACTTTCCAGAGTTGAGCAGATTACGGTGACGGATTCATTCAGATTCAGTTTCATGTTTGCAAAGAAAATTGATCTTTTCACTTTTCGTTTTGGTATCAAGGAAAGTACCGGTGGCGGTGGTATAGATCTTCATCTTATGGACAATAAACTTCAGTTGCATGCTGATATTTTTGATTTTTCAGCTAATGTTTTTCCCAGAGTCAAGGTTGGGCTTATGTGGGAGTTTTATCGCAGGATGTACCTTATTGCAGGTATAGATGATCTCATGAATGAACGTCCAAGAACTGGAGCCGGTGGTGGAAGAGACTTTTTCATCGGTGCCCAGATCAGATTCACAGACGAGGACCTCAAGGCTCTTCTCATGGTTGGCGGAAGTGCCATCGGGAGCCTTTCCAAATAACAAAAAGGAGAAAATATGGATAAGTTGAAACTGGAAAAATCGGAAAAACTCTATGAAGAAGCCCTGAATCTTATTCCGGGTGGTATTCTCGGTATACGCAGACCCTACAACTTTGTTCCAGGTGAGTATCCTGTGTTTATTGAAAAAGGTCGTGGTGGTAAGATATGGGATGTGGATGGAAACGAATACATAGATCTTCTGTGTTCATATGGACCAATAATAATCGGGCATGCTGAAAAAGAAGTGGATGATGCCGTAAAGGAACAGATGGAAAAAGGATTCTGTTTCAATCTGGCCCAGTCCTATCAGAATGATCTTGCTAATGTAATGGGTGAAGTTGTTCCGGGAGCTGAAATGACTGTGTTTATGAAAACCGGAAGTGATGCCACAACTGCAGCTATAAGAACAGCAAGAGGATATACAGGTAAGAAAACAATATTGAGATGTGGTTATCACGGATGGCATGACTGGTGTGTAGAAGTGAAGGGTGGTATTCCTGAAAAACTGTATGAAGATGTTCATGAATTTCACTACAATGATCTCGACAGTCTTGAGAAACTTATTGATGAGCACAGGGATGATCTTGCAGCGGTTATAGTTACACCCATAGGACATCCTTTAGCCCATCCCGTTACTGCTCCTGAAAAGGGTTTCCTTGAGGGCTGCAGGGATATGGCTCACAGTGCAGGTGGTCTCCTGATTTTTGATGAGATCAGAAGTGGTTTCCGCGTGAGTATTGGTGGAGCTCAGTTAAGATATAATGTTCAGCCTGATTTGAGTGTTTTTGGTAAAGCCATGGCCAACGGTTATCCCATAAGTGCACTCACCGGTAAAAAAGAAATAATGGAAGTGATAAACGGTAAAGTGTTTATTTCCTCAACATTCTTTCCAAACAGCCTTGAAATGGTTGCAGCCCTCAAAACAATTGAAATCCTGAGAAGAGATAACGCACTTGATACTCTCTGGGAAAGAGGACAGGTATTTTTGGATGATTTGAATGCGATTATAGATGAATCAGGTGTAAGTGCTGAGATGACAGGAATTCCTGTTATGCCTTATATCTATTTTACACCCTCTGAGGACAAAAAATACAAGGCCAGAAGAACTCTGTTCCATACATATGCAATTAGAGCAGGTGTATTCATGCAGCCATATCATCATTCCTATATTGCCATCAGACATACCGATGAAGAGCTTGAGAGAGTCAAGCAGGTATTCCGGGATGGGCTGGCGTTTGTAAAGATGAATGTTGGGTGAAAAAATTCCCAGTTAAAATTGCTTCCCACCCTTATTTCTCCTTGCAATTTAAGTGTTTATTAGAGTAATAATAATCCCGATTAAGTAGGATACACTGGTTTTTTTAATGTATTGTTTTTTCGTTTTCCGGATTTACCGGTTGCGAAAGTAAATCATCTAAACCTTCACGGAGTATCACATGAGTGAATTCAATTACGAAAATGTATGGAAATCAATGGACCCATGGTCATTTATCCCTGAAAAATTCAACATAGGTGCAGCTTCTACAGATGCAGTATGTGAAAGAGGTATGGGCGACACTGTTGCAATATACTGGGAGAACAGTAATGGTGAAGCACGTCAGGTAACTTATGATCAACTCAGAAAAGATACAAACAGAGTTGCCAGTATGCTGACATCCCTTGGATTTGGAAAGGGAGATGTTCTTTTACTCAGAATGAGTAATCTTATTGAATTTTATACAATTGCTCTTGGTGCTACAAAAGCCGGTGGTTCTTTCATACCCACTTCTACTATGTTCAGAGAAAAGGATATTCTTTACCGGCTGAATGATGCAAAGGTTAAAGTTGTAGCAACCACTCCTCAACTTGTTGATGTGGTGGATGCAGTAAGAGATGAAGCCAAGACACTTGAGCATGTGATTGTAATAGACTATCTTGGTGAGAAACCTTCAGCAGCAAATCACCTGTCATTCACTGAGCTTATGGATAAGGCTGACGAAAACTTCCATTATGTTGAAACAGCCAATGATGATATAGCATTTGTGGCTTATACTTCCGGGACAACCGGGGATCCCAAGGGTGTTGTTCACTACCACAGGTATGGTATTGCATATGAATATCTTGCAAAATACTGGTACAACTATGATGCTCCCGATGTAATAACCTGTCCTGCTGAAGTCGGCTGGCTTCTTCCCGTTTCTTCCTCTTTCCTTTATGCTCTTCACAGAGGTATGGGTATTGTTCTATATCATGAACTTGGGGCTTTCAATCCTGAAAAATGGTTTGAAATGTTTGAAAAATACGGAATCAACGTATTCATCGGAACCCCCACAATGTTCCGTATGCTTATGAAAGTTGAAGATGCTGAAAAACGTTTTGATCTCAGTAAATGGCGTGAAGGTACCAGTGCCGGAGAGCCACTAGCTCCGGATACATTCTTCAAGGTTCAGGAAAGATTCGGAATAACCATCAGAGATGGTATCGGAATGAGTGAATGTATGGTTTATGTTCACAATATGATTGGTATGGACATTAAACAGGGAAGCTGCGGGAAAATAGGCCCCGGAATAGTTATTGAACTCATGGAAGTTCCAGATGAGGATGATGAAGAGTCAGGTGTTAAGCTTAAACCTGTGAAGGATGGTGATCCCGGCGTTCTCTGTGTGAAAATTGACAGCCACCCGGGTATGATGAAAGAATATCTTAACAAGCCTGAAGCCACAGCTGAGGTGTTCAAGGATGGTTGGTTCTATACCGGTGATGTTCTCCGCAAGGATGAGGACGGGTACTTCTGGTTCATAGGAAGAGCTGATGATGTAATCAAGGCCTCCGGATACAGAATTAGTCCTTTTGATGTGGAAAGCTCACTCATGGGTCATCCTGCAGTTCATGAAGCAGCAGCAGTTGAAAGTCCGGATCCGGTGAGAGATAAGGTTGTAAAGGCCTTTATCGTCCTCAGTGAAGGATATGAAGGAAATGATGACCTTATCAAAGAGCTTCAGAAGCATGTGAAGGAACACGCAGCACCATATAAATATCCCAGAAAAATTCAGTTTGTGAAAGAACTTCCCAAAACCCAGTCGGGAAAAGTGAAACGTAAAATGCTTCGCAGACTTGAATTTGATGGAACCCCTTACCAGTTATAATCATCGGTCAATTTACGGTTTTTTCAAAAGAGATCGGTTTTTGACGATAATCCTTCTTGACTAATCCTCATACCAACTTATTATCCCAGACGATGTTAAACCGACGTTCCTTACTGATGTGGCTGAGTTTTTTTGTGACCACCCTTATTGTGTTCGGGATGATATCCATTCCAAGTTTCATGTACTGGTATCAGAAAAGTCAGTATTCAAAGGTTATTCCCATGGGGGTGGGGCTCACTCTTCTGTTTGCTGTTTTTTATGCTTCCTACAAATTCCGCACTCTTTACAACGTTGAAGAAATCTTTGATTTTGCAGATCTCACCACGGGAGTTTCAACATGGGTTGAAAAGCAACTTGTGAGACTGGGTTTCAGGCCGGATGCAGAGGGAAGAGTTTTTTCTGCGGGCTTCAGAGCTGACTATTACATGGCTCCAGACATTAAGGTTTCGTATCTGTCTGATAATCAAGTAAAAATTTCTGGACCGTGTTTTTATATCCGTAAACTAAGAAGAAGATTCAGGAGATTGCATAAAATTGAAAAAAAGAAGAAGTCGGTTATATGACCGATATATTTTTTCATTATCTCCCGGTAGAACATTAAGTGTGGATAATAACAGTTAACCCCGAACCCAGGAGACAAATCATGAATTTAGTAAGAAGAATTAATAATGAGAAAAAAGGACAGGGCATGACCGAGTACATCATTATCGTTGCTCTTATTGCAATAGCCGCAATTGGTGTTATTACACTTTTCGGTGATGATATTCGTCGTCTCTTTGGTTCAAGTGCCAATGCTCTCGCCGGTGATACCAACGTTACAACAAATGTTAAAAAGGCAGAAGCCAAGCATACCGATACCAAAACTCTGAAGACATTTGCACAGATGAACGAAGGTGCCAACTAGTCTTTTTTATCCTGCCATTGCCACAGGGCTGGTTCTTGCCCTGCTCGTAAGCATATATACAGATCTTAAAACCCGTGAAATTTCCAACTGGGTGGTTGTTGCAGCCTCAGTGTGGGGTTTGCTTGTATGGACTGTTTTTCATGGTTTTTCTGGTCTTGGTACCAGTGCAGCCGGAGGATTTGCGTCCTTTTCAATTTTTCTTTTAATGGCCATGCTTGGTAACCTTGGCATGGGAGATGTTAAACTGATGGGGGCAATGGGCTGCCTTTTGGGATGGCCTCTTGCTATTACCGGTGTTCTTCATACCGTTATTTCAGGAAGTGTTTTTGCGATTCTATGGGTACTTTTCAGTAAAAAACTTTGGACAACTCTCAAAAACCTTTACACCATAACAGTTAGTTGGCTTTTACCGGGACGTAAAAGAGTTCAGTTGCAGGAGCTTGAAACTTCATCATTGCCTTATGGAGTTGCTATTGCAGTCGGTGGTATCTGGACACTTGCAGCGGTTAAAATTCCTGCATTCGATCTCTTCAGGCTGATTTTTTAATTAATTCACGAAAAAACAGTATGAAAAGTTCCGGTTAATCACCATAATGAACCACATCTGATATGTGTCTTTCAGTGGTGAGCATTGTGTGATATATAAAAACCAATGATCATTTTGCTGTATGTCTGATTTTGTGATTCTTTTGAATATTATTTTTTTCGGAAATTATCCGGGGAAAGAATAGATGTTTCTGAATATTTTTTTTGCACTTTTTCACATTATGTGTTCCCAGAGTGCAGTTAAAACTGAAGAAAAAAAAGTAGTTTTAGCGAATCCTGTCGCAAAAAAGACTGTTTCCGAAAAGATTACATCATCTTCCTCGGGTGTTAAATCCGGAGAAGTTTTACCTTCAGTTGAAATTACAGATGTTGTTTTAAAGGGTGAGTTTATTGACAAAAAGAAAACTCTGAAGGGGATTATTAAAATTCTTGCTAAAACAACCACCTCACAACTCCGTAAGGTTCTTGAAAAACAGCTGGGGCAGATAGGATATGGAGTGGTTGAATATTCTCTGAATGGAACAACTCTGTTTCTCAAGCTTAAACCTGTTGTTGTCGTAAGGAATGTTTTCATAAAGGGGAACTGGCCTCTTTTTGAGACGGATATAATGAGAAGGGTGATTTTGCGTCCCGGGACACCACTGCCCTTCAGTGAAGTTGAACGTAAAAAGCTTTTTGATCTCCAGCATCGAAGAATAGAGGATTATCTTCACAGAGAAGGATATTTTGACAGCATAATAAAGATAAAGATAAGAGTTTCGAAGAAATCTCATACTCTTGATCTCTATATACATCTGAACAAGGGTTCTTCATACAAGCTTGGAAAACTTGGTATCAAGGGAAATACTGCTATGAAATCAGCAGATATTGCGAAGTTTTTCCAGCACAAATTATTCTTTTACAAAAGGCCCTTTTATAAGCAGCAGTTTAAAAAAGACATAAAAAAACTTGAAAAGCATTATAGAAAACTGGGATATTTCAGTGTCAGTGTAAGGGATGATTTTGACAAGGAGTACTCTCTTGACAGAAGTAACAGACTTGTAAATGTCAATATCTTTGTAAGGGAAAGAAAGAAAGTTGAAATAAAATTCTCCGGAAACAGAAAAATTGGCAGGGAGGAGCTTTTAGGGGAACTTTCATTTGTTTCAAGTGGAACCTACGATGATCATGAAATTGGCAGGAGCGCCGATGCAATTGTTCATGCATATCAGAAAAAGGGCTATTTCAACACTGTGGTTCATCACAAGAGCTATGTAATTGGAGCAAAATCCCTCAAAATTATCTATTACATCATGGAAGGAAAGCAGTACAGAGTTGGAAAGATTTCCTTCAGTGGAAATAAGTATTTTTCTGACCGGAAACTTAAAAAGGAAATAGAAACCAAGGTTTTTCCGCGAAAACTTGCCTTTTTCGGATTGGGAAGTGGCGGTTTTATAACTCCGGTTCAATTGAAGCAGGATGCTGACAGAATAAAAAAATATTATAATAACGCCGGTTTTCCGGACACCAAAGTTTTTGTTGATGTAAGACCATCCCGTAGTGATACCTATCCGGGCGTTTTTGAAGCCATTGAAAGCACTGTTCCTTCAACCAAGGGACATGAGTATGTGAATGTTTATTTTAAAATAGAGCAGGGTAAAAGGGTTCTCATTAAATCCATAACTTTCAAAGGTACTATTCCTGAACATGAAAAAGCCTTCAGAAAAATGTCAAAAGTAGCTGTTGGCAATTCTTTTTCCATGGAGAAAATAACTGAGGATCTTAAAAAATTTAAAGTATATCTTGCCAATAAGGGGTTCCCTCATACCGTAATTACAACTGATATTAAAGCATCTGAAAAAAAGGATGGGGTGGTTCTTGTTTATAACATTGAAAAGGGTAAGAAAGTATTTTTCGGTCCGATTATATTGAGGGGAAATTTTAAAACCAGAAGCTCTGTGGTATGGAAGGAAATTCCATTCAGAAACGGGGATGCATACTCAATATCAGCTATTGAAGAGGCTGGAAGAAATATAAGAAGTCTTGGTGTTTTCAGAAGTGTAAGAGTCCAGTTTCTCAGTTTCAGCAATAAGACAGATCATATCCCGGTGGTGATCAGTGTGATTGAGAGATATGATGATGCCGGTGAACTTGAAGTTGGTGGTGGTCTTTCTACTGATAACCTTTACTTTGCATCCTTTGCATACAGAAATAAAAATCTTTTCGGGTACGCCAAAAGCATGGAACTGAAGGGTGAAATCGGAGCTGAAATACAGAGTGGACGTATCACATTTCAGGATCAGCGTTTTCTGAATTCAAAACTGATTTTTGAAGTTGCAGGTTATGGCAGACAGGAAAAGACCGTACGTCTTGGAGATATTCTTACATTCGGTGCCAGTATTACACTCAGAAAAAGATGGTCACAAAGATTTCAGTGGTTTTTGAGATATGAAATACGTCATGTGAGTTATAAGGAAACACTGATAAGGGTCAGTGGAGCTCCTGAAGAGGATTCCACTGTTGATTTTGCCACTACAACAGCAAGTATAGGCCCCACTGTAATATGGGATAAACGTGATAATCCTCTTGTGCCCAGAAAGGGCTACCGTCTGACATCAAGTGTCCGAATTGCATCCAACTATCTTGGTGGTGATGATAATTTCCTGCATTTTAACAATACAGGTCAGGTTTTTATCGGTCTTCCTCTGGGGCTGGTTCTGGCTCAGGGTATAAGATATGATCATGGAATTCCTCTCTGGGGAACAAACGTCCTTCCCAAGGTTGAAAGATTTTTTGCCGGTGGTGACACCACGGTCAGAGGATATGAAGAGGACAGACTTTTTGCACAGGTTATATCAACTCCCATGAATCCGGGTGGCGGGGTAAATCTCTACAAATCCTTCCCTCTGGGAGGAAATATCCGTTTTCTGTCCAATACGGAGTTACAGTTCCCCATTTTCAAAAAGAGTTTTCTTCTTGGAATGCCGATCTGGGGGGCATTCTTTTTTGACAGTGGATATATCGTGAACAATTACGAAAGTTTTACAAAAACACTTTTTCATAACGGGTACGGTGCAGCCCTGAGACTTGTTTCTCCCGTGGGTGTTATAAGCCTTGAATATGGTATTCCACTCAATAAAGTTGCGGGAACAGATCCCAGTGGAAGAGTGCACTTTAATTTCGGTTTTATTTTCTGATTACCGGACTTTCGGCCAATTTCAGCTTGACCTGAAATTGCATTCAGTTTATACCATCGGACTGAAAATTCAGGCAATTCCTGTTGATTTATACAACTTTTGCAAATCGAGGAACAAATGACGAAGTACGAAACAAAAAATATCCGCAACATTGCAATCGTGGGTCAGAGAGGTGTTGGAAAAACTACTTTTTCTGAAGCCATGCTTTTCATTACAAAAGCCAACAACAGAATTGGCAGCGTAGATGATGAAACATCAACATTTGACTTTGAGCCGGAAGAGCAAAAAAGGCACAGTACTGTTAGTGCAGCATATGCCTGGGCTGAATGGAATGATCATAAAATCAATGTTATTGACACCCCCGGGGCCAGTGACTTTATGAATGACACCCGTCTCAGTGTTGAAGTGGCAGATGCTTCCTTCATACTTGTCGGTGCAACTGACGGTGTTCAGGTTGGTACTGAAAAGGTATGGAGTTTTGTTGAAGGTGCCGGTATTCCCCGTGCAGTTCTCATTACGGGAATGGACAAGGAAAGAGCCAACTTTCTGGAAACAGTTAAGGATGTTCAGGAAACCCTCAGCAGACAGGCTGTTCCAATTCATGTTCCCATTGGAAACGAACAGAGCTTCAAGGGTGTGGTTAATCTTATATCAGGTAAGGCTTTCATTTTCGAAAACGGAGAGATGACTGAAGTTACTCCTCCAGCTGAACTGGCTGATGAGATTGAGGCTGGTCGTGAGGGCCTCATGGAAATTATAGCTGAGAGCGACGAAGAGCTTACAGATAAGTATCTTGAAGAAGGTATGCTCAGTGATGAAGATATGATGAAGGGATTTCCTCTGGCAGTCCGTTCGGGTATTCTCACTCCTATATTGTGTGTAAGTGGAAAACGCCTCATCGGTATTGATGAAGTTTTAAATTTCACTGTTGAGTATCTTCCTTCACCGGAGGAAAGAACTCCCTTCAAGGGCAAAAAAGGTGAAGAAACCGTAGAAGTTACCTGTAAAAATGATGGCTTCAGCGCTGTTGTGTTCAAGACATTCACCACGGATATCGGAACCATGTCTGTTTTCCGTATTGTTTCCGGTGATATCGGTGGCGATGGCGGTTTCAATAATGTTGGCAGCGACAGAAAAGAACGCTACAGCCAGCTTTATGTACTCAGAGGTAAAAAACGTGATAACTGTGACGGTATGAGTGCTGGTGATATCGGTGCTGTAGCCAAGCTTAAAACCACATATACCGGTGATACAATCGGTTCTGACAATGTGGAATATGTGTTTGATCTCGGTGAGACTCCGGATCCCGTTGCAATTGTGGCTGTTCATCCCAAATCAAAAGCTGATGAGGATAAACTTGGAAGTAAACTTAATGACATAGTTATGGAAGATCCAGCCCTCAAACTTTGGAGAGATGCTGATTCCAGTGAGTTACTTTTAGGTGGTATGGGACAGATGCATATTGACGTCAGTGTTGATAAACTGAAGCGTTCAAAGGTTGAAGTTGAAACCACACTTCCCAGAATTCCCTATCGCGAAACAATTACAAAGAAATCACCATACACTGAAGGTAAACACAAAAAACAATCCGGCGGCAGGGGACAGTTTGGTGTCTGCTATATCGAACTTGAGCCACTTCCCTCAGATACTGAAACAGGATTTGAGTTTGAGGATAAAATTTTCGGTGGTGCAATTCCCAAGCAGTGGATTCCTTCCGTTGAAAAAGGTATCAGAGACCGTATGAGTCGTGGTGTTATCGCGGGATATCCTGTTATCAATGTTAAAGTTACATTGCTTGATGGTAAATATCACGATGTTGACAGTTCTGATGCTGCTTTCCAGATGGCCGGGTCAAAGGGATTCCAGGCTGCTGTTAAAAACTCCAACCCTGTACTTCTTGAGCCCATCTACAATCTTGAAGTTGTTGTACCTCAGGATTATATGGGAACTATCATGGGCAGTATTACTTCAAAGCGTGGTCGTCCCCTTGGCAGTGAGCAAAAGGGTAAGAACGTTGTAATCAAGGCTCAGGTTCCATTAGCTGAGATTCAGAAATACAGTGCTGATCTTGAATCAATGACATCCGGCAGAGGTTCCTTCTCGATTGAGATGGATCACTATGAGAGAGTTCCACCAGAGATAGCACAGAAGATCATCTCCAGTGCAACAATGGAAGAAGAAGAAGACTAGAGCTGATTTGCTCCCCTCTTTTCCACTTTCAGCTTGCATTCATTAATCCATACAATTATAAATACTCACGCGCCTCCGTAGCTCAGGCGGATAGAGCAGCGGTTTCCTAAACCGTTGGCCGGGTGTTCGAGTCGCCCCGGGGGCACTGATAAATTCAATAAAACTTAGGGTATCTTATAAACATCCACCACCAGAACTTCATTCTCCACTGCCATGGTTTCCCTTCGCACTTTTTAAAACTGTTTTGCAGGAAAAATTCACTCCAACAAAGTTAAAAGAAAAAATAATCTAAAAGTAGGTTAAAACTGAACATGAACTTCACAAAGATCATAGAGAAACTGAAGTTGTGTAAAGCGAATTGAGTTATGCTCTAAAATTATAAACCAGTTTCATTAATTAACGTATTTGTATAAAATTTTCTCTCCCATGGTTATACCCTTAGTCTCTCCTTCCCAATATTTTAATTGGAATTTGTGTTTCTTATACACGGAATTCTTTCGAAAACCACACATCCACTTAACGATCCCCAGTTATCTCGCTGATCGTTCCTCACCATCGGACGAGTGGAACCCATTGCCTGTGTGTTTAGGATCGAACCTTGGTGCTATTTCGAACCGCTGTTACTTATTGTGAGGTTGGCCGTTGTCGCAACCTGGAATTTGCCACTTAATGTGTTTTGCAGCTTCCGGTACACGTTTGAGATTACAGCAAGGTACCGGTGCTGAGGAACCGCACCCATGACAATATACCCAAGTCATAATATGCAATTTTTTTCCCACCAGTTTTTTTAATTGAGCAATCATTATCTTTGCCCATACTTCGAAATATTTTTCAACAATAGTTGATTTTACATGTGAAACATCACTCTGGGAATCAAAAAAGTCATGCATTCGAAACTCATTTTAGTTATAAAATTTAAAATTCTTAAACTGTTATTTTTTCTTTATCAGTTCTAGAAGTAATTCCTGAACAAGCTTAATTTCTGATGTATTTTCTGTACTTTGTTCGATTCCAGAAAAGTTACCAAAGAACTTATTACTTAGTTGAGTTTTTATTTCTAATTGTTTTTCGTCTCCCATCCCATCGATATATCCAGGCAGAGTCATTTGTTCAAAATAGTACCATTCCAACTGTTTTGCATAAATTCTGTGTTTTGATGAAATTTGTCCTGCATAAATTCCAAGGAATACCAGCAAAATTGTAACCGGAAGTGGAAAGATTATCTGTCCTATGGATAATTTAAAACTTGGGAAAAGATAATTATTCTTATACAATAAAATCCAATATAATATTATTCCAGAAATAACCAATATTATTGATATAATTGAAGTCAACCTCCACCAGAATGCAAGAGAATTTTCTTTTTGAGCTTTTTTGTTAAAATGTTCACCGACTTTATCAGATATAGTTTGTACTAATACAAACCTTGCTGATTTAGATAATTTTTTAACATCCTCTATTTCTTTATCTATCTTTTTTTTGGCATCATTGGATTCTTTTATAATATCATTATGAATCAAATCAATATTTTTTTTCAAATTACCAATATCAGCCAGTGTATTCATTGCATTTTTATACACTTGCGTATAGTCACCTAAAAGTCCGGCAAAAAATGGAAATCTACTGCATAATATAGAAAATTGATGATTCAAAGCAATCAATGAATTGGGATCTGATGATTTATATTCGTTTTCAATTCGAGTTAAAATATCATTTGTTAGTACCAACTCGCCTAAATCAATTAATAATTCAGGATTTAACCCGTCAAGTAGAAATTTCAATCTATTTAAAATTGAAATAAAAGAATTCAGGACATTAGTATCCTCAGTTTCTGTTTTCATTTTGTCAAAGTTAAGCAATTCGATTAAACCGGCTAATTTTGAATGAATTTCAAGTTTTAAATAATCATCCCTTTTCATATCTTTACCTGTTATGTATTAACCATACACTAATATAATTTACTGAAGTGCCAACTGCTTCAACTGCTTGCCGAAGTTTTAGTTCAGAAATGACAAAGTGTTTGCACCAGTATTTTACTTCCCAGTCTTGAGAAAGGTTTACACGGGTTCTATCAAGGGGTGCTTTTGTATCAAGATTATCAGGCATGATAATATCCTTTTCTTAACAGAATCAGTAATGAAAATCGGAAATTAGATTTTCACAAGGTAATTTAGTGGGCTTGATTTATATATCAAGAAATTTTTTAATATAACGCAATTTAGATTCAGAATTAATGATTGTAATTTTGTTTGAATTACCGGTGGGACGACGGTTTTCCCTTGGGTTTGGGGTTGGAATTGTTGTTTTGTCCACTGATGTATTGTGGTTTAAGACGGATGATTATATCAAATACCAAAGTCAGTTGTTCGCCTGAAGAACAGTTTATGGAATTTGACTAAACTAAAACAATCAAACTTCGAGGGTGTCGGGGGTATCCGGGCTTTCTGGAGAGTCGGGGCGGGCAGGGGATGAGATGCCCATCATGATTCTGAGCTGTTTATTGGGAACAACTGTGCGGGCTGTTTTTGCCCAGTCCTGATACCAGGCCCACATTTCATCTCTTGCTGCTTCCAGTTGATCTCTGCTTACTGTCCATGAACTGTCAGGTGCAGTCCACGTTTTGGCTGTTTCCAGAAGAGTTCCAACTTCATTGATTTTTTCCTGGTTAAGACCGCGTTTTGATAACAGTGCCATTTTCAATTTCTCCTTGTGAGGGTTTATATTACAGGTCTGTGATGATGTTTTCGATATCTGTTGCCAGCTTTATGATTTCTTCAGGTGGTGTTTTGCCATCAGCAATGCGTGTTTTGAGGGTTGTTATGAGGCTTCGGACGGCTTCTTGGTCGATGATGACTCCAACACCATCGAGTCAACCTCCTTCCGAAACTCATTCAGAAGCCATGTCAAATGCGATGTCTGACCTTCAATATTCGCAGCAACGTCCTGTATTTCCCGCAATTTGGGTAGAATTTCACTCATGATTTCCTCCTGTTTAATGATTGTTTGTGAGTAGATTCAACGCGTTACAGATATTGTAACAAGAATTGGGTGGGTTTTATAAAAAATGACAAAGTGGGATTAATTATTAACAATCTTGGGGCTGTTAAAGCCTGGTCCCTATTTAAGAATTTAATAATCGCTTCCGTTGGTATGAATTTGGAAGTTCCTTAACTGCAGGGAGTTCTCTTTCGCGTTGTTTTCACATCGACCTGTAGTTATTAAGAAAATCGTTCTTTTTAAAATTGAAGCGTGTTGCTTCTTTATTGTAAGTCTTTCTGTTAATTTTATTGAAACTACAATATATTTATTGGCGTTTATTTGATTTTTAGTGTCTGGAGATTTTTATGACATTTATTGAAGTACTTGAAGAATATCGAAGTCTGGCTTTTTCCAGTAGGGATTTGGGTGATCGGTTTGAGAGGCTTATGCAGGCTTATCTGCTTACAGACCCTGTTTATTCAGCTCAGTTTGATAAAGTTTGGCAGTGGAAGGAGTTTCCCTTCAGAGAGAGTCTGGGAGGGCATGATACAGGGATTGATCTTGTAGCGAGGACTTTTCAGGGTACTTTCTGGGCTGTTCAGTGTAAGTTTTTTAATGAAGATGCTGTTATAGATAAAGCGTCCGTTGACACTTTTCTTTCCACTTCAGGTCGGCAGTTTGAAAATGAAAAGGGAGAAATGATATCCTTCAGCCATCGTCTGTGGATTTCGACAACTTCCGGCAGGTGGAGCGATAACGCTGAGAAGGCTATCCACAATCAGGTACCTCCTGTAAGTCGCATAAATATTTATGAACTCATGCAGGCCCCCGTAGACTGGGGAAAACTCAATTCGGGTATCTTTGGAAAACAGTCACGTAAAGAAAAGAAATCTGTCAGGCCGCATCAAAAAGAGGCAGTAGACAAAACTATTGAGCATTTCCGCAGTAACAGCCGTGGAAAACTGATAATGGCATGTGGAACGGGGAAGACTTTTACCGCCCTTAAAATCGCCGAAGAGCAGACCAGTGGAAATGGGTTTATCCTCGTACTTGTGCCTTCTATTGCCCTTGTTGGTCAGACGCTCAGAGAATGGTCATCGGATTCTGAAAACCCCCTGAAAGCAGTTTGTGTATGCTCCGATCCTTCGGTATCTAGGAAGAAGACGAAAAACTCTAAGGATGACGATTTGTTCAGCGTAGTGGATCTGGCTCTTCCTGCTACGACGGACAGGGCAGTTGTAAGATCACAACTTTCAGGTTTCGCCGCAAGTGAAACCCCGGGCCTGACTGTTATATTTTCAACGTATCAGTCTCTGGATGTTATTTCTTCAACTCAGAAAGACCTTCTGAACCGGAACGAAAAGTTTGGAAAATTCGACCTTGTCATATGCGATGAAGCGCACCGCACAACGGGGGTCGAACTGAAAGATACTGAAGCTTCGGTTTTTACAAAGGTTCACCGAGATGAGTATATTTCTGCTGACAAGCGTTTGTATATGACGGCGACTCCAAGGCTATACTCTGATGATGCAAAAAACCGCGCAGTTTTATCGGATGCCCTGCTTTGCAGTATGGATGATGAGAAAATATACGGCAACGAAATATACAGGATTGGATTCGGGGAAGCTGTAGATAAAGGTCTTTTAAGTGATTACCGGGTGTTAGTCCTTACTCTGAACGAAAAAGACATCCCGCCATCTGTTCAGAAAATGCTCGCGGGTGACGAACATGAAATAAATACTGATGATGCTTCTAAACTAATCGGGTGTATAAATGCACTTTCAAAGCAGATTCTTGGGGATGAGGGCATTATCAAAGCAACAGATCCGGAGCCAATGCGACGGGCCGTAGCCTTCTGTCAGAGCATTGAAGTTTCAAAAAAGATTTCAAAATCATTCGAGGGTATTGGTTCAAACTATGCGACTTCTCTACCTAAGGATAAAGCTGGCGAACTGCAAGCAATAGAATCACGGCACATTGACGGAACCATGAACGCACAGGTTCGTGAAGAGCTCCTTTCATGGCTCAAATCCGGCGATGATTCAACTGGTGGTTGCCGAATTCTTACAAATGTTCGATGTCTCAGTGAGGGTGTTGATGTTCCTACTTTGGATGCGGTAATGTTTCTTTCTGCCCGCAACTCCCCTGTGGATGTCGTACAATCAGTCGGTAGAGTAATGCGTAAATCCCCCGGAAAGAAATATGGTTATATCATTATTCCCGTTGTAGTTCCTTCAAACCAGGATGCCGCAACGGCTCTTTCAGACAATACCAGATACAAGGTTGTGTGGACGGTTCTTAACGCTCTCAGAGCTCATGACGATCGCTTCAACGCCACGGTAAACAAAATCGAACTCAATCACCGTCGTCCTCAGCAGATACTAATCGGACGACCGGAGTTTTCATTTGAAAACGGGCAACATTTCGCCGTTAATGAAAACGGAGTAGACTATGAAACTGAAGCTGCAGTTACGCACCAACTCCAGCTCCAGTTCGAAGAACTTCAGGGTGTAATGTATGCAAAGATGGTCGAGAAGGTTGGGGATCGACGGTACTGGGAGCAGTGGGCGAAGTCCGTTGCAGAGATTGCGGAAAACCAGATTGTACGCCTGCACAATCTTATTAAACAGGATGAGGTTCACACAAAGGCCTTCAATGAGTTTCTAAGGGGTCTTCATAAGACAATCAACCCTTCCATTACCACCAATGAAGCGGTGGAAATGATATCTCAGCACATAATTACAAAACCAGTGTTTGAGGCTCTTTTTGAAGGGTTTTCCTTTATTGATTCAAACCCGATATCTCTAGCCATGCAGAAGATTCTTGATTTGCTGGAGGGTCGAACCCTTGAGAAAGACATGGAGACCCTGAACCAGTTTTATGATTCCGTTCGAAAACGTGCTTCAGGCATTGATAATCCGGAGGGAAGACAGAAGGTAATTATTGAGCTTTATGAGAAGTTTTTCAAAACGGCTTTTCCGCGTATGACGGAACAACTTGGGATTGTTTACACCCCGGTAGAAGTTGTAGATTTCATTATAAAGTCCGTTGATGAAGCACTGAAGCAGCATTTTGGACGTAGACTCAGTGATGAAAACATTCATGTGCTTGATCCTTTTACTGGCACCGGTACTTTTATAAGCCGGGTTCTTCAGAGTGGAGTAATCCGTGACAAAGGCGATCTCTTGCGAAAATACACTGCGGAACTTCATGCAAATGAGATTGTGCTTTTGGCTTACTATATCGCTGCAGTGAATATTGAGCATGTTTTCCACGACAAATTCGGGGATGATAAATACCGAGCCTTTGAGGGGATTTGCCTTACGGACACTTTTCAGTTGAGTGAAACCACGGATGAACTTTTCAACGAGGTTTTCCCATACAACACAAAACGTCTTGAACGACAAAAAAATGCTCCATTAAGAGTAATAATCGGAAATCCCCCATACAGTGTGGGTCAGAAATCTGCCAACGACAACGCCCAGAATCAGAGATATGAGCAACTGGAAAAGCGCATAAGTGAAACCTATGCCGCGGAAACAGAAGCCACAAATAAAAACTCTCTTTATGATTCATATATTAAAGCTTTCCGGTGGAGTTCAGATCGCCTTGACAAGGAAAACGGTGGGATTATCTGCTTCGTTTCAAACGGGGCATGGATCGACGGTAACGCTCAAAATGGTTTCCGTAAATGTCTGGTGAAGGAGTTTTCGCATATATATGGTTTTAACCTGAGGGGGAATGCACGCACCCAGGGTGAGCTTCGACAGAAGGAAGCCGGAAACGTTTTTGGTTCGGGTTCGCGAACACCTATTGCTGTGACCCTTCTAGTTAAAAAGCCCGGTCATGCCGGTGAAGGAGTTATTCATTATCACGATATTGGTGATTACCTGAGTCGCGAAAAAAAGTTGAGTAATATCAGCAAATTCGGCCATATCGGAAATATAAACTGGCAGATACTGACCCCGGATAAACACGGCGACTGGTTAAACCAGCGCGATGACCTTTTCGAAACCTTCATCCCGCTTGGTGATAAAGACAAAAAATCCCCCGAAACTTTTTTTGTTCCTTTTTATGGGAGAGGAGTTGCAACTGCTAGAGATGCGTGGTGTTACAATTCAAGCAATATTGAATTAGAAAATAATATTAGAACAACAATTGACTTTTACAATTCATCCTTAGCAAAATTTGAAGTAAAGGGAAGAAAATTATCTGATTTGGATGAAATTTTGACATATGATTCAACAAAAATTAGCTGGAATCGTTCTTTTAAGCAGGATTTTTTTAATTTTTAAATTAAAAAATTCGATGATAGTAATATATACAAATCCATGTATAGACCATTTTTTAAACAATACTTATACTTTTCAAATGACTTAAATGACATGATCTACCAGATGCCCAAGTTGTTTCCAACACCTGATTCGGAAAATCTGGTCATCTGCGTTTCTGGATTAGGCGGCACTAAACAAAATACAAGTATAATAAGCAGTGTTATTCCAGATTTAAATATATTGGATTCAGGCACCCAATGTTTCCCTCTTTATTACTACGAGGAAGTCTCCACGGCGAGTCTTCCTTTATTCGGGGGTGATGAAAATCCCGGTCTTGAACGTAAAGATGCAGTTACTGATTTCATTCTTACTCAAGCTCGATCGCGTTACGGGAAAACAGTAACAAAAGAGGATATTTTTTACTACGTTTACGGAATGCTTCACAGTCCGGACTATCGTTTGAAGTTTTCCGATGATCTTAAAAAGACACTGCCCCGGCTTCCTCTTGTAGATGATGTGAAAATTTTCCATGCGTTCAAGACCGCAGGTAAAACTCTTGCGGAACTTCATTTAGGGTATGAAAACCTGCGATGTGCTGATGTAAAAGTTGAAGGTCGGGAATCAGATAATTTCCGGGTTGAAAAGATGCGTTTTCCATCAAAAGATCGTCGCGATACAATTATATATAACAGCTCCATCACAATTTCGGAGATTCCCCTGAGAGCCTATGATTATGTGGTAAACGGAAAAAGTGCCATTGAGTGGATAATGGAGCGTTATCAGGTAAAAATTCATAAAGATTCGCAAATTAAAAACGATCCCAATGACTGGGCGCAGGAACACGGAAACCCTTCATACATTCTCGACCTGCTCCTGAGAGTAATAACTCTCTCCCTCCTGACCCTCAACCAAATCGAATCCCTCCCCAAACTAAGCTTAGAGTAAAAAGCAAATCAAAATTGAAAAAAGAAGTTCCTGATGCTATTTTTAGCTGGCAAGCATGGAAAAAGGAGTTCCCATGTCCACTGAAAATGACACACCAGCAGTACTTGTAATTAAAAGAGAAGAAGCTCGTGAGAAGCTTGAAGAAAGAATTAAAGAAGGCGAAACCATAAGAAATAGTAAAATTCCGTTATACGGAATCAATGAAAAATATCAGAAGTTTTATTCCTGGTCAGATTATAATAGTGAGCTTTTAGAACGCATTTTTTCTGACAAAAAGTACATGAATGAATATAACACAAAATTTCTAATTCCTATTTACTCGAACCCATCATATGAAGATAAATTAAATAATTTTCAAGGTTATGTGGATAATAAAATACAGAAACTAAAATCAATTCTTGGGAGACTTGATTTGATTCCAGAGAGCTTCTCTAGAAAAAAGATATCCAGTTTGAAATCATACTCAAATAAAGTGTTTGTGGTTCACGGGCATGATGGGGGAGCAAAGGCTAATCTTGAGATTTTCCTTAGAGATATTGGCATGGAACCAATTGTTTTGCACAGGCAAGCTGATCAGGGAAAAACTATAATCGAAAAGTTCGAGCAATACAGCGATGTCGGATATGCCTTTATTTTACTGACTCCTGATGAGGTGGCATATCTTGTTTCAGAGGAAAAGTCAGAGGACAAAGATAGGAAAAAAGAGAAAAGAGCCAGACCAAATGTGATTTTTGAATATGGCTTTTTTGTCGGAAGACTTGGGCGAGAACGTGTCTGCTGCCTCTTAAAAGGAGGTATTTCACTGCCATCCGATGTCAGCGGTATTATCTATAAGCGATTCAATGAATCAATTGAAGAAGTTGGTGTTGGCATTTTAAAAGAACTTAAAGCTGCAGGTTATGAAGTAAATATTCCGGGGTAGAAAATGGCGATTAGTCGGATTGAGTGGACTGAGGCTACGTGGAATCCTGTTATAGGGAACAATCACAGCGAAGCTTTCTGGAAACTCCTGCGATCAATCTACCCTGATACAGACACCGCACGAGTGGAACTAAACTGGCTGGGAACGAAGTGGGAGTGAGGGATGTCAAAACCTGATTATGACTCTAACTCGTAAGTAAATTGCGTATTTCTGTTAAATTGCAATATGTTGACTCAAAGTAATCTTTGTTCATTACGGATTTTGTATCAGCATCATTAAGGTAACAGAAAGATTGTGGTGGAACTTTACAACTGGAAAGTTTTGAAAGCTCTATCGGATCTTTTAATATGTATACCTTCCCTATAGCAAAGTATCCAGCCTGAACAGATTTGGAGAAATAATTATTATAGAATTCATGTGTTATTCCTGATCCATGTCCTGTTTTTATCCAGATTTCGGAAGGAGTATCCACTTCTAAATTAATTACTTCTGTTAATGCCACAATTTTTTTTACAGGAGATGTAGCGTATAAAGCCAGATGGGTTACATTTTGCTTAGGCATAACTTTTCTATATTCAAATATTTTTTTACCTAACAGGATGTTTGTAACGTGCTCAGGATGTATTGAAATAAGAACAGTTTTTTTCATCTAACTTTACCTCGGAAAACATTGAAGATATTGTTCGTGGGTAATTTTTCGGATACTTTGAATCGGGCCATCTATGCCTGCAGATTTAAGTTTATTCCGACTCACAGGAGCAAAGTTTCCTGTAAATCGAAAAAGTATTACCAGTGTATCACGTTTAAGCAATTCCTGTATCTTCTCTTTCGAATAAACTGTGCGTTTTGATACTAATGAAACAACTTTATCCAAGTCTTGACCTCTATATATTTGTTCAACTACACCACTACATTCAATACTTTTTCTGTCTCCGCTCCTATAAAAAAGTAAAATATCACCTGACTTCAACTCTTTAGTGTTAGAATGGCAAATATAAGCTTTTTTAATAGTATTGGCCTGCGGGCCGTACATACTATGTACATTAGAAAATAAGCCTTTTGATGTTTCACTTGTATCAGGGAAAAGTTCGTCATGATATCCGGGTCTGATTGGAACAATGAATTTATCAACAGATTTGTCATCCCAAAAGTGAGGAAAAAAATCTATTAAGTATGACATTGCAGATATTCCCTGCCAATTCTTAGGTGGATTCATTTTTTTTAAATAAACATCATCTCTTCCATTTTCGTGTTTACCAGCTAATTTAAACCCGTAATCGGAGCATAAAGAAACTAACATTTCATGTTCTTTTCCATATGTGTGAAGGAAAATGTATGCAATTTTATTTTCAATTGCATATTTAAAAGCCGTGAACAGGAGTCTTTCTCCAAGCTTCCTACCTCTTACTGAAATCCCAACCTTGAAAGTACATAACTTTAAGGCATTGTCATCTAAAGGATTTCCATTTTTTACTATTATTGGTTTGTTTTCTTCCTTGTAAATACATATAGCCAATAGTTCGTCCTCAGTTACACACCAAGCTTTGCGGTGATCCCTTGCAACCCTTAAATACCATTTATTAAACTCAGTTTGTCCATAACCTTCTCTAAGAGAGTCAAAGAATGGTTGTTTAACATCGAATTCATGTAAAAAACGATCCTCAATGCCAAAGGGTATAGGAAATTCATTTTCTGTTTGGAGTTTTAAGAAAGCGAGAAATTGTTGTGGGTAGTGAACTTGCTCTTGGATCTGTGCTGACCGTGCTTTTTTATGAATTTCTTTGTCATTTGTTATAAGAAAGTGAGCTGCACCCCTGCATATGGAATAGAGGAGAAGGTTATCGATATTGTCATTTTCACTACTTTGTCTCCATCCATATTTTTCCAAAACTTGATCATTAGTCATAGGAGGATATGGTATTAATTTATATTTAGCCATTCTGGAAAGAACAATATCTCTCCGTTTTTCATCCTTATCTCTTTGAATATCTTCCTTCTGACATGGGTGTAAAAGCAGTGAATGATGGTTAATTTCACATAATCTGTATAATTCCGCGAGAGAAGAATCAAGCTGCCTGTCTGGATCTTCTAAAGGAATCAAAATATTAGTATCAATCAGTATATTCATATTATTTATTAAGTGCTAATATATATCCAAAATTCGAGATTCTGGATTTGGCCAATTTTTTTCTAAAGCATTTTATGTACTTTTCCCCCAAATGGTTTCAAATACCACGTTTGGCATTTTTGTTAACGTAGTCCCTCAATACAAATATTTCAAGGTAAAATTGTGCTTGAAATTATCCTAAAACCCCACAATCGCCGTAAAGATCCCCAGCTATCTCTCTGATTCGTCCCTACCATCAGACGAGCAAATACCTTCCACATGTGCTTCGGAACGATCCTATTATAAAGAATCAACTAGGTTGACTATGACTGAGTGTATTCAATTATTAGGAGATATTTCAATTGCTGTAACGAGGAAGGATATTAAAAATATCCACCTGTCTGTTCATCCACCTGATGGACGAGTTACTTTATCCATCCCAATACAGATACGCCTTGAGATAGCAAGGGCATACACCATTACGAAACTTGCATGGATAAAGGAACAGCAAAAACAACTGCTCAGTCAGAATAGAGAGACCCCAAGAGCATTCATTGAAAGTGAGAGTCATTATCTCTGGGGCCGTCGACACCTTTTAACAATAATTGAAAATGATATTAAACCATTTGTAAAAGTTGATCATAGACGTATTATACTGAGTGTTCGACCAGGAAGTAAGCAGGCTAAACGAGCGGCAGTTATTCATGAATGGCATATGTCACTTTTACACGAGTTTATTCCTGCCATAATAAACAGATGGGAAATAAAACTTGATGTAAGGGTTAATGTATATTTCCTGAGACGAATGAAGACAAAGTGGGGTAGTTGCAATCCTAAAGCCGGTCATATCAGATTTAATACTGAGCTAGTAAAAAACCCAAGGATCTTATCGAATATGTGATTGTTCATGAAATGTTGCACCTCATAGAACCAACTCACAGTGAACGGATTGTCTCTCTACTTAACAAATATTTCCCAACATGGAGAGAAGCCCGGGCAGAACTTAATGAGCTCCCATTAACCGCAGAAACATAGTAGGGAGTTTTACCGGGTTGGCGTAACGAAGCTTTCACAGGCTTTCTACCCCTGTTCGCAACTTCAATAAATGTTTCATCCCCCAACGTCTTACACTCCACCTCAGCACCATCCAGCAGTTTTTCCAAAAACGGTGCACTGCGCTTTGTGCTCTGAGAACTGCTCATGATTTCCCCCCTTTTTTGCGGCTTTCTTTTTTGGCCTGTTTTTCCAAGGTGGCGATGGTTTTGAGGTACTCTTTTTCCACGTTTTCCAGCGTCCTGGCTTTATACTTCCGGTATTCGAGTTTGGCTTTTTCTTTGGCATCTCCGCTTGAGATTTTGCCAGCGTTATCCAGCAGCTTTCTGTTGGTTGATCTGAGAATGGTGTCAAGCTCGCGGACATAATCGGCCATGTGCATTTCGCGCTGTTCGATGGCGTTAAGTTCGGCTAAATCAAAATAGGCCGATACGAGATTGTTTAGCACCCGCAGCTCCTGCTCGCTGAGGTAGTTTTTGGCAATCATGGCTTCGGCCTGGGTGGGCTGGCTGCCTTTAAAGTTGCTTAGGCCCGCAAAGGGTTTGTCGCTGTCGACGCGCAGATAGATCACTTCACTGGCGGTGTGACCGTGGGCGGCGTAGTGCAATTTGTTTTGTACGATCTTAAAAAACTTAAGGCTTTCCGCGCTTTGGGGATCATAGTCGGTGGCGGTGGCATAGAGTTCCAACACCTGGCGGTACATCACCTTTTCGCTGGAACGGATGTCGCGAATCCGGTCCAGCAGCTCTTTCCAGTAATTGCCGCCGCCGAGGTTCTTTAAGCGCTCATCGTTGAGGGCGAATCCTTTTCTAAGAAACTCTTTAAGAATCTGAGTGGCCCAGATTCGGAATTGTGTGCCACGTAGCGATTTTACCCGATAGCCGACCGAAATGATCACATCCAGATTGTAGTAATCCACCTGATAGGTTTTTCCGTCGGAGGCAGTTGTTGCAAATTTTGCAACAACTGAATCCCGCTGCAGTTCCCCTTCGTCAAAGATGTTCTTGATATGGCGGGATACAGTAGATTTATCCCTATCGAAGAGTTCTGCCATCTGGTCTAACGAGAGCCATGTCGTCTCGGAATCAAAATGGGCATCTACCGATATTTTGCCATCATCGCTTCTGAAGATAACGATTTGCTTTTCTGGATTGCTCATGCCTCTTCCCCTTAAATCTCCGCAACGATGGGATCAATATCTGCGCGGAGCTTGTCTATCTTCTCCACGGTTGTCTTGATTTCGCTATTGAGCTCCGTAATGTCGATTACTTCACGGGTGTCTTTGGCTTCGACATAGGAGCTGACAGAGAGGTTGTAGTCATTGGCGGCATAGTTTGAGATCAGGAACTCGTAGGCATCGCCAAACAGGTCGATCTGGCTGCCGTGAAAATCACCGAAGTCAAGCCCGGCGACCACTTTGACCACAGCTGCCAGACGGGTATTCTTATCGGCTACGGTATTTCCGAGGCGGTTGCTGGTGGTATCAAAATCGGCAAACAGGCCTTTGATATCCACCTCCGACGGGTAACCGTTGGCAGAGCTTTCAATGGCAGTAAATATGGCGGCGAGGTCGGTATTCAGACTGTCGTTGGTATTCGCACCTTTAGCGATGTTGGCGAACAATTGACTGGGATAAATGAAATAGCCCTTGGTTTTAACAGCATCATCCTTGATTTCTGCAGTGATTACACCATCGTCCAATGCAGCATAGTTAATGCTGTCATCACCAGCCTCGATGTAGCTGGAAAATTTTTCACTGATGAAGCGGTAAAACAGCGTACCGAGTACATATTGCTTAAAATCCCATCCATCTACTGCGCCCCGAACATCATTCGCTATCTGCCAGATCTGGCGCTGCAGTGCCGCACGTTGTTGATTGCTTGTCATCTATAAACTCCTGTTTCTGTTATTCGCCTTTGTTTTTATCATCTTGCTCATTGCCTGCAGCCGCGCCGCCATCCTCAACCCAAGCGTCGACCTGTTCTTTTTTAAACTTCCACAGGCGTCCCATTCGATGAGCGGGCATACCGTGCTTATCGATCCACTTATAGATGGTGTTCTTACCGATCCCAAGGTATTTGCATATCTCGTCCACTGACAACCAGCGAACATCTATTTCTGCCATGTCTCATACTCCTCTTGGGGGCTATTGCTTTTTGCCATGACCTCAGCAGAGGCAGTTAAGGAATGCTGCAAGTACAATACTCCAACTTTAATTCACCCTGTAAATATACTGAGATGAATACCGGATGTAAAATATTCTTTTTACAGATTTAAGTGGATTTGGAATTACGGATTGGGGAATGTTCCGCCAGAGTTATATAATGACAAGTCAAAGAAAGCCTTGAATTAGACAAAATATTAACCCAGGTTGGTTGTATTAGAATCCATTGCCTGTTTGTTTCGGATCGATCCTTAGTGCTATTTCGAACCGTTTTCACTCAGTGGCAGGTGTGCCATTATTACATCCTGGAATTTTCCACCTGATGATTTTGTCTACTTCCGGTACACGTTTGAGATTACAGCAAGGTACCGGTGCTGAGGAACCACATCCATGACAATATACCCAAGTCATAAGGCAAGTCTTGGAAGCGGTATCAATCGAGTAGTAGAAAGTGCCTTGCAATCCCGTCCCAGCTTTTACTGTTATAATTGGACTTGCAGGTTTCCTTTCAAACTTTATAGGTGGTTCTTTACATAATGGTGCAGTTTCTCTTTGAGTCTTAGCTTGGCATGAATTTGCTAAAATAAATAATAAAATAGCGATAATTTTTTTCATAGTAAACCTCCATGGGCTTTATATATACAGTTGAGAAAGTCAAATAACAATAAAATAAAGGTCGTAACTCCGCTAAAAAAGGTTTACGATTTTTAATTTTAACAACCGATTTTATTAGTTATGTTATATATTTATCTTGCTTTATGCGAAATATTGAGTGAATTTAAAAATGAAATTTCAACCTGGATCGGTGGGACATCTATTGGTGCAATACCCCCCCTAGGGACATACCTACAATAAGACGGGGCTAAAGTGCCCTCTCAATGATCTGGCACTGGATTTGTCCCCCGGTGAGACAAAATATTAACCCAGGTTGGTTGTATTAATCTGTTTTCGGTTTTGTCGGATGGAACTTCAGTGCCTGGTTTTCCGGTTTTATTATCCTCTTTATTATCGGACTTTTGTCCGTCAGGTTGAGTTTTTTTAATGTCAGTCTTGTTATCCTGAGCCGTTTTGGATTTATCAACTGATTGTTTCTTTGCAATCCTGAATGGAATATTTAGTTTTACTTTAACTACCACAGGAAGGTCATCAATTGTCGCTGGTGTGAAGGTGTATTTCTCAGCGGCTGCAATTGCTGCAGTATCAAAAGTTTTTCCACCAGATTTTTTGACTTCAACTTTTAATACTTCGCCCTTGGTGCCAACTGTGACAGATAGACACACATCGGATTCAATTCCCGCGCGATACTGATCAATTGGATACTTCACGGGTACAGTTATCAGGATTTTTGGATAAATTACCCGGTTTTTAAGGTTCTTTATCTCCGATTTATCAACGCCCCCAGAACGCTGCTGAGGCTTTTGATCAACATTGACCTAGTTGTTTTGAGGGAAATTATTCACAATGAAAAACATACTTAAAAGTGTATACAGCATAAAATACTCCTTTACAAACGAGACTGCGTTAGATATATCTAACAAGTTACTGTTGTCAAGTTTTTTCTTTGCCTAAAAGACAGTGTTTTGAAAAATTGCTTGTAACACTTAGTAAGCATGTTTAATGACTCATGTGGTCTGACATAATTGAATTCATATATAAATTTATCAAACTTCTCTTGCTGTGCGAGGAGATTTGCCGCTGCGGGTCTTGTTGTTTCTCTCTTTAAAGTAAGATGCATTCTTTCATGCCTGCCATTTTGTTGTGGTTTGCCAGGTTCTATCCGGCCAATTCTTATACCATGTTGCAGAAGCCATACAGACAATCGAGTAAGACCCAGTAATGATTGATGATTGCTAAAAGGCGAACCATTGTCACTGAATATTACATCAGGAACGCCATATTCAATAAAGCATCTTTTCAAGACTGCAGTAGTTTTATCAAGACTAATGGAATCATGGGTTTCAACTGCGATAATGAATCTGGAATTATAATCAGTTATCGTTAAAGGATAACAATAAATACGATCTCCAGTTTTAAATTCTCCTTTATAATCAATGGTCCATACACTCAATTGATTTTCTTTATTTATCACAGGTCTGCTCAATACTGATTTGTACCTCCTTTTTATTGGCGTTACCAAACCAGCCTTTTTTCTAATCAAATCAATGGTCGCCGATGATGGTATTCTCCATTTATGACCTTCTTTTATTAAAATTTGACGTATCTTTTTTCCTGCCCAGTTGGGATATCTTAAACACAATTCCCGTATATGTTCCTTTATTTCTTCAGGAATTTTGTTTGGACTATTTTGGGGTGCTCGACTTCTTTCTGCTAATCCAGTTGTCCCTTCTTTCTTGTATCTATCTAAGAATTTATATACCGTTTTTCTTGAAATACCATATTCCACACTTAGACTTGTTACACTTTCTCCAGATTCTACTCTTTTGATCAGTTCCATTTTTAGATCCATAGATGTTTTCTCTTTCCAGGGCATCCTTTATCTCCTCCAGATTCCCTATTATGTCACCTATGTTATTTTGCTTTTTGTAACCTATGTCTCTAGTACGGACCGGAACTATCTCAACTGATCTCATTATTTAAAATCCTCAAGGTTTTTAGCCGCAATCCTGTCATTTTGTTAAAGGACGTCAAAAAGAAAACTCAAATTATGAATATAATTTTATGATAAGAAGAAAATTTTTTCCATGTTGTAAACGATTTTGAATCTTCAGAATCCAACCACTGGGAGCATTGCGATGCAGGTATTATTAAAGAAGGCACAGTGAGTAAATTGTCATTAATTTTTCTTTTATTCACCCAACAAACTCCATGTGAAAGTAGTGGTCATTATTGCTTTATTATAATCTTAGAAAGAACACTTTTTAAAAATAATAACCATATTCCTCATGACAACACCCAAAATTCCTATATCCTTTTTTGTACACAAAAAAAACTTACCCCAATCAACTTTCTCGGATTTAAATTCAAAAAAATCAGATCTTGTCTTAATAAGACGTCCCAATAAAAATCAGTCAATTCATTATTCCTCACCGGACCTTGTGAACGGTTCGTATCAAATATATACTGGCAGGGCATCCACCGGAACCGAGTTTGAAGACCTCCGGACTGACGGTATTTACAAAGGCAACAATTTCTTCAGAACCTTCAGTGTGTTAATTTTCTTTCATTACGGCAAATCTATAACCATCCTTTGCCGCTCTCAGATGTTGTCTCTATATCTCCTGAAAAATCGTTCACATTTTCCCCGGTGAGGCTTTTTTTTAATAAATCCAAATTTAACTATCGAATATCTATTATCAAAGCAAAGAGTAGCGGTACGCTAAAAGTAGGATTTTTTGAGGAGTTAGACAAAAATTTGTTTTAATTCTTCACTATCGTATCAGTTTCTTATCAGGATTTTCAGCGACGACGTATAGTGATAAACTTGATTATGTCCCTAATAAAAGCGTATTCGCATTTTGCTGTACACAAAGCAAAGGATTCACGATCAAGATAATAACCTCCACATGTTGCTGAATTATACACAAGGGTAGTCCAAGGTTCACCTCTATAAAAATCAAAAAACAAGCCTGCCTTGACAGCTAAGGTTGTTTTACAGCCCTCAATGTCATGGGGAAAAAGAAAAATTCCTTTTCAAGTTTTTCAAAATCCGCGATGTATCCTTTGTCCACAAGATCATGATCACTGAGAAAATCATCTCTTCAGTTCCATGAGTTATTGCACATTGTACATTCTTTAAATGACTCTGTTCTAAAAAGGTCTATCAGAGGCATGGTAAAATGGTCAAGATTGTTCATTAATGTCAATATTGTTAATGCAGTTTAAACCCAAGTATCAACTTTGGTATAACTATATGAGTTTGATAAAGTAGCCATTGAACCCACAGAAGAACTGCTATCTGTTGTAGCCAGTTTTGCTATTACTGATTCAGCATCAAATCCAGCGTTTTCAAGAATTCCACTAAGCATGTTTTCGAATTCAGTGGGAGATTTAGATTCCTTTTGAGGTGGAGGTATCTCTGGATTTTGTTGTGGTTTTTTTGCTCCTTCAACAAATTCAGTCTTGCTTACCTGTCCATCGGAGTCTGAATCAAGCGATTTCAGCAGGTCTTCTACATTAATGTTGCTATCTGAAAGTGAAGCGGCAAGTTCTTGTGCACTTATTTTTCCATCTTTGTCGGTGTCAGCTTCATCAAAAATAGCGCCGATCTCATCTTCGGACATCTCAGATGGGGGTGGTCCGGGAGGTGGTTTTGGTGAGCCTTTCATGGAAGAAGCATCTATACCACTTTCTTCCATCACTGAGTTTACCGCATCCTGAATCGCCAGTGCAACCTGATCTGCAGATGATGACTTATCAAGTCCTCCAAGTACATCAGTAATTGCAGACTCGATTTTGCTTTGAAGGTTCTCACTGACTCCCTTATCCTGTTGTCGGAACCGGACCTCTGAATTTTCAGAGGTTTCTCTGGATGACAACGAAGACGACCGTGACATGGCACTAAGCCAACTTGTTGAATTGCTACCTATACTGTTTATCGACATTTCTGTCTCCTTTTCTTCGGTGTTATCACCGAGGGTAAAAAAAATGAGACAGAACCATTCAGTGTTAAGTAATTTATCGGTACAAAATGTAAAACTTTAAATTTTTTCTGTATCCAATGTAAATTTTGATTTAAGAGTTGACCTAACTGCCTTCTTTAAATCAGAAATAGAAAAAGGTTTCTTAAGAAGTTGAATGTTTTTCATTGTATCGGAAAGAATATAGTCCATATAACCTGTCATGAACACAACTTTAATACGGGGGTAAATGTTTTCTGCAATACGCCATAGATCTTCTCCTCCGAATCCAGGTAGGATTAAATCTGTTAAAATGAGATCTATAGGCGGTTCCATTTTCTTCAATTCGCCCAGTGCTGAATAGCCATCAGTAGCACACGAGATTAAATATCCTTCGTTTTTCAAAATAGTCTTAATTAGTTCCCATCCGGAAATTCGATGTTTTTGTGTTAAGTCATGCTTGAATAAAAAAGTTTTCATTTAAATCAATCAAATATTTAAAAATTGAGCACTAAAATCGTAATATTTATGTAAAAACGAGATGTT